>NZ_JBDPLX010000001.1:0-619449 GCF_039871815.1 Micromonospora sp. B9E7
GGTGCGACACGCCGAGCTGACGGCGCCGCCGACCGCCAGGTGACCCTGCCGACGGCTTGAGCAGGACGCCAGGACGGGGCGGGAGGGGTGCCCCGCCCTGGCGTCGCCGATCACTCCGACCGGTCCGCCCGCCCCCGGCGCCTGACCTCCGCTGATCCACGGACGTAGGTGACGGTGGCCCCGACCAGCAGCACCGCGCCGGCGAAGAAGTAGGTGTTGATGGCGAGGCCAGCCCAGAACTCACCGGTGGAGATGTCCTGGGCACCCACGAAGCCACCGCGTCGGACACCCGTCACCATCAGCAGGTTCTCGACCAGTCCCGGGGCGCCCCGGACGACGAGCAGGACGCTCCCGAACCACAGCGGTGCCAGGATCGTCCACCGGGGCAGGCGTCGAGCCCATGGGCGGACCGTCGCGACGAGGACGGCCGCCCCGACGGTCGACATCGAGATGAGTACGACGTTGAAGATCACGTAAGCCCGCCTGCCCCCAGGGCTGTGGACGGTCGGATCGTCACCGGGAAAGAACACCAGGACCACATGGGACGCGATGAAGAAGATCAACCACGCCAGGGCGCCGTACGCCCACTGACGACTTCTGCGAACGGGCATGGAAGCACTCTCGCGGGGGCGGCACGATGACGCCTCCCGCCGTCGGTGGTTCCGACTCCCCCGGTAGAGAGAAACAGGGAACCTCGACCCGCCCGGTCAGGGCTTGCGGGCCACCGCGCCGTAGATGGAAGCGTCGGCCAGGGGCGGCCGCTGCTCCGGTGGCACCGGCGAACGCCACTCGGTGACCGGGACGATGCCCGGCTCGGCCAACTCCAGGCCGGTGAAGAAGCGGGCGAACTCGGCGCGGTCGCGGGGCACGGCATCCTGCTTCATCCGGCCGGCGGCGAACTCGGCTTCCATCCGCTTGACGATCTCGGCGGGGATGTGATCGGTGGTGAAGTGGGTCAGGGCGAGCCAACTCCCCGACGGCAGCGCGTCGAGCAACCGGGCGACCTGCTCGTGCGGGCGGTCGTCGTCGGTCAGGAAGTGCGTCACGGCGATCAGCACCAGAGCCACCGGCTGGGACAGGTCCAGTGTGGTGTGCAGCTGCGGGTCGGCGAGGATCTTCTCCGGGTCGCGCAGGTCGGCGTCGAGGTAGGCGGTGGCGCCGGCCGGGTCGCTGGTCAACAGCGCCCGGGCGTGGACCAGCACCATCGGGTCGTTGTCGACGTAGACCACCCGGGCCTCGGGCGCGACGGACTGCGCCACCTCGTGGGTGTTGTCGGCGCTCGGGATGCCGGTGCCGATGTCGAGGAACTGCCGGACGCCGGCCTCCTCGGCGAGGAACCGGACGGCACGGCCGAGGAAGGCCCGGTTCTCCCGGGCGAGGGTGCGCACCCCCGGATAGACGGCGGCGATCTGGTCGCCGGACTCCCGGTCGACGGCGAAGTTGTCCTTGCCGCCGAGCCAGTAGTTGTAGCGGCGGGCCGGGTGCACCACCGTGGTGTCGATCCGGTCGGCGCCCCGACCCTCGGGTGATTCCGACGTGGACGGCACCGTCACGAGACCTCCCCAGGTCAACCGGCTGCGCCGCCGCGTGGCGCGACGCACGATCTGACCATGGTAGGTGCTGGGCGTGGGTGCCCGGGGCCCGTCCGGGCCCGCCGGCACGGCGACGACACCGCAGGAAACCGCTTACCCCCTCCTATTGACGCTCGTCACTGGCCCTCAGTACCGTGGTGCGGGCAGCGAGAAAGCGCTTTCCGACCCTCACCGTCCAACAGGGAGCGCCCCTATGCCCCGAAACCTCCGTTCGCTCTGCCTCATCCTGCTCGCCGTCGTCGCCGTGGTGAGCACCACCACCGCCCTGCCCGCCGAGGCCGCACCCCGCTTCCGGGTGCTGGTCTTCTCCAAGATCACGAACTTCTACCACGACTCGATCCCGGCTGGCATCGCCGCCATCCAGCAACTCGGCACCGCCCACAACTTCGAGGTCGTCGCCACCACCGACGCCGCCGCGTTCACCGACGCCAACCTCGCCACCTTCGACGCCCTGGTCTTCAACAACACCAACTCGCTTCCGACCTCGGGTGACCTGCTCAACGCCAGCCAACGGGCCGCGTTGCAGACCTTCATCCGCAACGGCGGCGGCTGGGCCGGCCTGCACGCCGCCTCCGCCAGCGAACGTGACTGGCCGTGGTACGAGGGTCTGGTCGGCACGATCTTCGACTACCACCCCGACTTCTCGTCCACCGGCGGCACGTTCCCCGGCCGGGTGAAGGTGCTCGACCGGGCACACCCCTCCACCCGCAACCTGCCGGAGCTCTGGGAGCAGAGCGAGGAGTGGTACAACTGGCGGACCAACCCCACCGGCAACGTGCACACCCTCGCGCAGATCAAGGTGCGGGACGGAATCAACGGGCTGGACGAGGGCGTCGACCACGCGTACTCCTGGTGCCAGCGCTACGACGGCGGCCGGTCCTGGTTCACCGCCGGAGGGCACGCCAGCTCGCAGTTCAGCAGCGCGACCTTCCTGGAGCACCTGCGCTACGGCATCGAGTGGGCGGCCGGCGCGGTCGCCGGCGACTGCTCGGCCACCAGGACCAGCAACTTCGAACGCGTGGGTCTGGTCACCGAGAACCTGGCCGACCCGTTCGAGCTGGCCGTCGCCCCGGACCGGAAGGTCTACTACATCCAGCGCACCGGCGCGCTGAAGGTGGTCAACCAGGACACTCTCCAGGTCACCACGCTGCTCGACTTCGCGTACACCTCGGCGATGACCGACCAGTCCGACGGGCTGCTCGGGATGACCCTGGACCGCAACTTCGCCAGCAACGGCTGGATCTACCTGCTCTGGTCGGACAAGACCCTCAAACAACTCAACCTGTCCCGGTTCACGGTCGCCGACAACAGCGTCGCGCTCTCGTCGGAGAAACGTCTGCTGACCATCCCCACCTATCGGGGTGAAGGCCGGGCCAACTCGCACATGGGCGGCTCGCTGGCCATGGACGGGGCCGGTCGGCTCTACGCGGCGATCGGCGACAACACCGACCCGTTCGCCTCCAGCGGCTACACCCCGATCGACGAGCGCTCCGGCCGCGCCGCCTGGGACGCCCAGGGCACCGCCGGCAACACCAACGACCTGCGCGGCAAGATCCTGCGGATCACCCCACAAGCCGACGGTACGTACACAGTGCCGAGCGGCAACCTCTTCGCCCCCGGCACCGCGAGGACCCGGCCGGAGATCTACGCGATGGGCATGCGCAACCCGTTCCGGATCACCGTCGAGCCACAGACCAACGCGGTCCTCGTGGCCGACTACGGCCCGGACGCCCGCGCCGCCGACGCCAACCGCGGCCCGGAGGGGACCGTCGAGTTCAACCGGATCACCGCGGCCGGCAACTACGGCTGGCCGTACTGCGTGGGCAACAACATCCCGTTCAACGACTACAACTTCGCCACCAACACCTCGGGGGCGAAGTTCAACTGTGCCGCGCCGGCCAACAACTCCCCCAACAACACCGGCCTGACCACCCTGCCAGCGGCGAAGTCGGCGCTGGTCTGGTACGCGTACTCGGCCTCCACCCAGTTCCCGGAGTTGGGCACCGGCGGTGGCGGGCCGATGAGCGGCCCGGTCTACGACCACGACCCGGCCAACACCCGCACCACGAAGTTCCCGGAGTACTTCGAGGGCAAGTGGATCACCTATGAACTGACGCGCAGGTGGTTCAAGACGCTTTCGATCCACAAGACGGCGCAGACGTTCAGCAACACGCGCTTCGGCCCGACCGCCGTGGGTGACCTCCAGTCGATCAACGGGATCTTCGGCAACATGAGCTGGATCCAGCCCTTCGAGGCGGAGTTCGGCCCGGACGGTTCGCTCTACGTCATCGACTTCGGCGAGGGCACCGGCAGTGGTCGCGGCGGCAGCAACGCCGGCGCCGGCATCTACCGGATCGACTACGTGGCCAACGGGCGGCCACCGACCGCGAAGATCGCCGCCAGCCCGGACAGCGGACGCGCGCCGCTCACGGTCAGCTTCTCCTCGGCCGGCACGACGGCGGGTGACGGCACGGCGCTCAGCTACGCCTGGGACTTCACCAACGACGGCACCACCGACTCGACCGCCGCCAACCCGAGTCACACCTACTCCACCGCCGGACAGCACACCGCGCGGCTGACCGTCCGCAACAGCGGAAACGGGTTGACCGCCACCGCGGTCACCGACGTGGTGGTCGGCAACACCCGCCCCAGGGTGACCATCAGCGTTCCCGACGGCGGCTACTTCGACTTCGGCGACAAGATCCCGTTCACGGTGACGGTCACCGACCCGGAGGACACCACCATCGACTGCACCAAGGTGACCGTGCAGACGCAGCTCGGCCACGACTCGCACGCCCACCCGCTGGACGTCTACACCGGCTGCTCCGGGCTGCTCTCCACGGAGGCGGACGCCGGTGACGGGCACGGACCGGGGCAGAACCTCTACACCCTGATCACCGCGCAGTACACCGACGGCGGCGCGGCCGGCGCACCGGCGTTGACCGGCTCGACCCGCGTGCAGTTGCAGCCCAAGAGCAGGGAGGCCGAGCACTTCAGCGCCCAGTCCGGCGTCACGGTCAACGACCGGGCCACCGCCCGTGCCGGTAAGCGGCTCGGCGACGTCGACCACAACGACTGGGTCGCGTACGGGCCGGTGGACCTGCGCAACATCGGCTCGGTGACGCTCGGGGTGACCAACGGCGGCGTCGGCGGCACCATCGAGCTGCGTACCGGATCGCCGACCGGCACGCTGATCGGCTCGGCCGCCATCGGCTCGACCGGCGGGTGGGACAATCTGGTCTCCCCCACCGTCACGCTGACCAACAAACCGACCGGCACCACCACCCTGTACGCGAAGTTCGTCAACCCCGCCCAGACCGGCGGCACCCCGGACCTGCTCGCTCTGGACTGGCTGCGGTTCAACGGCGCCGGGGTCAAACAGGAACCGGGCGGGACGTTGTCCCTGGCCGCCAACCCGGCCAGCGGCACCGGAACGCTGAACACCACGCTCACCGCCACCGCGACAGCGCCGTCCGGGCAGAGCATCACCGACTACGCGTGGGACTTCGGCGACAACAGCGCCATCGCGCACGGAGCGACCCTGCGGTCGATCGCCCACAGCTACCCGCGCAGGGGCACCTTCACCGCCCGGGTGACGACCACCTACAGCAGCGGGGAAACCCGCTCGATCAACCTGACCGTCACGGTCAACTGATCGGTAGCGGTGGCGGGCGGGGCCCCCCCCCCCCCACCGCTCCGGGCTCCGGGCTCCGGGTGAGCTGTCAGCCGCGCGTGGACGATCGCGACCGCCGTCGCTACCCGGCGTACCCGTCACCCATCCGACTCGGGGAGCCCGCATGAGCAATCGGTACGTCGTCATCACCGGCGGGCCGGGAGCCGGCAAGACCACACTGCTCGACAGCCTGCGGCGTGCGGGACACGCCTGTATCGAGGAAGCCGGGCGGCAGATCATCCAGGACCAGCTTCGCATCGGTGGTCAGGCCCTGCACGGCGCGGATTCCCGGCTGTACGCCGAGATCACGCTGAGCTGGGAGATCCGCTCCTACCGTCAGGCCAGCCAGCACACCGGCCCGGTCTTCTTCGATCGCGGCATTCCGGACCTGGTCGGCTACTACCTCCTGCTCGGCTGGCCCGTACCGGACCACGTGGCGGCGGCAGCGCGGCAGTTCCGCTACCACCGGCGCGTCTTCATCGCCCCGCCGTGGCCGGAGATATACGCCAATGACAGCGAGCGGAACCAGGACTTCACCGAGGCGGTACGCACCCACGACGCCATGGTCAGCGCCTACACCCAGCTCGGCTACGAACTGAGTGCCCTGCCACTGAGCGACGTCGACTCACGCCGCGCCTTCGTCGAACGACTAGCAGGCTGATCGTGCGCCCGGGCCGTGGGGCGGTACGCAGCGGCACCGCCCCACGACTCAGAACGGGTTACTCCCAGGAACTCTGCTGGGTGTAGACCAGGTTGCCGGGGACCACCGTGCCATTGGTGCTGTACTCGGTGTACGCCCAGAAGTCACCCTCGGCCAGCGGCTTCTTCGGCTTCAGCGTGAAGTTGAAGCCCTGACCGCGCTCTGCCGTGGAGGGCAGCGTCAGCGTGGCAGGTGAATACTTGGCGTTACGGCCGATGATGGCGTAGCCCAGGTCGAAATCGACCACCGGACCACCGGGGAACTGTGCGAACACGTACGCGGTGTAGCGCCCCGGCTCGGGCAGGAACTTGTACGCCTGCTCCGCGCTGGTCCAGTACCTGTCACTGCTGTAGATGAGGGTGTCGCCCTTGTACAGGTACAGATCGAGGTTCGTGTTCGGGTCGTCAGTGTTGGCTTCGACGACGATGCCGGCAGTGTTCGCTGGCACGGTGAAGTCGACCTTCTTCACTCCGGATGCCTTCGGGTCGAACACCCCGCCGTAGACGCCGGCCGGAATCGAGTACGACTCCCGCTGCATCGGCGTGTAACCGGTGCTGCGACCGGCGAGCGGCCCGCTGAAGCCCGGCTGGACCAGGCCGAAGGCACCGTTGGCCATCCGGCCGAACTCCTCCCCGTCGTCACCGTACGGCCGGGCGGTGATCCCCCACGGACGGGCGGCGACCGGGATGCGGGCGGTGTGGGTCCTGCCGTGCCAGGTGATCGACCCGGTCACGTACCGGTCCCAGGGCGCGCTGCCCCGGCGCACGGTGATGGTCACCGTCGCGGACTTGCCGGGCGCCAGCGTCACCGAGGCCGGAGTGACGGTGACCTTCATGCCGGGCAGACCGGACACCACGGAACGGTAGGTCTCCTTCGCCTTACCCACGTTGGTCAGGGTGCGGGTGAGGGTCACCGGGCTGGTCCCGTCGTACTCCCGCAGTGAGATGGCCGGCAGGTTGAGTTCCTTGCCGTCAGGCGCGGCCGTCTCGCTGAACTTGACCAGTTCCGCCGCGGTCGGCTCGATGACCAGCCCGGGGTCGGTGGCCCCGGCCAGGTTGATGAAACCGCTGCCCTGGTCCAGGGGGTTGCTGGTGCCAACGGTGTCGGTGGCGGTGGTCCGCAGCGCCGACGCGACCCGGCCCGGTGACCAGTCCGGGTGCGTGGCCCGCAGGATCGCTGCCGCGCCGGCCACATACGGCGACGCCATCGAGGTGCCCGAGTACGCGTCGTACTGCCGCCCGAAGTTGCCCGCCGGCGAGACCGCGGCGATGATGTCCGACCCCGGGGCGACCAGGTCCGGCTTGAAGACGCCGTAGGTCACCTTGTCCGGACCGGTGGAGGAGAAGTCGGCGACGCTGGGTACGCCCGGGACGCTGGAACCGTCGCCGCCGGTGCGCACGGACGCCTTCGCGTCGGTGGGGTGGCGCATCAGGTAGTTGAACAACGTGCCGGCCTGCTTCTCGGTCGGCAGGTAGACCACCGGGAAGTTGTAGATGGAGTTGACCCGGTAGTTGCCGACCGGGTCGAACAGCACCATCGCAGCCCCGCCCTTCTCCTTCACCTCGTTGGCAGAAGCGAAGGTGTCGGACAGCGCGCAGGCAACCACCTTGCCCTTGATCTTGGCAGCGTCGAGGCTGCCGGGCTCGCAGTACACCGCGCCCAGATCCGGCGATCCGGCCTGGTCGCCGAAGACCATCGGCCGTGCGTCGCCACCGGGCAACGCGTCCAGGGAGCCGCCGACCAGCTTCGTGCCGTCACCGAGCTTGATGGTCGCCTCGTCGAGGTTCGTCACCGCCGCGCCGACCGTGGTCACCCACGGTGCCGCGTTGCTGATCGCCCCGCTCACGATGCCGGTGTTTCCCGCCGACGCCGCCACGAAGACCCCGGCCAGCGTGGCGTTGAGGAACGCGATGCCGATCGGGGTGTTGGCCTCCCAGTCACCGAGCTGGGAGCCGATCGAGAAGTTGATCACCTGTACGCCGTCGGCGACGGCCGCGTCGATGCCGGCGATGATGTCGGCGTCGTAGCCCATGCCACCCCAGAGCACCTTGTAGACGGCGATCTGGGCGTCCGGGGCCACCCCGGAGACGGGACCGAAGCGGCGACCGTCGATCGTGACGTTCGAAATCGGCAGGCCGGCCGCCGTGGAGGCGGTGTGCGTGCCGTGCCCCGCCGCGTCGCGGGGGGACAGGAACTCGCCCTCGGGCACCGAGCCACCGCCGGCGAGCCACGAGTCGGCGAAGTACCGGGCACCGACGATCTTGCCGTTGCAGTGCTCGGCCACGAAGGCGACACCGGTCTGGCAGGTGCCGCGCCAGTTCGCCGGGGCGGGCATCTTCTTGGCGAACGACGCGCTCTCCGGCCAGATGCCGGTGTCCAGGACGCCGATCACCATGCCGGCGCCCGTGCCGGGGCCAGGCTTGCCGGCCTTGTCCGGCTTGCCGGCGACTCCCGCTCCCGCCGACTGGTCCAGCTCTTCGGGAGTGGTGGTGGCCGGGGTGTTCGCGGTCGGCGCGGTCGGCGGCGGCGTCGGGGTGCCGAGCGCCCGCGAGGCGGTCACGGCGCGGACGCGCTTGTCCGCCCGCAACGCGGTGACCTGTTGGCTGGTCAGCTTCGCGGAGAACCCGTTGAAGGCGGTGGTGTAGACCGCGTTGACCTTGACTCCGGCTGCGGCGGCGACGGCGCCCCGCTGCGCGTCGAGGTGCCGGCGGTACGCCTGGGACGGCGTCGACGTCACGTCCAGCCGGTTGCCCGCCGCCGGGCGGGTCCGCGCCAGACCGGACACCCCACCCGTGTACGTGGTCAGCGGGGCTTCGGCCAGCTCGACGACGTACATGCCGGAGCCGGTCTCGTCGACGGCTGCCTTCGGGGTGGCCGCGTCCTTGCCGCCGGGCCGGCGGTCGGCCCCGTCGGTGAGGGTGACCTTCCGGTCGGACCCGGTGGTGAAGTAGCCGGCACTTCCGCCGGCGCCCGCTGGCCCCGCAGGTGCCGCCGACGCCGTTCCCGCCACAGCGGTGGTACCGCTGATCAGGGCGACGACCAGCGTCGGTATCGCTAGTCTTCGCAGCCTGTTTCCGCTCGTGCCTGTAGCCACGAGGCTCCTTTCGGTTGCTCCCTTGTGGAGCTTCTTCATCGATCGCGACCCGCATATGGGAGCGCTCCCCCACCTAAGCCGCCGACGGTTAATCGATGGTTTGCGCGGTGTTACGGATCGCCGGTGCGTATAAGATCACGTTCTGCCGCCCGCGCCTAGATCAAGTTTTCCCGATGCCATGAGAGCAGGGTGAACGCTCCCACCGGGCCAGGCCGAGCAGCGGCATGACGCCGACCTCGGCGAGACAGGATCGAGCAGCACCCACACCCCGACCACGCCGGATCCGCGAGGTGGCGGCCGTTCCGGCGTGGTCAGTCGCCGATGAACCACAGATAGAGGTGTGTTCCCCGCTCGACGACCCGGCCCAACTCGCGGGCCTGACCGACCCAGTCGCCGGCCAAGACGGCGGGAAGCCGGTCCAGTTCCGCCAGCAGCAGCGGTATTTGCCGCTGGTTGAAGACCGCATCGCCGTGCGGAGTCAAGGCCTGGAGCATCGGGAACCCGGCAGGGTCCAGATCCGCGAACGCATCGGTCCATCTGACGCCGGCCTCGGCGCGGGCCATGACATTACCGCCGTCATCACGCACCGCCATATTGATCACCCCGCCGGCCCTATCGGTGCCCACTTCGACCGATGAAGGGACTCGCGATCATGACGTTCCCCGGGCTCCGGCCCTGTCCGAGGAACTCGACAGGCTGCGGAAGGCAGGAGGCGCACGTTCAGGAGCCTTGCCTGACCTTCGCGATGTTCAGATCCAGCATGGGGCCGAAGAACCTGGTGAAATCTTCCAGACAGTCCGATCGGAAGATCTCCCGCGCGCCATCGAGGATGGCCACCACTCCGGATGGAAGGTCGAAGAGGTAGCCAATAGGCTCCTCGTCCCTGATGAGAACGAAGACCTGCGGCACCTCGGCTACGACAACCGTCGGGATCTCAGGCACCGACGGCTTGCTCACGGGCCGCAGCTCGTCCGACTCGCCACGATTTCCAGTCACGTACACCCTCCTCGTGAGACACCCTGATGTGCCGGTCTCGGCAGGTGAACCGGCCACCAAGCCCCACCTCACCGAATTGTCTTGGGACAATCCGTACGAGATAGTGTGGGGACAATCTGACCCAGAGTCAAGGATTGTCGTAGGACAACCGGGAAGGGGTGTGGACGTGCCGCTGCACTCGCGCTACCTGGACATCGCGTCCAAGATCCGAGAACGGATCGAAGCCGGAGAATGGGCGCCCGGTACACGGCTTCCGACCCTCAACGACCTCGCCGCCGAGTATGGCGCCAACCGCGACACCATCGGTCGGGCCATCGCCCTCCTTGAGACAGAGGGCTATGTGTGGGCCGTCCAAGGGCGCGGCATCGCCGTTCGGTACGGCACCATGCGCCCACGTCGACCACGTGGTGACTTGGTCAAGCGTAACGAGCAAGCAACCGGATACTCGTTCCCCTCAGCGAGCAGCCAGGAGGTATGGGTTCGCCACGGCGACGCCGTCAGCGCACCGGCCCCGCTGGACAATCCCCGCATCGCCAAGCTTCTCGGCGTAGACCCTGGCACCGAGGTGCTTCGCCGGTTTCGGGTCACCGGGCCGGCGTCCGAAGCCCCATTCCAGATCAATGTCTCGTGGATTCACCCGCGTGTCGCCGACATCGTCGCCGACCTGGACGCGAACCCCGCCGCTGGCGAGTGGCTGCACCACATCGAAAACGCTGGCCACTGGCCCATCAGTTGGATGGAGTTTCACCGCGCGCGGATGCCAAGCAAGGACGAAGCCGCCCTGCTGGAGATCCCTACCAACCTGCCCGTACTGGAGATCGTGCGGGTCGGCACCTCGGGGGCCGACAGCAAACCGGTCGAGGTGACCGAGTATGTCGTGGCGAGCGACCGGGTCGAGACGGTCCACGTCTTGCATCGCGCCGACAACGCCCAGCAGCCGTGGCCCGACGCCGGACCGAGAGGTGAGTCATGACCGTCACCCTCACTGTCAAAGCCGCCAGCCGAACACACCAGGGCCTCGTCCGTAGAAGAAACGAGGACTCCTACAGCCAAGGGCAATGGCTCTATGTCGTCGCAGACGGTCTCGGCGGCCACGTCGCCGGTGATATCGCCAGCAGCACAGTGACAGGTATCTTGGAAGCGTATGACCGTCCTGTGCAAGCGAAGGATCTTGCCAGCTTTATCGGACGGGCGATAAACGAGGCGGGCGAGGCATTACGCCGGAAGATCCGCGAGGACCCGAAGCTGGCTGGGATGGGAACCACGCTGGTCGCACTACTGCGGTCCGGCGGGGAGGCGGTCGTGGCGAACGTCGGGGACTCCCGCGCCTATCTGATCCGACGCCACGGCTTTCGAGACGACACGATGCTCCAGGTCAGCGAGGATCACACCTACGAACACCTCGTCGCCGACGCTGGCAAGGTGCCGAATCTAGGCGAGAAACTAACCCGCTTCCTCGATGGCCGCAACGACGGCCGATCGCCCGACCTGACGCCTCTCCAGCTCTGTCCCGGCGACCGAGTCCTGTTGTGCTCGGACGGTCTGAGCTCCTATGTGCCCCACGACCAGATACAGGCCGCGCTCGCTTCCGACAAGAGTCCCGGAGAAGTTGCCGACCAGCTCATCGACCTGGCTGTGGACCAGGGTGGACACGACAACGTCACAGTCATCGTGCTTGACGTGACCCAACGCTAGACGCCGCTCCTCACGACCGGTTGGCCTCGAACCGAACCGCTGACCTAGGTCGCGTCTCCGCGACGCCGCCAGAACACAGTGCACACCCCGGCGAGGGCGAGGCCGAGCAGTGGGGCGACGCCCACGCCGGCGAGCGTGCAGGCCACCGCCAGCAGTGCCGACGGCACCCAGCACCAGGCCGGCACGGTACGCGGCGCACGACCGCGGCGGCGCGCGGCGGCCTCGGTCGCCATCGGCACCACGAGCACCGGCAGCGCGGCGGCCAGCAGCGTCAGCCAGGGCAGCACCAGACGGTCGAAGCGCGCCACCGCCAGCAACCCACCGAGCACCGCGACGGCGAGCATCGCCGCCCGCGCCGGCACCCGCGGCGCCAGGCCGCGCAACGCCAGCGAACCGGAGTACGTGGTGGTCAGCGCGGCGGCGAAGACCGCCACCGCGACGAACAGATTCGCGTACGCGGCCAGGCCCGACCCGGCGGCGAGCAGCGCGACCACGTCCGCCTCGCCGGTCCGCAGCCACAGGCCGGCACCGGCGAGCACCCCGAGCAGCGCCGGACCGATCAGCAGCCCCACGCACCAGGCCAGGTCCCGCCGACGGGCGAGGCCGACGCTGAAGTCGGGTGCGCGCAGTGCGAAGACCGCCGCGTAGCCGATCAGCGCGGCGGCGTCGGCGAACCCACCGAAGGCGAGCCGGACGGGCGCGCCGGGCGGTGGCAGCACGGTCAGGCACCAGCCGACCAGCACCACCGCGCTGAGTGTGGTGAGCACCGCGATCCGGTTGCCGAGTCGGGCCGGCGCCCAGGAGACGGCGAGGACCGCCACCTCCAGCAGGGCCGGCCCCGCCCAGCCCGGCAGCTGGGTCAGCGCGGCCAGGGAGGCCCCGCCGAGCCCGACGTTGAACCCGTTCCAGCCGACCATCGACACGGTCAGCACCGCCGCGAGCAGCAGCCGCGAGGTGTTCCCCAGGTACGCGGGCAGCACCGCGGTCAGCGTCCCGCCGTCGCCGAGGGGCCGGCGCAGACCGATCCGACCCTGCCCCCAGAGCAGTGCCGCCATCAGCGCCCCGCCGACCAGCAGACCGGCCACCGGCACCGCCCCGCCGTGCCGGGCGGCCATCGCCGCGCCGAGCACCAGGGTGGCGGGTGCGGTGCCGATACCCAGCCACGCCCCGACCGCCGCCGGCCAGCGCCGTTCGGCAGTCTCAGACAACGTGGCGCAGGTAGCCGGCCACCGCCGCGTCCAGCACCTCGGCACCCGGGCGCGCCCACACCTCGGCGGAGAAGACCTCCACCTCGATCGGGCCGACGTAACCGGCCGCGTCCACCGCCTCGCGCAGCCGGCGAAGCTCGATGCACCCGTCGCCGGGCAGCGCCCGGCCGAGCAGCACCCCCTCCGGCAGCGGCGTCACCCAGTCGCAGACCTGGAACGCGGCGATCCACTCGCCGGCCCGGGTGATCTGCGCGTACACCGTGTCGTCCCACCAGACGTGGTACGCGTCCACGACCACGCCTACCACCGACGGGTCGAACCGCTCGGCGATGTCCAACGCCTGACCCAGGGTGGCGATCACGCAGCGGTCGGCGGCGAACATCGGGTGCAGTGGTTCGATCGCCAGCCGTACCCCGGCGGCCTCGGCGTGCGGGGCCAGCTCACCGATCGCGTCGGCGACCCGCTGCCGGGCGCCGTCGATGTCCCGGCTGCCCGCCGGCAGCCCACCGGACACCAGCACCAGCTCCGGGGCGCCCAGGGTGGCCGCCTCCTCGATGGCCCGCAGGTTCTCCGCGCGCCAGTCGTCGGCGGAGAAGAAACCACCCCGGCACAGCGAGGTGACGGTGAGACCGGCGTCGCGGACCAGCTTCGCCGACCGGGCCAGCCCGTGCTCGGCCACCGGCTCCCGCCACAACCCGATGCCCGGCACCCCGGCCGCGACGCAACCCGCCACCACCTCCGGCAGCGGCCAGCCCTGGGCGGTGGCCTGGTTGAACGAGAACCGCTCCAGGCTCATTGCTCCACCCCCGCCACGGTGAAGAAGGCCCGGGCGCGGGACGCGGCCAGGTCGGCGTCCGGCAACAGCCCGGCCGCGTCGGCCAGGGTGAGCAGGGTGGCCAGGTGCGCCGGGGACCGGCCGGACTGCGCGCCGCCGACCATGGTGAAGTGGTCCTGGTGCCCGGCCAGCCAGGCCAGGAACACGATGCCCGTCTTGTAGTGCCAGGTCGGGGCCGCGAACAAATGCCGGGCCAGCGGCACGGTCGGTGCGAAGATCCCGTCGTACGCCGCCAGGTCCCCCCGGTCCAGCGCGGCGAACGCGGCGGCGGCGGCCGGCGCGATGGCCGCGAACACCCCGAGCAGCGCGTCGGAGTGCCCCACCTCGTCGCCCCGGATCAGCTCCGGGTAGTGGAAGTCGTCACCGGTGTAGAGGCGTACCCCGGCGGGAAGCCGGCGGCGCAGCGCGACCTCCCGGCCGGCGTCCAGCAGCGACACCTTGATGCCGTCCACAGTCGACTGGTGCGCCTTGATCAGCTCGACGACCGTGTCGGCGGCCAGGTCCAGGTCGACCGCACCCCAGTAGCCGGTCAACGCCGGGTCGAACATCGGCCCCAGCCAGTGCAGCACCACCGGCTCGTCGGCCGCGCTCAGCAGCTCGTCGTACACCCGGAGGTAGTCTTCCGGGCCGCGCGCCGCGGCGGCCAGATGCCGGCTGCACATCAGCACCGGGCGGGCGCCGGCCGCGCGGACGTCGCGGAGCTGTTCGAGGTACGCGGCGGTGACCGCCGCCAGGGTCGCCGGACCGGTCGGCAGCTGGTCGGTGCCGACCCCGGCGACGATGCGGCCACCCACCGCGCGGGCCTCGGCGGCGCTGCGGCGGATCAGCTCCCGGGTGGCCGGGTAGTCCAGCCCCATCCCCCGCTGGGCGGTGTCCATCGCCTCGGCGACCCCGAGCCCGTACGACCAGAGGTGTCGCCGGAACGCGAGAGTGGTGTCCCAGTCCACCGCCGCCGGGGCACCCGGCACGTTCTCCGCCCTCGGATCGGCGACCACGTGCGCGGCGGCGTACGCGATCCGGCTGGTCGCCGGCGCGGCCGGGCGTTCGAAGCCGCCGCCGCCGGTGAACCGGTGCCGCCGACCGTCCGGCAACACCACCTCGGCCGTCACCGGCGGCACCACCTCGGCCGTCATGAGTGCAACTCCGGCACCTCGACCCGACCGCCCTCGCGGGCCGAGCGCAGCCCCAGCTCGGCGAGCTGCACGCCACGAGCGCCGGCCAGGAAGTCCCACCGGAACGGTTCACCGGCGACGACGTGCCGCAGGTACGCCTCCCACTGCACCTTGAAGCCGTTGTCGAACTCCTCGTTGTCGGGCACCTCGGCCCACTGGGCCCGGAAGTCCTCGGTGGCCGGCAGGTCCGGGTTCCACACCGGTTTCGGCGTGACCGCCCGGTGCTGCACCCGACAGTTGCGCAGCCCGGCCACCGCGCTGCCCTCGGTGCCGTCGACCTGGAACTCGACCAGCTCGTCGCGGTACACCCGCACGTTCCAGGACGAGTTGATCTGGGCGATGATCCCGCCGTCGAGTTCGAACACGGCGTACGCGGCGTCGTCGGCGGTGGCCGGGTAGACCTGACCGGCCTCGTCGACGCGTTCGGGCACGTGGGTGGCGGTCACGCAGGACACCGCCCGCACCCGGCCGAACAGTTCCTCCAGCACGTAGTGCCAGTGCGGGAACATGTCGACCACGATGCCGCCGCCGTCCTCGGCCCGGTAGTTCCACGACGGACGCTGGGCGGGCTGCCAGTCACCCTCGAAGACCCAGTAGCCGAACTCGCCGCGCACCGAGAGGATCCGGCCGAAGAAGCCGCCGTCGACGAGGCGCTTCAGCTTGCGCAGGCCCGGCAGGAACAGCTTGTCCTGTACGACGCCGGTGCGTACGCCGGCCGCGTCCGCCGCCCGGGCCAGGTCGAGCGCGGCGGCGGTGTCCTCGGCGAGGGGCTTCTCCGTGTAGATGTGCTTGCCGGCCTCGATGGCCTGCCGGATCGCCTTCTCCCGCTGCTGGGTGACCTGGGCGTCGAAGTAGATCTCGACGTCGTCGCGGGCCAGCGCCGAGGTCAGATCGGTCGTCCAGTCGGTGAGTCCGTGCCGCTCGGCGATCTCGCGGAGCTTCGTCTCGTTGCGCCCGACCAGGACCGGTTCCGGCCAGATGGTCGTGCCGTCGGCCAGCGTCACGCCGCCGGATTCGCGGATGGCCAGCAGCGAGCGGACGAGGTGCTGGCGGTAGCCCATCCTTCCGGTCACACCGTTGACGATGATGCCGATCGACCTGCGGGTCATGGTGTTCCTTCCGTCGTGCTGGTCGTGCCGATCCGCGCTCAGTGGTTGGCGGCCGCGCTGCCGAGCAACCCACGCAGGTCGGTGGCAAGCCGGTCGAAACGGGGATCCGACATCACCTGCGCGTAGTCGCGGTGCGCCGGCAGGTCGACCGGGAAGGTGCGGATGATCCGGCCGGGCCGAGGGCTCATCACCACGACCCGGGTGCCGAGGAAGACCGCCTCGGCGATGGAGTGGGTGACCAGCACGACGGTGGTGCCGGTCTCCCGCCAGATCCGGTGGAGTTCGGCGTTCATCTGCTCCCGGGTCAGCGCGTCCAGAGCGCCGAACGGCTCGTCCATGAGCAGCACCGGCGGGGCGTGCAGCAGCGCGCGACAGAGCGCCACCCGCTGCTGCATGCCGCCGGACAACTCGTGTGGCAGCGCCTTCTCGAAGCCGGTCAGGCCGGTCATCTCGATCAGCTCGTCGGCGCGGCGGGCGGCCTGGGCCCGGTCCATGCCGCGCATCTCGGCCTGGAGCAGGATGTTGGCCCGGGCGCCGCGCCACTCCAGCAGCGCGGCCTTCTGGAAGACGAAGCCGATGTTCTTCTGCGGGCCGCGCACCGGGCGCTCCAGCAGCGACACCGCGCCGCTGGTCGGCGTGACCAACCCCGCGACGATCTTCAGGAGGGTGGACTTCCCGCAGCCGGACGGCCCGACGATCGTGACGAACTCACCGGGTTCGATGTCCAGCGACACGTCGTCCAGGGCGGTGGTCTGGGACCGTCGGGAGGTGAACCGTACGGTCACTCCGGACATCCCGATGGCGGTGCCGGTGGCTGCCGGCGCGGCGGTCACCGGGTCACCCCTGCGCCGCGTACGACGAGTCCCAGTACGCGCTGGGCGCTCCCGGGTCCTTCAGCTCGGCGTAGCGGGACATCAGGTCGATGGTCTCGGTCCACTGGGCCTCGGTGTTCACCCCGGGCGGGCCGTCCGCGCCGATCAGCGGCATGTTGAGCGTGAGCTGCTTGGTGAGCACCTCGGGTGCCGGCTCGTTCTCGGCGAGCGCGGCCATCGCGGTCACCGCACCGGCCGGGTCGCGGGCGGCGTCGGCCCAGGACTTCTGGGTGGCCCGGACGAACTTGCGGACCAGCTCCGGGTCCTTCTGCAGGGTCTGGGTGTTGGCGATCAGGCCGGTGCCGAGCAGGTTCATCCCGTAGTCGGCGAAGAGCAGCACGTCGACCTTCTTACCGGTCTTGCTCTCGATGGTGGGCGCCTGGTCGTGGAAGAAGCCCATGATGGCGTCGACCTTGCCCTCGGCCAGGGCGGCGATCTTGCCGGCGGCGTCGACGTTGACCACCTTGACGTCGTCCTTCTTGAGGCCGTTCTTCTCCAGCCAGGCCGGGAAGGTCGCGTAGAGGGCGTCGCCGGGGGTGCCGCCGACGGTCTTGCCCTTGAGATCGGCCGGGGTCTTGATGTTCTCCTCGGTGAAGAACTCCACCGAGGAGGGACCCTTCTCCAGGTACGCGCCGAGGCTGCGTACCGGCATGCCGCTGGCCACCGACTTGAGCAGCACCGGGCTGTCGGCCCAGCCGAAGTCGGTCTGCTTCTGGGCGACCTGCTTGACCGTGTTGCCCGAGCCGTTGCCCGGCAGGATCTTCAGGTCGATGCCCTCGGCGGAGTAGTAGCCGTTCTGCAGGCCGTAGTAGAACGGCGCGTGCTCTCCGTAGGGCACCCAGTTGAGGGTGAGGGTGACCTGCTTCTTGCCGTCGGCGCCGGTCTTGCCGGCGGAGTCGTCCCCACCGCAGCCGGTGGCGGCGAACAGCAGGGCGGCGGTGGCCAGGATGGTGGTGGCGGTGCGTTTCATCGGTGCCTCCGTGATGGGGTCGGTCAGGAGGTGGTCAGGGACACGCCGGCCCGGCGACTGGCGTGCCACGGGATGAGCAGTGCCTCGGCGATCTCGACCAGGACGAACAGGACGATGCCGATGGCGGACATCAGGATCAGGTCGGCGAAGAGCAGCGCGGAGTCGAGGTTGCCGTTGGCCAGCAACAGGACGTAGCCGAGCCCTTCGCTGGCGCCGACGAACTCGCCGACCACGGCACCGACCACCGCGAGGGTGACCGCCACCTTCAGGCCGGCCATCAGGTGCGGCAACGCGTTCGGGAAGCGGATCTTGCGGAAGGTGCGCCACGGCCCGGCACCCATCGTGGCGGCCAGGTCGAGCAGTTCCGGGTCGGTGGAGCGCAGCCCGGCCACGCCGGAGATGACCACCGGGAAGAACGCGATGAGCACCGCCAGGATGATCTTCGGGGTGAGGCCGAGGCCGAACCAGACCACCAACAGCGGCGCGATGGCGATCTTCGGGATGACCTGTGCGAACAGGACGATCGGGTAGAGCGCCTTGTCCAGGGTGCGGGAGTAGGCGATGGCGACCGCGGTCGCCAGCCCCAACGCGGCGGCCAGCACGAAGCCGAGCACCGTCTCGTAGAGGGTGACCAGGGTGTGGCGGGCCAGTTCGGACCACTGCCCGGTCATCGTCTCCCAGACCTGGCCGGGGGTGGGCACCAGGTAGTTCGGGACGTATTCCTGGGCGGCCACGAACCACCAGGCGGCGAAGAGGACCGCGAGCACCAGCGCCGGGCGCCAGAGCGAGTCGGCGAAGGTCACCGCCCGGCGACCGAGCGTGGGCCGTGGCGGACGCCCGCCCCCGGGTGGCGCTTTCAGCACAGTGGACGAGGCCGTTCCGTCGGGGCCGTCCGTACCGACGCCGCCGGGCCCGGCAGCGGCTGCTCGCGCACCACTGGCCTGGTCGGCGGCGGCCTGCCGGCCCGCCGTGTCCAAAGAGTTCTCGGTCACGCGAAACCTCCTCGGGGCCCGGCTCGATGCCCATGGACCGGGCCGGTCGGCGGATCAGGCAAACGCTTTCCTGGAGCGTAGGCGGCCCCCTCACGCCGGGCAAGGCCTTTCCTCGATCTATTCGTCGATTGCCGGCACAGCAGGTGCTGGGCCGCTCCGAGATCGACTCGGCTTCCTGGAAACCGGGCCGTCGGCAGCCGTCGGACACCGCGACTTCCGTGAGGCCGAGTGGATCACTGAACGGTCCAACCTGGACCGACGGCGGGATCCGCGCCGTCAGCCGGCCGCCGGGTAGGTGTCCAGGAGACCGCACATCCCCAACCGGCCACGTTCGACCGGCGCGTCCACCGCGTACAACCCGGCATCGCGCAGATGCCCGGGATCCCCGCGCTCCAGGGCGTCGAGCTGCACGCCGGTGTCGGCGGCGGCCCGGCCGGCGCCGGCCGCCCACCGCTGCCGCCACCGCGCCAGCAGCGGCTCGCGCAGCGCGACCGCGGCGGCGTGGAAGGCGGCCAGCGCCGTCGGCCCGCCGGACCGCAGCGCCTGGAACCCGGTCACCGCCAGATCACGTCGGCGGTACGCGGACCGCACGTCCACGCCCGGCGCTCCCCCGTCAGGCAGCGCCGCCGCTGCGGCGTACGCGGCCGGGTCGGCCAGCACGTCGGGCGGGAAGGTCAGCACGGCGTCACCAGCCTCGGGCAACCCGCTGTTCTGCATGAGCACCACGATGGTCAGCCCGCCCCCGTTGACCAGGCGGTGCACGGTGCCCGGCTCGAACCAGACGACCGCCCCCGGCCGGAGCGGCGTCTCCCGGAAGCCGGCAGCGGTCAGGGTCTGCACCGCGCCCTCGCCGTCGGTCACCACGTAACCCTCGGTGCAGCACAGGTGCACGTGCGGGGTGCCGCCCACCAGCCCGTCCGGGGCGACCGTGTCGTAGACGCGCAGCCGGGAGACCCCGATGCCACCAGGCAGCGGGGCCGACCGGTCAGGCATCGAAGTACTCGTCGGTGTCGTCCGCCGCCGGCAACGACACCAGCAGAACGGTCAGATCGCCGATGGCCCGGTGCCGGCAACCCGGCTTGATCAGGAACGCGGACGTCGGTCGGGCCGGATGACGGACGCCGTCCAGCTCGACCTCGCCCTCACCGGCGAGCACGATGTAGTACTCGGTGGCGATCCGGTGGTGGTGGGTGACCGCGTCCCGCACCTGGAGCAGGTGGACACTGGTCTGTCCGTCGCTCTCGGCGATGAAGCCTCGGCGGGTGGTGCCACACGAGCAGCGTCTGGCGGGAAGTTCGTCGAGTTGGAGTACCGCGAAGCGATCGGACACGGCCGGGCCTCCCTGCGGGAAAGGGCTTTCTCTGCGGTACCGTGACGCTAGCCGGCACGACGAAACGCCGTCAACAGATCGAGGGGGCGGGCCATGGCGACCCTGTCCGATGTGGCGCGCCGCGCGGGCGTCTCACCCGCCACCGCCTCCCGTGTCATCAACGGCAGCAGCAAGCCGGTCACCGACGAGCTGCGCGAGCGGGTGCTCGCCGCCGTCGCCGAGTTGCAGTACGTGCCGAACGCGCACGCCCAACTGCTGGCCCGCTCGCATCGCAGCGCGGTGGGCGTGATCGTGCACGACGTCTCCGACCCGTACTTCGCCGAGATCACCCGTGGCCTGCAACGTGTCGCCACCGACCAGGGCCGGTTGCTGATGATCTGCAACAGCTACCGGGACCCGGACCGTGAGTTGGAGTACGTGGAACTGCTGCGCGGCCACCAGGTGGCGGCGTTGATCCTGGCCGGCTCCGGCTACCACGACGAGGCGTTCACCCGGCAGCTCAACGAGAAGCTCGCCGCGTACGAGGCCACCGGCGGGCGGGTCGCGGTGATCGGCCGGCACGAGCACTCCGGCGACGCGGTGATGCCGGACAACCGGGCCGGCGGCTACCTGGCCGGACGGGAGCTGTGCGGGTTGGGGCACCGGGCGATCGGCGTCGTCGCCGGCCCGCGGATCCTGACCACCACGACCGACCGGCTGGCCGGCCTCCGCCAGGCCCTCACCGAGCAGGGCCGCGAGCTGCCGGAACGGCGCATCCGGTACGCGGAGTTCGACCGGGACGGTGGCGCGGAGGCGACCGCCCGACTGCTCGACGCGGACCCGGAGCTGACCGCGATCGTGGCGCTGAACGACTCGATGGCCATCGGTGCTCTCGCCACCCTGCGGGCGCGAGGGCTGGCCGTGCCGCAGCAGACCTCCGTGGTCGGTTTCGACGACATGCCGATCGCCCGGGACGTGACCCCGGCGCTGACCACCGTGCGACTGCCACTCGTCGACATGGGAGCGCGCGCGATGTCCCTGGTGCTGGACGCCGGGGCGCCGGCGCCCCGGATCGAGGTGCTCCCCGCCGAGCTGGTCCGCCGCGACACCGCCGGGCCCGTCCCACCTTCCGTGCGCGCCACCGCCGGGTCGACGCCGCGCGCACGGCGGGGAGAGGCGACGATGTGACCGCGGTCGGCCCGACCCAACGGGGCATCACCAGCGCCGACGTGCAGCATCTGGTCGGCGCGTCGTTCGGGCCACACACCCGGGTCCGGGACACCGGCCCACTGACCGGGGGCGGATACGCGACGGTCTGGTGGGCGTTGCTCGACGACGACCGTCGGGTGGTGCTGAAGCTGGCCCCACCGGCCGGGACGCCGCTGCTGCGCTACGAGCGCGGGCTCTGCGTGGCCGAGGCCGACTATTTCCAGCTCGTCGCCGAGCATGCGCCTCAGGTGCCGGTGCCCACGGTGCTGCATCACGGCACCGACCCGGCGTACGGCGAGTGGTTGGTCACCACGATGCTGCCCGGCCGGTCACTGTCCGACCTGGCCGAGGCCGGTGTCGCGGTCGACGACGGCCCGGCCCGCCACGACCTCGGCTCGGCCCTCGCCGTGTTGCACCGGGTCACCGGCGACCGGTTCGGCTACGACGGCGACCGGCCGGCCGGGACGACCTGGAGGGCCGCGTTCACGGCGATGCTCGACGCGCTGCTCGCCGATGCGTCCGACTGGAACGTCCGGCTGCCGATCCCGCCGGAGCGCCTGCACGCGCTTGTGGATCGGCACGCCGAGGTGCTGGACGAGGTGCGTCGCCCGGCGCTGCTGCACTTCGACTGCTGGGACGGCAACGTGCTGGCCGCGCCCGACCCGGACGGCCGGCTGCGGCTGCGTGGTCTGGTGGACGGCGAGCGGTTCCTCTACGGCGATCCGCTGCTGGACCTGGTCTCGCCACTGCTCTTCCGACGCGTCGAGGACGAGCCGGAGCACCCGTTGTTGCGCGGCTACCGGGCCGCCGCCGCCGAGCCGCTGGTGCTGGACGCCGCGGCGCGCCGCCGGTTGGGTCTGTACCGGCTGCACCTGTACCTGCTGATGACTGTGGAGATGCCCAGCCGTGGCATGACTGTTCGCAGCCACCCGGGGCGGCACGCCCGACTGGCGGGTCTGCTCGACGAGGAGATCGCGGCGCTCGGCACCGGCTGAACGAATTCCGTTGCCCCGGTGCCGGGCCGCCCCTAGCGTGCTCTCCGTGCGGATTCGGGAGTTCGAAGCGGCGGACTGGTCGCAGGTGTGGCCGATCATCCGGGAGGTGATCCAGGCACAGGAGACCTTCACCTACGACCCGGCGATGACCGCCGCGCAGTCGTACGCCATCTGGGTCGAGGCGGCGCCGGGTCGGACGGTCGTCGCGGTGGACGGCGAGCGGGTGCTCGGCACCGCGAAAATGGGCGCCAACAAGCCCGGGCCGGGCGCGCACGTTTCCACCGCGAGTTTCATGGTCGCCGCCGACGCCCGCGGCCGGGGCGTCGGCACCGCGCTGTGCCGCGACGCCCTGGCCTGGGCCCGCAAGCAGGGGTACGCGGGCATGCAGTTCAACGCCGTCGCGGAGAGCAACCGGTCGGCGGTGGAGCTGTACCAGCGGGAGGGCTTCGCGGTGATCGGCACGGTGCCGGGCGCGTTCCGTCACCCCGCCCTCGGCCGGCTCGGCCTGCACGTCATGTACCAGGAGTTCTGACCGACGGCCCGGTCGCGTTCCGGCCGGGGCGATCTCGCGCACGCTGGTTCGCGGCGGGCGGATGCCGTGTGTTGTTGGATGCCTGTCGAGCTGCCCCATATCTGGGGCAGCTCGACAGGCACGGCGGAACATGCGGGCGGGAGGCCCCGGCCAGGTGCGACGCCAACTCAGACCGTCGACGGATGGCCCGCCGGTGGCTCACCAACCTGGTTCACCAGGGCCGAAGCAGGCGGACCAGGCGGCTCCGCGCCGGCGCGGCGGATCGGGGTGAAGAGGCCGCCGACCGCGACCAGCAGGCATCCCGTGCCCGCCACGATGGTGACCACTGCCACGCCGTACCGGGCGGCAGCCCAGGTCAGCACGACTGCGCCAGCCGGACCGAGCGCGTAGTGCGTGCTCCAGAACGCCGACGTGACCCGGCCGAGCAGATGATCGGGGGTGATCTCCTGGCGTAGCGACATCGAACAGATGCCGCCGACGCTGAGACAGCACAGGTACACCGCCGTCAGCGCGGTGACCGCCGGCACGCTCGTCGCGATGCCGACGCCCGCCACCGCGAAACCACAGACGGCGTGCGCGCCGATCCAGGTCGCGCCGAATCCACGTCGTCGGCGCAGCGGGGCCACCAGCAGCGCACCGGCGACCGTGCCCAGCGCCGCCAGACCGAGGACCGTGCCGACGGTGCCCTCGGAGCCGCCGAGGTCATGTGTGACGTGGTAGATCAGCACGTCGACGAAGCCGTAGGTCAGGAAGATGAAGACCGACAACAGGACGGTCAGCGCCCGCAGGACGGGCTGTCCCCACAGGAATCGCGCCCCGGCCAGGAACTCGGCCAACGGGCGCTCCCGGGCCACCACCACGGCGTCGACCTGAGCGGGTCGCAGCCGGATCAGCCACAGTCCGGCGGCGGAGAGCGCGAAGCTCGCCGCGTTGACGGCGACGGCGGTCGCCGGGCCGAAGCGGGCCGCCACCACACCGGCGAGCAGCGGCCCGAGGACGGCCGCCGCCGCGTACGTCGCCTGCAACCGGCCGTTGGCCTCGGTGATCCGATCCCGGTCGACGAGGTTGCGGACGGCGGTCACCGCGGCGACCTGGAACACCATGCCGGCCGCCTCGCAGATCGGCAGCACGACGAAGAGCAGCCACACCTGCGGGCCGGCGAGCCACGCCAGGGGCACCAGGCCGTAGAGCACCAACCGGGTCAGGTCCGCCACGATCATCAGCGTGCGGCGGTCGTACCTGTCGACCAGCACCCCACCGAAGACCCCGGCGGCGACTGACGCCGCACCCGCGACGGCGGTGAGGAGCCCCATCTGCGCCACCGACCCGGTCGCCTGGAGCACCAGCAGCGGCACCGCCAGGTAGGCGAACGAGTCGCCGGCCGCCGAGAGCGACTGCGCGACCCAGTACGTGCCGAAGGTGCGGTCCCTCCACAAGGGAGCCCGACCAGCGGCGGCAGATCGGCTCATCGCGCCAACGGTAGTGGACGCGGCCGTCCGACTGCTGTCCCCGGACGTCACGTTGTCAACTGTCGGTGGCGGTAGGGGCCCCGTGCGGCACGGCTCCCTCGACCGCCTCGCCGTCAGCCGGTGCTGGTGAGGTCGGTCGTCGCCGCGACGTCCGTGACCACGTCCAGGAGCCGGTGCAGCGCCGGCGCGCTGTTACCCGACAACCACACCATCTCGGTGTGCGCGTAGGCGCCGGCCAGCGGGACGAACACCACGCCGGTGCGGCGAAGACTGGCCGCCGAGCAGGCCAGCCGGGTGACGCCGAGTCCGGCGGCGACCAGGCCGAGGAGGCTCTGCACGCTGGCCTCCTCCTGAACGATGTTCGGTACGAAGCCCGCTTCCCGGAACTGGTCCTCGTAGGCACGGTGCCAGGGCTCCCAGGAGCTGCGTGGCGTCATGACCCACGGTTCGTTCGCCAGGTCGGCGAGCGTCAACTCGGCGCAACCGGCGAGCGGATGGCCCTCGGGCAGCACCGCGCAGACCTGTTCGGTCGTCAGTCTCCTGGACTCCAGGCCGGGAACGAGCGGAGTCCGGGTGAAGGCGACGTCGAACTGCCCGCCGAGGACGCCCTGGACCAGGGGCGCGATGCTGGTGGACTCGGTGGCCAGATGCAGGTCGGGGAGGTGGTGGCGGACCGCGCGGACAACCGGGGGCAGGAGGTGGTTGGCGACGGTGGTCAGGAAGGCGAGCCGGAGGGTGCCGACCTCGCCCCGCAGGGCCCGTCCCACGAAGGCTACGGCCTCCTCGGCGCGGTCCGTCACGGCGCGCGCCTCGGGCACGAACAGGGCGCCGACGTCGGTGAGGGTGGTGCCGCGGCTGTCGCGGTCGAACAGCTTCACCCCGAGACCGCGTTCCAGGGCGGTGATCTGCTGTGACAGCGACTGCTGGGCGATCATCAGGCGGGCGGCGGCTCGGGTGAAGCTCAGTTCCTCCGCGAGTACCAGGAAGTACCGCAGTTGTCGTAGCTCAGGCATGGCCACAGGAACAGACTGTAGCTACGCCAGGGAGAGCGTGTTGGCCGTCTGCGCAGACCTCCGCGCACGATCGTTCCGGAGGGCGGTGCCGACCGTACGCCGGTACGGCAAGCCGCCACGGCCACGTGAGGACACCAACCAGAGGAAGTCGATCATGTCCGAAACACGCGTCACCACGCCGTTCAACGCCCGGTCCACCGCCGCCGACGTCGTGGCCGGTGTCGACCTGACCGGGCGGCGCGCCATCGTCACCGGCGCCTCGTCGGGCATCGGGGTGCAGACCGCCCGGGCGCTCGCCGCGGCGGGAGCCGAGGTGACCCTGGCGGTACGGGACGTACGGGCCGGAGAACGGACCGCGCAGGAGATCGGCGTCGGGACCGCGAACCGGCTGATCCGGGTCACACCGTTGGATTTGTCCGACCAGCGCTCGGTCGCCGCGTTCGTCGCCGGCTGGGACGGCCCCCTGCACATCCTGGTCAACAACGCCGGGGTGTCGGCGACCCCCGAGATGCGCACGGCCGAGGGTTGGGAGTTGCAGTTCGCCAGCAACCACCTCGGTCACTTCGCACTCGCCAACGGGCTGCACCGGGCACTCGCCGGGGCCGGTCGGGCCCGCGTCGTGTCGCTGAGTTCCATCGCGCACGTTCAGGCCCCGGTGGTCTTCGAGGACGTCAACTTCCGGGAACGCCCCTATGACCGTCTCCTCGCCTACGGCGAGTCGAAGACCGCCACCGCACTGTTCGCGGTCGAGGCGAACAGGCGCTGGGCCGGCGACGGCATCAGCGTCAACGTGGCCAACCCAGGCGCTGTCGCCACCAACCTGGGACGCCACCTCACCGAGGAGGACTACGCGCAGCTTCCGGCGTTCGACTTCAAGACCCCGGAGCAGGGAGCCGCCACCTCCGTACTCCTCGCCGCCGGGCCGCAGCTGGAGGGCATCGGCGGGCGGTACTTCGAGGACTGCGAGCAGGCGGTGCGTCACACCCCGGAGACGCCGTTGCGCGGCGTCGCCGACCACGCGATCGACCCCGCGGCGGCGGCGCGACTGTGGCAGCTCTCGCTGGATCTGCTCGCCGACGCACGTCCGGCCTGACCGAGCGTGCGGGGTCGGCCGACACATGAGCGAACGGGAACGGCCGCGGGAGGAATCCCGCGGCCGTTCCCGTTCAACGCGAAGCGGTCAGCCCTTGCGCAGCGGAGCGAGCGCGGCGCTCCAGGCGACCACCTGGTCGAGCGTGGTGGTCAGCGAGTCCTGGTGGAACTGGTTGGGCTTGAAGACGCTGAAGTTCTCGAAGTCGGCGAAGAGCGACAGCGCGACCTGCGAGCGCACGTCGGCCATCTGCAGCTCACCGGCGATCAGACGCAGGTGCTCCACGGCGCGGGTGCCGCCGACCGAGCCGTAGCTGACGAAGCCGACGGCCTTGTTGTTCCACTCGGCGTAGAGGAAGTCGATCGCGTTCTTCAGGGCGCCCGAGGTGGAGTGGTTGTACTCGGGGGTGACGATGACGAAGCCGTCGTAGGAGGCGATCGTCTCGGCCCACCGCTTGGTGTGCGCCTGGGTGTACTGGCCCATCGAGGGCGGGTACGCCTCGTCGAGGTGCGGCAGCTGGTAGTCGAGCAGGTCGATCAGCTCGTACTCCGCGTCGGAGCGCTGCTTGGCGATCTCGAGCACCCAGCGGGCGACGGCTTCCCCGTTACGCCCCGGGCGGGTGCTTCCGAGGATGATCCCGATCCTGGTCATGTGTGGCGCCTTTCAGAGGTCCTTGCCTGACGGCGAGAACGCTAACTGGTCCTTGATTGGTCAAGCAAATACTCCGCCTATGGCCGTGGTCACACGGAGGGTAACCATTTGCTCAGTCAAACAAGTATGATATGAGGATGTCCAACCCCTCCGCAGAGACTCTGCAACCCCTCACCCCTGACGAGGAGGCCTTGGTCCGCGCCCTGGGCCAGGTGATGTACGTGCTGCCCCGCACGATCGACGCGGACATGGTCGGTGACCGTCAGCTACCACTCACCGAGTACACCGCCCTGATGAACCTGTCCGAGGCACCGGACCGGCGGCTGCGCATGCACGAGCTCGCCGCGCTCTGCTACCTCTCGCTCAGCGGCATGACCCGCACGATCATCCGGTTGGAGACGCAGGGCCTGGTCAAGCGGGAACGGTGCGAGGAGGACGCCCGGGGCTGGAACGCCGTCCTCACCGACGCCGGCTTCGCCCGCCTGGAAGAGTCCTGGCCCAGCCACCTGGCCGCCGTACGCCGCCGGTTCCTCCAGCACTTCGAGGGGCACGATCTGGCCCGGTTGGCCCGCGCGTTCCGGCAGGCCGGCGCGGCGGAGACGACCGACTGAGCCGCGACCGGCTCAACCGGACTGCCGTCCCGCCACCACCAGGGCCCAGGCCAGCAGCCCGAACGCGCCGGTCGACGCGACGGCCCGGACCATGTTGCCGCGTACCCAGGTGGCCTCGAAGCGCTCCCGCAGGGCCGCGAGGTCGGTGACCCGGTCGGCGTCGCCGGCACGGGCCAGCACGTTGTTGAGCGGCACGTTGACCACCGCGGTGACGCCGAGCACCGCCAGGTAGGCCAGCAGCGCGGCGACGATCCACGGCAGCGCCGCCCGGCGGTCGGATCCCAGGTGCAGCGCCGCCGCCAGCAGCGTGAACAGCAGCGCGCCACCGAAGCAGACCGCGAACCACCCGTTGAGAATGGACTCGTTGATCCGTTGCATGGCGAGCACCAACGTCCGGTCGTCGGCGCGGCCCAGCCCCGGCATGACCGCGTACCCGAAGGCTGCGAACAGCCCCGCGGTCAGGCCGGTGGTCAGGGTGGCGGCAAGCAGGCTCACGATACTCAGCAATCCCATAGGCCCCATTGCACCCGCTGGCACCTCTCCTGACCAGACCCGACCACGGTCACCGGGCCGGAGCGTGGGCAGCGAGGGGGTTGGTGAGGGTGCCGACGAACTGGAGAGCCGCCGACGGGTCGGCCAGGTCGATCATCTGCTGGTTGTCGCGCAGCTGGAGCCGGTTGAGGCAGGACAGCGTGAACTCCGGTGCGAACAGGTCGTAGTGGCGGACCCGCTCGGCCAGGTGCGGCACCCGGTCGAAGTAGTCGGCGGCGCAGGCCGCGACCGTACGCCAGAGGTCGTCCTCGGTGATGACGCCGGCCTCGACCAGGACCGCGTTGAGGTGACGCAGGAAGCAGTCCACCACGTCGGTGAAGATGGTCAGCAGCTTGGTGTCGTCGGGCACCTCGACCCGGATCCGCTCGACCGCCTCCGGCAGCTCGACGTCGGCGCTCATCACCGCGATCTCCTCGGCGATGTCCTTGAAGATCACCCGCTCGACGGTGTCGTGCTCGTCGAGGACGAGGATGACGTTCTCGCCGTGCGGCATGAACGCCAGGTCATGGGCGTAGAAGCTGTGCAGCAACGGGGTGAGGTAGGCGTCCAGGTAGCGGCGCAGCCACACCTCGGGCGCCAACCCGGACCGGGCGATCAGCGCCGCCGCCAGCGACCCGCCGTCGCTGTCCACGTGCAGCAGCGCGGCCATGGTGGACAGTCGACGCCCCGGCGCCAGGTCGGGCACCGGGCTCTCCCGCCACAGGGCGGCCAACATCTTGCGGTACGGGGAGGTGCGGTCGGTCGCCGCCTCGTACTGCCGATGCCGGTAACCGACCGCGGCCCGCTCGCGGATCACGGTCAGACCGGTGCCGGTCAGCACCTCGTCGCCCGCGATCAGGTCGGCCAGCCAGTCGTTGATCGCCGGGGTCGCCGCCATGTACGCGGCGGACAACCCGCGCATGAAGCCCATGTTCAGCACTGACAGCGCGGTCTTCACGTAGTGCCGGCTCGGCTCGCTGACGTTGAAGAAGGTACGGATGGACTGCTGCGCGAGGTACACGTCCGGCCCGGGGCCGAGGTGCACCAGCCGGCGCTCTGCCAGCTCCCCGGCGAAGGTGACCGCCAGTTTGTTCCACCACTGCCACGGGTGCGCCGGGATCAGGTGGTAGTCGGCGAGATCCAGCCCGAGATCGGCCATCGTGGCCGCGAACCGGGCCCGGGTCCGCGCGTCCAGCTCGCCCTCGATGAGCCGGTCGTAGTCGAGGTCGGCGGCGCTGCTGAACGTCGAGTGGTCCCGGTGCGCGGCCAGCCACTCGAGCCGGACCGGGGCGGCGGCCTCGGGGGCGTAGCTGTGGTACTCGTCGACGCCGAAGCCGAGACGACCGTTGTTGGCCACGAAACAGGGGTGGCCCTCGGTCATCGACGTCTCGATGGTCTGGAAGTCGGCCTCGGCCAGCTCGGCGGCGTTCGGCGCGGGCTGTGCCAGCTTGTACGCGGTGCCGGCCAGCGTCGAGGTGATCTCCTCCAGGTAGACCGGGAGCACCCGCGCGGAGAGCCCGAGGGTGGTGCGCAACTCGACGATGAGGTCCACCGCGTCGGGTGGCAGCGGCGTGCCGTCGCGGTGCCGGGTGATGCTGTCCGCGTCGATCTGCCAGTGCTCCAGGGCGAGCACCCGCGCGGCGAACCGGTAGCTGACCGTGCCGTCGTCGCTGCGGACCTCGTACCACTGTCGGTCGTCGGGGCCGGACACGGGCTCCGGGGTGAGCAGTCGTTCGTGGGTGAACTCGGCGAGCGCCTTGCGGACCAGCAAGCGGTTGGCCCGGGCCCAGCGTTCGGGGGTGAGGTGGCCGACCGGGCTGCCGGCGGCGTGCCCGGTGGTGGCGGACGTCGGGGTGGGGACGGCGGTGGTGGTCACGCCGGGGCTCCTTCGGTTCGGGTGGTGGCGGCGCGGTCGGTGGCGGCGCGATCCGCTGCGGCGCGGTCGGTGGCGGCCTCGAACTGGGTTCGGCTGCAGACGCTGAGCAGGGCGTCCTTCTCCGGCTTGGCGATCGGGCCGACGACCTCGAAGCCGACGGCCGCGTTCAACGCGTGCACGGCGGTGTTGCGGACGTCCGGTTCGACCACCACCCGCCGGGTCGGCGGGTCGGCGAAGAGCCACGCCATGACGGTGCCGAGCACCGCCCGGGTGAAGCCGTGCACCGGGGCGTCGACCGGCGCGCAGAGGAAGTGCATGCCCACGTCACCGGGTTGGTGGTCGTACAGGCCGACCAGCTCGACGTGGGCCGGGTCGTAGCGCTCGGCGAGGAAGGCGGGACTCCCCCGCCACAGCCCGAGGTACGCGTCGTGGTGCGGGTGCGCGGCGATCCGCCGGTACTCCTCGGTCACCTGGGCCAGGTCGGCGTCCTGCATCAGCCAGAACGCCGCCTTCGGGTGGGTCACCCACGGGTGCAGCACCGCGGCGTCGGCGTCCGGATCGAGCGTGCGCAGGGCGAACTCACCGAGCCGGTCGTCGACGTGGGCGAAGACGACGGTCACGACGGCACCCCGAACTCCTGGAAGGTGATGCTCTTCTCGATCGGGTAGTGCTCCCGGCCGAGCAGCTCACGGATGATCCAGGAGTTGCGGTAGGGGCCCATGCCCAGGTCCGGTGAGGTGATGCTGTGCGTGTGGGTGCCCGCGTTCTGCAGGAAGATGCCCCGCCCGCTGTGGTCGATGCTGTAGTTGCGGGCCACGTCGAAGCGGCCGTGCGCGTCCCAGCGGATCCGCTCGCGCACCGGGTCGAGGAACTCCGGCACCCGGTAGTGGTAGCCGGTGGCGAGGACGAGGCCCTCGGTCCGCAGGGTGAAGCCGCGCTCCTGCTCCACCTGACGCAACCCCAGGGTGTACGCCCCGTCCTGGTAGCCGGCACCGACCAGCTCGGTGTTGGTGAGCAGGCGGGTGTTGACCGGCCCGTCGACGCTGTGCGCGTACAGCAGGTCGAAGATGTCGTTGATCAGGTCGGAGTTGATCCCCTTGAACAGGCTCTTCTGCTCGGACTCCAGCCGGTAGCGGGTCTCCTCCGGCAGTGCGTGGAAGTAGTCCACGTAGTCCGGTGAGGTCATCTCCAGCGTCAGCTTGGTGTATTCGAGTGGGAAGAACCGTGGCGAACGGGTCACCCAGTTGAGCTGGTAGCCGTACCGGTCGATGTCGCCGAGCAGGTCGTGGTAGATCTCGGCGGCGCTCTGCCCACTGCCCACGACGGTGATACTGCGCTTGGTGCGCAGCGCCGTCCGGTGCTCCAGATAACGGGAGTTGTGCACGGCGTCGCCGGGCAGCGCGGCGACGGCGTCGGGCAGGTACGGCGGGGTGCCGGTGCCGAGCACCAGGTGTCGGGCCCGGTACTCCACGGTCTCCCCCGCGCCGGTGCTGGCTCGCACCACGTACCGCTCGTCGGCGGGGTCGAACTCCACGGTGGTCACCGTCTGACCGAAGCGCAGGTTCGGCAGTTTGGCCGCCGCCCACCGGCAGTACGCGTCGTACTCGCTTCGCAGCGGGTAGAAGCTCTCCCGGATGTAGAACGGGTAGAGCCGGCCGATCTCCTTGAGGTAGTTGAGGAAGGAGTACGGCGACGTCGGGTCGGCGAGGCTGACCAGGTCGGCGATGAACGGGGTCTGCAACCGGGCCGACTCCAGCAGCATGCCGGGGTGCCAGGCGAGACTCGGGCGAGCCTCCAGGAACACGCCGTCCAGGTCGTCGATCGGCGCGGTGAGGCAGGCCAGGCCCAGGTTGTACGGGCCCAGCCCGATGGCGACGAAGTCGTGGGTGGACATGCTGGTCTCCAGGCGCGGGTTCGTGTTCATCGGCGTCAGCCGACCTGGCAGGTCAGGTCGGCTGCCGTGTGCTCGTGCACGTACCGGCCGGCGTGGTGGGCGATCAGTTCGAGCACGTGGTCGACGTCGTCGACGGTGGTCGCCGGGTTGAGCAGGGTGAACTTCAGGAAGTGGTGGCCGTCCACCCGGGTGCCGGCGACCACGGCGAGGCCGGACGCCGCGAGAGCCTCGCGGGCGTACAGGTTGGCCGCGTCGGCCAGCTCCCGGCCGGGGCCGGTGGGCAGGTAGCGGAAGACCACAGTGCTCAGTTCGGAGCGGGTCACCACCTCGAAGCAGGGGTCCTCGCTGACCAACTGCCAGGCGTCGGCGGCCCGGTCGACCACCTCGTCGAAGAGCGCGCCGAGCGCGTCCGGACCCATCACCCGCAGGGTCAGCCAGAGCTTCAACGCGTCGAAGCGGCGGGTGGTCTGCAGGCTCTTGTCGACCTGGTTGGGGATGCGCTGCTCCACCATCCGGGCCGGGTTGAGGTAGTCGGCGTGGTACGTGGCGTGCCGCAGTGCCCGCCGGTCGCGGACGAGCAGCGCGCTGGAGCTGACCGGCTGGAAGAACGACTTGTGGAAGTCGACGGTGACCGAGTCGGCGCGCTCGATGCCGTCGAGCAGGTGCCGGCGCGTCGGCGAGACGAGCAGACCGCAGCCGTACGCGGCGTCCACGTGCAGCCACACGTCAGTCGCCGCGCAGATCGCGGCAAGTTCCGTCAACGGGTCGATGGAGCCGAAGTCGGTGGTGCCGGCGGTGGCGACGACGGCCATCACGACCAGTCCGGCCTCCCGGCACCGGGCGATCTCGGCGCGGACGGCGGCTGACCGGATCCGTCGACGGGTGTCGGTGGGGACCGCGATCACCGCGTCCGGGGCGAGCCCCAGCAGCTTGGCCGATTTCTGCACGCTGAAGTGCCCGGCCGCGGAGGTGAGCACCCGCAGCCGGGGCAGCAGCTCGGCGCGGGCCGCCGGGCCGACGGCGTCGACGCACGCCTCCTCGCGGGCCAGCAGCAGCGCCTGGAGGTTGGACTGGCTGCCGCCGCTGGTGAAGACACCGTCGGCGCCGGTGCCGAGGCCGATCCGCTCGGCCGTCCAGTTGATCAGTCGCCGCTCGATCAGGGTCGCCCCGGCGCTCTGGTCCCAGGTGTCCAGTGACGAGTTCACGGCGGTGAGCACCGCCTCGCCGAGCAGCGCCGGGATGGCCACCGGGCAGTTGAGGTGGGCGAGGTAGCGGGGGTGGTGGAACCAGACCGCGTCGCGCAGGTACACGTCCTCCAACTCGTCCAGCGCGGCCCGGGCATCGCCCAACGGTCGGTCCAGGTCCACCCGGTCGACCAGGGGTGCCAACTCGGCCGGGGTGATCCCGGTGACGGGACGATCGACGGTGGCCACCCGGCGGGCGACCCGGTCGACGCCGTCGGCGATCGTCCGCCGGTACTGCTCGACCGAACCGTCGTGCAACAGGTGGGCCCGCGCGACGGCGGGCGTCGGTGACGGCGCGGTGGTCTCGACGGGGTACGTCGGCACGGTCACGGGATGTCCTTCCACGTTCTCGACGAGGGCAGCGAAGACCCACCCGGGGCGCGGCGGTGCGCCCCGGGGTGCTGGGTCTCTCAGCTGACCTTCTTCGCGTTCCGGATGGCGGTGGCGAGGTTCTCCAGCAGTGGCGCGGAGCCGGCGTACGAGAAGCGGGGCACCGCGTCCCACGGCGTCACCTGGTTGGCCTTGACCGCCGGCAGTTGCTGCCAGGTCGGCTTGGCGGTGAGGTCCTTGGGTTGCAGGGCGGTGCTGCGGTTGTCCAGCAGGATCAGGTCGGCCGGGAACTTGGCGGTGTTCTCCCAGCTCAGTGCCTCGAAGTAGTCGCCGGCTTCGAGCTTGGTGGGGACCACGATGTCGACGCCCAGCTCGGCGAAGTACATCAGGTCGGTGCTGACCTTCGGGTTGGAGACGTAGAAGAGGTCGGGGCTGCCGGAGCAGGCCATCACCTTGATGCCGGGGTTGGCCTTGACCGCCTGCCGGACCGCCTCGGCGGCGGCGTCGAAGCGGGCCTTCGCGTCGGTGACCTTCTTCGCGGACAGGTCCGCGCCGAGCGACTCGGCCAGCGCGGCGTAGCGCTCGATCGGCTTGGTCATCGGCACCCGGGCGGTGGTGATCGCCACGCTGGGCGCGAGCGGAAGGATCTTGGCCTTGCTCTCGTCCGGCACGTACCAGAGCGCGTCCGGGTCGTACATGTGGGTGACCAGCAGTTCGGGACGCAGCGCCGCGTACTTCTCCAGGCTGAACTCGCCCCACACGTTGCCGAGGATCTCGACGGCCTCGATGTCGAGGTCGCCGGCCTGCGGGTCGGCGGTGCCGTCCGCCCGCTTGGTCTCACCGAACACGCCCACGACCTGCTTGTCGAGACCGAAATCGATCAGGGCTGCCGCCACGCCGGTGAAGGCCACCACGCGGGTCGGCCGGGCCTTCGCCTCGACCTTCGTGGCCCGGTCGTCGGTGAACGACCAGGGGCCACTTCCGTTGCCGGCGGCGGGCTTCGCGGTGTCGTCCTTGCCGCAGGCGGCGAGCAGGGTGGCCAACGTGGCGGCGCCACCGGCGGCCAGCAGGCCACGGCGGGAGAGACGACGTGCGGACAGGGCATCGGGCATGGTGTTGTCTTTCGATCAAGGGTTTGGCCGGACTCGACCGGGGCAGCGGGGTTAGGTTAGCCTAACCTCGGTCATTGTCAACAGCGGTTCGTCGCGCCACCACCACTCCGGAGCCCACACTGGACGCCACACCCACCGTCACCAGGCCGACACCACACGTGCCGGACCGGGGCCCGGCCGTCATGCCGGCTCGGCGCGGCCGCCAGGCGGTCCGCGCCGCCGGCCTGATCGCCGCCGTGACACTGCTCGGAGTGATCGTGGTGCTCAGCATCGCGGTCGGGGCGAAGGCCATGCCGCTCACCGACGTCTGGTCCGGCCTGCTGCACCGCGACGCCACCGAGTACGCGGTGGTGCACCGGATGCGCCTGCCGCGTACCCTCCTCGGGCTGCTCGCCGGCGCCGCGCTCGGCGTGGCCGGCGCGGTCATGCAGGCCCTCACCCGCAACCCCCTGGCCGACCCCGGGCTGCTCGGCATCAACGCCGGGGCGTCCGCGGCCGTCGCCACCGCCGCCGCCTTCCTGGGCGTCACCGCCGTCGGCGGGTACGTCTGGTTCGCGCTGGTCGGCGCGGCGGTCGTGACCGCGCTCGTCTACGCCGTCGGCGGCGGACGTGGCGCCACCCCGGCCCGCCTCGCGTTGGCCGGTGCGGCGCTCAACGCCACCCTCTACTCCTACGTGAGCGCGGTGATGCTGCTGGACACCGCCTCGCTGGACCGGCTGCGGTTCTGGACGGTCGGCTCGCTGGCCAGCGCGGACACCGCGACCGTGCAGCGGGTGCTGCCGTTCATCCTGGTCGGGCTGCTGGTCGCGCTCGGCGCCGCTCGCCCGCTGAACGCGCTGGCGCTCGGCGACGACGCGGCGCGAGCCCTGGGCGCCCGCCCCGCGCTGATCCGCGCCGCCGTGATCGTGGCGGTCACGCTTCTCTGCGGCGCGGCGACCGCCGCCTGCGGACCGATCGTCTTCGTCGGGCTGCTGGTGCCGCACCTGGTCCGCGCCCTGACCGGCCCGGACCTGCGGTGGTTGCTGCCGTACTGCGCGGTGCTCGCGCCCGCGCTGCTGCTCGGCGCCGACGTGCTCGGTCGGGTGCTGGGTCGGCCGGGAGAGCTCCAGGTCGGCATGGTGACCGCCGTGCTGGGCGGCCCGCTCTTCCTGTGGCTGGTCACCCGTGCGAAGGTGGCCCACCCGTGAGCGAGCGGACCAGCAGACTCCACACCGCGACAGTCCTCCGTACCCCCGGCGGGTTGTCGCTGCGGTTCCGTCCCCGTGCGCTGGCCGTCGGCGTCGGCGCGGCACTGCTCGCGATCGGGCTCGGCCTGGTCGCCCTGGGCAGCGGTGACTATCCGATGGGCCCGACCGACGTGCTACGCACGCTCGTCGGCGGTGGCACCCCGGCGGAGCAGTTCATCGTGCACGAGCTGCGGCTGCCCCGACTGGTCACCGCCCTACTGGTCGGCGCGGCGCTGTCGCTGGCCGGCACGGTGTTCCAGTCGCTGGTCCGCAACCCGCTGGGCAGCCCGGACATCCTCGGCTTCACCCAGGGCGCGTCGGCCGGCGCGCTGGTGGTGGTCGTCCTCGGCGGCAGCAGCCTCGCCCTCGCGGGCGCGGCGGTCGTCGGTGGGCTCGGCACCGGCCTGGTGATCTACGCGCTCGCCTGGCGACGCGGAGTGCACGGCTACCGGCTCATCCTGGTCGGCATCGGCATCGCCGCGATCCTGACCGGAGTCAACGGCTACCTGCTGACCCGGGCGCCCCTGATGGACGCCGCCCGGGCGGTGCTCTGGCTCACCGGCAGCCTGGACGGGCGGGGCTGGGACAACGCCGGCCCGCTGCTCGCCGTCCTGGTCGTGGTGACGCCGCTCGTCCTCGTCGTCTGCGGCCCGGCGCTGCGGATGATGGAGCTGGGTGACGACACGGCCAGCGCCCTCGGCGTGCCGGTGCGCCGGCTGCGCCTGGTGCTGCTCGCGGCGGCGGTGCCGCTGGTCTCGTTCGCGGCGGCCGCCGCCGGACCGGTGTCCTTCGTGGCGCTGGTCGCCCCACACGTGACGAAACGGCTGACCCGGGCGCCCGGCCCGAACCTGCTGCCGTCGATGGCCGTCGGAGCGGCGCTGCTGGTCGGCGCCGACCTGCTCGCCCAACGCGCGTTTCCCGGGCACCAGCTTCCGGTCGGCGTGGTGACCGGAGTGATCGGCGGCGGCTACCTGGTCTGGCTGCTCGCGATGGAACGCCGGGCGGGTCGGCTGTGAACACCCGCGACGCCCTCGAAGGAGCACCCATGCATCCCGGCACCTCCCGGCTCGGCGGCACCGCGCTGACCCTCGCCTACGACCAGCGCACCATCGCCGAGAACCTGACCGTCGCGGTGCCCGACAACTCGTTCACCGTGATCATCGGTCCGAACGCGTGCGGCAAGTCGACCCTGCTCCGCGCGCTGTCCCGGATGCTGCGTCCGAGCGTCGGCGCCGTGCTGCTCGACGGGCGCGACATCCACGACCAGCCGGCCCGCAAGGTCGCCCGCACGCTCGGCCTGCTCCCCCAGTCGTCGATCGCACCGGACGGGATCACCGCCGCCGAGTTGGTGGCCCGGGGCCGCTACCCCCACCAGGGGCTGTTGCGGCAGTGGTCGCGCGAGGACGAGCGGGTGGTCGAGGAGTCGATGGCCGCGACCGGGGTCGACGACCTCGCCGACCGGCCGGTGGACGAACTCTCCGGCGGGCAACGGCAGCGGGTCTGGATCGCCATGGCGCTGGCCCAGCAGACCCCGCTGCTGCTGCTCGACGAGCCGACCACGTACCTCGACATCGCCCACCAGATCGAGATCCTGGATCTGTGCGCCCGACTGCACGAGGAGCAGGGACGCACCCTGGTCGCGGTGCTGCACGACCTGAACCACGCGGCCCGCTACGCCACCCATCTGATCGCCATGCGCGACGGCCGCGTGGTGGCCGCCGGAGAGCCGGCGTCGGTGGTCACCGCCGACCTGGTGGCGGAAGTGTTCGGGCTGCCCTGCCGGGTCATCGACGACCCGGAGACCGGCACCCCGCTGGTCGTCCCCGCCGCCCGCCGCCGCGCTGTCGAGCCCGCGTGAGCGCCCGGCGTTTCCGCGACAGGTGGGGCGTGCCGCACCTGCGTGCCGACGACCCCCTCGCGCTGGTGGCGGAGCAGGGTCGGGTGACCGCGTACGACCGGGCCTGGCAGATCGAGGTGGAACGACACCGGTCCCAGGGCACCAGCGCGGCGTTCCTCGGCGTCGACGCGCTCGACTGGGACCGGTTCGCCCGGCGGGTACGACTCGACGACACCGCACGCCGCTGCCACGCCGCGCTCGACCCGGCGACCGCCGAGTGGGTGGGCGCGTACGTCGCCGGGGTCAACGACGGCCTCGCCGCCGGGGCGGCCCGCGCCCCGGAGTTCGCCGCCACCGGGTTGAGCCCGGGTCGGTGGGAGGCGTGGACGCCGCTGGCGGTCTGGCTCGGCCATCACATCCTGTTCGCCGGGTTCCCGAGCAAGCTCTGGCGGGAACACGTGGCGCAGCGGCTCGGCCCGGACCTGGTCGAGGCGTTCGCCACCGACGGACCCGCCGTCGCCGGCAGCAACGGGTGGCTGCTCGCCGCCGAGCGCACCGGCACCGGGGCAGCGTTGCTCGCCGGCGACCCGCACCGGTTCCTGGAGGATCCGGGCGTCTACCAGCAGATCCGGTTGGCCTGCCCGGAGTACGACGTGGTCGGGCTGGCGGTGCCCGGTGTGCCGGGCATCGCGCACTTCGGGCACACCGGTGCGGTGGCCTGGGCGATCACCAACGCGATGGCCGACTACCAGGACCTGTACGCCGAGCGGCTGCGCCGGAAGGACCGGCAGGTGCAGGCTCTCGGCCCGGACGGTTGGCGATCCGTGCACTGCCACCTGGAGACGATCGAGGTGGCCGGGGCCGACCCGGTCGAGGTCGAGGTGATGGAGACCGACCGGGGTCCGGTGATCGTCGGTGGGCCCGGCGACGAGACGGCGATCAGCCTTCGCTACCCGCCCCGGGTCCGCGCCGAGCTGGGTTTCGCGGCGCTGCCGGAGCTGCTGCGCGCCCGTACCGTGGCCGACGTGGACCATGCGCTGCGGCACTGGGTGGAGCCGGTCAACGTGGTGCAGGCGGCGGACACCGCCGGTGGGCTGCTGCACCGGGTCGCCGGGGCGGTTCCGGTACGGCATCCGGGCAACGGCCTGCGAGTCGTTCCCGCATGGGCCGACGCGCACACCTGGCAGGGGTGGTACGCGCCGATGCCCCGCGCCGACGTGGTCGGTCGGGCGGTGATGGCCAACGAGCGCGGCCTGGCGACGCCACTGGGGGTGGAGTTCTCCCCGCCGCACCGGGCGCACCGCATCGCCGAACTGCTCGACGCCGGCCGGGGCTGGACGGCCGACGAGATGGCCGGCGTGCACACCGACACGTACCTGGGCTCGGCCGGGCCGCTGCTGACGGTGCTGGCCGAGTCGAACGGGCTCAGTCCCCGGGCCGCCGCGCTGCGCGACCGGCTGCTGCGCTGGGACCGGCGGATGGCCGCCGACAGCGCCGACGCGGCCACGTTCGCCACCCTGCGGGCGGCTGTCGTACGCCGGATCGCCGCCCACCCGGCGCTGGCCGAGCTGGCCGAACCGCCCGCGTACCCCGAGGTGTTCGCGCCCTGGTTGGCGCTGACGCCGCGCGTCGGTTACGCACTGGAGCACCTGCTCGACGGGAGTCCGCTGCCCGGCGTGGACCCGGCCGCGGTGGTACGCGCGGCGGCCGAGGAGGTCGCCGAAGCGGCGGCCGGGCAGGTGCGCTGGGGGGACCTGCACCGGCTGGCGGCCTGGCGGGCGCTGCCCGACCCGGACGCCGGGCCCGGCCCCCGACTCGACGGCGACCACGACTGTGTGCTGGCCACCTCGAGCGTGCCCGGAGTCACCCACTGGTGCTTCCGAGGGCCGGCGGCGCGTTTCGTCTGGGATCTGGCGCGGCGCGAGGACAGCCGCTGGGTGGTCCCGCTGGGCGCGTGCGGAGTGCCCGACGACCCCCACCACGACGACCAGGGCCCAGCCTGGTTGGCGGGCGAGCTGCTACCGATCACCACCGACTGGGACCGACTCGTCGAGGAGCCGGATGAGCACTGAACGGCACCACTACCGCAGCGAGGTCGACGGATTCGGGACGGTCACCATCCGCCCGGTGCGGCCGGACGACGACGTCGACCTGCTACACGGTTGGGTCACCCAGGACCGGGCCCGCTTCTGGGGGATGCGGGAGGCGAGTCGTGAACGGGTGCACGAGATCTACGCGTACCTGGACTCGCTGACCACCCACCACGCGTACCTTGTGCACCGCGACGGCGTGCCGGCCGCGTTGGCGCAGACCTACCAGCCCGAGGCCGATCCGGTCGGCGAGTGCTACGACGTACGCCCCGGTGACGTCGGCGTCCACCTGCTCGTCGGGCCACCGGTGGCGGTCGAACGGGGGTTCACCGGCGCGTTGTTCGGCACGATCCTCGACTTCGTCCTCGCCGACCCGGGCCGGCTGCGGGTCGTCATCGAGCCGGACGCCCGCAACGACCGGGCCATCAAGCGGTTCCTGCGTACCGGGTTCCGGCCCGGCCCGTTGATCGACCTGCCGGAGAAACGCGCCCGTCTGCTCTTCCTCGACCGGCCGACGACCACCCGCTGAGAGGACGGATCGGCCGTCGGCCGGGCTGCGTGGGGCACCCCGGCCGACGGCCGCCTGTGGCGTCAGCGAAGGCCGAACGCCCGCGTGATGCTCTGGTTCACGGTGTTGCCGGCAGCGTCCCGCGCGGTGGTCCGCAGGCTGACGAAGGTGGCCTTCGCCGGCGCGGCCAACGCGGTACGCCAACCGTCGCCGTGCCGGGTCAGGCGCTGCTTCGTCCAGGTCGCCCCGTCGTCGTAGGACACCTCGACGGTCACCGCACCGACGGTGCCCGAGACGTCGGGCAGGTGCGACGCGACCACGGTCAGCGGCGCCCGTCGCGACGCGGTGCCGTTGCGGTCGATGTCCACCTGGTAGTCCAGCTGGATCATCGGCAGCACCTCCGCCGACTCCTCGCCCGTGGCCGCCGAGCTGAAGCCCCACTCGGTGCGGGTCTGCCGGGAGTACGGGTTGGTCCAGGCGGCCCGGTCGTTCTCCACCACCAGCCGGTACGGCAGTCGCTGGGCAGGCAGAGCGGACACCTGGAGGTACTCGGCGTTGCCCCAGTCCAGCTCCTTGTCCCCCTGGTAGAGGGTGGTCCGGTTGACCATGTCGAAGTTGGCGTACGCCTCACCGATGTGGCCACCACCGTCGCCCCAGCCGGGCGCGGGCAGGTAGACGGTGTCCAGGTACCGGACCGGCACGTAGTTTCCACCCATCCGGGGTCGCTGGATCGGCCCGAACCAGGTGACGCTGCTCGGCTTGGCGGCCGGGTAGGTGGTCACCCCCGACATGTGCTGACCGGTCTCGCCGGCGATGAACGCGTCGTCGATCCACCGCTGGTCGGCGCTCACCCAGTCGGTCCGCCGGCCCTGCGCCGGGGCGGGCTCCTGGTTGCTCGACGCCCAGCCGCGCCAGATGTCGGTGCGGAACTCCAGCGCCTTGCCCTGCCGGTAGTTGCGGAACTCCACGTCGACCCGGGCCAGGTCCCGCTTGGTGGGCCGGTAGGTGGGGTCGGCCGGCACCGCGCCGGTCCAGTGGTGCGCCACGTCGTACAGGTAGCTGGTCTCCGGGTGCGACTCGACGGTCAGCCGCACCGCGCCGCGCTCCAGGGCGGCGATGAGCTGGTCGCCCTCGTCGGCGGTGAGGGTGGCGACGGTCACCGGGGCGGGGCTCTCCGGGCTCCACGCGAACTCGTCCCACGGCTGGAGCCGCCCGACGCCGTCGTTGACCACCAGCAGCAGCTTGGCTCCGGCCGCCGCGGCGGCCTGCGCCTGGGTGGCGATGTCCACGGTGTCACTGCGCCGGACCACCACCGCCCGGTCCCGGACCGGTCGTTTCGCCAGCCCGGCCGCCGACGTGTCGGCGACGTAGACCGCGTCCAGCTGGCGACGACCGGCCGGCATCGCCGGGGTCGCACGCTTCACCAGCAGATCGTCGTACGAGCGACCGCCGGCCGAGACGGTCAACGCCGGCTGTTCCAACCGCCACCGGGCACCGAACTCGAACTCGCCGTCGGTGACCTTACGGCCCGTCGGCAACGCCCACATGCTGTCGTACGAGTCGTCGGGCAGCACCTGACTCTCGGTGAGACCGTTCTTCGTGGACCTGTGGATGTCCATCCGCAGCGCGCTGGCGGTGGCCTCCTGCGGCACGATGGCCCGCACCTGTCGGGCGGCGCGCGCGTCCAGGGTGACGGTGCGGTCCCGGTCCAGGGTGACGTCGGTGAAGCTGAGCATCGCCATGCCCTTGGAGCGCGGGCCGTTCACGCCGCGCACGTCGGCGGAGATCCAGCCGGACCAGGTGGCCACCGGCAGTCGCAGGGTGGCGGTGCCGCTCTCGGGAAGGTCCACGGCGGTGAACAGAGTGTCGGCGGTAAGGATGACCTTGCCGACGAGGGGCTTGCCGTCGCGGTCCTTCGCGACCAGCGTCAGGTTCTGCCGCTGGCCCTCCTTGCCCGCCCCGATCAGGGTGCGGCCACGGACCGCACCGGTGTCGTCGGTGGCGACGATCATGCCGCTGACCTGCTTCTCCACCGGCAGCTTGTCGTACGCTGCGGTCACCGTCACGGCGGCGGTGCCGCCCGCGGGCACGGTGACCGTGTCGGCGGAGAGGGCGAAGAGGCCAGCCGGTGCGGTGGCCGCGTCGACAGCCAGCTTCAGGGTGACCGGCGCGCTGCCGACGTTGGTGTAGGTGACCTTCCGGTCCACGGTCATGCCCGGCTGCTGCGGCCATGCCTGGAAGCCGGAGTAGGCGCTCGGGGTGGCGAAGACCGTGGCGTGCGCGGCAGCGACCGCGTCCACCCGGCCGGCACCCGCCTGGTACGGGGTGTACCCGGGAGTGGCCTTGACCGTGCTGACCAGCGCTTCCTTGATCCGCTGACCGGTCCAGTCGGGGTGCGCGGCGGCGACCAGCGCGGCGGTGCCGGCCACGTGCGGGGTGGCCATCGACGTGCCGCTCATCAGCGTGTAGTCGCCGGAGCCGCCCCGCACGAAGTGGGATCGGGCCGCCAGGATGTCCACGCCCGGGGCGGTGATCTCGGGCTTGAGCCCGCCGTCGCCCGCGCGCGGGCCCTGGCTGGAGAAGTCGGCCAGGTGGTCGGTGGAGTCGACGGCGCCCACGGTGAGCGCCGAGTCGGCGGCGCCGGGGCTGCCGATGGTGGCCGGGCCACTGTTGCCGGCCGCGATCACGAAGAGCGCGCCGGTCTCGGCGCTGAGCCGGTCGACGGCCTGGCTCATCGGGTCGCTGCCGTCGGTGGCCTCACCACCGAGGCTCATGCTGACCACCCGGGCCTTCTGCTCGCGGGCGGCCCACTCCATGCCGGCGATGATCCAGGAGTCCTGCCCGCTGCCCTCGCTGTTGAGCACCTTGCCGATGTGCAGTCGGGCGCCAGGGGCGACGCCCTTCTCGACACCGCCGGAGGCCGCGCCGGTGCCGGCGATCGTCGAGGCGACGTGCGTGCCGTGGCCCTTGTAGTCGAGGATGTCGGGCTCCTCGGGCACGAAGCTGCTGGACTCGGCGATCTGGCCGGCGAGGTCCGGGTGTTCGGCGTCCGCACCGGAGTCGAGCACCGCGACGTCGACACCGGCGGCGGTGTTGCCCTCGGCCCACAGCTTCGGCGCGCCGATCTGCGCGGTGGACTCGGCCAGGTCCGCGTGCACCCGGCCGTCCAGCCACACCTTGGCGATTCCGTTGGCCAGGACCGGGGCGTCGCCCGTACGCCGGTTCGAACCGGCGGTCAGCGCGGTCCAGAACCGGTCGGCGGTGGAGCGCTCGCGGGTCAGCGCCGCGCCCTGCACGCTGTCCAACGGTCGGACCAGCTTGGCGCCGTCCACGGTGGGGCGGGTGCGGGCGCGGGCCGCCGCGTCGGTCATCGTGACGATCAGCGGTAGCGCATCGGTGTGCGCGTCGTCGTACCCGTCGGCGATGAGCTCGGTGACGTTGAACAGTTGCCGGTCCAGCACGCCGCTCGTGACGTAGGACAGCGCCGTGTCCGGGTAGACGTAGGTGTCGCCGTCGAGCACGGTGCGGTGGAAACTCGGCGTGCTGCCGTCCGGCCGGCGCACGGTCGAGACGGTGCTGCCGTCCGCGCCGGTGGTGACCGTGACCGTGTCACCGGTGATCAGGGTGACGGTCGACGCGCGTCCGGCGGCGGCGGGCGGAATCCCGGTCGGGCGATCAGGGCTGGTGGGCGGGGCGGCGGACGCCCCCGCGGCGGGTGGGGTGAACCCGGCCGCCAGGGTGAGGGCGGCGCCGAGGGCGATCAGCCCGGTTCGGCGGCGCCGGTGAGACAGAGCCAAGATGACCTCTTTGTGTCGAGAAGTGGTACGCAGCACAGCATCGATGCCACGCCCGCCTCTCGTCCCCCACCGCAGCCCGACGCGTTTACGCCATGGCACAAACCCGCCATCGCTGGTTCACCTCGCGGATGCCCCCGCAGTCGCCAGCTCGGCGAGCCGGTCCAGCTGGCTCGGGTCGGAGAGGGCCGATCCGACGGCCACCACGCGTACACCTGCTTGCAGGAACGCGCCGGCGTTGCCGGCGTCCAGGCCGCCGGTCGCGACGAAGCGCAACTGCGGCAGCGGGCCGGCGACGGCCTTGAACCAGGCCGGGCCGAGGGAGATCGCGGGGAACGCCTTGAGCCAGGTGAGGCCGTGCCGCAACGCCTGCTGGGCCTCGGTGGGGGTGGCCACGCCGGGCAGGTGCGGCAGACCCCGCGCGGCGGCGGCGTCGGCGATCGCCAGGTCCAGACCGGGCGCGACGGTGAACGCGGCACCCGCTTCGGCCGAGGCGACGACCTGCGCGACGTCGAGCACGGTGCCGGCACCGACGATGCGGCCACGCGCGGCGCCCGCCTCCACGGCGGCGCGTAGCGCCGGCACCGCGTCGGCGGTGGCCACCGGAACCTCCACCACGTCGATGCCGAGGTCCCAGGCGCGCTCGGCGAGCCGGACGGTCTCGGCGACCGGCAGGCCGCGCAGGATGGCCATCACCCGGGCGCCGCCGAAGATGTGGTCGAAATCCGCTGTGGTCATGGTGCACTCCATCCGAGATCGCGGTGAAACGGTTGCCTGGTGGTCCAGCCGGAACCCGACGACTCAGACCCGCGCTGACGCGCCGGTCAGGTCGAGCGGCGACCAGGCCTCGGCGGGGGCGTCGAGCAGATCCTCGAACCAGGCCCACGGCGGGACCGGGGCGTTGTCGCCGCTGCTGGTCAACGCCTGCGCCGCCATCAGGTGACCGAGGCGCAGCCGCCGCACCGGGTCGAGGTCGCGCAGCAACCCGGCCAGGTAGCCGGCGGCGAACGCGTCTCCCGCGCCGACCGGCTCGACCACGGTCACCCGGGGAGCGGGCACGAAGACCGGCTCGACGTCGCGGCGCAACTCGGTGGCACCCACCGCGCCGTCCTTGACCACCACCGTCGCCGGGGTGGGCAACAGCCGGCGTACGGCCGTCGGGTCGGCGGTGCCCCACAGCGTCTCCGCCTCGTCCTGACCGACGAAGACCAGGTCGCACCGGTCGGCGAGGTCACGCAACACCGGCGCGGCCTGCTCGGCGGGCCACAGCCGGGCCCGGTGGTTGACGTCGAAGCTGACCAGCGACCCCGCCAGCGGGCGGGCGGTCACCGCGTGTTCGACAAGCGCCCGGCAGGAGGCGGAGAGCGCCGGGGTGATCCCGGACAGGTGCAGCACTCGGGCACCGGTCAGCCCCGGGTCGGCCAGCGTGCCCAGGTCCATCCGGGAGGCCGCCGACCCGGCCCGGTAGTAGTGCACGGCGGTCCCCTCCGGGCCCGGGTCCTTGAGGTACAGGCCGGTGGGTGCGGTCGGGTCCACGACCACCTGGTCCACCCGGACACCGGCGGCGGCGACGTGCCGGACCACGGCCCGACCGAAGGGGTCGTCGCCGACGCGGCTCACCCAGGCGGCCTGGTGCCCCAGTCGGGCCAGGTAACCGGCCACGTTGGACTCGGCCCCGCCGACCGAGACGGCGACCCGCTCGGCGCGCTCCAGCGGCTCACCCGGCGCGGGGCAGAGCACCACCATCGTCTCCCCCACCGCGGCCACCTCGACCGGCGGACGGCCCGCCGGGACACTCGGCTGGTCAGGTCGGGGGGCGGTCGGCATCGGGCACACATCCTCGCGGCGGGGGGTGCTGGGCGTCGCCGAGCCTAGGTGTCCCGCACGGGACGGGCAACCCGTCGTACGTCACACCTCTGCGCTCAGGGCAACGTCAGCCCGTACGCGGCCAACACCTCCGAGATCGGCTGGTAGTAGGTGGTGCCACCGGCGGTGCAGTTGCCGGTGCCGCCGGAGAGGATGCCGAGGATCCGGCCGGTGGAGACCACGTAGAGCGGTCCGCCGCTGTCACCCGGCTCGGCGCAGATGTTGGTGCGGATCAGCCCGTAGATCACGCCGGTGGAGTAGTTGACGGTCTGGTTGAGGCCGGTGACCGTGCCGCAACGCACCCCGGTGGTGACACCGCTGCGACACACCGCCTGACCGATGTACGCGTTGCCGGCACCGTAGATGGTCAGCAGACCGGGATAGGTGTAGACCGCGCTCGGGTGGGCGATCCGGCCCGTGTAGCGGATCAGGCCGTAGTCGTTGGTCGGGTAGCTGGTGGCGGTCCGGGTGCCGAGCACTGTGGTCTGGGCGCTGTCGGCGTACCAGGTGCTGGCGGTGCTGGTGCAGTGACCGGCGGTGATCACGTAGTAGGTGCTGCCGCTGCGCACGTTCGCACCGAGTGAGCAGCGCGTGGCGCCACCGTAGATGCCCTGCCCGGCCGCGATCAGGGGGCGCAGCGTTCCGGGCTCGCGGCGCAGCACCGCTCCGGCCCGGTCGGCCACCGCCCGCAGTGCCGTCAGCTCGGCGGGGGCCACAGTGTCGTCGACGGTGAGGGTCATCCGGCCGCTGGCCGGGTCGAGGCCCCAGGCGGTGCCCGCGGTGCGCACCTGGGCCAGTACGGCCGCCGGGTCGGCGGTGGCCTGGTCGGGTACGGCGGCCTGCGCCGCGCCGGGCGCGACGAGCAGGAGGACGGTCAGGACGAGGGCGACCAGCGGGGAGCGGCGCATCCGAACCTCCGAATAGATCGAGATTTATGGATGCAGTCAAGCATCGCCCGGCGCCCGACGCCGTGGCAACCTCCGGCCGCCCTCTTCCCCGACCGGCGGGATTCGCCGATCCGGGGACGGGCCGCGCCGGGGCCGCCGATAATTCCTCGGGAGACACGGCGGGAGGCCCGGCATGACCACCGAAGGGAATGCGGCGCTGGTACGCCGGCTGGAGGGGTCGACCCGGGCAACACTGCTGGAGTTGCTCTTCGACGTGGTCTTCGTGGCCGCCCTCGCACTGACGTCGACACTGCTGACCGAGGAGCACACCTGGTCCGGCACCGCCAAGGTGCTGCTGATGCTGACAGCCATCTGGTGGACCTGGTCGCTCACCGCGACCACGACCGAGTTCTACGACCCGCAGCGACGCCCGATCCAGGCCATCCTGATGATCGCCATGGTCGGTTCGGTGGGGATGGCGGTAGCACTGCCGATGGTCACCATCGGGCACCTGTTGCTCTTCGTGATCTCGTACGTCGGCACGCACCTGATTCGCTGCGTCATCCTGGTCGCCGCCCTGCACCGGCAGCGGCACCGGACGGCCCGGGAGCGGGCCACCCGGTTCCTCTTCTGGTTCACGGTGTCCAGCGTCTTCTGGGTCGCCGGCGCTCTGGTAGACAGCCCGAACTGGGGGCTCTGGACCATCGCCATCACGATCGACCTGGTCGCCTCGGCGGCCCGCTACCCGACGCCCCGGTTGGGTCAGGTGCCCATCGCGCAGTACAAGCGCATCACCGGGCACCTGGGCGAGAGGTACCAGCAGTTCGTCATCCTGGCCCTCGGCGACATTCTCCTGCTGCCGACCCTGCAGGTCAGCCGTGGCGGACTCGACTCGCTCCGGATCACCGCCCTGCTCTGCGCGTTCGCCACCATGCTGCTCCTCTGGCAGATCTACGCCTTCCGGGCCGGCGAGTTGGTGCTGGCGGCCGGGTCCAACACGGGCCGACCGGCGCGTTTGGCTCCGTACACCCACCTGGTGCTGGTGGCCGGCGTGGTCGCCACGGCGGCCTCGTTCGAGAGGGTCGTCAACCACCCAACCGGAACGACGCCGGCGCGGCTGCTCGTGCTGATCATCGGCGGCCCGACGCTGTTCGTGCTCGGCCGCGTCCTGTTCACCCTGCTGGTTTCCGCCGTCGTACCGTGGCGGCGAGTGGCCTGGCTGCTCCTGCCGCTGCTGGTACTGCCGTGGGCCGGCGGCTGGCCGCCGCTGCTCGTCACCGCGACCACGGCGCTCGCACTGGCCGGTCACATCTTCGTCCCGGGCGGCGACCGGGAGACCAGGCCGGGGCTGGAGACGAAGCAGAGCGACGACGGCTGACCCTCAGGCGAGGTGTCGACCGGCCCACTCGGCGAGGTCCCGGGCACACGCGTCCACCGACTCCCGCCAGGTCCGGGCCGCGCCCTCCCCCGCCTCGTCGCTGACCTGCTTGACCAGCCGGCACGGCACACCGGCCCGCGCGGCGGCCCAGGCCACCGCGTACCCCTCCATGTCGACCAGGTCGGCACGCCGCGCCAACCGGTCCCGCGCCGCGTCGTCGGCCACGAACGTGTCACCGGTGGCCAGCACCGCACCCTCGGTGGTCAGCGCCAGCGGTGCCCCGTAGGTCTCGCCGGTGAGCGAACGCAGCAACTCGGTGTCCAGGTCGTGCTGGAGCACGGTGGCCACCTCGTGGATGCCGACCCACCCGGGGCGCAGCGCCCCGGCCGTACCCAGGTTGAGCAGCAGGGAGGGGCGTGGCCCGGCGGCCAGCACCGCGGCCACCGCACTGGCCGCGTTCACCTTGCCCATTCCGGTGAGCAGGACCGGCAGGTCGGGCGGCAGGTAGCGGGCCTCCTCCCCGACGGCGAGCACCACCAGCGGACGATCGGCGCGGACCGTACCCCGAAGATTCACCCGAGCATCGTACGAGTCGGCTCCTCGACCGCCCACATCAGTCGTCGGCGAAGCGGTACAGGACGAAGTCCTTCTCCGCGCCGCAGGCGATGACGTGGGTGCCCCACGAGCAGGACGCGCTCCGGACGTCCTTCAGTTCGCCCAACTCGTCGGGCTCGCCGGACTCGGCCCACACGCCGGCCAGCACGCGGTTGTCCGTGACCGTGCTGGGTGCCTTGGCGAACACCAGCAGGTTGCCCGCGTCCAGTCGTACCCCCACACCGCCCCGGTCCCGCAGCACCGCCTTGCCGGCGGCGTCGAAGAGCGTGACGGCCGGCTCCGGGTAATCCCGCTGGGCGAGCACCTGCTCGCCCAGCGCGACCAGGCGGGTCGCGCCCGGCGCCGGCCAGCGGATCGTGGGTTCCCCCTCGGCCGCCGCCACCACCTCGGTGCGCTCGGCGTCGTTGTTCGGCACCTGCAACAGGCAGGCCCGCCGCTCGCCGCAGGCCACCAGCTCCTTCGGGCGGTAGTCGTCGTCGCCGGCCCGGTGCAGCACCACCGGCTCCGCGTCGGAACCCAGGTCGTACGCCAGTAACTGGTAACCACCCTCGTTGGCGGCCACGTACAGGCGGTCCTCGTCGGCGACGACCAGGTCGTCGAGGTCGGCGACGCTCCCCCACCGGCGCAGCACACGGCCGGATGCCATGTCGACCAGCCGCACCGACCGGTCCGCGCCGACCTGGACGAGTCGTCGCCCCGTGCCCGTCCACGGATCGCGGGGCGTGCCGTCGAGGAAGGCCGGCCCGCCCGCCGCCCCGGCGCTGCCCACCGGTCGGACCACGGTACGGCTGCCGCCGTACTGGTCGCTGGGGTTGACCTCGGTCCACTTCTGCGTGCCGTCGCCCAGCCGTAGACCGACGAGTTGGGCGGCGTTCCGGTCCACGAGCACCGCCGTGTCGTCGGCGAAGAAGACGTCGTCGTCACCACGGACCGCGCGCTGCCACCGCTGCGCGCCGTTACGAGCGTCGAGCACGGCCAGCGGGCGGAGGGTGCTGTCGCCCGGGGCATCGGCGAGCACGGCGACGCCTCCCGGTACGGCGATGATCGCCTCCCAGTCGTCGGCCCGGGCGTCGGTCTGCTCGCGCCACACCTCGTCACCGGTGGCCGCGTCGACGGCCACCACCTCCAGCCGGTCGTCCGGCAGCGGGAACCCCAGGTAGGCCCGGTCACCGAGGATCGCCGTCCACATACCGTCCGGCCGCTCGGCACCGGCCGGCGGACGGGACAGCTCGTGCAGCGACCTGAACTCCAGATCGGGATAGCGGTCACGGGTCAGGTAGAGCGTCGCCGCGGCGCCCACCCCGACCAGGGCCAACACCGCCCCGAGGACCACCCAGCGCGCCCGACGCCAGCGGGTCGCGCCGCCCGCCGAGGGCACGGTGACGCCGGCCCGGTCCGGCCCGGGCGGAGGGCCCGCCGGCGGGGTCGACCCCGGCCAGGGCGGCGACGGTACGGCCGGCGCGGGCAGCCCCACCGGGCTCGGCGCGGGCAGCCCCACCGGGCTCGGCGCGGGCAGCCCCACCGGGCTCGGCGCGGGCAGCCCCACCGGGCTCGGCGCGGGCAGCCCCACCGGGCTCGGCGCGAGCGGCGGTCCCGCGTAGGCCGGGACGGGCAGCGGCTTCCGCAGTGGCAGGTCGGTCAACGCACCCTCGGCCACCGGCAACTCAGGCTGGTCCAGCACCGTCGGGGCGACCCCCAGCTCGGCGTGCAGCATCCGGGCCACCAGCGGGATCCGGGACGAGCCGCCGACGAGGAACAACCCGGCGAGCTGATCGGGGCGCAGACCGGCCTCGGCGATCACCTCCCGGGCACGCTCGACCGCCCGGCGCAGCAACGGCGTGGCCACCCGTTCGACGTCGGCCCGGGTCAGCTGGACCGTCTCGGCCACCCCCGGCACCGCCACCGGGGCGACAGTGGACCGGGACAGCGTCTCCTTCGCGCCCCGTACCTCGTCCCAGAGCCGCACCTGGTCGCGGCGCTGCGCCGGGTCCGCCGGTCGCACCAGCCTCGCCCACTGCGCGGCGTGCCGCTCACCGACAATCTCACCGACCCGCCGCACCAACGCGGCGTCGAGATCCAGGCCGCCCAGGTCGGGCAGGCCACCGTCGGCGACCACGCTGAAGCCGGAGTCGCCCCACGGGTCGGCGCCCTCGTTGCGCAGCACCGCGACGTCGAGTGTCCCGCCACCGAAGTCGAACACCGCGATCGCGCCGCCCACCGGCACCGGCCTCTGCAACACCTGCGTGTAATAGCGGGCGGCGGCCACCGGCTCCCGCAGCAACCGGGTGCCCGGCGGCGTCGGCCCGGCGAGGGTGTGCTCGGCCACCTGCGGCCAGCCCGCCAGCAGCAACGCGTCGGCGAGCACCTGCCGTCGCGTCGCGTCCCAGGCGGCCGGGCAGGTGAGCACGGCCGGGGGCAGGAAGCCGACCGCACCGACCGCCGCCCGACCGACCGCCGCCAACACCGCGGCGAGCAGGTCGGCCGGCGGGTACGAGCGGTCGCCGAGCAGCACGGTCGGCTCGTCCACCCGACGCTTCGGGTTGGCCTCGAACCGGGCCGGGTCGGTCTGCGCCAACCGTCGGGCGTCCCAACCGGTGTACAGGGTGCCGTCCGGGTCGGCGTACACGGCGGAAGGGCTGAGCGGTTGACCGTCCATCAGCAACGGACGGGTCCGCCCATCCGGCCAGCGCAGCACCGCGACCGTGTTGGACGTGCCAAGGTCGACACCGAGGGCGAAACCCTCGTGCTGGCCTGCCATCTGCCCGTTACCTCCGCCGCGACGAGGGGAATTTCGACCCCGCATCGTACGCAGGCCCCGCCGCCCCGCTGATCACTCGGTCAGGGAAGCCGGCGATTCCCGCTCAGTGGGCGGATCGGGCGGCGACGATCTGACCTCCGCTGGTCTCCCCGGTCGGGCGGAACCCGAGCGTGAGGTAGAACCCCTCCGGGCCGTCCTCCCCCGATTCCCAGGTCGTGTAGACGCGGTCGTGCCCTCGGCTGCGAGCCTCCGCACGGACGGCGTCCACCGCGAAGCGGCCGTACCCCCGGCCCTGCTGCTCGGCGGCGATGTTCAACCGCCACAGGCCCGAGCGCCTGTCGTCCGGTCGGTCCCACTCGATGTCGAAGAAGCCCATCAGGAAGCCGACGATCTCCTCACCCTCCACGATCAGACGTGGCCAGGCGATCTCAGGCTGTGCGTACGCCTCGGCGAGGGACCAGGCGACCGGGGACGAGTACTTCTCCTGGTCGGGTCGTACGCTCAGCCGGCACGCGGCTTCCACGTTGTGTTCAGTGATCTTCACCAGTCTGGGCACGCCCGCCACCATATCGAGCCGGGTCCGTCAGCAGGCCGTCGAGCAGACCGCCCAGACCGAACCGGAACCAGGTGTCGAGGTCGGTGTCGGGGCTGGTCCGCCCGGCCGCGGCGAGCCAGGGTCGTGTCCGGGTGCGGCCGGTCCGTTCCAACCGGCTGCGGGTCGCCGACGACCAGGCCGGGTAGGTGGTGTCGGCGCGATCCCGTCGGATGAGCAGGGCCATGCCCTGGATGTAGCCGCTGAGCACCAGGTAGGCGCGGAACGCCTCGGCGGGGTCGAATCCGGCGCTGGTGAACGCTGCCACGACACGGTCGACCATGGCGAGGACGGCCGGCCCGATCGGTGGCCGGTCGGTCGCGAGGACGGCCAGCAGCCAGGGGTGGCGGCGGTACATCGCCCACTCGTCCCCGGCCAACCGTTCGAGTTGCTGGCGTGGTTCTCGCGGCAGTGGCGCGGCGCGAGGCGTGCTGGTGGCGGTGATCCGCTCGGCCATCGCGCCGAGGAGTTCGGCCCGGTTGCGGACGTGCCGGTACACGGCGTGGGCGGGCATGGCGGCGCGTTGGGCGAGCGCCCGCATGGAGACAGCGTCCAGGCCGCCGGCGTCCGCCAGTTCGACCGCGAGGCCGACCAGCCGGTCGCGGGGGTCGCCGCCGGTGGGCGCGGGCAGGTCGGGGATGTGGCGTGGCACCGTGGCCGGGCCGTGCTCGCGGCGCCTGCGGTACGCGCGGGCCTGGCAGCGCCGAGAGCAGTAGCGGCGGGGACGACCCCGACCAGAGCCGGTGGGCAGGTCGGCCCCGCACTCGACACACCGGACGGTCAACACGGCCGCCCCCATTTCGTCACGGCACGTCGTGTGACGAAAGTACTGCACCCGGTCCGCCGACGACGACAGGATCGACGGCATGAAACCGCCCAGCCGCAGGGATCTGCTCCGGGCCGGCGCAGTCGCCTCCGCCGCCGTCCTCTGTCCGTCCCCGGCCTCCGCCTCCCCGCCACCGGCGGGCTGCACGCCCCCACTCGGCCCGGTCCGGGTGCTGCCGGACGACCCCCGGTACGCGGACCTCGTCCGCCGGGGCAACCGACGGTTCGTGGGCACACCGGACGAGGTGCGCGTGGTCGGCGCGACCGACCAGGTCGTCTCGGCCGTGCAGGACGCGGTCCGCACCGGCCGGCGGGTGGCGGTACGCGGTGGCGGGCACTGCTTCGAGGGATTCGTGGACGACCCGGCCGTCCGGATGGTGATCGACCTGTCGGGCCTGACCGGTGTGTACCACGACCCGCGCCGGTACGGCTTCGCTGTCGAGGCGGGCGCCACGCTCGGCGAGGCGTACCGCCGGCTCTTTCTCGGTTGGGGGGTGACCATCCCGAGCGGATCGTGCCCGGGAGTGGGCGTCGGCGGCCACATCGCCGGTGGCGGCTACGGTCGTCTCTCCCGCCTGCACGGACTTGTGGTCGACCACCTGTACGCGGTCGAGGTGGTCGTGGTGGACCGCGCCGGCACCGCCCGCGCCGTGGTCGCCACCCGGGAGCCGACCGACCCGCACCGCGACCTGTGGTGGGCGCACACCGGCGGGGGCGGTGGCACCTTCGGGGTCGTCACCCGGTACTGGTTCCGCTCGCTGCCCACGCCACCCGCACAGCTGCTCGACTTCACCGTCACCTGGCCGTGGGCCGGCATGGACGAGCAGGGTTTCCGCCGACTCGCCGGCAACTTCGGCCGCTGGTGTGCCCGCCACAGCGCACCCGACTCCCGGGGCAGGCACCTGTACGGCGAGCTGATCCTCTTCCGTCCGCAGGCCGGCGGCCACACCCTCACCGGGCAGGTGCCACAGGGCAGCCGACACCTCTTCGACGAACTCGTCGCGGCGCTCGGTGACGGTGTCGGCGTCACCCCCACCGTCACGTCGGAGACGCGGCCCTGGCTGGCCGCCACACTCGGCGGCGAGAGCGACGACGGCAAAGGATGGCGGCTGAAGGTCAAGTCCGCCTACCATCGCGCGCCGCTGACCGAGCGGCAGTTGCACGTCGCCTACCGGCATCTCACCCGCGACGGTGACCTGCCGGCCGGCTCGCTGAGCCTGAACACCTACGGCGGAGCGACGAACGCCGTGTCACCGACCGCCACCGCCAGCGTGCACCGGGACGCGTCGATGCTGCTGTTCTACCTCGCGGGCTGGGCTGACCCGGCGGCCGACCCCCGGCACCTGGCCTGGATCCGCGAGTTCTACCGCGAGATGTACGCCGACACCGGCGGCGTCCCTCCGGGCGGCGCCTACATCAACTACCCCGACGTCGACCTCGTCGGCGCGAGCCGGCCCTGGGCGGACGTCTACTTCGGCGCCAACCACCCCCGGCTGCAACAGGTCAAGGCCCGCTGGGACCCGCGCAACGTCTTCCACCACGACCTGTCAGTACGACCACCCGGCCACTGACCAGCGCGAATGGCGACCAGATTGTCGGCGGTGATCACCAGAGTGCCCGCCCAGATCTCCCTCAGCACGATGGAGTCCTGGTCCGCCCGTAGCCTGCCGGCGCTGACCGTCGGTCACCTCCGTGAGGGCGGATGCGAATGGCAGCGCCCTTCGCTGCGCCCGCAGCCCCGTCTCGAGTCAGGGCTCAAGCGGCATTGGAGCTAGATCTTGGCTGTGCCGCGCGCATCAGCCGGAGCTGGCCGATCTCCGCGACGTTCTTCATCAACTCGGCGTTGACCCAGCCGATCGTGTGCGTGACCGTGTGGTCGGTCTCGTTCTGCCACGGGAACGTGGCGACCTTGGCGAGGTCGGCGTCCGTGAGACGGTCGAGGAGAACCAACCACTCGGTACGCATCGTCCGTAGCCACACGATGGTCGGCTCGCCCGCGCCGGGCCATGCGACGTCCGCGCGCTCGGGCGGTGACTGGCCCCGAAGATGATCGATGGTGACGGTCCACCACCAGCCGAGGTGCCAGGTCAGCCAGCCGATCGTCGGAACCGGAATCGGGTCGGGCTCGGTGTCGGCCCAGTCCGGGGTCCAGGTGCCGTCAGCGCCAGGCCGCACCGACCAACAGTGCGCGGCCGGCTCCCAGAGGAAGTCTTCGGGCGCGAGTCGTTCGAGGTGGTACTCGAACAGCGACCAGGTCAGGTCGAACTGCCAACGCAGCAGAGTAACCGTCGGTGCGGACACCCGGCGATTCTGTCGCTGCGCGAGCCCCGGGTCGAGCAGATATTCAGCCGCTGTGCGGAGACCCGCCTGCCTCATGAGCAGCCGGCGGCGGCGGGACGTCGGTGAAGCGCTCGGAGAGGGCGTAGCGGAGCAGGACCACGTCGCCGATCTGGCGGGCCTCGGCCAGCCGGGCGCGACGGCCGGGGTGCCAGGGGAAGCGCCCCTCGCCGACGAACCGGGGCGCCCGCCCGTCGCCGACGAAGAACGGGGCGACCACCAGGTGCAGCTCGTCGGCGAGACCGGCGGCGAGGAACTGGGCGTGCACCGTCCCGCCGCCCTCCACCATCAGCCGCCGTACGCCCCGCACGGCCAGGTCGGTCAGCACCCATCCGGGGTCGACCGGCTCCCCCGCGTCGACCACGGTGGCCAGGCGGCCGAGGCGTTCCCGGGTCTTCTCCAGCGCGCCGGTGGCGCAGTAGACGAGTCGGGTCGACTCACCGGCGGTGAAGAAGCGGGCGGTCGGGTCGAGGTCACCCTGGGCGGTCAACGTGACCTTGGCGGGCGACTCGGGTCGGCCAGCCGCCACCCGTTCGGCGCACCGGCTCGCCGAGCGCACCAGCAGCCGAGGGTTGTCGCGGCGGACGGTGCCGGCCCCGACCAGAATCGCGTCGCAGCTGGCCCGGACCGCGTCGACCCGGTCCAGGTCGTCCTCGTTGGAGAGCAGCAACCGTTGGTCGGAGGCGTCGTCGATGTACCCGTCGATCGACGCGGCGCAACTGAGCAGCACGTACGGCCGCGTGGACTCCGACCGGCCGCTCATCGGGAGGCGGGCCGGTCGGCGGTGCGCGTCGTGAGCGCTTCCGCTGCCTCGGTCTCCGCCGCCTTGGCCGCCTTCGCCGCCAGGTAGCTGGCGTTGGCCGGGGACAGGAACACGCTGGTGGGCACCCGTTCGGCGACGTCCACGCCCAACCGCGTCAACTGCTCCGCCTTGTCGGGGTTGCTGCTGAGCAGTCGGATCCGCGGCACGCCCAGCGTGGTCAGCATCTGCGCGGCGACCGTGTAGTCCCGCTCGTCCTCACCCCGGCCCAACGCGACGTTGGCCTGGTAGGTGTCCAGACCGGCGTCCTGCAACGCGTACGCGTCGAGTTTGGCGTACAGGCCGATGCCCCGGCCCTCCTGCCGCAGGTAGAGCAGGAAACCGCCGGTCTCGGCGATCCGCTGCACCGCCTCGTGCAACTGCGGCCCGCAGTCGCAGCGTTGGCTGCCGAACACGTCGCCGGTCAGGCACTCGCTGTGCGGGCGGACCAGCGGGGGTTCTCCCCCGGCGGCGAGCCGGTCCAGTGCGCCCGCCCAGTCGCCCAGGCCGAGGGCCAGGTGTTCCCGACCGTCCACCAGGCCCTTGAACGTGAACACCCGCACGGTCGTGGAGTAGCCGTTGGGAAACGTCAGCGGCACCGTGACCTGTGTGCGGATCGTGGCGACCGGCAATGCTTCGGGCATGGGACTCCTCTGTCCGGCGTCACCGACACACGGCGACGCGTACGTCTCACCACCCACTCAACACCCGCCACCGCAGGCGGCTTCCGGGATGGGGGCCGGATTCCGGGTCCGCCGTGCCAGCAGCACGGCGGCTCCGGGCAGGCTGGCGACCAACACCAGCGCGCCGTAGACAGTGGCGGTCGCGACACCCTCGGCCGCGCTGAGCCCGGCCGCGCCGAACACCCAAGCGGCCACCCCCTCACGGGGCCCGAAGCCCGCGACGTTCAGCGGCAGGCCCATGGCGAGCAGGGCCAGCAGCGTCAACGGCAGCAGCCGCGACAGTGGGGCGTCCGACCCGGCGGTCCGTGCCGCCACCAGGAAGGTGGCCAGGTGACCCGCGACCATCACCGCGGAGGCGACCAACACGCCGAGCCAGGTGCGCCGGGCCAGCAGACCGGAGCGCACGTCCGACACGGCGGTACGCAGCGCCCGCGCCCAGCGCGAGGGGCCGGCGTTCGGCACGGCCCGGGCCACCAGCACGGCGACCAGCCCACCCCCGACCAGCAACGCGGCGGCGAGCGGCAGGTACGGCCGCACCGGCGACGGGAAGGCCGCGAGCACCACCAGCGCGACTCCGACCAGGACCACCTGCCCGGCGGTACGTTCCCACACCACCGCCCGGATGCCTCGGCTGACGTCACCGGCGTCACGGCCGTGGCGTACCGCCCGGTGCACGTCGCCGAGCATCCCGCCGGGCAGGGTGGCGTTGAGGAACACCGCGCGGTAGCAGTGCGCCACCGCGGTCGCCAGGGGCAGGCGTACGCCCAGGCCACCGGCGACCAGGCTCCACCGCCAGGCCGCGCAGACCGTGGTGAGCACCCCGATGGCCAGCGCCGCGGCCAACGCGGGCGCGTCGATCAGCCGCACTCCGGCGAGGAACGGGCCGCAGCCCACCTGCCACAACAGGACGGCGAGCAGACCCACCCCGCCGACCACTCGTGCCCAGGCCCAGAACATCGGCGTCGGCCCTCCCTTTTGAAGATCGTCCACTTGCCCTAGTGCACGTACCCAGGGCGTGAACGGTTCATCCGCCGGCGAGGAGGTCACTGTGCTCGACCAGCACGGTGAGCCGTCCGGCCGCCGCCTCGTCCAGCCGGCGACGGGCGTACGCCTGGGCCGGACCGGCCAGCTCGGGGCGCTGCTCGCACGCCGCGCCCAGCCAACCGCGCAGCCATTCGGCGGCCAGGTCGGCCTGCTCCGGGCCGAGCCGCCACGGGCTGGGACGTTGCCGCACGTCGACACCGTGCCGGGCGAAGGCGGCGGCGGTGGCGGCCACGGCGTCCGGGCCGAGCAGTCGGCGCCCGTCGACCGTGCGCCGCTGGTGCTCGTTGAACGCGGCCTCGACCGCCGCGTCCAGCGGGTCGGCCGGGGTGAGCAGGACCCGGCCGGTCACCGAGACGGCGAAGAGGGTGGGCCGGCCGGCACAGGCGGCCACCACCCGTTCGACCTCCTCGGCGGTGAACATGTCCAGCAGCGCGGACGCGGTGACCAGGGAAGCGTCGGCCAGGTCGGCGGCGTCGAGCCGGGTGAGGTCGCCGCAGCGGGTGCTCACGGTGACCGCTGCGCCGTCGGCGGCGGTCACCCCGGTCATGCCCTCGGCGGCGCGGGCCAGCAGGTCGGCGTCCCGGTCGTGCAGCACCCAGTGCTGCGGACCGGGCAGGCGGGCGGCCACCCAACGGCTCATCGACCCGGTGCCGCTGCCCAGGTCGTGGATCACCGTCGGAGTGGTGCCGGCCAGCCGGGGGCGAACGGCGTCCAGCAGGTCCTCGGCACGCGCCGCCGCGTCTGCCGGCTCACGCAGCCGCAGCCAGTCGGCGAACGGCAGGGTCTCCTCGACGGTCATCCCGCCACCTCCTCCAGCGCGGCGGCCAGCAACGCGGTGGTCACCGGCCAGTCGGTCAGGGTGTCGCGCCGGGCCAGGGCGGCCCGGCGCAGCCGGGCCCGCAGCGCGTCGTCGGTCAGCCAGCGGATCAGCGCCTCGGCCAGTGCGGCCGGGTCGTCCGCCGCGACCAGCAGGCCTGGTCGGTCCCCGTCGGGCGCGTGCCCGAGCGCCTCCGGCAGCCCGCCGACCTCGGTGGTCAGCACCGGCAGGCCGCGGGCCAGCGCCTCGGTGACGACCATGCCGTACGTCTCCCCCCTCGACGGCAGCACCAGCAGGTCGGCGTCGGCGTACGCGGCGTCCAGCGCCGCACCGGTCAGCGGGCCGGCGAATCGCACCCGCTCGGTGAGGCCCGCGCCGGTGAGCCGCTCGCGCAGCCGTCGCACCAGGTCCGGCTCCCGGTTGAGCGTGCCCGCGCACACCATCGTCCAGGGCAGACCGACCACTGTGGACAGCGCGTCGACAAGCACGTCGTACCCCTTGTGGTGGGTGACCGCCGCGACGCAGAGCAACCGTTTGCCGGTGACCGAGCCGGGTGCCGACGGCGCCGGTCGCACCCCGGGAGGCGCGGCCCGGACCCGGTCGGCGAGGGTCCGGTGGCGGGCCACCAGGTGGCGACGGGTCCACTCGCTGGTGGTCACGACGGCCCGGGCGGTGGCCAGCGCCCGGGCCTCCGCCTCGTCGTCGAGGGGCAGGTGGACGAGGACGACCAGGCGCAGCCGGCGGGCGTGCGGGGCGAGCAGGTCCGGCACGGTCGAGGCGATCAGGCCGTCGAGCAGCACCACGGCGTCGTCGGGCAGGGCGGCGAGGGTGTCGGCCAGCTTCGTCCGGTCGACCGGGTCCGGGTCCGGCCACGCGCCGGGCACCGGGTGCTCGCGCACCGACCAGCCATGCGCACCGAGCCCGGCGCAGACCCGCCGGTCGTAGGTGTTGCCACCGCTGGGAGCGGCCGGGTCGTCGATGTCGCCGGGCAGGACGACGTGCACCGAACGGCCGGTCGTGGCCGACCCGTCGGCGGGCGCCGCCCGGCCGGCGTCGATCACAGCGACCGCTCGTAGCTGGCCCAGGCGATGTGCGACTCGTGCAGGGTGACGGCGATGCCGGTGAGGTCCCGCGCCCCCGCGCCCAGGTCGCCCGCGTGCACGCGCTCGACCAACCGGTCCGCGATCGTGCGGGCCAGCACCTCGGTGGTGGTGTTCACCCCGGCGAAGGCCGGCTCGTCGTCCAGGTTGCGGTAGGTCAGGTCGCCCAGCACGGCCCGCAACTGCTCGGTGGCCAGGCCGATGTCGACGACGATCCCGTCGGCGTCCAGGTCGGGCCGGCGGAACGTCGCGTCCACCACGAACGTCGCCCCGTGCAGACGTTGGGCCGGGCCGAACACGTCGCCCCGGAAACTGTGGGCGATCATCATGTGATCCCGAACGGTCACGCTGAACACGGTCACTCCCCGTCGTCGTAGGTGATGAGGTGGCAGAGCGCGGGCAGGTCGCCCGCGCTCAGTCGGGCAAGCACGTCGGGCAGTTCCGCGAACCGGGACGCGCCGGTGATCAGGGCGTCGAAGGCCGGGTCGTCGAGCAGGTCCAGGGCGAGCGCCAGCCGGTCGGCGTAGCCGCGCCGTCCCCGTCGGGCGGGCGCGACCATGCCGACCTGACTGCTGCGTACGGTCAGCCGCCCGGAGTGGAACGCCCCACCCAGCGACACCTGCACCGGGCGGTCGCCGTACCAGCTCAGCTCGACGACCGTGCCCTCCGGCGCGAGCAGGTCCAGCGAACGTTGCAGGCCGGCACCGGTGGCACTGGCGTGCACGACGAGGTCCCGGTCGCCTGTCGCGTCGGCCGGTTGGGCGAACTCGACGCCGAGCGCGCCGGCCACCCCGGCCCGGCGGGCGTCGGTGTCGACCAGCTCGACCTGGACACCGGGGAACCGGGCGAGCAGCGCGGCGACACAGCAGCCCACCATGCCCGCGCCGACGACGGTGACCCGGTCGCCGACCAGCGGCGCGGCGTCCCACAGGGCGTTGACGGCGGTCTCCACGGTGCCGGCGAGCACCGCCCGGGCGGGAGGTACCCCGTCCGGCACGGGCACCACGGCGGTGGCCGGCACGACGTACGCGCTCTGGTGCGGGTGCAGGCAGAACACCGTACGCCCGAGCAGGTCCGCGGGGCCCTGCTCGACCACGCCGACGCTGAGGTAGCCGTACTTCACCGGGCCGGGGAAGTCACCGCCCTGGAAGGGCGCGCGCATCGCGGCGTACTGGTCGGGGGGCACCCGGCCGGCGAAGACCAGCGTCTCGGTGCCCCGGCTGACGCCGGAGTAGCGGGCCCGGACCAGCACCTCGTCGGGCCCCGGGGCGGGCAGCGTCACCGGGCGGATCTCCGCCGCGCCGGGCTCGCGCACCCAGCAGGCGTACGCCTCGCGGATCACGTCGCGCACCTCACCTCCTGCTCCGGGCCGAACCCGTCGGTCCGGCCTCCGTGACCCCGGTCGGGGTCGTCGATCATAAACACGGAGGTGGGGTGTCCACAGTTCGAAGCCCACCGGCCTGAAGTCGGTTGGAGAGTCAGTCAGCGCGGATTGTCGGGAGCGGCCGGGCGGGCGCGGACGTGCAGCCGCTCCCCCTGTGGCCCGAAGAGGACCAGGGCCTCGGCGGTGCCGGGGCCGGGGTTGAGGATGCGGTGCGGGACCCGGGTGTCGAACTCGGCCACCTCGCCCGACGTCAGGGTCAGGTCGTTCTCGCCGAGCAGCAGGCGCAGCCGGCCGGAGAGCACGTAGAGCCACTCGTACCCCTCGTGGGTCTGCTGGCTCCGATCGCCGGTCGGGGCGTCCGGCGGGAAGATCAGCTTGAACGCCTGCAGACCTCCCGGTCGGCGGGTCAGCGGCAGAAACGTGATGCCGTGCCTGACGATCGGTTTGGGGTGCACCCGAGGGTCGCCGGTGTCCGGTGCGTCGACCAGCTCGTCCAGCGCCACCTGGTAGGCACGGGCCAACGGGAGCAGCAGTTCCAGGGTGGGCCGGCGGCTACCCGACTCCAGCCGGGACAGGGTGCTCACCGAGATGCCGGTGAGGTCGGCGAGCTGGGTCAGCGTGATCCCACGTTGGGTGCGCAGGGCGCGCAGCCGGGGGCCCACCCCCGCCAGCGCGACGGCGTCGTCTTTTGCCATAACGGCAAGGATAGTTGCCGCCCGGCTGGTTACGACGGATGGTGGTCCCAGACGACGAAGCAAGAGGAGATACCGGTGGACGAGACATACGACGTGGTGGTGGTGGGCGGCGGCGCCGCAGGGCTGAGCGGAGCCCTGGCGCTGAGCCGGGCCCGACGGTCGGTGCTGGTGATCGACTCCGGCGAGCCGCGCAACGCGCCGGCCGACCGGATTCACAACTACCTCGGGCGGGAGGGGACGCCGCCGGGCGAGTTGCTCGCGATCGGGCGGGCCGAGGTGGCCGGGTACGGCGGGCAGTTCCGCACCGGGCGGGTGGAGGCCGCGACCCGGGACGACGACGGGTTCCGGCTGAGCCTCGACGGCGGGGATTCGGTGCGGGCCCGGCGGCTGCTGGTGACCACCGGTCTGACCGACGAACTGCCCGACGTGCCCGGCCTGGCCCAGCGGTGGGGGCGCGACGTGCTGCACTGCCCGTACTGCCACGGCTGGGAGGTCCGGGACCAGTGGATCGGCGTCCTGGCGACCAGCCCGCTGAGCGTGCACCAGGCCGAGATGTGGCGACAGTGGAGCCCCAACGTGCTGCTCCTGCTGCACGACTCCCCCGCGCCGGACGCGGAGACCGCCGAGCGGCTCGCCGCCCGGGGCATCGCGGTGGTGCCGGGTCCGGTCGCCGAGGTGGAGGTGACCGAGGACGCGCTGACCGGTGTACGGCTCGCCGACGGCCGGGTGGTGGCGCTCGACGCGATCGTGGTGGCGACGCGGCTCACCCCTCGCGCCGGGCTGCTGGTGGGGCTGGGCCTGGCCCCGGAGGAGGTGACGATGGGTGAGCACGTGATCGGCGCCCAGATCCCGACCGACGCCACCGGCGCGACGACCGTCCCTGGTGTCTGGGTGGCGGGCAACGTGGCCGACATCCGCGGTCAAGTGATCACGTCCGCCGGAGCCGGCCTGAACGCGGCGGCGGCGATCAACGCCGATCTCATCGCCGAGGAGACCCGGGACGCGGTGGCCGCGTACCGACAGTTGGTGGCCACCGCGTTCGAGGAGCCGGCGTGGGAGGAGCGCTACCAGTCCCGGCCCTCGGTGTGGAGTGGCCGGCCGAACCCGCAACTGGTCGCCGAGGTCGCCGACCTGACCCCGGGGCGCGCGCTGGACGTGGGCAGCGGGGAGGGCGCCGACGCGGTGTGGCTGGCGGAGCGCGGGTGGCAGGTGACGGCGGTGGACATCTCCACCACCGCGCTGACCCGGGCGGCCGAGCACGCCGACTCCGCGGGTGTCGGTGACCGCATCGAGTTCACGCACGCCGACCTGCGCGACAAGCCGCCCGCCGAGAAGGCGTACGACCTGGTGTCCGCGCAGTTCATGCACCTGCCGCCCGAGCAGCGGCGCGAGGTGTTCGCCCGGTTGGCCGAAGCGGTGGTTCCCGGCGGCGTTCTGCTGATCGTCGGGCACCACCCGTCGGATCTGTGGACGACGGCTCGTCGGATGCACATGCCGGACATGATGTACACCGCACAGGACGTGGCCGCCGACCTGGACCCGTCCGACTGGGAGGTGCTGACGGCCGAGGCTCGCCCCCGCCCCACCACCGACCCGGACGGCCACGACGTCACCATCCACGACGCGGTCCTCCTCGCTCGCCGCCGCTAGGACGACCTGCGTCGATCATGGAGTTGTGCTGGATGACAAAGGTGGTGGATCCACAGCTTTTCCGGCACCACAACTCCATGATCGGCGCGGGAGCGGGCGGGGCGCGGGGCGGCAACGTGAGACGTGATGGGGCAGGACTTCGCATCAGGTCGGCTCGGCGGTAGCGTTGCGCCACACTGACGGCCCGCGGGGCAGGCGACCGCCGGCCCTGACGCCCTCGAATCGTACGGAGGATGGTGCATGTCCATCGGCGCTGAGCCGCGCGCAGGACGCGACGATGCGGCCTCGCGGCCGACCTTCGAGCTCGCCCTGCGCGGCTACGACAAACGCCAGGTGGACCGGCACCTGGAGCAGCTCGACGGCCAGATCGCGATGCTCAGTGGGGAGCACGGGCGCTCCGCCGTCCGGGTCCGTGAGTTGACCGCCGAGGTGCAGCGCCTGCGCACCGAACTAGCCGACCTTCAGGAGCAACCGGTGCAGGTGGACCGCGCGACGATCCACGATCTGGGACCGATGGTCGCCGAGATCATGGCCCTCGCCGACAAGCAGGCCACCATGATCACCGAGTCGGCCACCGACCGCGCGAACGAGCTGCGCAGCGAGGCGGAACAGATCCTCGCCGACACCCGGGAACGCGCCGCGCAGGCACGTCAGGATCTGGCCGAGGAGTTGGCGACGCGCCGTGCCGAGCAGGAGCAGGCGCACGAGGAGCGGCGCACCCTGGCCGAGGCCGAGTTGACCGCGATCCGCGAGCACGCCGAGCAGTTGCGCGCCGACGGTGAGGCAGCCCACGAGCGCGCCCAGCACGAGGCGAAGCGGATCACCGAACAGAGCGCGCAGCAGCTCAACCAGACCCGGGTCGCCGCCGACGCGCTGATGAAGTCGGCCCGCACCCAGATCCAGCAGGAACTCCAGTCGGCCCGGGCGAAGAACCAGCAGGAGATGGCCCAGTGGCAGGCCAGCGTGGAGCGGGAGGTCAACGAACGGCGGACCGCCGCCGAGCGGGAGATCGCCGAGCAGCAGGCCGCCGCCGAGCAGGAGCTCGCCGAGCAGAGCAGCGCGACCGAGCAGCAGATCGCCGCGCTGCTGGCCGAGGCGCAGCAGCACGTGACCGAGCTTCGCAACCGCGCCGACGAGCAGGCTGCCAGCCACCAGGAGCAGCTCACCGCCCTCCAGCAGGAGATCGAGGAGCGCCAGCAGGAGGCCACTGAGCTGAACGCCGAGTTGGACACCGCCCGTCAGCAGCTCGCCGAGATCCGCCAGGAGGGCGAGACGCTGGAGGACGAGCTGTCGCGGATGCAGCAGCGACTCAGCGAGGTCCGCCGGGACCTCACCGCCGAGAGCGCCCGGCTGGAGGAGGCCCGACGGGCTGGCGACTCCGCCGAGCGGCACGCCAAGGAGGTCCGCGCCCGGGTGCAGCGGGAGGCGAAGCGGGTAGCCGACCTCGCCGCCGCCGCGGTCATGGCCGCTGCTGCCGGCGGAACGGAGACCGCCGAGTACCCGATGGTGGGCTCCCGTTCCGGCGCCGACCGACCCGCCCCCGAGCGGGCGGGGGTCGAGCGGCTCACCGTCGACCGCAACGGCGTGACGCCGGTACTCGCGGAGCGGCCCGCCGACCAGGACGCGGGCACCAACCCGGCTTCGGCCGACCGGTCCCACGACCAGGCATCGGCGTACTCCCTCGATCAGGTCGCGGACCACTCTCCCGAGGAGGTCGCGGCCGAACCCGAGCCCGCCGAGCGGACCAGCGGCGAACCTGCCGATGCGCCAGAGCCGACGGACGAACCAGCCGCGGGCCGTCCGGCGGCCCAGGAGGTACGTCCCGAGCCGACCTTCCCCCGGCACATCGGCACGGACGCGCCGACGCCCGTACCGTTCCTCGCCTTCGGGCAGCCGGTCAGCGAGAACGGCTCCGCCCGCCACTGACCTTCGCAGGGGTTGGACCCGTCCCCGGACAGCCAGGTGACCAGCGGTGATCAAGTGATGAAAAGTAGGTCGGAGAGGACCGGAAGACCTACTTTTCATCACTTGATCAAGGTAGGGGGCGGTTTCTGCGCGGAACCGGGTCGCCGAGATCGGCCGACCTGGCAGGCTGAGCAGGCCGTCACGCAGCACGACGGCGACTCGCCCGGACCGCGCCCCAGCGGCGTGCGCCGGCCTGCCCGGCGGCGGAGAGGAGCAGCCGGTGACCGACCGACCGGAGGAGTTCGACCTGCTCGTCGTGGGCGGCGGCAAGGCCGGCAAGACGTTGAGCATGGACGTCGCCCGGTCCGGGCAGCGGGTCGCCATGGTCGAGCGCGGCATGATCGGCGGCAGCTGCATCAACGTCGCGTGCATCCCGACGAAGGCGCTGGTGACCAGCGCACGGGCGGCGCGCCAGCTGCGTGACGCGTCCGCGCTCGGCCTGGTGGTGCAGGGCGGCCGGGTCGATGTGGATCTGCTGCGCGCCCACAAGCAGGACGTGGTCGAGGGGATGGTGGCCGCCAACCGGCAGCAGTTCCTCGACTCCGGCCTGCACCTGGTGATCGGCCAGGCCCGGTTCGTCGGCCCGCGGACCGTACGGGTGTCGCTCCCCGACGGCGGTGAGCGCGTGCTGCGCGGAGCGGACGTCGTGATCAACACGGGTACGCGTCCGCATCTGCCCTCGGTGCCCGGGATGGCCGAGGCCGGCGTGCTGACCAGCGACACCCTGCTGCGCCTGGACCGGCTTCCGGCCCGGCTGGTGGTGCTCGGCGGCGGCACCGTCGGGGTGGAGTTCGCGCAGATGTTCGCGTCGTTCGGCAGCGCGGTGACGCTGGTCGAGGGCGGCCCGCGGCTGCTCACCCGCGAGGATCCCGACGTCAGTGACGCGGTGATGCGGGTCTTCGTCAACGACGGCATCGACGTACGGGTGGGTGTCGCGGTGGCGCGGGTCGACCGGGACGTCGACGGCACGATCCGGGTGACGCTCGACGACGGCAGCCTGGTGACCGGGGACGAGGTGCTGGTGGCCGCCGGCCGGGAACCGGTCACCGACGGGCTCGACCTGGACGTGGCCGGCGTACGCCTCAGCGAGCGGGGGTTCGTGGAGGTCGACGAGCACCTGCGCACCACGGCCGAGCGCACCTGGGCGGCCGGGGACGTCGCCGGCAGCCCGCAGTTCACCCACGTCTCGCTGGACGACTACCGGATCATCCGGGCGAACCTCGCCGGTGGAGAGCGCAGCACCGCGGACCGGCTCATCCCGTACACCGTCTTCACCACCCCGGAGCTGGCCCGGGTCGGGCTCACCGAGACCGAGGCGCGTCGCGCCGGGTACGACGTCCAGGTCGCCCGCCTACCGGTCGCCGCTATCCCCCGGGCACGCACCCTGCGCCAGACCCAGGGCATGTGGAAGGCGGTCATCGACGCCGGCACCGACCGGATCCTCGGTGCGGCGCTGCTCGGCCCCGAGGCCGGCGAGGTGATCACCTCGGTGCAGTTGGCCATGCTCGCCGGGATGCCCTGGACCGCGCTACGCGACGCGGTCATCACCCACCCGACCATGACCGAGGGTCTCAACCTGCTCTTCGCCTCGTTGGAGTCCCAACCGGTCCGCTGACCGCCAGCGAGACGGCCGGTTAGCCGGCGATCTCGTCGCGTACCCGCTGTTGGAAGGCGCGGGCCTGCGCGCCGGTGGGCGGCGGCCCGCCGTGCCGTGCGGCGACCGCGGTGTGGATCACCTCGGCCCGGTCACCGGCGTCGACCAGTCGCTGACCGGCCGCCACCTTGGCGAGCCAGACGCCGTAGCGGTGCCGCACCAGCGATCGGCAGGCGCCGAGCACCGCGTCCTCGGTGCCGGGCGCGGGCTGGTCGTCCGACGGTGTCGGCAGGGTGAGCCACCAGGACAGCGCCTCGACGAGCAGCCGTCGCAGGTCGGCCGGGGTGAGATCGGCGAAGACCTCCCCCGCCGGCGGACCGAGCAGCGGCAGCCCGCTCTGGTGCAGGATGCTGCGATCCAGCCCGTACCAGAAGCGTCCGTCGGCGGCCGGCCGGTCGGCCGGGTCGAGGGTGCACCGGAACGGCATGGTGGACCCGGTGTTCAGTTCGACCTCGAAGCCGGGCTCCGGGGTGCCGGACGCGGCCACCGCCCGGTCGTAGGCGACCAACTCCAGTCCTCGTGCCGGGCAGGGCAGCGCCTCGTGCCGCAGCCGCGCCACCAGCGCCCGTTTGGCGGCCTCGGTGAGCGGCCCGGCGCTGACCAGCGCCACGTCCACGTCGCTGCGGCCGGGTTGGTAGGCGCCGAGCCCCACCGAGCCGGCCGCGTACGCGCCGACCAGGTCGGCCCCGAGCACGTCCCGGGCGACGGCGACCAGGTTGTCGAGGTAGCGCTGGAGTTCTGAGTCCACGCGCCTATCGTGGCGCGCGGACGGCAGCGGCCCGAAGCCGGGCCCAGCCCGCGATGCGGGCACCGGACGCGGACCGCCGCATCGGGCATACCCGTTCCAACCACCCCGAACTTTCGCACGGACATCAGCAACTTTTGATGAATCGAGGCGAAGCCATGGACACCTTCATCGAAACGCCTTAATGTCTCGACCCATCCACCCGGTGTTTCCGCAACGTCACTCGTCGGCGTCGAGGACGTTACGGAGCCGGGCCGACGGCCTCCCTCACCGCTGCTTCACGCCCGGCCGTCGGACACTCCACCGCCTCCTGGAGGAACGATGGACACACGCCTGCTACGCCGACTCCACAAACCCGCCCTGGGTACGCTCGCACTCGTCCTCACCGCCGGCATGTGGGCCGCTCCGGCCACCGCCGCCCCCGCGCAGGAACCGGGCGTCACGCTGCGCGTCTTCGACGTGCAGGTGCCGCTCTCCGAGCTCTGCACCCTCAAACCCGCGCAGACCCCGAACGTGGACAGGCTGATGTCCACCATCAACTGGACCTCGGCGGCCGACTTCGGCTTCGAGGACAACTTCGTCTCGCAGGTGCTCGGCAACATCACCACCACCCAGGCCGGCAGCTACACGTTCCGGCTCAGCAGCGACGACGGGTCCAAGCTGGCGATCGACAACACCGTGGTGATCAACCACGACGGGTTGCACGGCGCGACCCCACCCAAGGAGGGCACCGTCACCCTCACCGCCGGCCTGCACCCGCTGCGCATCGACCACTTCGAGCGTGGGGGTGGGCAGCAGATCACCCTGGAGTGGAAGACGCCCGGTTCCTCGTCCTTCGTGGTCGTACCCAACTCGGCGCTGAGCACCGACGCCGGCGTGGTGCGGGTGACCGCACCGGGACGGAAGGAGTGCGAGGGCATCGCCGACACTCCCGGCGACGGCCTGCCGCTGACCGGGGTGCACCCGGGCTACACGCTGACCAACCTGCGACCCAGCGGCTTCCAGCCGAAGGTCACCGGGATGGACTGGCTGGCCGACGGCCGGCTCGTCGTCTCCACCTGGGGCGGCAGCGACCAGTCCGGCACGTCCCAGGACGGTGAGGTCTGGATCCTCGGCAACACCGGCGGCGCAACCACTCCGGGTGCCGTGACCACCAAGAAGATCGCCGGCGGGCTGAAGGAGCCGATGGGGCTGAAGGTCGTCGACGGGGTCGTCTACGTGACCGAGAAGCAGCGGCTGACCCGGCTGGTGAACACCGGCGGCGACGAGGTGGCCGAGCGCCTGGAGACGGTAGCCACCTGGCCGTACGGGGGCAACTTCCACGAGTTCGCGTTCGGCCTGCTCTACCAGGACGGGTTCTTCTACCTGAACCTGTCGGTGTCGATCAACTCCGGCGGGGCCACCACCAACCCGCAGCCCGCCACCAACCGAGGCACCACCCTCAAGGTGAACAGGGACACCGGCGCGGTCAGCTACGTCGCCGGCGGTCTGCGTACCCCGCACGGCATCGGGTGGGGCCCGGAGGGCGGCATCTTCGTCACCGACAACCAGGGCGGCTGGCTGCCCTCCTCGAAGCTGGTGCACGTCAAGCAGGGCCGGTTCTTCAACCACTTCACGAACCCGGCCGGCCCGTTCGACACCGCTACGGTCACCCCGCCGGTGCTCTGGATGCCGCAGAACGAGATCGCCAACTCGCCCAGCACGCCGCTCTACCTGACCAGCGGCCGGTACGCCGGCCAGTTCGTCATCGGCGACGTGACCTACGGCGGCCTGCAACGGGCGAACGTGGAGAAGGTCAACGGCGAGTACCAGGGCGCGTTGTTCCGGCTCACCCAGGGTCTGGAGGCGGGCGTCTCCGAGGTCAACGTCGGCCCGGACGGCGCGATCTACGTCGGCGGGCTCGGCGCGGGCGGCAACTGGGGCCAGACCGGCAAGCTGTCGTACGGCCTGCAGAAGCTCACCCCGAACACCTCCACCACGTTCGAGATGCTCGCCATGCGCGCCACCACGACCGGCTTCGAGGTGGAGTACACCCAGCCCGTGTCGACGGAGACCGCCGCCGAGCTGGCCGCGCGCTACAAGATCAAGCAATGGCGGTACGTGGCGACGTCGAACTACGGCGGGCCGAAGATCGACGAAGAGACGCTGACCGTCACCTCGGCCACCCTGTCGGCGGACGGCAAGAAGGTCAACCTCGCCGTGGCCGGCCGCAAGGCCGGCCGGGTGGTGCACCTGCGCTCGCCGCGCCCGTTCACCTCCACCGGCGGCCAGTCACTGTGGAGCACCGAGGCGTGGTACACGCTCAACTCCATCCCGGGCAGCCCGCCGCCCCCGACCGGCGGCACCATCACCGGCGTCGGCGGTAAGTGCCTGGACGTCGACAACGCGGGTACCGCCGACGGTACGAAGATCCAGCTCTGGACCTGCAACGGCACCGCCGCGCAGTCGTGGACGCGGGTCGGCGACACGTACCGGGTGCTCGGCAAGTGCCTGGACGTGGACAATGCCGGCACCGCGAACGGTACGAAGATCCAGCTCTGGACCTGCAACGGCACCGGCGCGCAGGTCTGGCAGCCGCAGAGCGACGGGTCGATCCGCAATCCGCAGTCCGGCAAGATCATGGAGGCAGCCGGCGGCAACACCGGCGACGGCACTCAGATCCAGCTCGGCACGTACGCGGGCGGCGCACACCAGAAGTGGGTGGTCAGTAGCGGGGTAACCGGCTGACCTCGGACGAGGGGGGCGTGGTCTGACCGGCGGGTCAGGCCGCGCCCCGGCCGTCTCTCGTGCGAAGACCGTGGCTCAGCGGAACAACACCGGCCGGTTTCCCCGAGCGCCGACGAGCTGGCCCCGGATGTTGATGTCCTCGATCGAGTCGGTCTGCAGCACGCCCCGGGTGGTCAGGTCGGTCATCACCCCGTTACGCCAGAGAAACGGATGCCACGCAGCGGTGGTGGTGCTCTGGCCCAGCACCTCGCCCCGGTCGTTGATCGCGGTGGCACGGCTCCAGTCGCCACCGAGCGTGCCGAGGTCGGTCAGTGTCCCGTTCTGCCAGCGGAACGCCCGCCCGTTCGCCGCGCCCACCACCTGACCCCGGTTGTTGACGCCGAGGGCCTCGCTGCCGATCTGGGTGAGGACGCCGTTGCGCAGGCGACCGCCCACGCAGGTGCACGGGTAGTCCTGCGGCGGCACGTTGAACCCGCCCACCACGTCACCCGCGTTGTTGAAGTCGCTTGTGTACTCGTAGAAGTACTCGCGGCCCAGGTCGGTGAAGACGCCGTTGCGCCACAGGAAGCGATGCGGCATGTCACCGGCCGGTTCGCTGGTGCCGAGCACCTGCCGCCGGTCGTTGACGCCGATCGCCACGCTGTTCTCCCCGCCCAGGGTGCCCAGGTCGTGGAGCTGGCCGTCGCGCCAGAGCACCGCGCGGGTCAGGTAGTCCGCGCCGAAGGAGGTGATCGCCACGTCGCCGAACTCGTTGACGTCCACGGCGCTGGAATCCGTGTCGCCCGGCAGCACGCCCAGGTCGGTGATGACACCGTGCCGCCAGAGCACGGCGTGCCGGGCACCGCTGGCGACAGTGCTCCAGCCGACGACGTCGCCGCGGTCGTTCATCGCCGTGGCAGCGCCGTCGCCGCCGCTCAGGGTGCCGAGGTCGACGACCCGGTAGCTGTGCGGGGACGCGGCGGCGGGAGCGGGGGCAAGGGTGACCAGCGCGACGACGGTCGTCGCTGCGGTCAGCAGGGGACGCGGGGACACCATGGACGTCAAGGGGACGCTCCTCGGATCGGAGCGGCGACGACCCGGCGGACGGGCGCGGAGCCATCACCACTGCGCGTTCGATCGGTAACGCACAGTAGATCCGGTGTCGTGGCGACGCACCAGGGACCGAACGGTCATCGACGCCCGAGTCGTCCGGCGGCGGGGGCGTAGGTCAGGGACCGTGTGGCAGCGGCTGCGCCAGTGCCCGCAGGTCCGCCGGGAGTTGGGCCAACGCGTCCTCGAACTCGCGGTGCCCGACCACCCGGTGCATGGTCTGGAGCACCGCCCGGGTGCCCCGCTCGGCGGCAGGACGGTCGATCCCGGCACGGTCGGCCACCCGGCGCAGGAACTCGTCGAGGCCGAACGCCTCCGGCGGCTCGGCGGCCTTGACCAGCAGCGGGCTCAGCTCGTCGGCCAGGTGCGGGGCCAACGCGCCCGACTCACCGCCGCTGAGCCGCTCGGTGAGGGTCCGCAGAACGGCCTCGGTCAGTGGGCGCGCCTGCTCCGGCGGAACCCCCGCCCGTGCCGCGACCTTGTCGACGAATCCCAGCTCGGCCATGCCCCCGCCCTTCGTCCGGAGACGCGTGGCTACCCGGGCCCTCCGACGGCAAACCCGGCAGACGCAGCGGGGATGGTTCTGTTGGTTGCTCCGCGCGCCACCGTCCCCGTCTCGTACGGTGAGGTCGGACCGGGAACCCGACGGCTGCCGACGGCGGCCCGTGCCGCAGGAGGAGCAGATGGCCGTCGACCTACCCGACGTGATCGACAGGTACTTCCGGGCCGTCAACGACCGGGACCTGGACGCCTTCGTCGCCTGCTTCGCGGACACCGCGAGCGTCGCCGACGAGGACCGGCTGTACGACGGGCGGGCCTCGATCCGCGCGTGGCGGCAGAAGACGATGGACGCCTACTCGTACACCGCCGAGCCGGTTCGTGTGACATCGCAGGCGGGCGACTCGTACCTGGCCCTCACCCGGGTCTCCGGCGACTTCCCCGGCAGCCCGATCGAGCTGCGGTACCGGTTCACCCTGCGCGACGGCCTGATCGGCGCCCTGGACATCCGCCCGTAGCACCCGGAGACCACCGACGGGAGAAGCGACGTGCCGCGAGTATGGCTCATCACCGGTTGTTCCCGTGGTCTCGGCCGTGCCCTCGCGGAGGCCGTGCTGGCCGACGGCGACCAACTGGTCGCCACCGCCCGGAATCCCACCCAGCTCGACGCCCTCACCGACCAGTACGGTGACCAGGTCCAGGCGGTAGCCCTCGACGTCACCGACCCGGCCGCCGCCCGCGCCGCCGTCGACACCGCCGTGGACGGGTTCGGGCGCCTGGACGTCCTGGTGAACAACGCCGGGTACGCCGACGTCGCCGCGATCGAGGACATCTCGGAGGACGACTTCCGCGCGCAGATCGACGCGAACTTCTACGGGGTGGTCAACCTGTCCCGCGCCGCGCTGCCCACGATGCGTGAGCAGGCGCGGGGGCACATCGTCCAGATCTCCAGCGTCGGCAGCCGGGTCGCCAGCACCGGCCTGGGCGCGTACCAGTCCGCCAAGTGGGCGGTCAGCGGTTTCTCCGCGGTTCTCGCCAGGGAGGTCGCGACGTTCGGGATCCGGGTCACCAGTGTCGAGCCGGGCGGGTTGCGCACCGACTGGGCCGGCTCGTCGATGAGCGCGCCGCCGATCAGCGAGCCGTACCGCCCGGTCATCGACCCGGCCGTGCAGCGGCTGCGTCAGGGCAGCGGCAAGCAGCCGGGCGACCCGGTCCGGGCCGCGCAGGCGATCATCCGGATCACCCAGGTCGACGACCCTCCCCTGCGGTTGCTGCTCGGCGCCGACGCGGTGGCGGCCGCCTCGGCTGCCGCCGAGGCCCTCGCGGCGTCCGACGCGCGGTGGCGGGAGCTGAGCGAGTCCATCGCCTACGACGCGGCCCCCTGAGCGGCCCCTGGTACCGGACCGACGACGCGTTTCGGTCCGGCCCGCAGGTGATCCGCCGCCGAACGGACGAACGGGCAAGAGCCCGGCGGATGACATGATGTGGCGACAACAGCTTCAGCACGAGAAAGGTTGCTGCTGTCCGATGGCGCACTTCGAGGCTCGCAGGTGCACGGTGAACGGGCCGATCGTGGTGGCGCTGACCGGCGACCCGCGACCGGGGGGCTGATGCCCGCCGAGCAACGCGACACCGCGATCGAGCAGAGCGCTCCCGTCCAGTTCGCGGACACCATGGCATACCAGGTGGCGACCGACGTGCGAGCGTTACGCGCGTTCGTCAGCGCCGCAGCGCTGGCCCGGGGCCTGCCGCCGCACCGGGTGGAGCTGCTGACGCTGGCGGTCAGTGAGCTGGCCTCCAACACGTTGCAGCACACCACCGGCGGTGGTCGGGTCCTGCTCTGGGCCGAGTCGGGCCACCTGTTCTGCGACGTCGTCGACCGGGGACCGACGCGGACGTTCGGCCAGGGCATGCCGGCCACCGACGCGGTACGAGGTCGTGGGCTGGCGATCGTGGAGCGGATCTGCGACGAGGTCGTCGTGCTCGGCAACGCCGGGGAGACCGTCGTACGGATTCGCCTGACCCTGTGAATGCCGGCGGCGATCCATGCCCGCACCGACCATGTGGCCTGCCACAATGCGGACAGACCGGCCCCGTGGTGGAATCGGGTCGGACCCGACCGGGAGGACGGCACGATGCCGGACAGCGCACGCGAGGCAGAGCTACTCGATGCCGAGCGCACCCTGCAGGCCGCCCAGCGGGCCGGCGACGTCGACGCCCTCGACCAACTGCTGGTCGACCAACTGATCTGCGTCGGCCCGGACGGCCGTACGTACACCAAGCAGGACGACCTGACGGCACACCGGGAACGCCGCTCGGTGGTGCAGGAGCTGGTCGAGGAGCAGCTTGACCTGCTCGTCGTCGGGTCGACCGGGGTGACGTTCTTCCTGGGCCGGGTGGCTGGTTCCGTCGACGGGGCGCCGTACGCGGCTCGCCTGCGCTACACCCGGACCTGGATACACGACGACCCGCACGGTTGGCGGGTCCTCGCCGCGCACATCAGCCCGGTCTGACCCAGGTCGGGAGCCAGCTCCTCGAACGCGTCGATGGCCTGCCTTACGCGGGCATTCGCTCGACGCTGACCTCGACCGGGCCGACGCGCAGGGTGCCGTCGTTGAGTGCGGTGCAGCGGATTCCGCCGGTGGTGCGCAGCGCCTTCCACGCGCCCGGGCCGACGGTGACGTCCATCCAGGCGCAGGGCCGGGCCGCCCGGTTGACCCGCAGGCTGACCGGGCCGTCCCCGGAGTCCAGCACCAGGACTCTGCCGATCAACTCGTCCACGGCTATGCCGGTGGTGAGGATGTTGCGGCGGACCTCGGCCAGACCGATGTCGACCGGCAGCGACTCCTGGGCGATGACCGTGACGCTGGCGTCGCGGTGCGCCTGCTGGCCGAAGTACCGGTCGCCGACGATGCCGAGGCCGGCCCGAATCTGGACCACGTCGACCAGCTCGCCCGGCGGGGCGGGCGCCGGGCCGTCGGCGGGCCGGCCCAGGAAGCGGTGCACGGGCGAGGCCAGCAACTCGACGATCTCCGGCATGACAGGAATTGTACGAAGCGGACCGGAGCCGGCGGGCCAGGTCGGCCCGAGCGCACCGCCTGAGGTCCCGGCCTACCGCTCGGCAGCGTCTGGGCGCGCCGCCGAAGCGGCGGTGGGGACGGCGACGTCATGCCGCCGCCCCCACCGCGACCAGGCTCAGGCAGGCGTGCCGGTGACGGTGAGGTTGCGCAGTCGGCCCACGTTGTCGAACGAGCCGAAGCCGACCCGTCCCGAGCCGAACGTGCTGTCCTTCGCGGTCAGCAGCGGGTCCCGCTGCCCGTCGACGTAGACGGCGATCTCGCCGGTTGCCGGCAGGTGCACCACCCGCACGCGGTGCCAGTTGGCATCGGTGATCGCCGGGTTGGCGCCCCGGGACCTGCCGTTCCACTGGTGGTCGATGCGCTCCCGGTCGGCGTTGTCCACCTTGAAGATGCCGTTGTGCGGATAGATGGTGTTGTCGGTGGAGAGGTGGGCGTAGTAGAACTCGGTGTCCGAGCGCCAGCCGAAGACGATGATCACGTCCCGGTTGGTGACCTCCACCGGTGTGTCGAGTCGTACCTGAGCGTCGACCTGCACCGACGACCACGCCGGGCCGCCGGTCAGCACGGCGTACTCGAACGGCCGGCGCGGGCCTGGGCGACTCTCCCCGGCCTCGGCCAGGATGACCTGGTCGTGGGTGAACTGCCACTTCGCCGGGGTCACCGGCGCCCAGTTGGAGGCCCCCGCGGTGCGGCGCAGGGTGGTGTCGCCGACGTCGCCGCTGGCGAACGAGCTGGTGCCGGTCACCTTCCACACCTTTCCGTTGGCCTTGGCGACGACGTAGAGCTCACCGGCGGCGTCGGTGCCGAAGCGCAGGTCCACCCGGTTGGGGTCACCCGGCGCACCCGGTGCGGACAGATCACGCATCCGGACCGGGACGCCCGCCGTGTCGAAGAGCGCGAGTTGGTGGATCGTGGCCAGGCCCCGGCCGCGGCGCATCTCGTTCGCCTCGGTGTAGAGCACCCGGCCGTCGACCAGGTCACCGAAGACGTACTTGCCGCGCAGCGCCGGCAGCGCCCGTCCCCGGTAGACGAAGCCGCCGGCCACCGCGACGCCGACGTCGTCGGTGCAGTTCCAGCCCGGGGCGGGGTCGTGGTCGTACGCGGCGACCGGGTAGGTGTAGCCGTACCGATCGTCGTCGGCGGGCAGCGGCAGCAGCCGGTCGCACGGGCTCGTGGCCGCCTTGTCGAAGACGAAGGAGCCCTCGCGCTCGCTCCAGCCGAAGTTGTCGCCGGCGCGTACCTCGTAGATCGCCTCCACGGCGTGCTCACCGATGTGCCCGAGGTACATCCGGCCGGTGGCCCGATCCCAGCTGAACCGGTGCGGGTCGCGGAACCCCAGGGCGTAGATCTCGCCGAGCGCGCCGGCCCGGCCGACGAACGGGTTTGTCGGTGGGATGCCGTAACGCCCGTTGGCCGAGTTGGTGCCGCGGGGGTCGATCCGCAGGAGCTTGCCGTGCGGCAGCGCCAGGTTCTGCGGGTCGGTGTTGCGGGCACCCTGGCCGCCGTCGCCGACGGCGAGGTACAGCAGGCCGTAGTCACGGTCGTGGCGCTCGGCCGTGGGGTTGAAGTTGATCTCCTGGATGCCGTGCACCTGGCCGCCGAAACCGATGCGCAGCACCTCCCGGTGGTTACCGGCGAAGGTGGCGGCGGCGGGATCGTTCGCCGTCCACTCGGTGATGACACCGTGGAAGAGCGTGTTGGGCTGGGCGTGGTCCGGTGTGGCGGTCGTCGTCGACGCCAACTCGGTGTGGATGGTGTAGAACCGGCCGTTCGCCCCGAACTCCGGGTGGAACGCGACGTACCCGAAGCCCTGGCCGAGCCCACGACCGGAGAAGAACCGCGGCGCGAACGTCGCCGCCACGTCCAGGTAGACGTGCGGCACACCGTTCTCGACCAGGTAGAGGCTGCCGTTGAGGTCGGGCACCGCCCGTCGGCCGGAGCCGTCGGGCACCTCCATGATGGTGTTGATCCGCGCGGTACGCATGAGCCGCGCATCGGTCGGCGCGGGCGTGGGGTACGACTGCGGGAAGCTGGCGTACTCGCTGAGGACCAGCCCGAGGCGGGACTGGACCGGCATCTCGGGGATCGGGTCGTCGACCGCGTCGGCGGCCCGCGCGGGCGTGGCGACCAGGGTGGACAGGATCAGCACGAGGGCGGTGAGGCCGGCCCTCAGGGTGGGGCGGCGGACGGTGCCGGCGCGGCGGTGCAGGGTGTGCACGCGTGTCTCCTTCTCGGTGGGACGGTGCCGAGGGTGGTCAGCGGGCAAGGTGGCGGTACTGCCTCCGCACGTCGGTCGCGGAGACCACACTGTCGAGGAACATCAGGCCGTCCATCCGGCAGTCACAGGGGTTGCGCTCGGTGGTGTCCTGGGGGAAGCTCCCGCCGATCTTGATGCCTCGGGGGTCGGACGCGGTGGTCACGTGTGGGCCGGGCCCGGACACCAGCCACGGGTCGTCGGCGCGGGTGTAGAAGCCGTCCACCGGTTCGCCGTTGCGGTAGAGGGCGAGCGTGCCGGTGTCGAAGTCGAAGGTGGCGGCCAGGTGCACCCACTCCCCCACCGGCAGCAGTTCGCGCCAGTCCTGGTTGGCGGCGAAGGTCTGCGAGTTGCCGCCGTCGAGCCGCCGGCCGAGCGCGACGAGACGCAGCTCCCCGTCGACGTCGATCAGCTCCAACAGGGCACGGACGCCGTGGCCGTCGGAGTCGCCGGTCAGCACCCCGGCCAGCCCGATCGCGTTGTAGAGGTCGGCGGGGTCGGCGGTGGTGGAGTTGGGCAGCGGGCTGTCCATGTTCAGCTTGAACCAGCCCATGACCGTGGTGCCCGCGGTGGCGCTGAAGGCGCGTAACGTCCGCACCCCGCTGGCCGACCAGGTGCCGGCCTTCCAGTCGTCGTTGCCGGCCACGGCGGGATCGACCTGCCGGGTCTGCACCGCGTTGCGGCTGCCCCGGTAGGCGCGGTCCGGCACCCGCATGGCGGCACCGCCGTTGACCAGCTCGATCTCGGTGCCGGAACGCCCCTGGTCGCGTTCCAGGGCGGGGTCGCCGGGCACCGGGTGGTCGAAGTCGTACGCGGCGACCAGGTGCGCGCGCAGCGTCGGGTGGACGTCGGGCGGGTTGCTGCGAGCTGCCTGCGCCGGTGGCGCGCTGGCGCCGGTCAGTGCGCCGATCGCCAGGAGGGAGACGGCCGCTCGTCGGGCCCTGGACATGGCTGTCACCTCGTTTCGCGGCATGCCGGATGCCGGTCACGTAAGCGCTTACGAAAGCGCTTACGTACCCTAGGCTTCGATGGATGCCACTCGCAACAGATCGGATGGCATGAATGTTTTCGGAGGGTTGTCGATGCCCAGGGCCAGCCGGCGGCCGCGCCTCGTGGACGTCGCCGAACGCGCCGCCGTCTCGCTGGCGACCGCCTCCCGGGCTCTCGCCGGCCGTGAGGGGGTCAGCACCGAGGTGGCCGAGCGGATCCGGCAGATCGCGCACGAGCTGGGATACGTCGCCAACCCGTACGCCCGCACCCTGGCCAGCGGGGCCAGCTCCACGGTGGGGTTGATCGTCCATCAGGTCGACGACCCGTACTTCGCCGAGATCGCCGCCGGGGTCATCCAGCTCGCCGCCGAGCAGGGGCTGCTGGTGCAGATCTGCCAGTCCGGCCGCGACCCCGGCTACGAGTTGCAGCAGCTGCGCCACCTGATCGCCCAACGGGTCGGCATCGTCCTGATCAGCGGTTCCGGCTACGACGACCCCCGGATGGAGAGCGCGGCCCGCGCCGAGCTGGCCGCGTTCCAGGACCACGGCGGCCGGGCCGCGGCCATCGGACGGCACGCCCTCGGCGTCGACGCCGTCCTGCCGGACAACGAGGCCGGCGGCTTCGCGCTCGCCCAGCACCTGATGGATCTCGGCCATCGGCGGATCGCGGTCGCCGCGGGCAGCGCCGGTCTCACCACGGTCGCCGACCGGCTGGCCGGAGTGTCGTCGGCCCTGCGGCAGCGCGGGCGGCCCTCGGACGACCTCGCCGTGGTGCACAGCGACTTCACCCGCGACGGAGGCCGCGCCGCCGCCGAGCAGATCCTCAACGCGCATCCCGAGACGACGGCGATCGTCGCGCTCAACGACGCGATGGCCATGGGTGTGCTGTCTACGCTGCGGTCGCGCCGCGTGCCGGTGCCCGCGCGGATGTCCGTCGTCGGCTTCGACGACGTCTCCGTGGCGGCCGACCTCGCGCCCAGTCTCACCACCATCCGCCTGCCGATGACCGAGATGGGTCGCACCGCACTCGGCCTCGCCCTCAAGCCCCGCTCGACGCGCCCCCGCCGCCGTCCCACCGGGCACCTGCTGGTCGTCCGCGACTCGACCGGCCCCGCGCCGCGGATCTGACCGGACGACGCCGGCTCACACCGCCAGGGCCGCGCGGACCTCCTGTTCCGCCGTGACACCCCCGTCGCCGTGCGAGGTGACCCGGCCGGATTCCAGCACCTGGTAGCGGTCCGCCACCCGCAGCGCGAACCCCAGGTGCTGCTCGACGAGCAGCACGCTGAACCCGGACTGCCGGGTCAACTCGACGATTCGTTCCTGGATCTCCGCGACCACCGACGGTTGGATGCCCTCGGTCGGCTCGTCGAGCATCAGCAACCTCGGCCGGGTGATCAGAGCGCGGGCGATGGCCAACTGCTGACGCTGACCTCCGGAGAGCAGCCCGGCCCGACGCCGCAGCAGCGGTCGCAACGCCGGAAACAGGTCCAGCACCTCGGCGGTGGCCACCGCGCCGTCGCGCCGGCCGTCGGCGACCAACCGCAGGTTCTCCGCGGCGGTCAGGTGCGGGAAACACTGCTGACCCTGCGGGACGTACGCCATCCCCCGCGCCACCCGCTCGTGCGGCCCGAGGCGGGTGACGTCCTCGCCGTCCAGCTCGACGATGCCGGCGCTCGGGCGCAGCAGCCCGGCGGCGACCCGCAGCAGGGTGCTCTTTCCGGCGCCGTTGTGTCCGAGCACCGCGGCGACGCCGTCCGGCGGGACGGCCAGGTCGACGCCGTGCAGCACCCGAGAGCGCCCGTACCCGGCGTGCACTCCACGCAGCGTCAGCATCATGCCTCCTGGCCGGTGCGGGCCGACCCGGCGTCGACCGGGTGACCAAGGTAGACCTCCTGCACGCGCGGGTCCGCCTGGACCTGCGCCACCGTGCCCTCGCTGAGCACCCGTCCGGCGTGCAGCACGGTGACGCTGCGGGCGAACCGGCGCAGGAAGTCCATGTCATGCTCGATCACGACGACCGTGCGGTCGCGGCTCACCGTCTCCAGCAGCGTCCCGGTGGCGTCGCGTTCCTCGTGGCTCATGCCGGCGACCGGCTCGTCGAGCAGCAGCAGCCGCGCGTCCTGTACCAGCAGCATCCCAATCTCCAGCCACTGCTTCTGGCCGTGCGCGAGCGTCCCGGCGAGGTGGTCGGCCCGGTCGACCAGCCCGATGGTCTCCAGCGCGGCCGCCACGTCGTCGGGGACACCCCGCCGACGGCGGGCCAGGGTCGCCCACCCGCGCCGGGCGCCCGCCGCGATGTCGAGGTTCTGCAACACCGACAGCTCCTCGAAGACCGCCGACGTCTGGAACGTCCGACCGATGCCCAGGCGGCTGATCCGGTGCACCGGGCGGCCCAACAGCTCGTCGTCACCGAACCGGACCGAGCCGGTGGCCCGGACCAGTCCGGTGATCGCGTCGACCAGCGTGGTCTTGCCGGCGCCGTTCGGCCCGATCAGGAACCGGATGTCACCGGCGGGCACCTCCAACGAGACGCCGTCGACGGCGGTGAAACCGTCGAAGCTGACCCGCACGTCACGGACGGACAACCCGTCCAACCGCTCGCCGCTCATGCCGCCGGCACCTCCCGCTCGGCGCGTCGTCGGCCCGGTGGTGACCACCAACGCCGGCCTGGTGTGGCGCTGCCGTCACGGCGGCGGGCCAGCGCCCACAGCGACGCCAGACCACCGGGTAGGAACGCCACCACGACCACGAAGAGCAACCCTTGGAGGTACGTCCAGGTGCCCGGGAACCGCTCGGAGAGAGCGGTACGCGCCCAGGCCACCGCCACCGCGCCGAGCACCGGGCCGAGCAGGGTAGCCCGACCACCCACCGCGACGCCGATGACGAACTCGATCGACGGGACGATGCCGATCAGCGCCGGTGAGATGATGCCGACCGCGGGGACGAACAGCGCCCCGGCCAGGCCGGCCATCCCCGCCGCGACCACGTACGCCACCAGCTTGACCGATGCCGGGTCGTAGCCGAGGAAGCGGACCCGTTCCTCGCCGTCGCGGACCGCCACCAGCAGCTCGCCGTAGCGGCTGTGGATGAGCTGACGGGCCAGCGCGAGCAACGCCAGCAGTGTGCCGGCGATGACGAAGTAGACCATCCGCTGGTTGACCGGGTCGTCCAGGTCGTAGCCGAAGAAGCCCTTGATGTCGGTGAGCCCGTTGGTGCCACCGGTGGTGCCCTGCTGGCCGATCAGCAGGATCACCATCGCGGCGGCGAGCGCCTGGCTGAGGATGGCGAAGTACGCGCCCCGGACGCGGCGGCGGAAGACGAGCGAGCCCAACCCGAAGGCGACCGCCATCGGTAGCAGCACTGTCGCGGGCAGCGCGAACCAGGGGCTGGCGAACGGTCTCCACCACAGCGGCAGTTCGTCGAGCTGCCCGTACAGCTGCATGAAGTCGGGCATCCCACCTGGGCCCGCGTCGGCGAGCTTGAGGTGCATGGCCATCGCGTAGCCGCCGAGGCCGAAGAAAACGCCCTGGCCGAGGGTGAGCATGCCGCCCCGGCCCCAGGCGATGCCGATGCCCACCGCGACCATGGCGACGCAGAGGTACTTGGCGAGCAGCGACAGCCGGAAGTCCGACAACACCAGCGGAGCGACGGCGAACAGCAACGCCGCGCCGAACGCGAAGCCGGCCGCCGCGCGCAGTCGGGATCGGTTCGCGGGCCGGCCCGGTGGCGTGGCCCCGGCGGGTGCGGGGCGGACGGCGGTGTCGGGCGGCGCGGGGGTGACGGCGGTCATGCGAGGCTCCTGGTCCGCAGGGTGAACAGGCCCTGTGGCCGCCACTGGAGGAACGCGACGATCGCCACGAACACGATCACCTTGGCGACGCTGAGGGTGGTGAGGTACTCCCCGGTGGCCTGGAGGACGCCGAGGGCGAAGGCGACGATCACGCTGCCCTTGAGCTGGCCGATCCCGCCGACCACGACCACCAGGAAGGCATCGATGATCAGGTTTGTGCCCATGGTCGGGCCGATCGGGCCGAGCAGGGTGAGAGCCACCCCGGCGAGCCCGGCCAGGCCGGACCCGACGAAGAAGGTCGTCCGGTCGACCCGGGAGGTGGCGATGCCGGACACCGCGGCGAGGTCCCGGTTCTGCACCACCGCGCGGATGCGACGCCCGAGTGGGGTGAGCCGCAGCGCCAGCGTGAGCGCCGCGACGGCGGCCAGCGCCAGGGCCAGGATGAACAGCCGGTTGTTCGCGATGGTCAGCCCGCCGGGGAGCGCCACGTTGCCGGTGAGCAGTTCCGGCGCGCGGGTCTGCACGTTCGGGCTGCCGAAGACGTCCCGGGCCAGCTGTTGCAGCATCAGCGACACGCCCCAGGTGACCAGCAGGGTGTCCAGCGGTCGGGCGTACAGCCGGCGGATGAGCAGCAGCTCCAGGAGCGCGCCCATCGTGCCGGCGACCACGAATGCCACCGGTAGCGCGACCACCAACGACCAGCCGGCCCCGGTGATGCTCTGCTGTAGGACGTAGGTGGTGTACGCGCCGGCCATGATGAACTCACCGTGCGCCATGTTGATCACGTTCATCTGGCCGAAGGTCAGCGCGAGGCCGAGCGCGATGAGCAGCAACACCGCGCCGATGCTGATGCCGGTGAAGAGTTGACCGAAGAGGACTGTCACGGTGGGTACTCCGAACTGCTGGTCGGGTGGCCCGGGCAGGCCGCGCGGCAACACGTCCCGCCCGGGCCGGCGTCGTCAGCTCAGGCCGCTCGCCCACGGATAAGTCTTGAGGTACGGGTCCGGCGAGACCGGCTTCCCGGAGTTCCACACCTCGGTGATCAGACCGTCCGCGCCGATCTTGCCGATCCGGGCGGTCTTGGCGATGTGCTGGGTCTCCCCGTCCACCGTGACCAGGCCCTCCGGCGCGTCGAAGGTGATCCCGTCCGAGGCGGAGCGGACCTTCTCCACGTCGAACGCGCCAGCCTTCTCGACCATCGCCTTCCACAGGTACACGGCGACGTACGCGGCCTCCATCGGGTCACTGGTCGGCTTGTCCGCGCCGTACTTCGCCTTGTACGCGGCCACGAACTTCTCGTTCGCCGCCCCCGGGGTGGTCTGGTAGTAGTTCCAGGCGGTCAGCTGCCCCTCCAGGTACTGGGTGCCGATGCCCTTGACCTCCTCCTCGGCGATCGACACCGACACCACCGGCATGGCGGCAGCGGTCAGGCCGGCCGACTTGTACTCCTTGAAGAACGCCACGTTGCTGTCGCCGTTGAGCGTGTTGAAAACGGCGTCGGCCCCGGACGACTTGACCTTGTTGACGATGGTGCCGAACTCGGTGGATCCGAGCGGCGCGTAGTCCTCACCGAGAACGGTCATCCCGTTCGCGGTCGCGTACGCCTTGATGATTTTGTTGGCGGTGCGGGGAAAGACGTAGTCGCTGCCGACCAGATAGACCGACTTCGCGCCCTGCGACTTGAGGTAGTCGAGCCCTGGAACGATCTGCTGGTTGGTCGTCGCGCCGGTGTAGAAGATGTAGGGCGACTGTTCGAGCCCCTCGTACTGCACCGGGTAGAACAGCAGCGCCTTGTTCTTCTCGAACACCGGCTTGACGGCCTTGCGGCTGGCCGACGTCCAGCAACCGAAAACGGCGGCGACCCGGTCCTCGGAGATGAGCTTCTCGGCCTTCTCCGCAAACGTGGGCCAGTCGGAGGCGCCGTCCTCACCGACCGGCTGGACCTTCTTGCCGAGGACACCGCCGGCCGCGTTGATCTCCTCGACGGCGAGCATGATGGAGTCGCGCACGGTGACCTCGCTGATCGCCATGGTCCCGGAGAGCGAGTTGAGCAGGCCCACCTTGACGGTGTCGCCGGAGACGTCGGCGGTCACGCCGGTCGCGCCGCCCGCGTCGGTGGTCTTGCTGCCGCACGCGGTCATGGCGGCCGCGGCGACCAGGGTCATGGCACCCGCCAGGATGCGGCGGCCCCGGAATAATGACATCTACTCTCCCTGCGGTGCACTCAAGTGGCGAAAGGACGGTCAGTGCGGTCCGGTGGAGCTGACGTGGGCGATGCCGAGGTCGACGGGTGGACGCCGCGCAGGGCACCGGATCGAATATGGGCAGGGAAAGCGTCGACCGGCATCATTGCGCGCGTGTTTCCCAGTCCTTAATTGACTGTTTCCGTGACATCGAGCAAGCGCGCACAGAGAAACGGCCGGCACCGTCGGGGAAACGGTTCCGGCTGCTCGGAGAGGATTTGAGAAAGGCGTCACCACAATGGTCGGTGGAAGAATTCGCCGACGACGGACGCACATTGGTGGAATCCGACCCAGAGGGCAGATCCTTCACACAGGAAGTATCTTAGGTCCGGATCGGGTGCGGCTGTCAAGGGTCCGGTCGACCCGGTCGCGGCGGATCCCGCGCGGACCGGCTCAGAGCTGGGCGAGCACCGTGAAGTCGAGCCCGTCGGCCTCGGCAAGATAGATGCGCTGACGTACGTGTCGCCGACGCAGCCGCAACCGACCGCGCGGCCCGTGGTACGCCACCGTGTCCGCGGCCGTCTCGATGGCCCGTACGTCGAGGGTCCGGGCCTGACCGATCAGCGCGGCGAGCAGCATCACGCCCTCGTAGCAGGACTCCCCCAGGCTGCCCAGTGGCGGCGCCTCCACCCCGAAACGACGGGCGAACTCGCCGTGGAAGTCGAGGTTCTCCTGGGTCACCAGCCCGGCGAAGAAACCCGCGGTGCTGTACAGCCGCCTGGTCGCGCCGGCGCCGCTGGCCAGCAGCATGTTCTCGTCCATCAGCGTGCTCAGACGCAGACAGCGCTGGTCCAGCCCGGATCGGGCGAACGCCCGGTTGAACCGCACCGCGTCCGCACCGACCAGCAGCATCAGCACCGCGTCCGCGTCGCTGTGCTCGATGCGCCGCAGCACGTCGCGGAAGTCGTGCGCGTCCAACGGCAGGAAGTGCTGGCCCACCACCTGCCCGCCGCCGCGCAGCGCGTACCGCTGGGCCGCCCGTGCCGTCCGACGGGGCCACACGTAGTCGTTGCCGACCACGAACCAGCGGCGCACCCGGTGCTCCCCCGCGAGCAGCCGCATCGCGGGCCACAGTTGGGCATCCGGCGTCTCGCTGGTCAGGAAGACCCCTTCGGTACGTTCACCGCCCTCGTACAGTGCGGTGTAGACGTACGGCACCCGGTGCGCGATGCGGGGTGCCAGCGCCTGGCGCACCGACGAGATGTGCCACCCCGTCACCCCCTGCACCGCCCCCACCGACACCAACGCCTCGACCTCGGCGGCAACCTCGGCCGGAGGCGCGCCGCCGTCGACCGGCACCAGCCGCAGCTCACGACCCAGCACGCCGCCGCACCTGTTGACCTCCTCCACCGCGAGCTGCGCGCACAGCTCGCAGGTGGGGCCGAACATCCCGCCCGGCCCGCGCATCGGGTAGACCAGCGCGATGCTGACCACAGCACGGTCGACGGTCAGCCACGGCAGTGCCGGCGCGGACATGAGCACATGATTGCCCGACCCACGACCGAAGGCCAGAGCTCACCACGGACCGGGACGACTCGGTACCATGGCGGGGCCACCGGACCAGGGAGTTCCATGTCAGACGTGCCCGGGGCGCCAGCCGACCTGCTGCGCTCGCTCACCCGCGCCGAACGGCTGCTCTCCCGCCGGCTGGGCGCGGTGCTGGCCGACGACGCGCTGACCGTCGAGGCGTGGCGGGTGCTGTGCCTCCTCGCCGACGGCCAGGGTCACCCGATGAGCGAGGTGTCCGCCGAGGCGTCGCTGCCTCCGGGCACCCTCACCAAACTGGTCGACCACCTCGTCGACCGCAACCTCGTCTTCCGTCGGATAGATCCGATGGACCGTCGACGGATCCGCGCCTACCTCACGGCCCGTGGCCGCCGCGAGCACGAACGCCTCGACCAGCGGGTCCGGGCCAGCCTCGCCGAGCTGGGCATCCCGACGGACACCGGCCTGGTCGAGCGGCTCGACGACCTGGTCGACCGCCTCGACCAGACGCGCAGTGGCGACCGCGCCGACGCGACCGGCTCGCGCCGCTGACCCGCGTCGACTCAGTCGACCTTGGTGAGAAGCGGTTTGCCCTTCTCCACGACGTACGTGGCCAGTTCGACGGCCACGCCGTCGCCGACGTTCTTCGCCTGGTGGTGCACGCCGTACGGCACGGTGAGGGCATCACCGGCATTGCACACCACAGGCGGCTGACCCTCGAGCGTGTATTCCAGGGATCCCTGGAGCACGCAGATGATCTCCTCGCCGGGGTGGAAGTGCTTGAACGGCGGCGAGTCCGGGGTGAACTCCACCCGACTCTGGACGACCTCACGTCCGGGAATGCTGAGATCGTGCCTCTGCAGGTCGACACGCCACAGGCCCGGTGCGCCCTCCAGCGCCGTCGGACTGATGCCCTCGGGTCGGTCGTTCCGACTCATCACGGCCTCCTGTGCGGCGGTGGCTCCGGTTGCGGGTCCTCCCGACCATATGGGGCGGCCGACCCGTCCCGGGTGAGGATGCCGAACACGGGCGCCCCGATATTGGGTCGCGCGGCGGGCCCCGCCGCGTCTGCTCACCGGGCGAGGTGGGCGCGCAGGGTGTGCGCGTCGGGTGCGGTGGCCGTCCACAGTGTCGCCGGGCCGCCGGCCAGCGGCAGTCGGGCGACGGTCCCGTCGACCGTCGCCGGCTCGACCGGCCGCGACCCGTCGACCACCAGCAACGAGCCGGTGGCCGACGCACCACCGAGCACCGCGGGGCCGGCCCAGCCGGGCGCGTGCGGTCCCACCGCCAGGGACTGCCGCAGCAGCGGCCGACCCGCGTAGTCGACGTGCGTGTGCACGACCGCGCCGCCGGGCGACTCGCCGTACCGACCGCAGACCAGCTCGTCACGCCAACGCAGGCCCGCCCCGGCGGCCAGCTCGATCCGGGATTCGGCGAGGTGCGCACAGCCGGCCGCCGCGACCAACTGTTCGGGAAGCCAGTGCAGGGTGGCACCGGCGTGCACCACCGCCCGCACCGTCATCCGGGACACCGCGCCCGGCCGCCCCGGCAGGGCGATCGAGGCGGCGACGGTGTGCACCCGGACGGCGGCACCCGGTCCGACCTCGATCTCCAGCCGTAGATCGTCGCCGGCGAGCGGGCCGGCCGCCCCGCCGACGAGGTGCACCGTGGCGACACCACCGTCGGTCGGGGTCTGGCGTAGCAGGAGCGGCGTCTCGCCGTGCAGCTCGACCAGGACCGTGCCGCCCCTGCCGTCGGCCCGGGCGACCAGCCGGGCGAGCGCACGCATCAGACCGGCTCCACCGGCACTGCGAGCGGGTGCAGGGCGGCGTGGTGGGCCAGCTCGTGTCGGATCCAGTCGGCGACGCGGCTCGCAGTGGGGTCTCCCACGATGGACAGGAAGAGGGTCGGCAGGTCGCCGCGCCGAGCCCGGGCGTCCCGGTCCATCACGGCGAGGTCGGCGCCCACCATCGACGCCAGGTCGGTCTTGTTGATGACCAGGAGGTCGGCGGCGGTGACCCCCGGCCCGCCCTTGCGGGGCACCTTGTCCCCTCCCGCCACGTCGACCACGAAGATCTGCCGGTCGACGAGTCCCCGGCTGAACGTGGCGGTCAGGTTGTCGCCACCGCTCTCCACCAGGACCAGGTCCAACGGGCCGACCGCCTCGGCGAGTTCGTCGACGGCGTCCAGGTTCGCGCCGATGTCGTCGCGGATCGCGGTGTGCGGGCAGCAGCCGGTCTCCACGGCGCGGATCCGGGCCGGGTCCAGCACTCCGGCCCGCCGGAGGAAGTCGGCGTCCTCGGTGGTGTAGATGTCGTTGGTCACCACGCCGAGCCGCAACTCGTCGGCGAAGGCCCGGCAGAGCGCGGCCACCAGGGCCGTCTTCCCGGACCCGACCGGGCCGCCGATGCCCACCCGAAGGGCACGGCCGGGACGCGACAGCGGCGGGTGCGGATCCACCCCCGGCTCGGGGTGGGTGTGTGGAACGGTCTCGTCGTGCGGCACGGCGGTCGACAGCGTGGTCGACTCGGCAGTGGGCACAGCGGTGTCAGGACGCAAAGAGACGCACCTCCCAGGTGGCATGGATTTCGGCATGGATGTCGGCGAGCGGAGCGGCGGCGGCCGGCAGCCGCTCCGGTGGATCGTCGGCGGCCCGCGCCGCCTCGGCAGCCGTGGCGTCGCAGGCGTCAGCGAGGCCGACCAGCAGGGACTGGACCCGGTACGGGTCGAGGCCGAGCAGGCGTACGCCGGCACTGGCCGCCCCGGTCACCGTCCCGTACGCGGCGACCGTGGCGGTGTCGAGGCGGGACAGCCCGGCCGCGGCACAGAGCAGACCGAGCACCAGCGGTTGGTGCACGCCGAACGGCGTCGCGGGCAGGTCGCCGAACGCGGCGTCCGGCCAGATGGCCCGACCGGCACGCAGCAGCGCCCGGCCCTGCCGGCGGGAGACCTCCCGCAGGGTCGGCGCGGCGGTACGCGCGTCCAGCTCCGCGTCGAGCTGGACCAACGTGCTCGACCGCGTGGCGGAGTGCGCCACCTCGTCCGACCGTGGCACCTCGTCCGGACCGGCGCTCCGGGGCATGGCGGCGGCCCGGTGTGCGGCTGCCGCGAACGCCGCACCGACCAGCCCGGCGGTGGCCAACCGTCCGGCCAGGAACTCCGCCAACGTCGCCAGGTCGGAGACCCGGCCGGCGGCCACGGCCGCCTCCAGACCGCCGGAGTGCGCGTGCGCCCCGGCTGGGAAGCGCCCGTCGGCCACCAGCAACAGCAGGCTCGGCGTCGCCATCAGAACAGGAAGTACCGCTGGGCCATCGGCAGCCGGGTCACCGGGTCCGGCTCCACCACCACACCGTCGATCCGCACGGTGAAGGTGTCCGGGTCCACCTCGATGCGCGGCATGGCGTTGTTCTCCGGCAGGTCGGCCTTGCCCCGCGAGCGCACGTCGCCGACCGGCACCACCCGGCGTCGTACGTCCAGGCGGAGCCCCGCGTCCAGGGCCGCCGGCGCCACGAACGCCAGGCTGGTGGCCGCCGCCGCGGCGCCGTACGCCCCGAACATCGGCCGCGGCAGCATCGGCTGCGGCGTCGGGATCGAGGCGTTCGCGTCACCCATCTGGGCGTACGCGATCATGCCGCCCTTGAGCACCAGGTGCGGTCGTACGCCGAAGAACGCCGGATCCCAGAGCACCAGATCGGCGAGTTTGCCCGGCTCGACCGAGCCGATCTCCCGTTCCAGTCCGTTCGCCATCGCCGCGCAGATGGTGTACTTCGCCACGTATCTCCGAGCCCGGTGGTTGTCGGCGGCGCCGTCGCCCGGCAGCGCGCCCACCCGGTCCTTCATCACGTGCGCGCTCTGCCAGGTCCGCAGGATCACCTCGCCGACCCGGCCCATCGCCTGCGCGTCCGAGCCGATGATGGAGATCGCGCCGAGGTCGTGCAGCAGGTCCTCGGCGGCCATGGTGGACGGTCGGATCCGGCTCTCGGCGAAGGCCAGGTCCTCCGGCACGGACGGGTTGAGGTGGTGGCAGACCATCAGCATGTCCAGGTGCTCGGCGAGGGTGTTGGCGGTGTACGGCCGGGTCGGGTTGGTCGACGACGGCAACACGTTCGGCTCACTGGCCACCGTGATGATGTCCGGTGCGTGCCCGCCGCCGGCGCCCTCGGTGTGGTACGAGTGGATGGCCCGCCCGCCGATCGCCCGCAGGGTGTCGGCGACGAACCCGGCCTCGTTGAGCGTGTCGGTGTGGATCGACACCTGGACCCCGGACGCGTCCGCCACCCGCAGGCAGGCGTCGATCGCCGCCGGCGTGGTGCCCCAGTCCTCGTGCAGCTTGAAGCCGCCCGCGCCGGCCCGTAACTGTTCCCACAGCGCCTCTTCCGAGACGGTGTTGCCCTTGCCGAGCAGCAGCACGTTCACCGGCATCGTGTCCAGCGCCTCGTGCATCCGGGCCAGGTGCCAGCCGTTCGGGGTGACGGTGGTCGCCCGGGTTCCCTCGGCCGGCCCGGTGCCGCCGCCCACCATCGTGGTGATGCCGCTGGCCAGGGCCTCGGTGACGATCTGCGGGCAGATGAAGTGCACGTGCGTGTCCACCGCGCCGGCGGTGAGGATCCGCCCGTTGCCGGCGATCACCTCGGTCGACGGTCCGATGACCAGGTCGGGGTGGACACCGGGCATGGTGTCCGGGTTGCCGGCCCGGCCGAGCGCCACGATCCGTCCGTCGCGCAGCCCCACGTCGGCCTTGACCACACCCCAGTGGTCGAGCACGACCGCGCCGGTGATGACGGTGTCCAGTGCCCCCTCGGCGCGGGTCGCCCGGGACTGGCCCATCGACTCGCGGATCACCTTCCCGCCACCGAAGACCGCCTCGTCACCGCCCACGCAGTGGTCGGTCTCCACCTCGATCAGCAGGTTGGTGTCGGCCAGCCGGATCCGGTCTCCGGTCGTCGGCCCGTACAGGTCGATGTAGCGGTCGCGCCGCACGGCGCTCACCGCGGCGACCCGCCGGCCGTCGGGGGCGGGTCCAGCGGTCCGGCACACGCCCCGCGCAGCCCCGCGACGACGCGCGCGCCGCCGAACGGGACGAGGTCGACGCTGCGGCTGATGCCCGGCTCGAACCGGACCGAGGTGCCCGCCGGCACAGCGAGCCGCTGCCCCCAGGCGGCGTCCCGGTCGAACGCCAACGCCGGGTTGGCCTCGGCGAAGTGGTAGTGCGAGCCCACCTGCACCGGCCGGTCGGCGGTGTTGACCACGAGCAGGGTGGTCACCGGACGGCCCGCGTTGATCTCGACCGGGTCGGCTGCCGGCAGGATCTCCCCGGGGATCACGGGATCGGGTGGTGCACCGTCACCAGCTTGGTGCCGTCCGGGAACGTCGCCTCCACCTGCACCTCCCTCAGCAGCTCGGGGATGCCGTCCTGGACGTCGTCGCGGCCGAGCACGGTCCGGCCGGCCGACATCAGGTCGACGACCGACCGGCCGTCGCGGGCCCCTTCGAGCAGGAACGCGGTGATGATCGCGACGGCTTCGGGGTAGTTGAGGCGCAGGCCGCGCTCGCGGCGGGCGCGGGCGACATCGGCCGCCACGTGGACGAGCAGGCGGTCCTGCTCGTGCGGGCTGAGGAACACGGGGCTTCTCCCGGTGGGATCGGCGTGCCCGACTCGCCGGCGGCTCCGCAGGGGGCCGCGCACCGGGCAGCAGACACCCGGGGACGAGCTGGAGTCACACGACCGCCGAGTCTCCCGCCGACGGGGCGACCCGGGACTCCACCATCCCGGCCCGCACGACGGGCAACCGGCGGTGTCCGGTCGGATGCGGACCGCACCGCCCACCGCTGAGCCGACCGTAGAGGATCACCACCGGCCGGGGCAACAGTCCGACCGGAATCACGCCCGGTCCGGGTACCGGTGCTCGTTCCGCTTCCGCGCCGTGCCGGGCATGATCGTCCGATGACGGCGACGAGGGGTACCCGCGCACTGCTCGGTGTTCTGTTCCTGGCGGCGGCCACGGTCGGGACCTGGCTGCTCTGGCTGGGCTGGGACGACGAGTACACGGTCGACGCGCAGACCGGTGCGACGAGCGGCCCGTACCAGGCGTGGCAGATGATCGGCTGTGTGCTGACGCTGGTGCTGTTGGCCGCGCTCGCCGGGACGCGGCTCAGCCCGTGGCTGGTGGCGCTGGTGATGACTGTGGCGTTCACCGCGGCCTGGTCGTGGCGGGCCGCGTCGACCGACGACAGCGGTCTGTGGGCGGTCGGCGGGGTGCTGGTGCTGGTCGGGATGGCAGCCGGCAGCACGGCGGTGAGTCTCGCCGCGCGGCGGTTCGGCCGACGGTAGGCAGGCCGAACACGTGACCAGCCATCGTGGACGGTGGGAAATCGTGATCTGATGACCGCATGATCACTCCGACTCCTCTCATGCGCCTGGTGGCCGGCGTGTGGGGGTTCAAGACCCTCGCGGTCGGCGTCGAACTCGGCCTGTTCACCCGGTTGGCCGGCGGGCGGACGATGACCGTCGAGGAGGCCGCCACCGAGTTCGGGCTGCCCGACCGGCCCGCGGACCTGTTGCTGGCCGCCAGCGCCTCGCTCGGCCTGCTGGAGAAGGCCGGCGACGGTTACCGCAACTCCGAGTTGGCCGAGCAGTTCCTGGTCGAGGGTCGGCCGTACTACTTCGGCGCGCAGGTCCGCTACTCGGACCTGCGCACCTACCTGCCCTGGCACCGCATCGGCGAGGCACTGCGCACGGATCGGCCGCTGACCTGGGATCCGGAGGCCCAACAGTCGATGTTCGACACCGCCGATCCGGAGATGCTGGCGCAGTTCTGGGACGCGATGTTCTCCACGTCCAGCTTCACCGCCAGTGCGTTGGCCGACGCGTACGACTTCTCGGCGCACCGTCGGCTGCTCGACGTCGGCGGCGGGGCGGGCGCGTTCCCGATCGAGTTCTGTCGCCGGCTGCCCGACCTGCGGGCCACCGTCCTGGACCTGCCGCACGTCTGCGTACGGGCCCGGGAGCGGATCGCGGAGGCCGGCCTGACCGGGCGGATCGACGCGCAGGCCGGCGACTTCCTCGCCGACCCGGCACTGCCGGACGGGCACGACGTCATCCTGCTCAGCATGATCCTGCACGACTGGGACGAGCCGACGAACCGGGCGTTGCTGGCCCGGTGTCACGCGGCGTTGCCGCCCGGCGGGGCGATCGTCGTCTGCGAACTGCTGCTCAACGACGAACGTACCGGCCCACCGGAGGCGGCCCTGATGGGGATGAACATGCTGGTCGAGACCGAGGGCGGCCGGAACTACTCGGGCGCCGAGTACGCCACCTGGCTGACCGACGCCGGCTTCGTCGACGCGCGTACCGTGCCGTTCGACGCTCCCGGCGCCAACGGCGCGGTGGTGGCCCGCCGGGCCTGAAAACGACGACACCCGGCCCCGGTGCGAACCGTGGGCCGGGCGTCGCGGCGCCTCACGGCGCGGGCGTCCGATCGGCTACCGAGACGGGGTCAGGCGCGAGCCTTGGCCGGCTGCTTCATGAAGTCCATGATCGCCTTGTTGACCTCGTCGGCGTGGGTCCACGGAATGCCGTGCGGCGCGCCCTTGAGCGTGACGAGCTGGGCGGTCGGCATCATCGGCCCGAGCCGCTGGCCGGTCACCGGGTAGGGCAGCACCCGGTCCTGGTCACCCTGCACGATCAACACCGGGATGTTGATCTTCGGCAGGTCGGGGCGGAAGTCTTCCTGCCAGGCGTCCACACTGTCGTGGGTGGCCTTACCGGAGGCCATCGCGCCGATCTGCCAGTGCGCCCGGTACGCCTCCTCACTGACCCGCTTGCCCATGTTCTGATCCGGGTTGAAGAACGCGTCGCAGAAGGACGTCAGGTATGCAAACCGGTCCTTCATGATGGCGTCCTGGAAACCCTTGAAGAGGCTCCGCTCGACGCCCTCCGGGTTGTCCTTGGCCTTGGCCAGCATCGGCTGCAGCGGGCTCAGCAGCACCGCCCGGCTGACCCGCTGTGAGCCGTAGTTTCCCAGGTAACGGACCACCTCGCCGGTGCCCATCGAGTGACCGACCAGGGTCACCTCGTTCAGGTCCAGCTCGGTCATCAACACGTCCAGGTCCGCCGCGAACGTGTTGTAGTCGTACCCGAACGCCGGCTGTGCGGAGTTGCCGTTACCGCGCCGATCGTAGGTGATCGTCCGGTATCCGGCGTTGAGCAGCGCGGCGGTCTCCTTCTCCCAGGTCGCGCCGTTGAACGGGAAGCCGTGGATCAGCACCACCGGCTTACCGGAACCGTGATCCTCGTAGTACAGGTCGATGGGCGCGGAGTTTTCCGTCCCCACGGTGATGAAAGGCATGTTTGTCTCCTGCTCCGGTTTCGGGCTGTCGGACGTCAGCGCTTTCCCGCCCGGTCGGCGGATATGCCGGCCGTCGGACCGACCGGAACGCCGCAACAGCAGGGGTGTCGCGACCTGGCGGTGCCGGCCCAACCTCGGGGCGTGAAACGTCTGCCCCGGTTACAGGCCGTCAGTGACCTGCACGTCGGGCACCCGGAGAATCGCTCGTTCGTCCAGGAGCTACGCCCGGAGGACGACGGTGACTGGCTGCTCGTCCTACATCGGGCCGTCGCGCGACCTGACGCGGCCGGGCCGAGTCTGGTGGTCCATCCCCGAGGACGCAGCGAGTTTCCCCGCCTGGTACGCCTACAGCACCGCCTATCACGAGGGCGTTCCCGGCCACCACCTCCACCTCGGCTCCGAGGTCTGCCGGGGAGGCCTCGGGCAGCGGGTGAACCTGCTCGGCGGCCTCTCCGGCAGCCAGGAGGGCTGGGCCCTGTACGCCGAGCGGTTCATGGACGAACTCGGACTCTATGAACAGCCGGGTGCTCGACTGGGGTACCTGTATATGCAGCTCCTGCGGGCGGCACGGGTCGTGCTCGACATCGGCCTGCACCTACGCCTGCCGATGCCGTCCGGCGACGGAGCAGTGTGGACGCCGGATGCTGCGCTGGCGCTGCTGCGGGACCGCTGTCATCAAGGGCCGTACGCATCCGCCGAGCTCGCGCGTTACCTGGGCCGGCCAGGGCAGGCGCTGGCCTACAAGGTGGGTGAACGCGTGTGGCTGACCCCGGCTGCGACTGCCAGAATCGTCTATGAGGAGCCGATTCGCGGAGGCAAGGAGAAGGCATGAGCGACTGGAACGACAAGATCATTGTCGAGTTTCGCGCCAACGGTGGGCAGGTCGGCGGTCAGTTCGCTGGCGCGCCGCTGCTGCTGTTGCACACGATCGGCGCCAAGAGCGGCCAGCCCCGCGTGAACCCGATGATGTACCAGAAGGTGGACGGCGGCTACGCCGTGTTCGCGTCCAAGGGCGGTGCGCCCACCAATCCCGACTGGTACTACAACCTGCTCGCTCACCCGCAGGCCCAAGCGGAGATAGGTACGGACAAGGTCGAGTTGGTCGCCAGAGTTGCCGCCGGGTACGAGCGGGAACGGATCTGGAGCGCGCAGAAGGCCGCGTATCCAGGCTTCGCCGACTACGAGAAGAAGACCACCCGCGAGATCCCGGTCGTCGTACTGGAACCTGCGGCGTAGGCAGAGACGGTACAACCCCGGTGCCTGCCTGTACGGGCTGCGCCGCTGGTCGTGGTTGCGGTGCTGACCTGACGGTCCACGCGGAACGCCGCGGGCCTGAACGCGTACGGGCACCGGTAGGCGGCGGTCGGGCGGCCGCCGCTCCCCCGGTGGCCGCCCGACGCTCGGTCAGCTGGCGTACACCTCCAGCGCCGCCAACTGCCCGGCCGGCCAGCCGGTGTTGCCGGTGACCGTGATCCGCAGGTAGCGGGTCTGTGCGGTGGTGAAGGTGATCACCGCCTGGTTACCGGTTGCCGGGTCGAAGGAGCGCCCCGCCGACGCAGCCAGCGTGCCGAAGCTCCCCCCATCGGCGCTGCCCTGCACGGAGAGGGTCTGCGTCCGGCTGCCCCAGGCCGACGACGGCGGCAGCTTCAGCACCACCCGACCGACCGTGCGCGACGTACCCAGGTCGACCTGCACCCACTGCGGGAACGCGCTGTTCGCGCTCTCCCAGTAGCTGCTCGGGTCGCCGTCGACCACGTTGCCCGACGCGTAGGTCTGGGTGTGGCTGCTCGCCGTGGTGGGTCGACCTCGGGCGAGGTCCGCGTTGGCCGGGGCGTCCGTGGTGGCGGTGACCGTGTTGGACACCGCGGAGGTGTTGCCGGCGGCGTCGCGGGCGGTGACCGTGAAGGTGTACGCGGTGGAGGGGCTGAGCCCGCTCACCGTCGCGGTGGTGCCCGTGACGGTGGCGACCACGTTGCCGCCCTGGCGTACCTGGTAGCCGGTCACTCCGGTGTCGTCGGTGGAGGCCGTCCACCCCAGGGACACGCTTGTCGACGTCTTGCCGGTCACGGTGAGGCCGCTCGGCGCGGTCGGCGGGTTGTCCGGGACGGTGCTTCCGGCGTACACCTCGACCTGGGCGAGTTGGGCGGCCGGCCAGCCGGTGTTGCCGCTGACGCTGAGGCGGATGTGGCGGGCCGTGGTGGTCGTCAGCGTGCGGGTGACGGTGTTGCCGGTGGTCGGGTCGAAGGTGAACGCGGAGGCCCCGGCGATGGTGGCGAAGGAGCTGCCGTCGACGCTGCCCTGCACGGTGATGGTCTGGGTACGCGCGCCCCAGCCGGTGGGCAGGCGAAGCACGAGCTTGTTGACCTGGTGGCTGGCGCCGAGGTCGACCTGCCACCACTGGGGGAACGCGCCGTTGGCGCTCTCCCAGTAGCTGCCGATGTTGGAGTCCACCGCGTTGCTCGCCGGGAACCCACCACCCTGGCTGCTCGCCGAGGTGGGACGGCCAGCGGCCAGGTTCCCGCCGGTCGGTGGCGGGGTGCCGGTCGTCGGTGGGGTGGGACGGACCGGGGTGAGGGCGAGTTGCCCCTTGAGCATCCGGCCGCCGTCGGCGGTGATCCGCAGGTAGTAGTCGGAGGAGCAGGCGACCCCGTCCTCGTCCAGTGCCCGGATGTTCGCGCCGGCCGGGGTGGTGGCCTGCGTCTCGGACGTCTTGGCGATCTGGTTGCCCTCGTTGTACTCGTCGAACATGGACACGTACAGGCCCTGGGAGCCGAGTCGGACCATGTTGTAGATGTGCCGCCAGTAGAAGTCGCCGTGCCTACGGTGGCCCCCGGCGAGGTCGCCGGGCATCACGCAGGGCAGGTAGTCGATGCCGCGCGCCGCGCAGTCGGCCATGTCGCCGATGTTGACGTTGTTGTAGTAGGAGTCGAGTTCCTCGACGGTCCTGGCCCGGTAGACCATCCACGGCGAGATCGCGTGGAACGCGTGGTAGACGTCGAGGAAGCCGGGGCGGGAGTCCTCGATGCCCTGCCGCCACCAGGTGGGCACACCACCGATGACGTAGCAGCCCTGCGCCTTGAACCAGTTGATGACCTCCAGGCAGGGGCCGGGGGTGAAGGGCCGGCTGGGCTCGCTGAAGCCGAAGCCCCAGATGCAGACGACCGGCTTGCCGTTCTGCCGGGCGTACGCGCTGGACGCGACGTGCGCGGACATCTTCGTCGTCCAGTCGGTCTTGATGTCCGATTGGAAGGTCAACCAGTCGGTGACGTCGTACATGATGTAGAACTTGCGGTTGTAGCGCTCGGCGGCGGAGCGCACCTTCTGCGTCATCGCGTCGCGGGTCGGGCCCTCGTCGCCCATCGGGTTGAACCGTTGCAGCGCGGCGGTGTCGCAGCCGTACTCCTGCATCCAGCGGAAGTGGGTGTCCACCGTCTGGTGGTCGTAGGAGGAGAAGAGGGTGGCCGGCTGACCGTTGCCGAGGTTGGGGTACGCGGTGGGATAGGTGCGGGTGTACTCGCGCATGTCCGGCCAGGACACGATCGTGGTGTTGGCCGGCGACGGCGGCTGGAACCTGTCGCGGCTCCAGTGCCACCAGCCACCGATCGGCGCGGAGTCGCCGGGGGCGCTGAACCAGCCCTGGTAGCCGACCGTCACCTTGCCGACCACGTCCCCGGGAGGGCTGGCGGCGTGTGCGGGGCTGGACATGGTGGCGAGCAGCTCGGTGCTGGAGGCGGCGGCGAGGGCGGAGCCCGCCATGACCGACGTGACGAACCTGCGGCGGGAGACCGCCATGACGACCACTCCTTCGGGACGGAAGGCATTGACGGCCATCGTGGCAGCAGTGGATACCAACCCGCAAGAGTTAGACTGATCGATGAAATTCCGCGTCAGATGACGGAAATTGCGAGCTGTCACCCGGAGGTGACGGTAGACCGGCGGGGCCGGAGTCACTCTGGCCCCGACCCCGCCGGTACGCCCGAGATCGCTACGGGATCGGGTACTGCGTGAGGTAGACCGGCGCGCCGATCTTGGTCATGTCGGCCGCGTCGCCGACGCCGTTGACCACGTGGTCGATCGTCCCGGCGCTGAGGTTCACGGTCATGATGTGGTGCAGCTTCACACCCGGCCGGTTCGGGACCTCGAAGCCGTTCTCGGTGTGGATCGACGGGTTGTTCTGGTTGAAGACGTACACCCCGCCGCCGTGCAGGGTGTGGTGACGCACCCGGTCACCCACCTTGTACCCGGCCCAGCCCTCGACCGTGCCGTTCATCCAGTCGGCCTGCGTCGGCGGGTCGTACGGCAGCTCGTTCTGGTACAGGATCGTGGTGCCGTGCTCGCCGTTCCAGACCGTGTTGTAGCGCTGGAAGTGCTCGACGAACAGGCCGGTCGCGGTCACGTGGTCACCGTTGACGATGGCGCCGTAGCGACCGGTGTTGGTCCGCCAGCGATCGGTGTCGCCGTTGACGCCCTCGGTGAAGCCCTCGACGCCGTGGTCACCACGCCAGACCCAGGTGTGGTCGATGAGCACGTTGTCGCTGTTGACCTCCAGCGCCGTGTTCGTCCGGCCGATGTGTGGGCCACCGACCCGGAAGTACACGTCGGACAGGGTGGTCGGGTTGTGCGGGCTGCTGGCGTTGTGGCCGTGCTGTCGTCCCACCCGCAGCAGGACCGGCGACTCGACAGTGCCCGCGTCGATCGTGACACCGGCGACGATCACGCCGGGGACACCGGCGACGTCCAGCGGGACGGCGCCGTTCACCGCGGTGAGGGTGGCGTGCCCGATGCCGAGCACGACGGTGTCGGCGCGCCGGATCTCGATGCTGCGCGCGACGTCGTACACCCCGGGGGTGAGCAGCAGGTGCTTTCCGCGGGCGAGTTGGGCGTTGATGACGCGTACCGGGTCGGAGGGCCTGGCGACGAAGAAGTCGCCGATCGGGATGGTCCGGCCCGGCGTCACGCCGTCGGCCCAGGAGACACCCCGGCTGTCGCGCTGCGCGGCGGGCACCCGCACCTGGTAGCGACCCTTGCCGTCGACGAAGAGGTACGGCTTCTCCCGGCTCAGCGGAGTGGTCTCCAGGGTGGTGTACGGCGGGTCGGGGAACGTGGCGTCGTCGGGCGCGCCCTCGACTCCGGCGAAGACCTGGTTCCACACCGCGTTGGACCAGCCGCCGACCTCACTGTTGCGGGTCAACCACTGCTGCTGTGATCCGTTGGTGGTGGCCGGCAGCCGGGAGTCGGCGATGAAGCCGCCACTGGCGTACTGCGGGCCGGCCGTGCAGTAGTCCATCAGCGACAGACCGCCGCCGCCGATGTTCAGTCGGCGCATCGACACCGCCTGCGACACCGCCCAGAAGTTGGCCGTCGACCGGCAGTCGTCCTGACCTGCGGCGTTGATGGTGAGCGACAGGTTGGACAGGGTGCGCCAGAAGTTCACCAGGGCCAGGCAGTTACCGGTGCCGCCGTCGGCCAGGCAGCGGTTGTAGACCTCCAACTTGCCGTTGATCGCGACGTCGGTGGGCGAGGCGCCAAGGCCGGAGACCTCGGTGTAGTAGCCGACCCTGGCCTGCAACGGCTGCGCGGCGGTGCCGTACGCGCCGGGCTTGAACAGGTAGGCGTGCCGCTCGGTGCCCATCTCGTTGCCGACCTGCCGGGCGTGCGCCGCGTCGAGGGTCTGCTGGATCTCACCGACCGGCATGGACGGGTCGAAGATCGTCACGTTCGGGCCGAAGTCGGGTGCGCCGTGCGTGGGGCGGCCGGCGGAGGCCGCCGTGCCGCTCACGGTGACGGCCGTGGCCACCATCAGGGCGAGGATGAGGGTACGACGGGACGGGGTTGGCATGCGGTTCGTCCTCTCCGCTGGCCGGACCGTACTCCGGCGCAGTCTGGGGCGGTGAGAGCGCTCTCTCGCCCCTGTTTCTACCTGGCGAACCGGCCACACGCCATTCCCGGTATCGGCGAACTTCGGTCGGACGGGTGAGAATGGAACACCGAACCGGGGAGGCGCCCATGGAAACCGACGCACTGCCCCACGTGGACGAACACGCCACCCTGATCGCGGCCGAGCCCGAGCAGGCCTGGCCCCACCTCGTCCGCGTCGTCGAGACGACGTTCAGCCGACCCGGCACGGTCGCGTACGCCCGCCTGGTCAGTGCCGCCGACCCGGTCGCGTCCGGGCCCCGACCACTCGCCGAAGGCTCGACGGTCCCCGGGTTCCGGGTGGCCACCGCGGTCCCCGGGCGGGAGCTGACACTGCGGGGCAGTCACCGGTTCTCGACGTACGCGCTGATCTTCCGGCTCGAACCGGCCGGACCGCGCCGGTCCCGCCTCCGGGCGGAGACCCGGGCGGTCTTCCCCGGCCTGGCCGGCGGCCTCTACCGGCACCTGCTGCTCCGCTCGGGCGGCCACGTCCTCGGCGTACGGCGGATGCTCGCGGTGGTGCGCCGCAGCGCCGAACGACAGCCCTGACCGTCCCCGCCCACCGGTGTGCCACCGCGCTCACGGTCCGCCTTCGGCCACCTGAGCGGCGATAGGATGACCGCCGTGCAGTTCGGGGTGCTCGGGCCGCTCGCCGTGACCACCGACGCCGGCGAGCCGGTGGTGGTGCCCGGCACGAAGGTCCGCGCGTTGCTGGCCGACCTGTTGGCGAACCGTAACCAGGTGGTCTCGGCGGACCGCCTCATCGACGACCTGTGGGGTGACGACTCCCCCGCCAACCCGGCCGGCGCCCTGCAGGTACGGGTCTCGCAGCTGCGCAAGGCGCTCAACGACGCCGAGCCGGGTGCCCGCGACCTGGTGGAGTCCCGGCCGCCCGGCTATCTGCTGCGGGCCGATGCCGTCGACGCGGACCGGTTCGCCGAGCTGGCGCACAGCACCGACGTCGACCGGCTCAGCGAAGCCCTCGCGCTGTGGCGTGGCGACGCGTACGCCGACGCGGCCGACGCCGAGTTCGTCCGCGCGGAGGCGACCCGCCTCGCCGAGCAGCGCCTCGCCGTCCACGAGCGGTTGGCGGAGGCCCGGCTGGCCCGGGGTGAACACGACCTGGTCGCGGCCGACCTGGCCGAGCTGGTCACCCGGCATCCGCTGCGCGAGGGCCTGCGGGCGGTGCAGCTGCGCGCGCTGTACGCGGCGGGCCGCCAGTCCGAGGCGTTGGACAGCTACGCCGACCTGCGGGACCGGCTCGCCGAGGAGTTGGGTCTCGACCCCGGCCCCGAGCTGGTCGCCCTGCACCGCCGGATCCTCGAACAGGACGCCGGCCTGAGCGCCCCACCGAGGGCGGAGGTCGTCCGCACCAGCCTCCCCGCCCCGCTCGACGAGCTGGTCGGCCGTGCCGAGGCGTTGGCCGAGTTGGGCGCGCTGCTGCCACGGCAGCGGCTGGTCACGCTGGTCGGGCCGGGTGGCGTCGGAAAGACCCGACTGGCCATCGAGACGGCCCGCGCGCAGTCCGTTCCCGACGGCGTCCAGCTGGTCGAGCTGGCCCCGCTGCCGGCCGGAGACACGCTCGTCGCCGAGCGGGTGCTCGCCGCGCTGGGCACCCACGAGACCGCCGGCACGAGCCTGTCCCCCACCGAACGGGTGGTCGCGGCCCTACGACACCGTCAGCTCCTGCTGGTGCTGGACAACTGCGAACACGTCGTAGAGCCGGTGGCCGCGTTGGTCGCCCGGCTGCTGCGCGACGTACCCGGGCTGCGGGTGCTGGCCACCAGCAGGGAGCCACTCGGGCTGACCGGTGAACTGCTCTGGGAGGTACCCCCGCTGTCCGTGCCGGACGACGGTGACCTGGACGCGGTCCGGCGCTCGGCGGCGGCCCAGCTGTTCGCCACCCGCGCCGCCGCGCAGCAGCGCGGTTTCCGCCTCGACGGGCAGACCGCAGCGACGATCGCCCAGCTCTGCCGTCGCCTCGACGGCCTGCCGCTGGCGCTGGAGCTGGCCGCGACCCGGGTCCGTGCGCTGGGAGTACGCGGGGTGGTGGACCGGCTCGACGACCGTTTCCGGCTGCTCACCACCCAGCAGCGCGACGTGCCACCCCGCCAGCGGACGCTGACCGCGGTGATCGGCTGGAGCTGGGACCTCCTCGACGGGACCGACCGGGCGGTGCTGGCCCGGCTGGCGGTGTTCCGGGACGGCTGTAGCCCGGAGGCCGCCGAACACGTCTGCGGAACCGACCTGGACACCCTCGCCCGGCTGGTGGACCGGTCGCTGGTGGTGCTCGACGACTCCGGCGCCGACCCCCGCTACCGGCTGCTCGAATCGGTCGCCGCGTTCTGCCTGGACCGCCTGACCGACGCCGACGAGGTACGCGCACGGCACGCCGCCTACTACACCGAGCTGGCCGAGCGTGCCGACCCCGGGCTGCGCGGGGCCGACCAGCAGCGCTGGCTGGCGCTGCTGGACGCCGAGATGGCGAACCTGCGATCGGCGCTGGTCCACGGTGGTGGGCTGCGCCTGGCGGTCGCGCTGAGCTGGTACTGGCACCTGCGCGGCCGGCTCACCGAGGCACGGCGGGCCCTGGCCGTGGCCGGCGACCCGGAGCAGGAGTCCCGGGCGGCCCCGTGGCGGGTCGGCTTCGCCCTGTCGCTGGGCGAGACGGTCGCGCCGGACGACGTACGCGCCGCGGTGGCCGCCGACCCGGACGGCCACGCCGCCTGGTTCGCGGCCAACGCGGTGATCGAGCACGGTGACCTGGCCCTCGCGTCGGAGCTGCTGCCCAGCACCGCCGTCGACAGGTGGACCGAGGCCGCGGTGCTCACCTCCCTGGCCCACATCGCACACGCCAACGGTGACCAGGCCACGCTGGAGCGCACCGCGACGCGCAGCGCCGCGCTGTTCGCCGACATCGGCGACCGGTGGGGCCGCCTCCGGGCGACCGAGTGGGTGGGCGGGTTGGCCGACATGCGCGGTGAGCACGAGCGCGCCGCCGCGCTGCACCGCGAAGGGCTGCGCTGGGCCGAGGAACTGGCGCTGTGGCCGCAGGTCTGCGCCGAGCTGTCCTGGCTGGCCTGGCTCGCGGTGCAGACCCGCGACTACACCCAGGGCCGGGAGCTGGCCGAACGGGCGTACGGCCTGGCGGTGGAGCAGGGATCGCCCGGTGCGCTGGTCTTCGCGGAGATGAGCCTCGGGCTGGCCGCCCGACGCGACGGGAAGCTCGACCTGGCCGTCACCCATCTCACCCACCTCGCCGACCTGGGCCGGGGCGAGAGCCAGCCGGCGCTGTACCTGCCGATGGTGCTGGTCGAGCTGGGCTACGCGGTCGAGCAGGGCGGAGACCCGGACGCGGCGCTGGCCCTGCACATCGAGGCGTTCGAGGCCGCCGAGGCGATGGCGACGATGCGCGACGCGGTCGGTCCCCTGGAGGGGATGGCGGCGGCGGTGCGCTCCCCCGAGGTCGCCGCCCGACTGCTGGGCGCCGCAGCCGCCGCCCGGCTCGCCACGCAGTCCCCCGCCGCGCCGGCCGAACGCGACGACGTCGACCGGGTAACCGAACGCCTGCGGGCCGAACTCGGGCCGGGGCGGTTCGACGAGTTGCTCGCCGAGGGCGCGAAGCTGAGCCCGGGCGAGGCCCGAGCCCAGCTCTGATCGTCGATCAGGCCGTCGTCTTCGGTCGGTACGAGGCGACGATCACGCCACTCTTGTGCACGCGGGTGTCGACCAGGTCGAACGACGCCTTGAAGTCCGGCAGCGGCACCGTCAGGCTCGGAGCGCCCTCCAGCACGGGGTGGATCCAGAACCGGACCTCGTCCACCAGGCCCGCCTGGATCAGCTGCGCGGTGACCGAGCCGAAGCCGTACTGGATGATGTTCCGGCCCTCCTGTGCCTTGAGCGCGCGGACCGCCTCGACCAGGTCCCCCCGGAGCACCTCGGTGTTCTTCCAGGTGGGGTCGGTGAGGGTGGTCGAGGCGACGTACTTCTTGACGTTGTTGAAGTAGGCCGCGCCGGTGGTCGGGTCGCTCTCGTCCATGTTCGGCCAGGCGGCGGACATGCCGTCGTAGGTGGCCCGACCCATCAGCATCGCGTCCGCCTCGTCGGTCTGCTCGCCGGCGAGGCTCATCGCCTCCTCGTCGAAGTACGGGGAGGTCCACATCGGGTTCTCGATGACGCCGTCGAGGGTGAGGTAGGTCGAGTTGATGAGCTTGCGCATCGGAATCTCCTGGCTGTCGGTCAGGTGCTTCGGTGACACCCAGAACTCTGCCGGCTGCCGCTTACGATTCGCTTCAGGTGCCCTTACCCGCATCCTCACCGGTCTCCGACAGCGGGTCGGTCAACGGGATGGGCAGTGCCTGCGCGGCCACCGTGCCGCCGCCGGTCGAGTGTGCCGGAGCGGGGCGGTCGCCGGTGCGGCTGTGCAACCGTCCCTGCCCGGCGGGCCCGGCACGCCGGGTCACCTCGACGGTCACCATCCGCACCGGCGGTGGCGGCGCGGTGAAACGCCCGACACCCCACCGCACCCAGATCGGAATCCGGCCGGCGTCCGCCTCCGCACGCAGCTTCTGCACCGTACGGGCCCGGTCGGTGTGGTCGACCTCCACGACGACAGGTGGGCCGTCGGGGCGGGCGCACGCCACGTCGAGGACCGAGTGCCGCTGCTCCAGCGGCGGCGGCAACGGCAGCACGCTGGGCGCGCGCCGGTAGACCCGCCAACCCTGGGCCTCGGCCCACCGCACCACCGAGTCGATCACCCGTGCGGTGACCTCGTCGGTGCCCAGGTCGACGAAGGTCAGGTCGGTGAGCCACCGGCCCAGGTCGGCGGCCAACCGCTCGCCCTGCACCGTGACGTCCACCGGCGCAGGATAACGCCTCAGCCGACGGTGGCCGCGGTCGCGGCGAGGTGCCGGGTGAGCCAGGCGGTGGTTGCCGTACGCGCCGCCTCGGCATTGTCGCGGGACAGGAAGTCGTGCCCCTCACCGGTCAGGACCAGATGCCCGTACGGGGCGTCGCGCGCCGCCAACGCCTGCGCGACCTGCGCCGACTCGCCCGCCGGCACGTTCGTGTCGTTGGCGCCGTGGATGAGCAGAACCGGCACGTCGAGCCGGTCGAGGTGGGTCATCGGCGACAGGTCCCGCAGCAGGTCGGCGTCGCGCACCGGGTGGCCGTACTTGCTGACGGCGGCGGCGGCGATCCACGGCTCGGTGCCGGCGAAGAAGGTGTGGAAGTCGGAGATCCCGCATTCGGCGACCCCGGCGGCGAACAGCCCGGGGAAGTTCACCAGCACCGCGAGGACCAGGTAACCACCGTAGGAGCGGCCGAGGCAGCCGAGCTGGCCGGGACGGGCCACGCCGCTGTCCACGAGGTGGTCGGCGCACGCCGCGACGTCGGCGATGGCCCCGTAGCGGCCGGCGAGGTTGTCGGCGGCCACGAAGGACCGGCCGAAACCCGACGAGCCCCGCACGTTCGGCGCGAACACCGCGACGCCCTGCGCCACGAGAGCCTGGAACAGCGGGTTGTAGCGGGGACGCTCCTGCGCCTCCGGGCCACCGTGCAGGCTGATGGCGGTGGGCCAGGGACCTGGCCCGGTCGGGCGGTAGAGCCACCCGGAGAGCGGCAGACCGTCGCGGGCACGCAGGTCGACCAGTTGCGGGGCGACACCGCTGCCGCCCGTACGCGCGACGCCGGTGTCCGGCCGCAGCGGACGCGGCGCCCCGGTCGCCGGGTCGACCAGCCAGACCTCCCGGGGCTGCACCGGCCCCTGCGCGGTGAGGCAGAGCAGGTCACCACCGGCGGCGAAGACGGCGTCGTCGAGCACCTCACCCGGGGCGGCGACGGCCCGTTGCACCCCGCTGGCGAGGTCGAGCAGGCTCACCTCGCTGCGGCCACCGTAGGTGTTCCACAGCAGGGCGGCCCGACGTCCGTCGGCGCTCGGCACGGCCTGCTCCAGCTCGGCGTCCGGCCGCCAGGCGAGCCGGGTCGGTGTCATCTCCGGGCGACAGGTGTCGATCCGGAGCAGCGCGGCGAGTTCCGAGTAGGCGTCGGTGCGGGCCAGCACGCTCGTCCCGTCCGGGCCGAACCAACCCTGGTCGGTGCTGCCCCGACCGGTGTCCGGCAGTAGTCGCCGCCGTTCACCTGTCACCACGTCGAGCAGTTCCAGCCAACGGGCGTTGCGGGGGCCACGGCGCAGCAGAGCGCTGGAGGCGTCCGGGGTGACGTCCAGCAGGGTGAGCAGGTCACCCTCCGCGAGGACTCGCCGGTGTCCGGTGCCCGCGTCGACCAGGACGGCGGCACCCCGCTCAGCGGTCTCGGTGACCATCAGAACCGGGTCGCCCGCCAACCACCCGGCCGGCGTCGCGCTGTGGCGACCGAAGCCGGCAACCTGCTGACGCCCGCTGCCGTCCGGACGGAGCAGCCACACCTCGGTGCGGGGCCTGCCGCCGGGTGCGACGACGCAGGCCAGCCACTGCCCGTCCGGGGACCAACTCACCGCCAGCACCGGATCGTCACCGGTCGGCAGCGCGACGGCGTCGTCCGCGCCGATTTCGCGGATCCAGACGCCGGGCGTCCCGGCCCGGTCGGAGAGGTACGCCACCCGGTCGCCGCCCGGGGACGGCGCGGGCGCGAAATCCTCGACGACGGGTATCGGCGCCGGCCGGCGACCGGAGGGTCGAGCCCGACGGGTGGTCCGTGGCGCCTCGATCCGTACGCTCATCTAAACCCCGATCCGCTGCAACCAGAGCTCCAGCAGCCCGAGCTGCCAGAGCGCGTTGGAGCCCAGCGTGGTCCGCCGGGCGTTCGGCGCGTCCAGCAACTCCTCCAGGTAGTCCTTGCGGAACAGGCCCCGTTCGCGGGCCGGCCGGGCGGTCAGCGCGTCGCGGACGTCGTCGAGCAGCGGCCCGGAGAGGTGCCGGATGGCGGGCACCGGGAAGTAGCCCTTCGGCCGGTCGATCACCTCGTCCGGGACGATGCCCCGGCTCGCGGTCTTCAGCACGCCCTTGCCGCCGTGCGCCAGCTTCAACGCGGGTGGGCAGGCGGCGGCCAGCTCGACCACCTCGTGGTCGAGGAACGGCACCCGGGCCTCCAACCCCCACGCCATGGTCATGTTGTCGACCCGCTTGACCGGGTCGTCGACAAGCATCACCAGGCTGTCCTGGCGCAGCGCCGCGTCCAGCGCGGTGTCCGCGCCGGGTGCGCCGAAGTGCGCGGCGACGAACTCCAGGCTCGCGTCGTGGTCGAGCATCCACTCGGGTGCCAGATGTCCGCCGAGCGCGTCGTGTCGACGGTCGAAGAACACCCGGGCGTACGCCTCGACGGCATCCGCGCGGGCGACGTTCGCCATCGGCGGGTACCAGTCGTAGCCGGCGAAGATCTCGTCGGCGCCCTGCCCGGACTGGACCACCGTGATCCGCTGTGAGACCTCCTCGGAGAGCAGGTGGAAGGCGACGCAGTCGTGGCTGACCATCGGCTCGCTCATCGCCGCGATGGCCTCGTGCACGGCGGGGACGAACCGGGCCGCGCCGATGCGGATCTGCTGGTGGTCGGTGTCGAAGTGGCGGGCCACCAGGTCGGAGTAGTGGAACTCGTCGCCGCTCTCCCCCGCCGCCGCCTCGAACCCGATGCTGAACGTCGCCAGGCCGGTCTGGCCCTGCTCGGCGAGCAGGGCGACGATCAGGCTGGAGTCGAGGCCGCCGGAGAGCAGCACACCGACCGGCACGTCGGAGACCATGCGGCGGCGTACGGCGGTGCGTAACGCCGTCATGATCCGTTCCTGCCACTCCCCGGCGGACATCGGCGCGGCGGCGGCACGGGTGAACTCCGGCCGCCAGTACACGGTGTCGGTGCTCCGCCCGTCCGCGGTGATCACCCGGATGGTGGCGGGTGGGAGTTTGCGGATGCCGGCGAGGATGGTGCGCGGCGGTGGCACCACCGAGTGGAACGTCATGTAGTGGTGCAGCGCCACCGGGTCGAGGTCGGTGTCGACGTCACCGGCGGCGAGCAGCGCCGGCAGCGTCGACGCGAAGCGGATCCGGCCCGGCCCCTCGGCCAGGTAGAGCGGTTTGATGCCGAGCCGGTCGCGGCCCAGCACCAGGGTGCGCGTGGCCAGTTCGACGAGCGCGAACGCGAACATCCCGTAGAACCGCTCGACGCAGGCGGCGCCCCACCGGTGGTACGCCTTGAGGATCACCTCGGTGTCCGAGGTGGACCGGAAGGAGTAGCCGGCGGCGGTCAGCTCGTCGCGCAGCTCCCGGTAGTTGTAGATGCATCCGTTGAAGACCAGGGCCAGCCCCAGTTCGGGGTCGACCATCGGTTGGGCGCCCGCGTCGGACAGGTCGATGATGCGCAGTCGTCGGTGCACCAGCGCCGCCGGGCCGTGCTGCCACCGGCCCTCGCCGTCCGGGCCTCGGGAGGCCAGGGCGGGCAGCATCCGCTCGACGGCCGCCATGTCGGCTGGTGCCCCGTCGAGGCGGAACTCACCTCCGATACCGCACATGGCATCCACCTCTCATCGGCTCGGGCCGCTGACCGGTCCAGGCTTGGCGGACCGGGTTGCGCAGCGATGACGCGGGGGTCAAGCGTGGGTTACGCCGACGGCCGATCGGCTCCGTCGAGCAGCCAGGTGTCCTTCGACCCACCGCCCCGCGAAGAGTTGACGATCATGCTGCCCGCGGGCGCCACCCGGGTCAGCGCCACCGGCGCCACCTCGGCCTTCTCGCCGAGGAACACGAAGGCCCGCAGGTCGACGTGGCGAGGAGCGAGCGCCGTGCCGTCGAACACCGGGTGGGTGGTCAGCGAGATCATCTCCTGGGCGATCCACCGGTGTGGGGCGGCGAGGATCTGCTCCCGTACGGCGTCCAGTTCCTCCGCCTCGGCCCGAGGCCCGATCACCACCCGGTCACCGCCGTACCCGTCGACCGGCTTGAGCACCAGTTGGTCGAGCCGGCCCAGCACCTCGGCGCGCTGCTCGGGCAGTCCACACAGGTACGTCGGCACGTCCGGAAGCAGCGCCTTCTCCCCCAGGTAGTACTCGATGAGCCGGGGCACGTACGCGTACAACGCCTTGTCGTCACCGACGCCGTTGCCCAGCGCGTTGGCCAGCGTCAACCGCCCGGCGTGCACGGCCGCGAGCAGTGGCCAGCCCAGCGGGACGCCGTCGGCGCCCGGCGCGTGCAGCAACGCCTCCTCGTCCATCCGCAGGTAGATCACGTCCACCTGGCTACGGCGGCCCTCCCGGATGAGCTGGACACGGCCGTCCTCCACGAGCAGGTCGCCGCTCTCGGTCAGCGGTACGCCCATCTCGTCGGCGAGCAGCCGGTGCTCGAACCAGGCGGGGTCACCCGGACCACTGCTGAGCACCACGACGGCGGGGTCGTCGGCGGCGGCGGGCCCGGCTGCCACCAGCGCCCGGTGCAGCATCGCCGGTGTCTCGTCGGCAGGCAGCAGGTCGTCGGGGACCGGCAGCTCGGGCAGCACCGTCCGGGTCAGTCGACGGTTCTGCACGGCGTAGCCGATGCCGGAGGGCACCCGCAGGTTGTCCTCCAACACGTACCAGCCGCCGTCGGGATCACGGACGAGATCGGTGCCGGACACCTGGGCGCGGGTGCCCCGCCGGCCCATCAGCGCCCCGGTCGGGCGCAGCCCGGGTGAGGATTCGACCACCCACGCCGGAACCACGCCGTCGGCGACCACGGCCCGGTCGCCGTAGACGTCCCGCAGGAAGGCGTCGAGGGCGCGGGCGCGCTGCACCAGGCCGACGCGCAGGCTCCGCCAGTCGGCGGCAGGCACCACGCGGGGCACGAGGTCGACCGGGAAGAGTCGGGTGCTCGCCTCGCCGGCCACGCTGAAGGTCACGCCACGGGCGCGCTGCTCCTCGTCGCGGTCGTGCTCACGTTGGCGCAGTCCGTCGGCGCCGAGGCCCCGCAGGGCGGCCAGCAGCGGCCGGTACGCGGGCTCCGGTCCCGCCGGGCCGAAGACCTCGTCGTCCGTGTGGACGTACGTGGGTAGGGCCGGCGTGGTCGGCGCACCGGGCAGCGGCCCCCGTACGCGTCCCCGGGTCTCGTCGAGCAGCAGGTCCACCACGTCGGCCAACCGGCCGCGCCGCTCGTACGCCCGCCGTTGCCGCGCGGCCGAGCTGCCGCGTTCCAGCGCGTACCGGGTCAACTCGCTGACCTGCTCCCAGTCCCCGGTCGCCGTCAACTGCGGGCGCAGGTCGGTCACCAGGCGGCGGACCGCCTCGGCGGCCGGCACCGGTCGGGCCGATCGGGGCAGGTCGAGCAGGTCCCCTTCCAGCCCGGAGCGGGCGGCCCGCCACACGGCGGCGCGCAGCACCGGTGGCCGCACGGCCGTCCGCTCCACACCGGCGCGCAGCGCGGCGACCTCCCGCCGGACGAGCGCCCGGAACAGGCCGGTGAGCAGGACGATGGTCTCCACGTCGGCGTTGGCGTCGGTGATCCGCAGTTCCACGGTGGGCACGTGCGCCGACGGCCGGACATCGAAGTAGATCATGGCGGGGTCGGTGATGGTCTCGGAGGAGATCAGCTCGGCGACCAGCGCCTCGTGGTCCGCCGCGCTGGTCACTTCGCCCGGGTCGCCGGCGGTGGGCCAGCGCTGCCACACCAGCGACCGGACGCTGGCGTAGCCGCTGTCCTGACCCATCCAGTACGGCGAACTGGTGGAGAGGGCGAGGAGCACCGGCAGCCACGGTTGGACGCGGCGGGTGACCGCGACGGCCAGGTCCCGGTCGGACACCCCGACGTGTACCTGCGCGCCACAGATCAGCTGCTCCCGGGCGAGCATCTGGTACTCGTCGAGCATCCGCCGGTAGCGGGAGGTGGGGGTGACGCTCGGGTCGCCGTCGGCGCGCAGCGGCACCGTGCCGGCCGCCACGATGCCCAGCCCGGCCCGGTCGGCGACCTGCACGGCCGCCTGGCGAAGTCGGGTCAGCTCGGCGCGGATCTCGTCCAGGGTGCGGCAGACCGCCGTGTTGGTCTCCACCACGCTGCGGTGCAGCTCGGCGGTGAACGAGGTGGCCGGCAGCCGGTCGAGCAGCTCACCGGCCCGGGGCACCAGCTCCCGAGTGTGCAGGTCGACGACGTGGAACTCCTCCTCCACCCCGATCGTGGCCAGGTCCGCCGGGTCACCGTCGTCCAGCGACAGGACCGGGTTCGTGCGGGGGGTGGGCAGCGTCCGGCCGTTGCCGGACCGGTCCACCGGCCCGTCGTACGTCGGCGCGTTCGTGGTGTTGTCGGCCATGGTCACCCCGGTTCGCGTGTCGGTGGTCTCGACTGTCCGACGAGCGTTCCCAGGGATGGTGCCGGGGGTGTTTCCGGCGCGTTAAGGTGACGCGCCCGTTCTGGCCGGGCTGCTCAGCGCCGCACAGCCCGGTACTCGATGCTCGCGGCGACCCGGTTGGCGGTGCCGGCGCCGAGTTCCCGTTCCGTGAGCCACAGCCCCAGATCGAGCCCCGCCGACAGCGCGCCGGCGGTGACCCGGTCACCGTCGTCGACCACCCGCTGGTCGAGAACGCTCACGTCGTAGGCGCGCAACTCGTCGTACGCGTTGCGGTTGGTGGTCGCCCGCCGGCCGGTCAGCAGTCCGGCGGACGCGAGCAACAGCGCACCGGTGCACACCGACGCCATCCAACGCGCCGATGGTGCCAGCGCGGCCAGCCTCGCCGGAAGCACACCGCGCTGCGCCTGCGCCCAGGCACCCTCGGGGGCCTGGTTAAGCCATCCGCCACCCGGGACGATCACGCCGTCGGCCTGATCCAGCATCTCGGGGACCTGGAGTTGGACACCACGCATGCTGGTGACCAGGCCCGGCCGTTCGACGGCGACCAGCGCCACGTCGAAGCCGGCCATCGACAACACCTCGAACGGGCCGAAGACGTCCAGTTCGTCGAAGCCGTCGAACACCACGATCTCGATTCGCAGGTCTTCGGCCACGAGGGCCACGGCCGGTACGCGATGACGGTGTGCGCACTGGACGGTGGTTCGGTCTCCACCACCACCGCTGGTCTGGAGCTGACCGTCGCCGCGACGCTCGACGCGCTCGACGATGCCGACACGGTGATCGTGCCGGGATTCCGCCGTGGCCGGGCACCGCCGCGTGCTCTCCAGGCGCTGCGGCGGGCACACCGTCGTGGCATCCGCATCGCGTCGATCTGCACCGGCGCCTTCGCGCTGGCCCAGGCCGGTCTGCTCGACGGCCGCCGCGCGACGACCCACTGGGCGCACGCCGACGCGCTCGCTGATGAGCATCCAGGGGTGTTCGTGGACGCGAGTGCGCTGTACATCGACGAAGGCCAGGTCATCACCAGCGCCGGACTCGCCGCCGGTCTCGACATGTGCCTCTACCTCGTCGGCCGCGACCACGGGCAGGCCGCCGCCATCCAACGGGCCCGCCACATGGTCGCACCACTGCACCGAGCTGGCGGTCAGGCACAGTTCATCCCGGTTGCCGTCCCGGGTGAGGATGACGAGTTGAGCGGAGTCATCGCCTGGGCGAGCAGCAACCTGCACCGCCCGATCACCGTCGCGGATCTTGCCTTTCAGGGTGTGATGTCGAGCCGTACGCTGCACCGCACCTTTCAGAGTCGGTTCCGGATGAGCCCGCGAGCCTGGCTGATCCAGCAACGGCTGCGCGCCGCCTGCACCCTGCTCGAAGAGGGCGGGATCACCATCGACGAAGTCGCCCGCCGAACCGGGCTGGGCACGGCCACCAACCTGCGTACGCATTTCCAGCGGGCCTTCGCCACCACCCCCACCGCGTACCGGCGGGCTTTCACACCCTGACGCCTGGGGTCGGACCCGGCCGAGAGCGGTATACCGCCGAGGCGACCGCCCCGCCGCGGCCGAGCGACGTGGTCGGCGCGGGGTCGGCGCGGGGTCGGCGCGGGGTCGGCGCGGGGTCGGCGATGTCGGGGTATCCCGTCGGCCCGGATACCCCCACATCCGCGCTCCGGCCATCATGGAGCGGCCCGGGTCACCTCATGTTCGCCACCACGAACGGCGCGTGGCCGTGCAGGTAGTTGTTCCACCCGCCGGTCACCGGCGCTCCCGGGCTGAGCAGGTTGGTGGTGTCGGTGCCGACGTCGAGCTTCCAGGCCGTCCAGGAGATGCCGTTCTGCTTCATCCAGTCGATCCAGGACTGCGCCTCCGGCAGGCACGCCCGGCCGTCGAGGCCGCCATCGGCGTTACTGGCACCCCACTCGGTGACGAACAGCGCCAGACCCGCGCGGATCGCCGCGTCGCCCTTGGCGCGCAGCGACGCCCCGTGGGTGCAGGAGTAGAAGTGCAGCGTGTACATCAGGTTGGTGCCGGTGACCGGGCTGGCCGCCGCGACGTCCACGTCCTGTGACCAGGTCGGGGTGCCGAGCACGACGATGTTGTCCGCGTCGGCGGCGCGGATCGCGGCTACCACCGCCTGGTGGTACGGCTTGATGACGTTGGTCCAGCTCACCTGCAACGGCTCGTTGTAGGGCTCCCAGATGACGTTGGGCAGGTGACCGTAGCGGCGGGCCAGGTCGCCGAAGAACGCCACCGCCTGGGACTGGTTGTTCTGCGCCTCGTGGGCGTGCCAGTCGACGATCACGTACACGCCGGCGGTGACCGCGTTGTTGATGATGGTCTCCACCTGCGTACGTGCCTTGTTCGGGTCACTGAGGTACGCGCCCGCCGGCTCGACGCCCATGGCCGCGCGGATCACCTGGAGGTTCCAGTTGTCCCGCATCCAGGTCAACGCGGAGAGGTTCTCGGCGTACGGGGCGGTCTCCCAGTTGAGCCACATGCTGCTGATGCCCCGCAGTTGCACCCGCGCGCCGGACTTGTCGCACATCGTGGTGCCGCAGACCCGCAGTTGCCCGTGCCGCTCCACCGGCGTGCCGGTGGTCGGCGGCGGAGTGGTGGGTGGCGGGGTGGTGGGCGGCGGAGTGGTCGGGGGCGGACCGCCGGCGCAGGACGCGCCGTTCACGGTGCAGTTCACCGGCGTGCCGGTGCCGTTGACGAGGAACCCGAACGACGTCGACGCACCGGCGGCGAGGGTGCCGTTCCAGGACACGTTGATGAAGGTGTAGTGGCTGCCGGAGGTCGTCTGCTGCGCGTTCCACGACTGACTGACGGTCGAGGAGGACGGCAGGTCGAACTCGACCCGCCAACTGGTGATCGGTGTGGAGGTGTCGTTGGTGACGGTGACCTGGCCCTGGTAGCCGCTGCCCCAGTTGTTCGTCACGGAGAACACGGCGGTCGCCGCGCTGGCCGGAGCGGCGGCGGCCAGGGCCACCCCACCGGCGAGCAGGCCGGCGACGGCCAGAGTCGTGACAAGTCTCGGTGTGCGCATGCTGAACCCGCTTCGGATCGACGGTGGTGGTCTGAGGCGGGGCGGCGCCTGGGCGCAGGATATCGATCAATAACTATGTGAGCAAGGTGGGGTCGCCGTCAGGGGCGCAGCGCGTTGAGCACCAGGTCGGCGTACCGACGCCACACCGCCGGGTCGCGCTCGTCGAGCACGATGAGCTGCCGGACCGCCCCGCAGAGGACCACCCGAATGTCCAGCTCCCCGGCGTCCGGCCGGATCTTGCCGGACGATCGGGCCGCCGCCACCAACTGCCCGATCAGGCCCAGGATGCGCGCGGCGGGCACCAGCCTGCCCTCGAAGAACGCGTCGGCGAGGACCCGGTCGCGCGCGAGGCGTCCGAACAGGTCGGGCACGAAGGAACACCACTCCCGGTACGCGTCGGCGCCGTCGAGCGCCGCGCGGGTGCGCTGCTCCAGCTCCTGAAACTGCCGCTGGACGACCGCGACGATCAGGTCCTCCTTGCTGGGGTAGCTGCGGTACACCGTCGCGCGACCCACCCCGGCCCGCTCCGCGACCTGCGGCACCGTCACCTGGAGACCCTGCTCGGCGAAGAGCTCCCGTGCCGCCGCGATGACCCGCTCCTGATTACGACGAGCGTCGACACGCCGATGGGGAGCATCCGGGTCGCTCGACGTCGGATCGGAGTCGGACTCTGCCATGGATCTCAGTCTGCCCGGCCGGCGTCGCCGGAGACCACCCGCTCGTCGCTGTACACCTTGGTGAGTTCGACGTCGAGCACGGTGCAGATCCGACTGAACGACCAGTAGTAGCCCACCACCTGAAGCACCTCCACGATCTCGCGTTCGCTCAGGACGTGCCGCACCTGGTCGAACAGTTCGTCGGAGATGCGTGGAGATCGCACCACCTCGGCGGTGAACCGGATGAGAGCCCGGTCGGACGGCGACAGCTCCGGGTTGTCGAGGTCCCGAGCGCTGATGATCTCGATGACGCGCTGATCGAGGCCGGCCTCCAGGGCCATCGGCCTGTGCTGGGCGGCTTCGAACTCGCACTCCGCGTACTCGGCAACGGTCAGGACGACCAGCTCCCGCGAGCGGGCCGGCAGCTCCAGTGAGGTGAACTGCGCCCTCGCGAGGTCGACGAACAGTTTCACCGTACCGACCGAGTGGGCCAGCATCTTGACCATCGGATCCGGCGGCAGGGTCGACAGCAACTCCCGGACGTCCTCCGGGAAGGCGTTCGGGTCGGGGTCGGCGAGACGGGGCATGGCTCTCTCCTTCGATGTCGTTCGTCGGGGTCGTTCAGGCGACGTCGTCGGCGGGGAGGTCGAACCCCGTCTCGCTGAGGTGGCGGAAGCGGCCGTCCTCGGCGTACGTCCCGAAGATCGCGATCTCCCGCCTGGCGGTGGAACCGTCGGCCATGGTGACCTCGAAGACGTGCCGTTCGGCGTAGAGGCTGCCGTCGCGCAGCTCGTCGAGGACGGTCACGGTGCCGTCGACGATCTGGGCGCGCACACGTGTCACCATCTCGGCGAATTCGGCCCGATCGAGGGTTTTCCCGTCGCTACGGTGGGTGTAGTCGGGGGCGTAGAACAAGTCCAGCGCCTCGGTCAGGTCGCGCGTCGGCTCGAAGGCCACCGCGCGGAGAGCATCGCTGATCCGCACCTGGGTCATGGTTGGAGGGCTCCTCGGATGTCACTGCCAGTCAAATCCGGACTCGCGAGTCCGGTTGACCCCACCGTACCGGACTCCTGAGTCCGGTACCGGTGAGGGTGGTCACTGAGCAGTTTTGGACAGGCGCGCCGCCCGACCCGGCAATAGCGTGACGTGCGTGTTCACCGCGATCACGCACTCCCAGATCTACTGAAGCCCGGAATCACAGGACGGTGCCGTACGACGGCTCGCCCACTCAACCGCCACCGCCGGTGCGGGTCGGCCGGTCCGGTCGTAGCGTGGGGCGCATGCGAACCACCACGCTGGGCAGCACCGGACCCGAGGTCGGCGTCATCGGCCTCGGCTGCATGGGCATGAGCCACGGCTACGACATCACCGGCCCTCGCGACGACGACATGTCGATCTCCGTCATCCGACGGGCACTGGACCTGGGCGCGACGCTGATCGACACGTCGGACGTGTACGGGCCGTACACCAACGAGGAACTGGTCGGGCGGGCGCTGGCCGGCGGTCACCGGGAGCGGGCCGCACTGGCCACGAAGGTCGGCCTGGTGGCCACCTCCCCCACCGGTGGCCCCGGCAACTCACCGAAGATCGGCAACAACGGCCGCCCGGAGCACATCCGCGCGGCGATCGACGAGAGTCTGCGGCGGCTCGGCACCGACCACGTCGACCTCTACCAGCTGCACCGGGTCGACCCGGAGGTGCCCATCGAGGAGTCCTGGGGTGCGATGGCCGAGGTCGTGGCGGCGGGCAAGGCCCGGCAGATCGGGCTGTCCGAGGTGACCGTCGCGCAGATCGTGCGGGCCCAGGCGGTGCACCCGGTGGCGTCGGTGCAGTCCGAGCTGTCACTGTGGACCCGCGACCCGTTGACCGAGGTGTTGCCGTACTGCGCCGAGCAGGGCATCGCCTTCCTGCCGTTCTCCCCGCTCGGTCGCGGTTTCCTCGCCGGCCGGTTCACCTCGTTCGACGACCTGCCCGCCGACGACTTCCGGCGCGGCCTGCCGCGCTTCCAGCAGGACGCGCTACGCGCCAACCTCGCCATCGTCGCCCGGGTCCGGGAGATCGCCGACCGGGCCGGCTTCAGCCCCGCGCAGGTCGCCCTGGCGTGGGTGCTCGCCCAGGGTGACCAGGTCGTCCCGATCCCCGGCACCAAGACCCCGAAGTACCTGGTGGACAACTGCGCTGCCGCTGACGTGCGGCTCAGCGCCGAGGACCTGGCCGACCTGGACGCGCTGCCCGCACCCGAGGGTGGCCGCTACTGAGGCTCCGGCGGCCCGGCACGGCGCGGCCGGGCCGCCACCGGCCGACCGAACCTGACCCCGACACCCGGCGAGTAGAGCGCGCTCACCGGTGGCCCGACCGGTGCCGGCAGCCCGGCGGCGGCGACCAACTCGTCATCCAGGTGCAGCACCTCGGCCCGGTGCAGCGGCCAGCTCGGATGCCAGTTCGGCAGGTGCAGCGTGCGCCCGTACGCCCGGGTGTGCAGCCCCCAGCGGGCGGTGACGAAGTGTTCGAGCGGGGTCGGCTCGACGAGCCGCTCCCCCACCCGCACCGCCATCCGGCTCGTCGTACCCGCCGGCCCCGGCCAGCGCCGCCGGCAGCGGTAGGTGCGACGGTCGCCGTCGCGATCCACCCGCATCGACGACCAGAGGTACGGCAGGCGCAGCGTCACCCTCGCCACCAGCACCGGCAGCAGGCGGGAGGCGTCGAGCGACCGGAACACGACCGCTCGTCGGCCGGCGTCGTCGACCGAGTAGAGCCGGACGTTGGTTTCCCAGAAGGTGCCGAAGTACGGCACCCCCGGGCCACGGCCGAAGCCCAGCCCGACCATCCGGAAACCGATCAGGCCCACGTAGCTGACCCCCTGCACCGTGTCCGGACGGGTGCCGGCGGGCAGCAGCGGCGCGACCACCTCCGGAGCGACGGCCCAGTGCAGGAAGGTGAGGTCCTCCCAGCGCTGGCGCAGGAGCGCCCAGGGGAACGTCTGCCGGGGTTCGTGGTCGACGGGTTCGGGGTGCACGCCCTCATCCTGGCCCAGGAAGTGGGCCGACGTGGTCTCAGGCGTGCGGACCGACGCTGACGGTGCCGATGGTCAGCGACGCCCTGCCCTCCAGGATCTCGCCGACCCGTTCGACCTCCTCGCCCAACGCCCGCTGCCGGGCGGCGCTCAGCGTCCGCAGCGGCTCGACGGTGACGTGGATCGCGCGGCCCGAGCGGCGTTGGTGCCACACACCGGCGACCACCCCGTCCACCAGCAGCACCGGATAGTTGCCGGCCTGGCCACCGGCGAGCGCCCGCTCGGCGGCGGCACCGGGGAAGAGCCGCTCGCGGGGGTGGCAGCCGACCGCGTACGCGTCGAAGTACGGCAGCAGCCGCAACCCGGACGGCCGGTCGTCGGGGAACTCGGCGTCGTCGGAGGCCACCCAGGCCCGGCTGCCCTCCACCGTCACCTCGGTCAGGTCCAGCGAGTCGAACAGCGACGTCGCCCATGCCGGGGGCACCGCCAACCACCGGGCGAACTGCGTCGGAGTGGCCGGCCCGTACCCGTGCAGGTAGCTGCGGACGAGGGCGTCCTGGGCGGCGGGACCGGGCATCGGCGTGAAGTCGGGCAGCCACCGGGTCGGGCTGGTGTACGTGCTGGCCCGACCGCGATTCGGCCCGAAGCAGATCACTCCGCCCCGGGAGGCGGCGGTCATCGCGGCCATCCACCGGGGCCATTTGTCCTGGAACGCCTCCATGACCAGGTCGCCCGCCCACGGGCCGGTGCGGGCGACGACCTCCTCGGTCAGCTCGGCGGTCGTCAGGTCGGCCTCGGCGACCGCTTCGGCGATGGCCGCGAGAACCTGCTCGGTCTGCCGGGGCGTCAGCAGGACCGCGCTCCGCTCCGATGACGGCGCAGGCAACGCGGTCAGTGCGCCGACCCACATCGGCAGGTCCGCTGCGGCGAGCAGGTGCACCGTCCCACGTGGCCCACGGGTCTTCACCAGGGTGCGTTCCGTCCACAGTGCTCGGCGCACCAGGTCGCGGGTCGCTCCCGGCACCCGCAGCCCGATGGACAGCTCGGCGGCCGACGCGATCTGGGCGTGCGCGCCGCAGATCGCCGACGCCACGTCGGCGACGCGCCCGGCATCCGGTGCCGCGCCCGCCGCCGACGGGGAGAGCCGGTGCCGGGCAAGCCGTCTGGCGGACACCTGAGCCCAGCTCAACTCGGTCATCGCAGGTCCCTGAAGAACGCGCGGATGTCCGCCGCGTGCGCCAGCGGCTCGTCCATCGCCACGAAGTGGCTGCCCGGGTTGCCCTGCGGCCAGTGGACGATGGTGTTGTCCCGCTCGGCGAGGCGGCGCATCAGCGCGGACCCGCCGCCGTACACACCGGACGGCACCCGCCGCTGGCCCATGGGCCAGGCGAAACCGCCGTCGTCGGCGATGGTGAGTCGCTCGTACATGGGCCACGACGACGTTCCCGACGTGCCGGTGAACCAGTAGAGGCTCACATTGGTGAGCAGGTGGTCCCGGTCGATGGCCTGCTCCGGCGTCGGCACCGTCATGGTGAACTCCTTGAACTTCTGCATCATCCAGGCCAGCAACCCGACCGGCGAGTCGTTCCAGGCGTACGAGAAGGTCTGCGGCGCTGCCCGCAGCAGCGCGTGATGGTCGACGCCACCGCTCATCCACTGCTGCATCTGCTCCCACTCGACGCGTTCCGCCGCGCTCATGTCCGGCACGTCGGAGGCGGTCGGAAAGCCGAACCCGCCGTCGATGTGCACGCCCACCACCTGCTCCGGCGCCACCGCGGCCACTCGTGGCGCGACGTACGCACCGAGGTCGCCGCCCTGGGTGCCGTAACGGTGGTAGCCGAGGCGGGCCATCAGCTCGACCCACATCCGGGCGAGCCGGTCGATCGTGAACCCGGTCGGTGGCGCCTGCGAGAAACCGTAGCCGGGCACCGACGGCACCACCACGTGAAAGGCCTGCGCGGGATCCTCGCCGTACGCGCGGGGGTCGGTCAGCGGGCCGATCAGCTCGGTGAACTCGACCACGGAGTTCGGCCAGCCGTGCGTCAGCAGCAACGGCAGCGCGGCCGGCTCCGGCGAGCGGACGTGCAGCAGGTGCACGTCCAAGCCGTCGATCTCGGTGACGAGCTGGGGGAAGTCGTTCAGACACGCCTCGTGGGCCCGCCAGTCGTAACCATTCGCCCAGTACTCGGTCAACTCGCGCAGGTACTCCACCGGCACCCCACGGCTCCAGTCGGTGCCGGGCAACGAGCGGGGCCACCGGGTGCGGGAGAGGCGGTCACGCAGGTCGTCGAGGTCCGCCTGCGGGATGTCGATGCGAAATGGCGTCATACCGGGAACGCTACGACCCATATAGGACAGGTCCTGGCACACATCGCTGGCATTCTGGAGCCATGTCCGACACCCCCGCCCGACTGCTGCGCCTGCTGTCGCTGTTGCAGACGCCCCGCGAGTGGCCCGGCAGCGAGTTGGCCAACCGGCTCGGCGTCAGCCTGCGCACCATCCGCCGCGACGTGGAGCGGTTGCGCGACCTCGGCTACCCGGTGCAGGCGACGATGGGCGCGATCGGCGGATACCGTCTGGTCGCCGGCAAGGCGATGCCGCCGCTGCTGCTCGACGACGACGAGGCGGTGGCGATCGCTGTCGGTCTGCGCACCGCCGCCGGTCACGCGGTGGCCGGCATCGAGGAGGCCTCGGTACGGGCGCTGGCGAAGCTCGAACAGGTGCTGCCATCCCGGTTGCGGCACCGCGTCAGCGCGCTGGGGGCGGCCACCGAACCGTTGCTCACCTGGGACCAACCGACGGTCGACCCGGAGCACCTGAGCGCGCTGGCCGCCGCTGTCAACAATCGTGAGCAGCTGCGGTTCACCTACCGCCGTCGCGACGGCGTGGACACCGAACGGCTCGTCGAGCCGTACAAGCTGGTGTCGGCGGGTCGGCGCTGGTATCTGGTGGGCTACGACAACGGCCGCGACGACTGGCGGATCTTCCGGGTCGACCGGATCACCGACCTGCGGCTGACCCGGACCCGGGTCGCCGCCCGGCAACTGCCGGCGTCCGACGCCGCCTCGTTCATGACGGAGAAGCTGCTTGAGCTGACGCCCGTCTACCGGGCGGTGGTGACGCTGCACGCGCCGATCGAGCGGATGGCGGGCCCGCTCGGTGGCGCCGGCGTCGATCTGGAGCCGATCGACGCGACCTCGTGCCGGTTACGCAGCAACGCCGACACTCTGGAGTGGCTGGCGTGGCGTCTGCTGACCCTCGGTTGCGACGTCGAGGTGCACGAGCCTCCGGAGTTGATCGCGCACCTGCGGCAGATCGGCACCCGGGCGACCCGCGCCGCCAGCCCGTCCGCAGCGTAGGACGGCCGACCAGCCCGGGGCATCGGCGCGCCGGCCCGCCGTACGCTTGATGGAGCAGAAGCGTTTAGAACAGGCGTTTCGGGGAGGAACTGGGCGTGACGCAGAGCGACGGGGAGCTGGTCGTGCTCGCGCAGGCGGGAGACGCGGCTGCACTCGGTGCGCTGCTGGCCCGGCACGAGGCCGGGATGCGGGCCGTCGCGGTGAGCATCCTCGGTTACGGGCCGGACGCCGAGGACGCGGTGCAGGACGCGATGGTGGTGGCGTTGCGTCGCATCGGCGAGCTCCGCGACCCGAGCGCCGTCGGCCCCTGGTTGCGGGCCGTCGTCCGCAACAACAGCCGGATGGCGTTGCGCGTGCCCAGAGCCGTCCCGGTCGCCGATCCGGAGTGGTTCGCCCGCCCCGCCGACACACCCACGCCGGAGGAAGCCCTGGAGCAGGGCGCGATGCGCGACTGGGTGTGGCACGCCATCGGGCAGTTGTCCGAGCCTGACCGGTTGGTCACCCTGCTGCGGTACTTCAGCGACGCGTCGTCGTACGAGCAGATCGCGGCCGTCTGTGGCATTCCGGTCGGCACTGTCCGCAGCCGCCTCAGCCACGCCCGCCGTGCGCTCGCCGGCGGCCTGCGGACGGCGGCGAACGCGGCGCACACGGACGTCGCCGCCTGGAACGACTCGCGGTGGCGGGAGGGCCGCGACATGATCAGCACGGCGATGGGCGGCGACTTCGAGCGGGTGGTCCGCGAGAGCTGGTGGCCGGACGCTGAGATGATCGTGCCAGGTGGCCTGCGCGGCGGCCGTGACCTGGCCGTCGAAGGCATGAACTGCGACCTGACGGCCGGGGTACGTCAGCGGCTGCGCAACGTCGTGGCCAGCGGCGACGTGCTGATCTGGGAGACCGACCTGATCAGCCCACCCGACGACCCGGAGCACTGTCCGCCTGCGGCGTTGTGGTTGCAGGTGCTGCGCGAGGGGCGGGTGCGCCAACTCACCCTCTTCCACCCCGTCCCCGCGCTGGTCTGAAGAACTTCTCCGACCGAGCGAACTTTCCCCTCGACCCGCGCATCTGGTCCGCATCATGCACCAGTTGCCGTGTCGGCGGACGCCGCGCGGGTCTCGAATGGGGAGATAGTTCATGGGTTCCACCAGCCACGACGTCAGCGCCCTGGCGCCCGGTGCCCACACGTTCACCGTGGATGGCGTCCGGCAGGTCTACCACGTCGCCGGCACCGGCCCGGTGTGCGTGGCGCACTCCGGCGGCCCCGGCATCGACTGGGCCTACCTGCGGACGCCCAGCCTCGAAGAGCACTTCACCATGGTGTACGTCGAGCCGGTGGGCACCGGCGCGTCGGGACGACTCGACGACGCCGGCGACTACCGTCTCGACACGTATGTCCGGTTCCTGGACGCGGTGGTCGAACACCTCGACGTACCCCGGGTGTACCTCCTCGGGCACTCGCACGGCGGTTTCGTCGTCCAGCGCTACGCCCTCGCCCACCCGGACCGGGTCGCCGGCCTCGCCCTGTACGACACCTCACCCGTCACCGGCGCCGAGTTCTGGGCCGAGGCGATGGCCGGTCTGGCCGCGTACCCGCAGCGGCACCCGGACCGGCCGGAGGCGGCGGCGGTTCCGGCTGCCTTCGGGCGGATCGGCGGCGCGACGGACGACGAGTCGTTGGGTGCCGCCCTGCGCGCCGCACTTCCGGTGTACTTCGCGGACTTCTGGGGTCGACAGGACGAGTTCGCCCCGTTCCAGGCCGCGGTACGGATCTCGGCGGCGCCGGCGGGCGCGCAGGACCCCACGCCCTTCGACGTGCGGGACAACCTAGGTGAGATCACCGTGCCCGTCGTGGTGATCGTCGGGGCGTACGACTTCATCTGCGGCCCGCGCTGGGCCGAGCAGTTGCACGCGGGTCTCAAGGACTCACGGCTGGTCATGCTGGAGCGCAGCGGGCACTTCGCGCACATCGAGCAGCCGGTGGAGTTCACCGACGCCGTGGCGGAGCTGCTGAAGCGCTGATCCACCGCGGCACCCGCCCACCCCGAGGGCCGTCCGTCACACCGGGCAGGCCTCGGGGTGCGGGCGCGTTGCACGGTCATAGGCTGAGCGCCTGCTGCACCCTGACGAAGAGGAGACCGCCGTGAGCCAGACCGAACGGATGGATTCCGTCGACGAGTGGAACGTCGCCGAGGATGACGGGGTCCTGGACGCCTCCGACACCCTGGACGACGACCTGGTCGGCGACCCCCTCGACACCGGCATCGTCGCCGAGGACCACTGGACGGCGGCGAACCGGTTCGGCACCACGCCGGCCGAGGAGCGGGCGGGCGAGTCCTTGGCGCAGCACCTCGCCCAGGAGGTGCCGGACGTCGACCCGTACGCCGAGGACGGCGACGACGAGGACGAGCTGACCCGCCGTGGGTACGAGGCCGAGGCGCGCGCTGGTCGTCTCGTCGCGTACGACGACGGGGTCCGCGAGGACGACGAGGCCGAGTCGGTGGCGTGGGACGCCGGCATCGACGCGGGTGCCGCCAGCGCGGAGGAAGCCGCGATCCACGTGATCGAGGACCCGGACGGGCCCGGCGACGGCCCGTTGCGCTGACGCCGTACCCCCCGCGCTCGGCACCACCCCGGGCGCCGCCCGCGGCGGGGTCGGTCAGTGGATGACGACGGGCGTCTTGACCAACTCGCCCTGCGGGTCGTCGAGCTGCGCCGGCTGACGTCGGCGCGGCAGCAGTGCGGCCGGGATGAACGTGAGCACGACCAGCGCGAACGCGACCCAGAACGTGGTGGCGAACGACTTGGCGGCGAAGTCGAGCCCGCGCTCGATGAGCGACGGGTCCACCGGCATCTGCTGAAGCAGCTCCGGCCGCTGCTGGGAGGCGATGGCCAGCCCGGCCTCGGTGACCGGCTTGCCGCTCTCGTCGACCAGGCCGGGGATCTGCCGGGAGCCGTTCAGCTCGTTGGTGAGGATCACCGACATCACGGCGGCGCCGACCGAGCCGCCGATCTGTTGGAGGATATTGACCAGCGTGGAGCCGCGGGCCACCTCCTGCGCCTGCAACGTCCGCAACGCCGACGTCATGATCGGCATCATCGTGCCGCCCATGCCCAGACCCATCACGAACAGCGACCCACCGAGCAGCCAGTACGAGGTCTGCGGGTCGACCTGGGTGAAGCCGAAGAACCCGACGACGATGAGACCCAGCGCGAACGGGACGGTACGCCCGATCGGCACCCGGTCGGCGAGCGTGCCCGCGATCGGCATGGTGATCATCGCGCCGATGCCCTGCGGGGCCATCAGCAGACCGGCGGCCAGCGTCGACTCACCGCGCACCTGCAGGAAGTAGCTCGGGAACAGCAGACCGGCGCCCATGAACGCGATGATGAACACGAACATCGTCACCGACGCGATGCTCAGGCTGCGGTTGCGGAACAGCCGTAGGTCGAGCAGCGGGTGTCGGGGCTTGAACGAGTAGAGCACGAACGCCACCACCAGCGCGCCGCCGACCAGCATCGGGGCCCAGACCTTCGCCTCGGCGAACGTGCCGGTCTCCGGCAGGGACGAGACGCCGTAGAGGAAGAGGGCGAGACCCGGCGAGAGCATGAGCATGCCGACGAAGTCGAACGACTCGGACGGCTCGGGCGCGTCCTTCGGCAGCGCGAGCTGCGCGTAGATCAGGGCGATCACGCCGATCGGCAGGTTGATCAGGAAGATCCAGTGCCAGCTCGCGGTGTCGATCAACCAGCCGCCGAGGATCGGGCCGCCGATCGGGCCGAGCAGCATCGGGATGCCGAGGACGGCCATCAGTCGGCCGATCCGGTGCGGCCCCGCCGCACGGGTCATGATGGTCATGCCCAGCGGCATGAGCATGCCGCCGCCGAGGCCCTGCAGCACGCGGTAGCCGATCAGCTCGCCGATCGTGTCGGCCATGGCGCAGAGCCCCGACCCGATCGTGAACAGAGCCAACGCCACCATGTAGAGCCGTTTGGTGCCGAACCGGTCCGCCGCCCACCCGCTGAGCGGAATCACGGTGGCCAGGGCGAGGGTGTACGCGGTCATGGTCCACGCGACTCGGGCGTAGGACGCGTCGAACTCGGTCATGAATGTGGGCAGCGCCACGCTGACCACCGTCACGTCGAGGATCGACATGATCGCGCCAAGGACGACGACGCCGGCCACCTTGAGCACCGCGGCGTCGAGTTTGTCCGATGTCGCGACGGATTGCTGTGTCACAAACTCTCCTGAAGTCGATTGAGCCGGCCAATGGTGGGCGGTGGCGGCGATGCCGCGCCGACCAGGCGCGGGGCGCGTCGTACCAGGACGACGACGCGCGCAGGAAGAGTATCGGTCGGATGCGACAGTTCGCCGCCGGATTAACGGTCGCCCGGGCGTCGCATCCGATCGGCCCTGCGACTGTGGCCGGACGTCGGGGTGGCGATCAGCCCGCGAAACCGCGCCCGACCCTGTGCACCAGGCCCTCATTCCGCGCCGGTAGCGGAGCGGGAGTGGGGGCATGCCGGACCCTGGCAGTGCGCCTCTCTTCGCGTCGGTGGCCGCGCGGGATCGGGGCGTGCTGGGCTGGCCACCCGTTCGGCCTGCTGACCGGGGTGCTCGTTGTGTGCTGGTGGTGCTCACGTTCGTCGGTGGTAGTGGTTGCGGCGGGGGATCTGGTCGGGGTCGAGCCAGGCCGGTGGCACGAACTCGGGGTGGCCGTCGCCTGCCAGTCGCACGGCCCAGTCGCTGTGGTGCAGGTGCCGGTGATGGTGGCCGCAGAGCAGCACGGCGTTGTCGAGGCTGGTGTCGCCGCCGTCGGCCCAGTGCTTGATGTGGTGGGCGTCGCACCAGCGCGGTGGTCGGTCGCAGCCCGGGAAGGCGCAGCCCCGGTCCCGCAGCACCAGGGCACGTCGCAGCGGGCCGGTGATGAGGCGGCGTTGTCGGCCGAGGTCGAGTGGTTGGCCGGCTCCGCTGAGGACGGCGGGGAGGATGGCGGCGTCGCAGGCGAGGTGGCGCACGGCCTCGGGGGTGAGGTGCAGGCCCGTGTCGAGGGTGCCGCCGCCCAGTTGCCGGGTCAACCCGTCGTAGCTGGTGGTGACGACGATCTGGGCGAGATCTCCGCCGTGCTCGGGCAACTCGCCGGCGCGTAGGGCGAGGCGGCACACGTCGCCGAGGGCGTCGTGCCGGCGTTGCCCGGGAGAGCGCTGGTCGTCAGGGCCCGAGGGTGCGCCGAGCGGGTCGATGGCGGCACGGAGCAACCCGGCGGTCTCGGTGTCGAGGATGCCGCAGAGTCGCAGGCGACCGTCGGTGAGGGTGGAGAGGGTGAGGTGGCGGTCGCGGGTGGCACGGCGAGCTTCGGCGTCCAGGGCGGCTTTGGCAGCGGCGTCGGCGATGTCGGGTGCGACGTGGTCGAGGATGCGGGTGCTGAGTTTGCGTAGGAGGGTGGGATCGAACTGCCCGGCCCAGTCGGTGAGCACTCCGAGGGCTTTGTCAGCGGCCTCGGGACCGGCGACGGTCTGCACGCTGTCGACCGTGTCGGCGACGACCCGGGCCTGGTCGACGGTGATGTGGCCATCGGCCAGTGCGTGGCGTACCCCAGGGTTGCCGGTGTCCAGGACGGCGGCGAGGTCGACGAGGCGGCGGGCGGCCGGGATGGTGAGGCGTAACCGTTCGCGGAGCCAGACCGCGCGGCGAGCCCGGCCCAGACGGCAAGCCGGCGATCTGGCTGCCCCGACCGGCAGAGAGCTAGTTGCTGCGCTTGCTGGCGTCGACGGCAGCCTGCTCCACTCGCTGGCGGTGGTCCAGCCACCATGACTCGTCCACGGGGGGCAGGTTGTCGTTCATGGGCAGCAGCCCGGCCGTGCCGTCGATGAGTTCGCGCACGATGTCGGCGTGGCCGGCGTGCCGTTGGGTTTCCGCGATGACATGGACCAGGACGTGGTGCAACGTGACCGCCGCATCGCCCCACCACGGCACGCGGCCGACCTCATGCAGCGCAAGGGCTTCGATGGTGGCGTCGGCGTGGGCGATGGCGCGACGGTACAGTGCGACGATCTCCTCGCGGGTCTCATCAGCGCTCGCCCACATGTCGGCATTGGTCTCCGCCCCGTCTCCGAGGTACGGCAACTCCTGCTCGAACGGTCGGCCGAACACGACGCCGAAGTAGAGGATCTCCATGGCCGCCGAGTGCTTCACCAGACCGAGCAGGTTGGTCGCGGTCGGGGTCAACGGACGCCGAATGTCGTATTCGCCGAGCCCGTCGAGCTTCCACAGCAGCGACTCGCGGCCGCCCTTCAAGTAGCTGTGCAGGTCTGCCTTCATCGCGGCACTATGACATCCGGTCGGCGTCGGCGTTGCCCCGGACGATCCGTCGGCGCGAGGTCTTGCTCGTCCAGGCCTCGTCCTGCCGATCATGGTCAGGGCGCCAGGGTGGCTGTGTCGACCTTAGGATCGGGATGATGCAGGACACTCAGCTAACGGTTCGGCCAGCGAATTCGGCGGATGTCCCTTCATTGGTGGAGTTGCGTCTGGCCAACGCCGAGGCGCACCTCGCTCTTGACGCCGACACCTACCGCGTTCCCCGGCGCGAGGCGGTGGTTCGCCACTTCGTGGCCATGCTGACCGACGAGGCGGGTCGAGATGGTGTTCTCGTCGCTGAGGCTGATGACGGCCGGGTGCTCGGGATGATCGAGGTGTTACTGCACTCCGATCCGCCGGAGCATCAGATCCTGCGTCCTGGGCCTTCGGCGCAGGTGCACACAGTGGTAGCGCCCGACGCCAGGGGACTTGGGGTGGGATCAGCGTTGTTGCGGGCGGCCGCACGGTGGGCAACCGGCCGGGGGATCTTGTACCTGTCGGCCGGCATCCACCACCGCAACGTCGATGCGGTGCGCTTCTACGGTCGGCACGGCTACACCAACGCCGGCCTCTCCCTCGGCAGGAGGCTGGATTAGCGCCTGCGGTGCCGGTCATCGGAGCCAGACGATGGCGGCGATGAGGACCAGGCGGCTCGGTAGCGGGATGCCCTCGGCGGGACACGCCTCAGGCGGTGACCACCGGCACGGCGGCGGTGAGCGCCCAGTCGTGCCCGATGTCGGCGGCAGCGCGCAGCAACCTCGGAAGGTGCTCCTCGCGCAGGGTCTCCAGCGAGGTCTCGGCGGCGTGCACGGTCACGTTGATGGCGGCGACGACCCGCCCGTCGCCGTCGCGTACGCCGGTGGCGACGGACCGGATTCCTGGAGCCAGGTCCTGGTCGGCGAGCGCCCAGCCCTTGGCCCGGACCTCGCGCAGCACGGCGTCGAGTTCGCCCGGCGCTGGCTGCCAGCGCGGCGTGATGCCGGATCGGCTGGGCTCGGCGAGGACGGTCTCCAGCGTGTCCGGTGGGAGGGCCGCGAGCAGCACCTTGCCCATCGACGTCGCGGGGGCCGGGAAGCGGGTGCCGATGGTGACGCCCAGGGTCACGATCTTGGGGACGGCCACCCGGGCGACGTAGACGATGTCGCTGCCGTCGAGCTGCGCCATCGAGGTCGACTCGTTGGTCTGCGCGACGAGCTTCTCCATGTGCGGCCGGGCCACGTCCCACATGTTCAGCGCGTTGACGTACGCCATCCCCAGCTCCAGGACGCGCGGGGTGAGGGTGTGGCCGCGGCCGGCCGCGCGGACGTAGCCCAGCGATTCGAGCGTGATGAGGATGCGCCGGACGGTGGGGCGGGCGAGGCCGGTGGCGGCGGCGATCTCGCTGAGCGTCATCGAGGGGCAGGCGGGACGGAAGGAGCGCAGGACGTCGAGGCCACGCGCGAGGGCCTCGATGAAGTCGGGCCCGGCGCCCCTTCCGTTGTCACTCATTCCTCAATGCTTCCATTGCGCCGACCCGGCGTCCCACTCGGTGTACTGGTACGGGTTCTCCAGGATGGCGGTCTCGGGGATGTCCGGGTTCATGCCCCGCTGCCACGCCTCCTCCCCCATCGTCTCGCGCAGGTGGTCGATGGTCGACGCCACCCTGGCCCGCGCGGCGGCGAGGTCGACGCCGACGAGGCGGCCGTCCCGCTTCACGACCCGGCCACCCACCAGCACGGTGTGCACGTCGGCACGCTGGGCCTGGAAGACGACGTGACCGTGCGGGTTCAGGATCGGGAACATCGCCGGCGAGGCGTCGTTCTTGATCAGGACGACGTCGGCCTGCCGGCCCGGGGTGAGGGCGCCGATCGTGGCGTCCATGCCCAGCGCACGGGCGCCGCCCCGGGTGGCCCACTCGACGACCTGCTCGGCGCGCAGGTGGCAGTGGGTGATGGTCTCCTGCTTGGCGTGCGCCTCCAGGTGCTCCCGGGAGCGGTCCGCGCCGAGCGTGGTCCGCATCGCGGAGAAGAGGTCGCCGCTCCACCACACGCTGGTGTCCATCGACAGCGACACCGGGATGTCGTGGTGGCGCAACTGCCAGGTGGGTGGGTAACCCTGGCCGGCGCTCTGCTCACTCTCGGTCGAGACGGAGACCGAGCCGCCGGTCGCGGCGATCCGGTTGTACGAGTCCTGGGTGAGCGTCGCCGCGTGCACGTACACGGTCGACGGGGTCATGAACCCGTTCTCGTGCATCAGTCGGATGCCGTCGTCGTTGGTGGCGCCCCACACGCCCGCGTGGGTGGTCACCGCGGCGCCCAGTTCCCGGGCCATCTCGAACGCGGCCCGCTCCGGAAAGGCGGGGTCGCCGGTGACGTCGAACGCCAGCTGGAAGCCGGCCAGCCTGCCACCGTCGATCCGGCGGCGGTGGAAGTCGCGGAACTCCGGCGAGGTGGCCCACTCCCACGGCCCCTGCTGGATGTTGCCGTAGGCGAGCACGAACCGCCCGTCGACCGCCTCCAGGGCGTCCACGGCGGCGTCGGCGTGCTCGGGTGTCTGCAACCCGTGCGACCAGTCGACAGTGGTGGTGACGCCGGCGTCGACCGCCTCGATCGCGCCGAGCAGGTTGCCGGCGTAGACGTCCTCGGGTCGGAACAGTTTGCCGGATTCGAGGTAGTACCAGACGAAGTACTGGGTCAGGGTCCAGTCGGCGCCGTACCCGCGCATGGCGGTCTGCCACAGGTGCCGGTGGGTGTCGACCATGCCGGGCATGAGGATGCCGTCGGTGGCGTCGATCTCCAGGGCGTCGTCGGGTGCGGTGAGGCCGACGCCGACCTGCGCGATCCGGCCGCCGATGACCAGCACGTCGGCGCCGGGCAGCACCGTGTGTGCGTCGTCCATGGTGAGAACCAGGCCGTTACGGAAGACCGCCGGCCGGTCGGTTGCGCTCATTCGCCACCCATTCCTTTCGGAGTACGAGGGGACTCCGGACTGTTGTCCGCTGTGCGGCCAGCCCGAGTGGCGCAAGTGTGGTCCCGGTCACGATTTCATGTCAAGGGCATGTTTCCGCTCGATTAATGCACCGTTGACACACGTCCAGTGGTGTCGCAAGCTGTCTCGGCGGACAGGTGTCCGCAGAACGGGCGGAAACATGGTGCAGCATTCGACAGGCCCACTGGCCGGTCTTCTCGTCGCGGACTTCTCCCGGATCCTCGCCGGGCCGTACGCGACGATGCTCCTGGCCGACCTGGGCGCCCAGGTGATCAAAGTGGAGAGCCCCGGTGGCGACGACACCCGCACCTGGATGCCGCCCACCCGCGACGGGGTCTCGACGTACTACCTCGGCATCAACCGCAACAAGCGGTCGATCGCCCTGGACCTCAAAAAGGCCGACGATCTGGCCGCCGCGCAGGAGCTGGCCCGCCGCGCCGACGTGCTGATCGAGAACTTCCGGCCCGGTGGCCTCGCCCGGTTCGGCCTCGACTACGACACCGTCACCGCGAACAACGAGAAGATCGTGTACGCGAGCATCAGCGGCTTCGGCACCGGCGCCGGTAGGGACTTCCCCGGCTACGACCTCATGGTGCAGGCCATCTCGGGCCTGATGAGCCTCACCGGCGACCCGGACGGCTCGCCGTACCGGGCCGGGATCTCCGTCTTCGACGTGATGGCCGGACTGCACGCCAGCATCGGCATCCTCGCCGCGCTGCACCACCGTGGCGAGACCGGACGAGGCCAGCACGTCGAGGTCAACCTGCTCAGCTCGGCGCTGTCCGGGTTGGTCAACCACTCCAGCGGCTACGTCGCCGGCGGCACCGTCCCGTTCCGGATGGGCAACGCGCACCCCAGCCTCTTCCCGTACGAGCCACTGCCCACGGCCGACGGCGAGCTGATCGTCATCGCCGGCAACGACGGGCAGTTCCGCAAGCTCTGCCAGGTGCTCGACCTGCCCGACCTGCCGGACGACGGGCGCTTCGGCCGCAACCAGGACCGCACGGCCAACCGCGAACAGTTGCGGCCCCTGCTTGTCGAACGCCTCGCCAAGCGGACCAAGGGCGAGTGGTTCCGGGACCTGCTCGCCGCCGGCGTTCCGTGCGCGCCGATCAACACCATCGACGGTGGTGTGGCGCTCGCCGAGGAGCTGGGGCTCGCCCCTGTCGTCACCGTCGGCGACGTGCCCGGTGTCCGCAACCCGATCACCTTCTCCGACACCCCGGCCCGGTACGAGCTGCCGCCGCCGGGGCTCGACGAACACGGCGAGGAGATCCGCGCGTGGCTGACGAACTGAGCTTCCCCACCGGGATCGGCACCTCCGACCCGACCACCATCTCCCTGCTCGGGCAGGACCTGGCCGCCGACCTGATGGGCACTGTGGGCTTCGGCGAGCTGGCGTACTGGCTGGTCGCCGGCCGCCGACCCACCCCGGGCGAGGTACGGGTCTTCGAGGCGGTACTGGTGGCCCTCGCCGACCACGGCTTCACCCCGACGGCGATCGCCGCCCGACTGACGTACCTGTCCGCGCCCGAGTCGTTGCAGGGTGCGCTCGCCGCCGGCCTGCTCGGCGGCGGTTCCCGCTTCCTCGGTGTCACCGAGGACTGTGGACGCTTCCTCGCCGACACGCTCACCCAGGCCGGCGAGGTGACCGACTACGACGCGGTGGCGCTCGACGCGGTCACCCGGGCCAGGCAGGAGCGTCGGCTGGTCCCCGGGCTCGGACACCCCGTGCACAAGCAGCAGGACCCGCGCACCCCCGTGTTGATCCGGATCGCCACCGAGGAGGGCCTGCACGGCCCGCACCTACGGCTGTTCGAGGCGATCGGACGCGTACACCCGCAGGTGCTCGGCCGTACCCTGCCGCTCAACGGTGCCGGAGTCTGCGGTGCGGCCCTCGCCGACCTCGGGCTCCCGGTCGAGATGTTGCGCGGTTTCGCCCTGCTGGCCCGCGCGGCGGGGCTGCTCGGGCACCTCGCCGAGGAGCGACGACGACCGCTCGGCATGGACGTCTACCGCACCGTCGACCGCAACGCCGTCTACGAGCCCTGATCCCCCGCTTCCACCCCCGAAAGGAGTGGGAATGGCCTCCATCGTCGCGGTCATCGCCTCCACCCACCACCCCTTCTACTACCGGGCCAGCACGGCCACCGACGAGGATCGACCACCGTTCGCCGACGAGTGGACCCGCAAGATCCTGGCGTTCCGGGAAACGTTGACCCGGGCCCGACCCGACGTGCTGGTGATGGTCGGCTCCGACCACTTCCACCAGCTCTGGCTGGACAACATGCCGCAGTTCCTGGTCGGCAAGGCGCCCTTCTACGACGCCAACTGGTACAACGAGGAGCGCGAGTTCGGGCTGCCCCGGATGCTGCTCAAGGGCCAGGAGGACCTGTCCGGGCACATCCTGCGGGCCGGGCTCGACGCCGGCTTCGATCTCGCGTTCAGCAACGAGCTGCGCATCGACCACAGCATCACCTGCCCGATCATCACGCTGCGGCCCGAGGCCGACCTGCCGATCGTGCCGATCTACACGAACATCTTCGCGCCGCCGCTGCCGCAGCCGAAGCGCTTCGTCCAGCTCGGCCAGAGCATCCGGGACATCGTCGCGTCGTGGCCGTCGCACCTGCGGGTGGCCGTCATCGGCACCGGCCACCTCTCGCTGGAGCTGGGCGGCCCCCGGCAGTTCGGCCCGCACGGCCCGGACCCGGAGTTCGACAGGCGGGCCGTCGAGTGGATCGCCAACGGCGACCTGGACGAGTGCCTGCGCGAGGTCACCCTGGACAGCCTGCACTCGCCGGGCAACGCCACCCACGGCTTCATGGACTTCATGCTGATGATGGGCGTGGCCGGTGCCGGCGCGAAGGCCGACTACGTCGACACCCTCGATCTGTTCCACACCATGGAGGCGTACTTCACCTGGTACCCGAACGGAGCGCCGGCATGAGCAGGTATCTGCTGAACAAGTTCCTCTTCATGGTCGACCGGGACCCGGAGCTGGTCGAGCGCTACCGCAGCGAGCCACGCGAGCTGGTCGCCTGGTGGGAAGCCGAGTGCGCCAACACGGTGCTGAACTGCCACACCGGCGAGGCGAGCACCTGGCTGCGCTTCGACGACGTGGAGCGCGAGGCGTTGGCCAGCCACGACCACGTGAAGCTCTTCGAGCTGGGCGCGCACCCGTTCCTCACCCTGACCCTCTTCATCGCCCTCTTCGAGCGGGACAACAGCGAGCCGCTGGAATACCAGAAGTCCTACGGGGCGCGGTTGGCCCACTTCTCGATGCCCTACCCGGACATCGCGACGTGATCCGCGCGGCAGTGCTCACCACCTGCGGCGCCGCACCGACGATCGCCGAGCGGCCGGCGCCCGTGCCCTCCGACGACGAGGTGGCGGTCACCGTCGAGGCCGTGCCGATCACCCCGCTGGACGTGCTCTGCGCCAGCGGCACCAGCTACTTCGGTCCGCCGAGCACCCCGTACGTGCCAGGTGTGCAGGGGGTCGGTCGGCTCGCCGACGGCAGGCCCGTCTGGTTCGGCACGTCGGCCGGCATGCGCCCCGGTGTCGACGGCAGCATGGCGACCACGGTCACCGTGCCGACCGTCGACGTGGTGACGTTGCCGACCGGCGTACCGCTGACCCTGCTCGCGGCCCTGGGACTGTCCGCCGTCGCCGCGCACGCGGCGCTGACCCACGCCGGCGGGCTGGCGGCTGGCGACCAGGTCATCGTGCTCGGGGCCGGAGGTGTGGTCGGTCAGGCCGCTGTCCAGCTCGCCCTGCTCGGCGGCGCCCGGCGCGTCATCGCGGTGGCCCGGTCCGCCGCGGCACGGGCCCGCGCCGAGGAGTTCGGCGCCGCCGTCGCCGTCCCGTTGCTCCCCGACGACGACGTCGCGTCGATGGCCGACCGGCTGCGCCACGCCGCCGACGGGCCGGTCGACCTCGTTGTCGACCCGGTCTTCGGTGTCCCGGCGGCGGCGGCGCTGCGGGTGCTGCGCCCGGGTGGGCAACTGGTCAACCTGGGCAGCGCGGCCGGCGCGACAGCACCCATCGAGTCCGCCGTGCTGCGCAGCGGAGCACTGCGAATGATCGGCTACACCAACAACGGGTTGTCGACCGCCGAGCGGGCCGCCGCGCTGACCGTGGTGGCCGGGCACGCGGCGGCCGGCCGGCTCACCGTCGACCACGAGATCGTGCCGTTCGACGCCATAGCGGACGCCTGGGCCCGGCAGGACGGCGGCAGCACCGCCGGCCGGATCGTCCTCGCGCTCTGAGGGGGCCGGGCCCCAGCCAGGGATCGCGGAACCCTGGATAAACCGCACCTGGTTGCGGTTCCGGCACGGTGTGACGGTCGGTGCATGACACCTTCCACCCACTCCGTCGCCGGCCACTGGATCGGTGGCGAGACCGTCACCGGCTCCGCCGGCACCCTTCCCGTCGTCAACCCGGCCACCGGCGAGGTCGTCGCCGAAACCCCGGCCGGCACCGCCGCCGACGTCGACCACGCCGTCGCCGCGGCCCGGGCAGCCTTCCCCGCCTGGGCGGCGACCACGCCGCAGCACCGGGCGGACGTGCTGCGTCGCCTCGGCGCCGGCCTCGCCGCCCGTACGGAGGAGATCGCCCAGGCGATCACCGCCGAGATGGGCTCTCCGATCGGTATGTCCCGCACCGCCCAGGTCGCGTTCCCGGCCGCGGTGGTCGAGTCCGTCGCCGGCCTGGCCGACGACTTCGCCTGGACCGAGGAGGTCGGCAACTCACTGATCGTCCGCGAGCCGATCGGCGTGGTCGGCGCGATCACGCCGTGGAACTTCCCGCTTCAGCAGATCGTCTCCAAGCTGGCGCCAGCCCTGCTCGCCGGCGACACGGTGGTCTTCAAGCCGTCCGAGAACGCCCCGCTGACCGCGCGCATCCTCGCCGAGGTCGCCGCCGAGGCCGGCGTACCGGCGGGTGTGTTCAACGTCGTCTACGGCACCGGCGCGACCGTCGGCGAGGCGATCTCCGCCCACCCGGACATCGACATGATCTCGTTCACCGGCTCCACCCGGGCCGGGCAGCGCATCTCCTCGGTGGCTGCGGCGACCGTCAAGCGGGTCGCGCTGGAACTGGGCGGCAAGGGCGCGAACATCATCCTGGACGACGCCGACCTGCCCACCGCGGTCGAGCGGGGCCTCATGATGGCGTTCAGCAACGGCGGTCAGGTCTGCGGCGCGTGGCCACGGATGCTGGTGCCCGCCGCCCGTCAGGACGAGGTCGTGGCGTTGGCCGTCGAGGCCGCGAAGCAGTACACCGTCGGTGACCCGACCGACGAGGCCACCCGGATCGGCCCGATGGCGTCCGAGGCCCACCGGCAGAAGGTCGTCGGGTACATCGAGCGGGGCATCGCCGACGGCGCCCGGCTCGTGTTCGGCGGCCCGGAGCGGCCCGAGGGCCTGACCGTCGGGGCCTACGTCCAGCCGACGATCTTCGCCGACGTCGACCCGAAATCCGCGATCGCCCAGGAGGAGATCTTCGGCCCGGTCCTGACGATCATCCCGTACGCCGACGAGGAGGAGGCCGTGACCATCGCCAACAGCACGCTGTACGGCCTGACCAGCGGTGTCTTCGGTGAGCCGGAACACGCTCTGGCGGTCGCCCGGCGGTTGCGCGTGGGACAGGTCGACGTGAACGCCGGCCACTGGAACCCTCTCGCGCCCTTCGGCGGCTACAAGCAGTCCGGCAACGGTCGCGAGTTCGGCCGCTTCGGCCTGGAGGAGTTCCTGGAGACCAAGTCCATCCAGCGCTGACCGAACCGGCCCGCCCGGCTCGTGTTCTCAGCGACCTCGTCCGTAGGTGATGATCGACTCGGGTTTCGTGTAGTCGGGGTATCCCGCCCGCCCCCTTGCCCAGCGGGCCCGCCTGCCCCAGGATCCCGTGCGATCTTGGGGCAGGCGGAACACCGTCCCCGGGCTCGCCTGTTGCACTGAACAGGCCGGCTCCTGCCGGCACGCAGTGATCGGAGACACCGTGGACCGCGCCCAACTCGCCAGTTTCCTGCGCACTCGCCGCGAGGCGCTCCAGCCCGAGGACGTCGGTCTGCCCCGGGGGCAGCGCCGACGCACCGGTGGGCTGCGACGCGAGGAAGTCGCCGGGTTGAGCGGAATGTCCACCGATTACTACAGCCGGTTGGAGCAGCAGCGGGGGCCGCACCCCTCCGAGCAGATGCTCGCCGCCCTGGCCCGCGGCCTGCGGCTCTCCCTGGCCGAACGGGACCACCTGTTCCAGCTCGCCGGTCACGCCGTCCCACACCGCGCCGTCCGGGCCGACCACGTCAACCCCGGGATGATGCGCATTCTCGACCGGATGCACGACACTCCCGCCCAGGTGGTGAACCACCTCGGCGAGACCCTGGCACAGACCGCGCCGGCCGTCGCCCTACTCGGCGACGAGACCCGGCACACCGGGCTGGCGCGCAGCGCGCACTACCGCTGGTTCACCGACCCGGAGGCACGACAGCTGCACCCCGTGGAGGACCACGAGACGCAGAGCCGGCTCCTCGTCGCGCACCTGCACGCCGCGTACACCCGGGACGGCCGGGGCTCGCGGGCGGCGACGCTCGTCGACGACCTGCTCGCCAAGAGCCCGGAGTTCACCCGCCTGTGGCAGGAGCACCCGGTGCCCGGCGGCTACTGCCCGCCGAAGCACTTCCTGCACCCCGAGGTGGGGCCGATGGAGCTGCACTGCCAGACGCTGGTGGACCCGGACGAGTCCCAGACGCTGCTGGTCTTCACCGCCATCCCCGGCTCTGAGAGCGACGACAAACTGCGGCTGCTCTCCGTCATCGGAGGCCAGCTCGTCTGACCGCTCCGCAGGAACCCACCGTCACATGTAGGTCAGGCTGATCCAGAAGGCTCCGGCGGAGGTCGCGAGCAGACCGCCGAGCGTGCCGCCCATCAGGACCAACGCTGGGGCGAGCCGAAGACGGATACGCAGCAGGAGGTACACGCCGATGGCGACGATGAAGGCGATCACGGCGAGGTAGACCACGAACAGGGCACTCGCGGTGATCACCATCGTCGCGCCTGCGGCGAGCAGGACCGCCCACCGGGCACCGAGCTCGCGACGGAAGACGAAATAGGTGACAGCGCCGCTGAAGAGGGCGACGAACGCCAGCGCTGCCGGCAACGCGAGCCTGGCGAGCAGGAGCATGAGCAGGAAGCTCGCGGCGAGGGCAGCCGCCACACCCGCGGCGGCCAGAGCAGCCCGTTGTGCGCCGCGCTCGCGCAGCAGAACCAGGTAGGCAACGGCGCCGCCGAACACGACTGCACCACCAATAAAGATCATGAGATTCAGGTCCACGGTTTTTCCTTCGACGGGGAACGAGCGGTCGTCGTCGCGCTACGCATTGCAGCCTGGCGGCCGCCGCCCGCCACGCCGGTACCCCCACCGGAACGTGACATGAACACGCGAGCACGAAACCCGACGCGCTGCGTCGACAGCTCGCGATTCCGCTCGCCTCCGGCTTCGTCGGCAGAAGCGCGTGGTTCGCGCCCGGGTCGCAGAGCGACGGGAAGCTACGGCTGAATTCCGCCGTCGGGTCTGATCCCTGCGTTGGGCGCGCCGAGGTAGCGGGCTGGGCTGACGCCCAGGTACCGCCGGAAGTGGCGGGTCAGGTGCGCCTGGTCGAAGAAGCCGGCCGCGACCGCGACCTCGGCGGGCCGCTGCCCGGCGAGGAGCAGACGACGGGCCAGCTCGACGCGGCGACCGGTCAGGTACGAGTGCGGCGGCACCCCGTGCGCGTTGGTGAACGTCCGGACCAGGTGGGTCGGGTGGGCGTGCAGCAGCGCGGCGGCCTCCCCCAGCGTGACGCCCTCGATGGTCCGGGCGTCCAGCAGCTCCCGCAGTCGGACCGCGAGACCACGGGTGGCCGGTGCAACGCTGACCGGAGCACGCTGGGCGACCTGCTGGCGCAGCCGGTCGAGAATGAGCGCGAGCCTGCTTTCGGCCTCGAACTCGTCTCCGGGTGCGGCGAGCACCCGGTGCAGGTGGTGGATCCGGTCGCGCAACTGCGGATCGGCCACGCCCGGCTCGTCGACCGCCCGGCCGACCAGCTCCGCGTCGAGCGCCGAGGTGTCGAGGTACAGCACCCGCTTGCGGAAGCCGTCGGCGGTGGCGGCGCGGCCGTCGTGCGGCACGTGCGGCGGCAGCAGGGTGACCGAGGTACGCAGCGCTCCGTGCCGGTGCCGGTCGAGGTCGAAGCGGACCGCGCCGTCGTCGACGATCAACAGCGTCCAGACGTCGTGGATGTGCCGGGGGTAGGCGTGGTCCACGAAATGGGCGTGGAAGACCTCGGCGACCCCGGCTACGGCGGGTCGCCAGGCGCTGACGTGCGAGCCCGCCGGGCGGGTGTCCACGCTAAGAACGTACAAGACCGGTCGGCGGCAGGCGGGCAGGCTCGACGCCATGACCGAACCGATCCGATTTCCCACCAAGATCGCCGTGCTGCTCCGCGACGACCTGGTGAGCTGGCAGCGCCTGAACGTCACCGCATTCCTGGTCAGCGGCATCGCCAACGCCGTACCGGAACTACTGGGCGAGGAGTACCGGGACGCGGACGGCACCCGGTACCTGCCGATGTTCGGCCAGCCGGTGCTGGTCTTCGTCGGCGATCGGGCAACGCTGGCCGGTGCGCACTCGCGCGCGCTCGCCCGCGGGCTGCGTCTGTCGATCTTCACGGCCGAGCTGTTCGCCACCGGCAACGACCGGGACAACCGCGCCGCTGTGCAGGCGGTAACTCGGGAGAAACTCGACCTGGTGGGCCTGGCGCTGCACGCGCCCCGCAACGTGGCGGACAAGGTGCTCAAAGGTGCGACCATGCATCCCTGAGCGCCCCGGGTGACGGCGTGCGGGATCGTGCACGGGGTGTTCAGCCGACGTTCCGGTGGGGGTTCCACTGTGGTGAGCGGCGGGCGCTTGCATCGGCCCGGCGGCAACGGCCGCCGACTCGATGCTGGAGGCAATGTGCGTACCACTTCCAGAAGGGCCCGGGCCGTCGCGTCCGCCGCGGCGGCGATCTCGCTGCTCGCGGCGGCGCCGGCACTCGGCGCGCCGGCGCACCCGACCCCGGGGCACCCGGGTACGGGCGCGAGCTGCGCGCCGGACGCCTCGCTGCTCGGCTTCTCCGACGCGCTCGACAAGACCACCTTCCGGGGCACCTCCGTCGCCGGCCTGTCCGCGCTGACGTTCACCCGCCCCGGGCGCGCTCTGGCGCTGGTGGACAACATCGGCACCACTCCCGCCCGGGTCTACGAGCTGGGCCTGGACACCGGCCGGCGCGGCGTGGACGTCGGTGTCCGTGACGTCACCGTGCTCACCCGACCCGACGGAACGCCGTACACCGGGGCCGACTTCGACGGTGAGGGGCTCGTCGCCGAGCGCGGCGGCGACACCGTCCTGGCCAGCTCGGAGCGGGAGCCCTCGATCCGCCGGTTCCGGCTCTCCGACGGCCGGGAGATCGCGTCGCTGCCGGTGCCGGCCCGGTTCCAGGTCACCCCGGCCGGCGACGCCGCGGTCAACCAGACCTTCGAGGCGCTGGCCACCACTGGGGACCACCGGGTGCTCTACGCCGGGATGGAGGGTCCGCTCGCCGCGGACGGCCGCGACGCCGAGGGCCGGGGCCGGCAGCGGATCATCCGGTACGACGGCCGCGAGGGCGGCGCGTACGCCCCGACCGCCCAGTACGCGTACCGCACCGACCCGAACCTCGGCCTGGTCGAGCTGATCGCGCTCGGCGGCGACCAACTGCTCTCCGTGGAGCGTGGCTTCACCGCCGGAGTGGGCAACACCGTCCGGGTGTACCGGGTCTCGGCGACCGGCGCGCCCGACGTGTCCGCCGTCCCGTCCCTGACGACGGCGACCGACCCGCGCTCCTGGCTCGGCAAGGAACTGCTGGTCGACATCGCCGACTGCCCGCCGTCCGGCGCGACCACGAAGCAACCGCAACCCAACCCGCTGCTGGACAACATCGAGGGCGCCGCGCTCGGCCGTGACCTGCCGGGCGGTCGCCGCGAGCTGTACCTCCTCTCCGACGACAACGGCAGCGCCACCCAGACCACCCGGGTGTACGCGCTGTCGGTGAAGCTGCGGCCCGAGGTGACGCTGCGGGACCGGGCGTTGATCTCGGCGACCGCGTACCAGCCGGGCCCGATCTCCGGCACCCAGCTCGCCACGACCCCGGTCAACGGGATCACCGCTCCCTTCCCCGGCCAGCCCATTCCCGGCTTCTCCGCGGTGATCCCGGCCCAGCCGGGTGACCGCTCCGGCAAGCGGCTGCTCGCGATGCCGGACAACGGCTTCGGCGCGAAGACCAACTCGGCCGACTTCCTGCTGCGGGCGTACGAGATCGAGCCGCGTTACCGCAGCCACGACGTCACCATTCGGGGGCACATCAGCTTCCGCGACCCGGACCACAAGGTGCCGTTCCCGATCGTCAACGGCAACACGCGGGAACGTCTGCTGACCGGCGCGGACTTCGACATCGAGTCGCTGGCCCGCGACGCGCGCGGCAACCTGTGGATCGGTGACGAGTTCGGCCCGTACCTGGTCCGCACCGACAAGACCGGCAAGGTGCTGCAGGCGCCGATCCCGCTGCCGGACGGGACCAGGTCCCCGCAGTCGCCGGATCTCGCCCCGGGCGAGACGCCGACCCTTCGTGCCAGCAACGGTTTCGAGGCGATGGCGGTCAGCGAGGACGGCTGGACCCTGTATCCGATCCTGGAGGGCGCCCAGGTCAACGACCCGGACCAGCGCCGCCGGGTCGTCTACGAGTTCGACGTACGGCACAACCGCTACACCAACCGCACCTGGTCGTTCCGGGTGGACGACCCGTCCCTGCTGGTCGGCGACGCGGCGGTGCTCGACGGTCGGCGGCTGCTGCTGATCGAGCGGGACAACGGCATGGGTCAGCAGTCGGTGGTCAAGCGCCTGGTCGTGACCGACCTGGACGAGGTGGGCGCGGACGGCTACCTGCCACGGCGCACCGTGGTCGACCTGATGCGCGTGGCCGACCCGAGGGGCGTCTCCACCCCGGCGCGCCCGGGCGAGTACGGCGTCGGCCCGCTCTTCTCGTTCCCGTTGCAGTCGGTCGAGTCGGTGATGCCGCTCGGCGGTGACCGGGTGCTGGTGGCCAACGACAACAACTTCCCGGGCAACGACGGTCGTGTCCCGGGGCGCCCTGACGACACGGAGCTGATCGTGATCGAGGTGCCTGGCCTGCGCTGATCCCCTGTTTCGAACGACCCCCGGCGCGCTCGCGCCGGGGGTCGTCGCGTTCACACGGAGGTGGGGTGGCGATGGCAGGACATTGATATCGATGAGCGACGCTGTAATAATTAACACACTTTACAAATGCTGCGGCACCTGGAGGACACCAAGATGACGCGACGACTGGCCGGAGCCCTTCCCCGCATCCGCCTGACCTCCGCGCTCGCCGTGGTGGTGCTCGCCGTACCGGCGGCGCTGGCCGTCGGCACGTCGCCCGCGACAGCCGCCGCGACCGGCGCCATCACCGGGTACGGCGGCAAGTGCGTCGACGTGGCCGCCGCGAACCCGGCCAACAACACGGCGGTCCAGCTCTACACCTGCAACGGCTCGACGGCGCAACAGTGGACGGTGGGCGACGACGGCACGATCAGGGCGCTGGGCAAGTGCCTCGACATCGCCGCCGCCGGCACCGCCAACGGTGCTCGGGTGCAGATCTACGACTGCAACGGCACCGGGGCGCAGCAGTGGTCCGCGAGCGCCGGGCAACTGGTCAACCCCACCTCCGGCAAGTGCCTCGACGCGACCGGTCCCAGCTCCGCAGACGGCACTCCGCTGCAGATCTGGAGCTGCACCGGCACCGCCAACCAGACCTGGGCACTGCCCACCGGCGGCACCACCCCACCGCCGTCGAGTGGATTCACCCACCCTGGCGTGCTGGTCAGCCGGGGCCAGCTCGACTTCGTGCGCGGCCGGGTGCAGGCCGGCGCACAGCCATGGGCCTCGGCCTACAACCAGATGATGGGGAGCCGGTACGCCTCCCTGTCGCGCACCCCGGCACCCCGCGCGGTGGTCGAGTGCGGCTCCTACTCGAACCCCAACAACGGCTGCACCGACGAACGTGAGGACGCGATCGCCGCGTACACCGACGCGCTCGCCTGGTACATCACCGGTGACGCCCGGTACGCGCAGAAGTCGATCCAGATCATGGACGCGTGGTCCGCCACGATCAGCGCGCACACCGGCAGCAACGCCCCACTGCAGACCGGTTGGGCCGCCTCGGTCTGGCCCCGGGCCGCGGAGATCATCAAGTACACGTACACGAGCTGGCCGAACGCCAACCGGTTCTCCACCATGCTGCGCAACGTCTACCTGCCGATGGTCCGCAACGGCTCCAGCAGCAACGGCAACTGGGAACTGACCATGATGGAGGCCACCATCGGCATCGCGGTCTTCCTGGAGGACCGGGCCGTCTACGACGCGGCAGTCGCCCGCTTCCTCAACCGCGCCCGCGCCTTCGTCTACCTGCCCAGCGACGGCGCGCTGCCGTACACGATGCCCGGCAGCGGCCTGGACACCCCGTCCGAGATCATCAACTACTGGCACGGCCAGTCGACCTTCGTCGCCGGCGTCGCCCAGGAGACCTGCCGCGACTTCGTCCACACCGGGTACGGGATCTCCGCCATCTCACACGTCGCGGAGACCTCGCGCATCCAGGGACGGGACCTGTACCCACAGGTCGGTGAGCGGCTGCGGCACGCGCTCGGTCTGCACTCGCGCTACCAGCTCGGCGAGGCGCCGCCCTCCTGGCTCTGCGGCGGCAGCCTCACCCGGGGCCTCGGCCCGATCACCGAGGTCGGCTTCAACGCGATGAGCACCCGGCTCGGCAACGTCATGACCAACACGCAGACCCTCACGCAGCAACAACGTCCGGCCGGAACCAACAACCTCTTCGTCGCCTGGGAAACGTTGACCCACGCCAACAACCCCAACTGACCCAGGCCGTCGGGGGGTGGCGCCGAAGACGCGGAGCCACCCCCACGACGTGCTCAGTTGTCGGCCCCCAGTGCCACCACCGGGCTTACCCGCGCGGCCCGCCTGGCGGGGAGCACCCCCGCCAGCGCCGTCAGCCCGACCAGCGCCACGAAGAGCCCGGCCAGCGGCAGCACCGGCGCGGTCAGCGGTGCCTCGATCCCGAGGGTCTGGACCGCCAACCAGGCGTACGGGATGCCGAGCAGCAGGCCGATGGTGGCACCGATCACCCCGTAGAGGCCGGATTCGACGGTCAGCATGGTGCGCAGGCCGGCCCGGGACAGGCCGATCGCCCGGAGCAACCCAGACTCGCGTACCCGCTCGACCACCGAGAGCGCGGTCGTGGAGCCCACGCCGACCACCGCGATCAGCACGGTCATGCTGACCAGGCCGACCGCGATCCAGATCAGGCTGCTCAGCACATCGGCGTTTCGGTCCCGTTCGTCGGCGAGCACCGCGAGGCCCACACTGTCGCTGTCCCCAATCGCCTGACGCAGCGCCCGCACACCGGCGGTGCGGCCGTCCTCGCCGGAACTGGCCGCGTCGGCCAGCAGACCGGTGTACGCGGCCGGCACGCCGAGCCGGTCCAGGTCGGCCCGGTCGGCGAGGATGCCCGCGTGCAGCGGGCCGTCACCGGGCAGGACCGCTGCCACCCGCACGTCGACCCTGCGCGCGGCGATGGCGAGCGTGACGGTGTCGCCGGCCCGGAGACCGGCGTCCCGGGCGACCCAGCTGTTGAGCACGATCCGGCCCGGGCCACGATCGGTCAACGTGCCCTGGGCGACGTCCAGGTCGCCGGTGGTCGGCAACGCCGCCAGGTCCAGGTCGTTCGTCGGGTAACCGGGCTCGACGTCGCCGAGCTTGTCCGCACCGCGCATCAGCGTGACGTCGTCGACCCGCCGGTACGGCACCACTCGGGCCAGCGCGCCGCGCGCCGCCTCGGCGCGGGTCACGACAGCGGCCGGCAGTGTCCCACCGTTGCTGGTGACCTCGAAGTCGGTCGGTGCGGAGAGGGCCAACTCGCGGTCGGCGAGGACCTGCAGCGACGCACCGCCGATGACCACCCCGGAGATCAGGGTCACGCCGAGCGCGACGACAACCGAGACCGCGGCCGCGCGGCGCGGCGTCCCGCCGATCCCGCCGACCGACATCCGCCCGAGTGGCCCGAGTTGCCGCAGTGGCCAACCCACCACGGCGAGCACCGGACGCACCAGCAGCGGGCCGAGGGCCACCAGCGCGAAGAACGCCAGGGTGCCGGAGGCGACAAGCAGGAGCAGTGGCATCGTCGGGTCGTAGTTCGACTGGTCGGGCTTCGGCAACCGGCTGATCGTCGCGACTGCGGCCAGGGCCGCGCCGGTCACCAGGAGCAGCCCGCACACCAGGCGCAGCACCCCGATGTCGCGTCGGCCGGCGGTGGTGCTCGCCGTACGCAGCGCCTCCAGCGGAGAGACCCGGGCGGCGGAGAGTGCCGGCGCCAGGACGGCCAGCACGGTGACGACGCCGGCACCGATCACCACCATGACCGCCGCCGCCAGTGGCAGGCCCGGTGACGAGACCGCCATTCCGGAGGCGCGCAGAACCGCCGGCAGGGCGTACCCGAGGGCGAGGGCACTGGCGACCCCGACGACGCCGGCGACCAACCCGGTCAGGGCTCCCTCGGCGGTCAACGCCCCCACCAGGGTGCCCCGACTCGCGCCGACCGCGCGCAGTAGCGCGAGCTGGCGCATCCGCTGGGCGAAGACGATGCGGAAGGTCGAGGTGACCACCAGCGCCGCGGCGACCACCGCGATCGAGACGAACATGCCCACCAGGATGAAGAGTCTCCCGACCTCCTCGGCCGCCGCGTTGGCCTCCGCCTGGCGCACCTCGGCACCGGAGCGGACCGACTGGTCGGCCGCGAACGCCGCGGTCACCCGTTGGCGGACGGCGTCCACCGACTGACCGGGGGTCACTCGCACATCGAGGCGTTCCACCGCGGTCAGCCGCGCCCAGGCGGTCACGACACTGTCCGGGGCGTACGCGTCGAAGCCGGCATCTGCGGGGGTGTCGACCACACCGGTGACGGTGAGCCGGGTGGGCGTGGTGAGCTCGCCGCCCGTACCTGTGGTCGTGGCGCCCACCGCGAGCCCGAGCCGCTCGGCGGTGCGCGGCGTGATCGCGATCTCTCCGGGCTGGTCCGGGTAGCTACCCTCGATCACCCGGACCGTGGTGAGCGGACCGCTGCCGGGGTCGGCCTGCAGGTTGAGGTACCCCTCGCCCACCGAGACGCCGACAGCCACCCGGGCCACCGCCTCGGCCACACCGGGCACGGCGCGGACGTGCTGCAGCTCCGTCACGGTGGGTGGCGGCTGCTCGGGGCTGCCGATCACCAGGTCGGTGGCGGCCGGGGTGGCGCTCAGGTTGTCCCGCACGGTTCGTTCGGTGATCTGCTGCACCAGCACGGTGCCGAAGACGACGAACGACGCGACCAGGATCGCCAGGCCGGTCAGGACCAGCCGGCCGGGTCGCCGAGCCGCGGCGCTCGTCTGGGTACGCAGCACGGTCGCCCTCATGCGCGGGCACCCAGGTCACGCAGCGCGTCGGTGACCGACACCTGGTCCGGCTTGTCGATCTCGCCGGCGACCCGCCCGTCGGCGAGCAGCACCACCCGGTCGGCGTACGCGGCGGCGATCGGGTCGTGGGTGACCATGACGACGGCCTGGCCGAGGTCGCGTACCGAGTCGCGCAGGATGGTGAGCACCTCGGCGCCGGAGCGGGAGTCGAGGTTGCCGGTCGGCTCGTCGGCGAAGACCACCTCGGGCCGCGCCACCAGCGCCCGGGCCAGCGCGACCCGCTGCTGTTGGCCGCCGGAGAGCTCGCTGGGCCGGTGGCCGAGGCGGTCACCGAGGCCGAGCTCCCGCACCAGGTGCTGGAAGAGCTCGGCGTCGGGCTCCCGGCCGGCGAGGTCCAGCGGCAGGGTGATGTTCTGCGCGGCGGTGAGCTGCGGCAGCAGGTTGAAGGACTGGAAGACGAACCCGATGCGGTCCCGGCGTACCCGGGTCAGGGTCCGGTCCGACTGACCCGTCAGCTCCGTCCCGCCGAGCAGGACGCGTCCGGAGGTGGCCGTGTCGAGGCCGGCGAGGCAGTGCATCAGGGTCGACTTGCCGGACCCGGACGAGCCCATGATCGCGGTGAACTCGGCCCGGCCGAAGCCGACCGAGACCCCGTCCAGGGCACGGACTGCGGTGTCGCCGCTGCCGTACACCTTCACCAGGTCGACCGCGGCGACCGCGGCGTGGCTGGTCTCCGGCGGGGCGTGGGTTGTCATTGTTCCTCCAGTGGCTGCGATGTGACCCGGCGAGCTTCGCCGCCACCGGTGGGTGGGCGCATCGGCCCGGGGCCGGGTATCGCCGGTGGCGGGTCTGTCTTTCGGCCGATCTACCACCTCCGCCCGGCTGGCTACGCTGGGTCATCATGAGCACGCCGGATCTTCGACGTTGGTGGGTACGCCTGGCGCAGGCCGCCGGACTGGTGGCCATCGGCCTGCTCGCTCTGTTCGACCTGCGGTTCAGCACGTCCGTGGGGATGAGCCCGGCTGCCCTCCTGCTCGTGCTGGTGCGGATGGGGCTGGCGGTGGCGACGGTGCCGCTCTGGCTGCCGGTGCACCGGCTGGGTTCCCGTTGGCTGCCGGCGGCCGCGTTGGCGCTCGCCGCCACCTCGCTTGCCGTGACCGCGGCGATCCGGGTCGCCGCCAACAGCAGCTACCTCCTCGGCGGCAGCTGGGGGCTCGCCGAGGCGGGCGGGCTGCTCGGGGTGGTCTTCGTGGTGACCCGCTGGGGCGCGCCCCGGCTCGCACCGTGGGCGGCGGTGGCCGTCGGGCTCGCCGTCACCGCGATCCCGCTGCGTACCGGCACCGACACCGTGCTCGTGATCTTCGGTCTGCTCCAGGCGCTCGCTGCGGCTGGAGCCGCCGGGGTGGGGCTCTACCTGCGGATCACAGCCGCCGGTCGGGAGCGGGCGATCGCGCTGGTCCGGGCCGAGCAGCGCGCCGAGTTCGCCCGTGACCTGCACGACTTCATCGCCCACCACGTCACCGGCATCGTGGTGCAGGCGCAGGGCGCCCGGTTCGTCGCCGAGCAGGACCCGCGCCGGGTGATCGTCGCCCTGGAGCAGATCGAGCGGGCCGGTGCGGAGACGATGGCCTCGATGCGACGGATGGTGGGAGTCCTGCGGAACCCGGATGCCCCGCCGGACGCGCCGCTGGCTCCACTGGCCGGGGTGACCGAGCTGGAACCGCTGCTGACCGGGTTCAACGGCGCGGCGAACGCGTCGGCACGGCTGCACGTCGACGGCGACCTGGACGCGCTGCCGGTCGAGGTGTCGACCTCGGCGTACCGGGTGGTGATGGAGGGGCTGACCAACGCCCGCCAGCACGCGCCGGACGCCCGGTCCGTGGACGTGGCCGTGCGACGTACCCCGGACTGGTTGCTGGTCCGGGTCGCCGACGACGGCGCGTCGCCACGCACCGCGCCGGCCCGGGGGCACGGCTTCGGACTGATCGGCCTCACCGAGCGGGTACGCGCCCTCGGCGGCACGATCACCGCCGGACCCGGCGTCGCCGGCGGCTGGGTGCTCGACGCCGCGTTCCCACTGCACTCGGCGGTGGGCCGATGATCCGGGTGCTGATCGCCGATGACCAGGCCATGGTCCGGACCGGCTTCGGCATGATCATTGGCGCCCAGTCGGACATGGAGGTGGTCGGCGAGGCCGCCGACGGCGTCCAGGCCGTCGAACTGGCCCGACGAGTGCGCCCGGACGTGGTGCTGCTGGACATCCGGATGCCCCGCCTCGACGGCCTCGAGGCACTGCGACTGCTCGCCGGGCCGGGCGTCGCCGACCCGGTCCGGGTGGTCGTGGTGACGACCTTCGACCTGGACGAGTACGTGCACACGGCGCTGTCCAACGGGGCCTGTGGTTTCCTGCTCAAGGACTCCGGGCCGGCCCTGCTCGTCGAGGCGGTCCGCGCGGCCGTCTCCGGTGACGCGCTGATCAGCCCGTCCATCACGGTACGGCTGTTGGAGCGCCTCAGCTCACCCGCTCCGGCCTTCGACGACGCCGCGCTGTCCCCACGGGAACTCGACGTGGTGAAGCTCGTCGCCCGGGGTCTGACCAACGCCGAGATCGCCGCTCGGCTCTTCATCGCCGTCGGCACGGTCAAGACCCACCTGGCCAGCGTGCAGATGAAGCTCACAGCCCGCAACCGGGTCGAGATCGCCGCCTGGGCCTGGGAACGTCGCCTCGTGGGCTGACGGGACACCGGTGCGACCGGCACTGCCCTAACATCGTTACTGGTCGATGACTGGTCCGCTGCGGTCACCCGGAAGCGAGGCGATCATCATGCGCGATCACCAGTGGCGCGGCGTCCGGTCCAGGGCTGCCGCACTGGCCGCCTGCGCGCTCACGGCGACCCTGGTCGCGGCGGGCGCGACCCCGGCGTACGCCGCGGCGGACACCGAACGCCCCACCGCACCCGGCCCCATCACGGTCGTCGCCGTCGACACCACCTGGATCGAGTTGACCTGGGCCGCCGCGACCGACAACGTCGGCGTGGTCAGCTACCCGGTCTCCGCGCGGTTCGAGGACACCGGCGCCCACTACTCCACCGACACCACGAGCATCCGGATCACCGGCCTGCGACCGTCGCGCACGTACACCTTCTCCGTCGCGGCGGTGGACGCGGCCGGCAACAGGTCGTTGGCCGATCCGACCCTGCGGCTGACCATGCCACCGGGAGACGACCAACCCCCCGGCGCACCCGGTCAACCGTTCGCCTACGACGTCGCCGCCACGCGGCTGTGGCTCCGCTGGACACACTCGGTCGAGAACGTGGTGCTCGATCGGTACGAGGTGTTCCGGGTCGACTCCGGCGGCACCCTCACCCTGGTCAACGAGGTCTACCAGTACCCACCCGGACGGAACAGCACCCAGATCAGCGGGCTGACGCCGAACACCACGTACACCTTCGTGGTGCAGGCCAAGGACGAGGCCGGCCACCTGTCACCCCTGTCCGAACCGGTCACCGTGACCACGCTGCCACCACCGCCCAGCTGCTCGGTACGGTCGACCGTGGGGCAGTGGCCGGACGGTTTCGTGGCCCGTCTCGCGGTCACGAACACCGGCTCGACGCCGATCGACGGGTGGACGATGAGCTGGCGGTTCTACGCCGGCCAGCAGCTGCACAACCTGTGGGGCGCGGAATTCGTCGACCGCGACAGCGGCTACCTGCGGGTCCGCAATGTCCGCCACAACCGGCTGATCCCGCCCGGCGGCACGGTGTCGCTCGGAGTCGTCGCCAGCGGCTCGCAGACGCCGCAGGAGGTCACGGTGAACGGTGGTGTCTGCGAGGTGGCAGACGAGTAACGCTCACGTGCGGGGTCTGGCGCGCGCCGCGACATCTTGCGACGCTAACGCCTGTGTATGACTACGACCTGGTGGTGCTGGGGTCCGGTCCCAGCGGTCAGAAGGCCGCAATCGCCGCGGCCAAACTCGGCAGGCGGGTCGGCATCGTGGACCGCCGCGACATGATCGGTGGGGTGTGCATCAACACCGGCACCGTCCCCTCCAAGACGCTGCGCGAGGCCGTGCTCTACCTGACCGGCCTGAGCCAGCGGGACCTGTACGGCAGCAGCTACCGGGTCAAGGAGGACATCACCGTCAGCGATCTGGCCGCCCGGACCCAGCACGTCATCACCCGGCAGACCGACGTCATCCGCAACCAGCTCGCCCGCAACCGGGTCGCGATGATCACGGGCACCGGCCGGTTCGCGGACGCGCACTCGATCTGGGTCGACGGCGGCTCCGGCCGTGAGTCCAAGGTGACCTTCGACAAGATCGTCATTGCGGCGGGCACCCGCCCGGCCCGCCCGGACAGCGTCGACTTCGACGACCGGACAATCGTGGACTCCGACGGCGTCATCAACCTCCAAGCCGTACCCCGCAGCATGGTCGTGGTCGGCGCCGGCGTGATCGGCATGGAGTACGCCTCGATGTTCGCCGGCCTCGGCACCAAGGTGACGGTGGTCGAACGCCGCGACCGGATGCTCGACTTCTGCGACGACGAAATCATCGAGTCGCTCAAGTACCACCTCCGCGACCTGTCCGTGGCGTTCCGCTTCGGTGAGGAGGTCGCCGCCGTGGAGAAGCACCAGACCGCCGCGCTGTGCATCCTCAAGAGCGGCAAGAAGATCGTTGCGGACACGGTGATGTACTCCGCCGGCCGGCAGGGCCAGACCGACGACCTGGCACTGGAGGCGGCCGGGCTGGAGGCGGACCGGCGCGGCCGGATCACGGTGGACGCCAACTACCGCACGGCGGTGGACAACATCTACGCCGTCGGCGACGTCATCGGCTTCCCCGCCCTCGCGTCCACCTCGATGGAGCAGGGCCGGCTGGCCGCTCAGCACGCCTGCGGCGAGCCGATCCGGGAGATGCACGGCCTGCAACCGATCGGCATCTACACGATCCCGGAGATCAGCTTCGTCGGGCAGACCGAGGCGCAGCTCACCGAGAGCTCCACGCCGTTCGAGGTGGGCATCGCGCGTTACCGCGAGCTGGCCCGTGGCCAGATCGTCGGCGACTCGTACGGCATGCTGAAGCTGCTCGTCTCCCCCGAGAACGGCCGGCTGCTCGGGGTGCACGTGTTCGGCACCGCCGCCACCGAGATCGTCCACATCGGGCAGGCGGTGATGGGCTGCGGCGGCACGATCGACTACCTGATCGACGCGGTGTTCAACTACCCGACCCTGGCCGAGGCGTACAAGGTGGCTGCCCTGGACGCGTCCAACAAGATTCGCAACATCACCCGCATCGACGGCTAGTCACTCCACCAGTGCGGCGAGATGGGTGCGGTAGTTCGGGCAGGTCGAGATGTCCTCGTGTGCGCAGTTGAGCCCGGCCTCCAGCAGGTCGAGCGCCGACCGCAACGCGACCATCCGCTGGTGCAGCGCGCTGTGGTTGCGGCGCAGCACGTCCTTGCGAGCGGCCGGGTCGCGCGCGGCGAGGAACGCCCGGATGTCCGGCAGCGACAGGCCGGCCTGCTTCGCGCGCAGGATCGAGGCCACCCGGAACAGGTCATCGCGGGTGTAGCGGCGACGACCACCGCTGACCCGGGCGGGGCTCAGCAGGCCCACCGATTCCCAGTGCCGCAGGACGTGCGCTGGTAGGCCGAAGTGGTCAGCCACTTCGCCGATCGTCATCGGGCTTGACGTCATGTCGACATTAAGTCCGACCATGGCGGGCATGTCCAGTCTTCTAGCTACCCTCGATGCCATCGAGCGCGAGCCTGCGGCCGTCGCACTGCGCACCCGCTCCTACGAGTTGCTCGGCGACCTCACTGGCCGAACCGTCGTGGACGTTGGCTGTGGCGGTGGTCGCGCCGTCGCCGAGCTGGCCGAGCGTGGAGCCCACGCGGTCGGCGTCGACCTCGACCCCGAGATGATCGCCGTGGCCCGGGAGCGCTGGCCGGCCGGCGTGTTCCAGGTCGGGGACGCCTGCGCGCTGCCGTTGGAGACCGGCTCGGCCAGCCACTACCGGGCGGACAAGGTGTTGCACGTGCTCGAAGACCCGGCGCGAGCCGTCGCCGAGGCTCGGCGGGTCCTCGCACCGGGCGGCCGAGCCGTGCTGCTCGGCCAGGACTGGGACATGATCGCCATCGACTCGGACGAGCCGGAAACCACCCGTCGGCTGGTCCACGCGAAGGCGGACTCGCTGCCGTCGCCGCGCATTGCCCGTGGGTATCGCAACCTGCTGCTCGACGCCGGGTTCACCGACCCGATCGTCGAGGTGCACACCGGTGTGTTCACCGGCGACACCGCGCTCGACCTGGTGAAACGGATCACCGACGAGGAGAGCTGGCTCGCCGAGCAGGCAGCGCGCGCCCGCGCGAACCGGATCCTCGTCGTCGTGCCGATCTTCCTCGTCGCCGCCCAGGCCTGACACCGAACGTGGATCGAGACTCGGCGAACTGCTCCTCCACCGATGTCGGTGTTGCCCGCTACCGTGCCGGCACTGATGCCTGCGGGACGAGGTCTTCGCCGAGGGCGGGTACTGGTGGGCCCGGGGTGACACCCCCAACTCGGCGAGCGACTATCCGAACCGTCCGGCCGCGATGGAAGAGCTGTTCAACGACGAGTGGGCGCAGGAATCGGGCACCCACTCCATCCTCGACGTCTACCGGGTCCTCGACGATGGCGAACGGCCCGACTACGGCACGGTCGAGCCGGTGAGCGCCGCCGAGGCGCTGCGCCACGCCGGCACCGAGCGGCTCACCCGCCCCCTTTCCGGCCGGTGCGGAGGTTGGGGCCTCCGCACCGGCCGGTGGGCTTTACCGAGCTGAGCAGGTGGGGGTGAGGCTGCCGGCGGTGCCGTTGGCCTGGAATCCCCACTCGGTGAACTGGCCGGCGCCGACCTGGCCGTTGTAGGCGACGTTGGTCCAGTTCGTCGTGCCGGTGTTTCCGCTGCGGTTGGCGCTCCACGCGTTGGTGACCGTCGCGCCGGACGGCAGCGCGATCGTCACCGTCCACCCGTTGAGGGCCGACGAACCGGCGGTCACCCGCACGTTCGCCACGAAACCGCCGGTCCACTGGTTCACCGACACCGTCGCGGTGCAGCCGCCCGGCCCCGGCGGCGGGGTGGTGGGCGGGTCGGTCGGCGGGTCGGTCGGCGGGTCGGTGGGCGGGTCGGTGGGCGTGGTGCCGTTGTTCAACGCGGCGAGCACCGCGTCGTACGCCGGCTTCTTCGAGCCGTTGTTGTTGAACAGCAGCGGGGTCTGCGAAGCCCGCCACGAGTCACTGTCCCGGATGCCCCACACCGTGATGCCGTTGCACCGGGCCACGGCCAGGCAGTCCTCCACCACACTGCGGTAGGTGTTCGCGGACGCGCCCTGGATGTCCAGCTCGGTGATCTGTACGTCCACGCCGAGGGCGGCGAAGCTGGACAGGGTGGTGCGGAAGTTGCTCACGTACGGGGAGTCGTTGTTGAAGTGCGCCTGGAAACCGACGCAGTCGATCGGCACGCCACGCTGCTTGAAGTCCCGCACCATGTTGTAGACGCCCTGCGTCTTTGCATGGGTCCAGTTGTCGGTGTTGTAGTCGTTGTAGCAGAGCTTCGCGCCCGGGTCCGCGGCCCGCGCGGCGCGGAACGCCGCCTCGATCCAGTCGTTGCCGGTGCGCTGCAGGTTGGAGTCACGACGCGCGCCCGAACTGCCGTCGGCGAACGCCTCGTTCACCACGTCCCACGCCACGACCTGACCACGGAAGTGCGTCGCCACCTGCGTCACGTGGTTGAGCATCGCCGAGCGCAGCGCGCTGCCGCTCATGCTCTCCATCCAGCCGGGCTGCTGGGAATGCCACGCCAGCGTGTGACCACGCACGCTCATGCCGCGGCTGCGCGCGTGGTTGACGATCTGGTCCGCCGCCCCGTAGCTGAACTGACCCTGCTGCGGCTCGGTGGCGTTCATCTTCATCTCGTTCTCAGCCGTCACCATGTTGAACTCGCGGTTCAAAATCGTGGTGTACGCACTGTCGGAGAGCTTGAATCCGGCCACCGCCGTACCGAAGTAGCGACCCTTCTCAGCGGCGGACGCGCCCAGGGTCGTCCCGGCGGCGGCTGGCGCCGTCATGAACAGCGCCATGCCGGCGGCGAGCGCGCCCGCGGCGGTGAGCGCCATCGCGGCTCTCGATGCCGCCTTCCATCTGGCTCTTCTCATCTCGTGCGACTCCTTCTGTGGTGGTGGGTGGGAAGGAAAATCAGGACACCGAACAGGCGGCGCCGTTGAGGGCGAACGACGACGGTTTACCGGCGCCACCCTCGTGCGTGGCCTGGAAGCCGATCTCGACCGATGCGTTCGGAGCGATGGTGGAGTTGTAGGAGACGTTGCGGGCGGTGACCGCTCCGCTCGTCGGGGCGTACTGGGCGTTCCAGCCGCTGGTGATGCGCTGTCCGCCCGGCAGCGTGAAGGTCAACGCCCACCCGTTCACAGCGGCGGAGCCGGTGTTGGTGATGGTCACGCTCGCGGTGAGACCGGTGTTCCAGGCGTTGACCGTGTAGCCGACCCGGCACGCGCCCTCGGACGGCGGCGGGGTCGTCGGAGGCGGAGTGGTCGGGGGCGGGGTCGTCGGCGGTGGAGTGGTCGGCGGCGGCGTGGTAGGCGGTGGAGTCGTCGGTGGCGTGCTGCCGTCCAGCCCGAAGAAGCGGATCACCTGCGCGGCGTCGACCGGCAGGTTGTGCGTGACGCCCTGCATGCTGATCGCCTCGACCGGTGCCATCGGGCCGCTGCTGCCGTACCGGGTGCGGGTGTGACCGGACTGCGGGGAGTCGGTGTACGTCGGGGTCTGGCTCAGCCCGTGCACGTTGGTCCACTGCTTGACCTGCTCACCGAAGTTCGGGTAGCGCAGCGTCTCGTCGTTGGTGCCGTGCCAGATCTGCATCCGGGGCCGCGGGCCGCTGTAGCCCGGGTACGCCTCGCGGACCAGGTCTCCCCACTGCTGGGCGGTCCTGATGAGCTGCCCGTTCGCGCACTGGCTGTTCCATTCCGAGCTGCCGCCGGTGGCGAAGCAGGCGAACGGCACCCCGGCGAAGGACGCGCCGGCCGCGAAGACGTCCGGGTAGACGCCCAGCATGACGTTTGTCATCATCGCGCCGGACGAGGTGCCGGTCGCGAAGATCCGCGCGGGGTCGGCCGAGTAGCGCTGCTTCACGTAGTCGACCATCGACATGAGCCCGACCGGGTCGCTGCCGCCGCCACGGCGTAGCGCCTGGGGCGAGTACACGTCCCAGCACTTGCTGCTGCGCGTGGCCGACGGGTAGATCACGATGAACCCGTACCGGTCCGCGAGGGACGCGTACTGGGTGCCGGAGTGGAACGCCGGGCCCGTGCCGGTGCAGTAGTGCATGGCCAGGAGGATCGCCGGCCGGGACGCCACCCGGTCCGGGACGTAGAGGTGCATCTGCAGGTTGGTGGGGTTGGTGCCGAAGTTGGTCACCTGCGTCAGCGTCGCCGCCGACGCCGGTGCGGCGAACGTCAACGCGGCGGCGGCCAGTGTCACGGCCGCCATGACGACGCCAAGCATCCGGGTCTTCAGTGTCATCGTCGCGATCCCTTGCGAAAAAGGCGCGTGGAAGGGGACTTAAGTCGAGGACTGCCCTTCGCCCGACCTTGACCGCGGCTCGCGTGACCATGTCAGCTTCGATCGAGCTGCCTCGATTGTCAAGACTTCCGGAAACCTTTCGCCGCAACGGTTTCCGGGGTCACCTGCACACCAATCGGCATGGACAGGCACCACCGCCGCCGGCTGCGTGCGAGCAATTTCCGGCAAGTTCTCGGAACGTGTCGGACGTCCGGCGGGGAGACCCGGCCGGCCTCCCCTGTCCCGATCAGTAGATGTCCCGTCCCCGCTCGTCGGGCACTCCGGACTTGCGGTAGAAGTACGTGTTGATCTGGTCGCGCCACTCGGTGGCGCAGCGCACCTGCTCGTCGAGACGTTCGGCCACCCGCTCGTACACCGCCGGGTCGATCATCCCGTTCAGTGTCCGCCACCGACGTCGCATCACCGTCACCTCCTCGACACCGGCGAAGTGGGTGTCGTAGATGTGCTGGATGACTGTCGACCCGCTGTGCAGGACGTGTCCGTACGGCACGTGGTGGAAGAAGAGCAGCAACTCGTCCGGGCAGCTCTCCGGCGACTCGTACACCTGCGCCCAGTAGGGCGGGTACTGGCCGGTGAAGCCGGTGCCCGACGCACGGGTGCGGTCCACGCCCACGCCGTCGCGGTCGGCGAAGTGGTAGGTGCCCCACCGCGTGTACTCGTACCCGTCGACGCCGGGGCCGTAGTGGTCACCGGGGTTGACCATGAAGCCGACGCCCAGCGGGGCGGTGTACCGCTCGTAGGTGCGCCACGAGTCGTCCATGACCTCGTGCAGCGTCCGCCTCACCAGGTCCGGGTCGGCGGTCGCCGACGGCGGGAAGGTCAGCGTGATCCACTCGTCGAGGATCGCGGCGGTGTCCCGCCGGGGGTCCCAGGCCAGCCGGCCGAACGTGTACAGGTTGGCCTGCGCCAACGGGTGCCCGGTCCAGAAGAGGTCGTCGCCCACGTTGGCGACCGCGACCAGACCGCCGCCCGTGCCCGACTCGCCCGCCGCCACGTCGGCCACCGCCCGCCCGCCCGGACCCCACGGCGCGAACCGCAGCACCTCACCCCACCACGGGCCGAGGTGGCAGACGTGCCGCTGCTGGCCGGTGTACTCCTGGGTTACCTGCAACTCCACCGCGATCCGGGTGGCCGGCATCGCCGCGATCACCGGGGAGACCGGTTCACGCGTCTGGAAGTCCACCGGACCGAACTTCACCTGCACGACCACGTTGGTGCGGAAGCGGCCGTCGAGCGGGGCGAAATGGTCGTACGCGGCGCGCGCCCGGTCGGTGGACCGATCCCGCCAGTCCTGGCGGTGGTTGTAGACGAACGCCCGCCAGTGCACCACTCCCCCGAGCGGCGCCAGCGCCTCGGCCAGCACGTTCGCCCCGTCGGCGTGGTCACGCCCGTAGGTGAACGGGCCGGGTTGACCCTCCGAGTCGGCCTTCACCACGTAGCCGCCGAAGTCGGGGATGCGGTCGTACACGTTGCGGGTGGTCGCGGCCCACCAGGCCCGCACCCCCTCGTCCAGGGGATCGGCGGTCGACAGGCCACCGAGGACCACCGGCGCGGCGAAGGTGACCGACAGGTGCACCCGGATGTGGTACGGACGCAGCACGTCCGCGATCTCGGCGACGTCGCCGAGCCGGTCGGTGAGCAGCAGCGCCTCGGTCCGGGCGACGTTGACGTTGTTCACCGAGATCGCGTTCACACCGCTCGCCGCCAGCAGTCGCCCGTACTCCCGGATCCGGGCCAGGTCACCGCGCGGTCGGCCGTCCTGCCAGAAGATCGAGCCGCCCGCGTACCCCCGTTCGACCTGGCCCATCACCGGGTGCACGGCCACGTTGTCCCAGTGGTTCAGCATCCGCCGACGCAGCGCCGGCCGGTGCCGCTCCGGCGGGCGCTCGGCGTCGAAGGCCGCCGCACAGAGTCGGACCACGTGGAACAGCCCGTACAGCAGGCCGGCGGGTTCGTCGGCCAGCACCACGGTCACGTCGCCGTCCCGGGCCAGCAGGAATCCCTCGTCGCCGAGCGACTCCCCGTCGCCGATCTCGGCCAGCGCCGTCTCCCCCGCCGACCGCGCCGCCAGCACTGCCGAGTTGGGCAGCTCGTCGGCGCCGCGCAGGGCGAACACCAGGTCGACGTCGACGTCCCAGGAGGGGGAATGCCACACCCGCCCGCCGTAGCGTGCGCAGGCGCGCGAAACCTCGTGCAGCACGGTGTCGACGAGCAACCCGTCACCGTGGACGAGGACACGCCGCGCGCCGAGCGACCGGAACGCCTCCGGAGGCAGCCAGGCCGGGTGGACGCGTGGCTCGTTGGTCTCCATCGGATCGTCGACGAACATCAGTTGCTCCAGGTGGACCGACTCGTCGGCGTTCACCTGTCCTCCTTCAGCACGACGACGCCGTACGCCGGTAGGCGCAGGGTGGAGCCGGTCACGGCCCGGTCACCGGTGAGCAGGTCGACGCCACTGCTCCGGGCGGTCACCTCGACCGGGTCGGCGCGGTGGTTGAGCAGGAAGAGCAGTCGCGACCCGTCCGGCGCGACCCGGACGGCGGATTCCAGGTCCGGGACGTCCGGGTAGGGCCCGAGCACGTCGTGCCGGGCGAGCACCCGCCGGACCACCCAGGAGACCCCGGCCTGGTCCAGGTCGGCTGCCACGTACCAGCCGTCGCCGGCGCCGAAGGAGTTGCGGGTCACCGCCGGTGTGCCCGCGTAGAAGTCGGACCGGTAGGTGCCGACCACCTGCGCGCCCTGCGGAATCACCAGTTCGAACAGCAGCCGCGCCTCGACGTCGATCTGGTCGGCGCCGGCGCCGAGGCGCACCGGGTTGACCACCCCCGGCCCCCGTGCGTCCCACTCGTCCACCCGGACGCCCATCAGCTGCCCGAGCGGTCCCGGCACGTCCATCAGGAAGGCCTGGTCGTTCTCGTCCACCCGACCCGACAGGTAGGTGGTCAGGACCGACCCGCCGCGCGCCGCCACGTCCTCCAGGCGCTGCGCCAGGTCGCCCTTGAGCATGTGCAGGGCCGGCGCGACGACCACGGCGTAACCGGACAGGTCGGCGGTCACCGCGACGACGTCCAGGTCCACCCCGGCGTCCCAGAGCGCCCGGTGGTACGCGAGCACCACCTGCTGGTAGCGGACCAGTCGGGACGGGCCGTCGGAGATCTCCAACGCCCACCAGCTGTCCCAGTCGAAGAGCAGCGCCACCCGGGCCGGCGTCCGCGCGCCCAACGAGGCCGGGCCGAGGCGGTCCAGCTCGGCACCCAGCTCGGCGACCTCACGGAACACCCGGGTGTCGGAGCGGCCGGCGTGGCCGATGACCGCGCCGTGGTATTTCTCGCTGGCACCCCGGGAGGCGCGCAGCTGGAAGAACAGCACCGCGTCGGCGCCGTGCGCCACCGCCTGCCAACTCCACAGCCGCATCAGGCCGGGCCGCTTCAGCGGGTTGACGTCGCGGCACGCGGTCACGCCCGGGGACTGTTCCATCAACCAGAACGGCTGGCCGTCCTTGAGCCCTCGCATCAGGTCGTGGGTCAGCGCCATCCGAGCCGCGGACTCGTCGTCCGGCGGGTAGTTGTCCCAGGAGGCGAAGTCCAGGTGCGCCGCCCAGCGGTGGTAGTCGATCGGTCGGTACATGCCCATGAAGTTGGTCGTCACCGGCAGGGTGGGGCTGGACTCCCGGATGGCGGCCTTCTCGTCGTGGAAGTTGGTCAGCATGGCGTCGGAGGAGAACCGCAGGTAGTCCAGGGTGATGCCCTGGAACGCGGTGTGGTCCGGGCCGCGCCAGTGCTCGGTCAGTGCCGACGGTGGCTCGATCTGGTCCCAGTCGGTGAAGGTGTGCGACCAGAAGGTCGTGTACCAGGCCGCGTTCAGGTCGTCGAGGGTGCCGTACCGGTTGCGCAGCCAGCTCCGGAAGCCGGCCGCGCACAGCTCGCAGTAGCAGGCGCCGCCGTACTCGTTGCCCACGTGCCACGCGACGACCGCCGGGGTGTCGGCGTAGCGGCGGGCGACCCGGCGGGCCAGCTCGACCGAGAGCCGGCGGAAGACCGGGGAGCTGGGGCAGGAGTTGTGTCGCTGGCCGAACCGGTGCTTGCGACCCTCGAAGTCGGTGCGGGTCACCTCCGGGTACGCCTTAGCCAACCACGCCGGGTGGGCTCCGGTGCCGGTCGCCAGGCAGATTCCGCGCCCCTCGGCCGCGACCCGCTCCACGATCCGGTCCAGCAGCGAGAAGTCGTACACCTCCTCGGCGGGCTGGGTGAGCGCCCAGTCGAACACGCCGAGGGTGACCAGGTCGATCCGGGCGCTGTCGAAGAGACGGTGGTCCTGTTTCCAGACGTCCTCGGGCCACTGCTCGGGGTTGTAGTCGCCCCCGAAGGGCACCTTGGCGGTGACGGGCAGGCTCATGCCGCGAACTCCTTCCGGATCAGGTCGACCATCGGGTCACCGACGCGCAGGAGCGCCAGGACCGCGACCGAGCCGAACATCGCCAGCACCGCCTCGGAGAAGACCGCGGTGACGCCGGTCGCCGCCGCCAGCAACAGCGCGGTGCCGAGGGTGACACCGGGGGTACGCACGAGGAAGTGCACGGCCAGCCGGAGCACGTCACGGGTGCGGAAGTCGAACAATGAGGTGATCACCAGGGCGTTGGCCGCGCAGAGTGTCACCCCCACGGCGAGCAGGAGCAGCGGCACCGTCCACCAGCCCGCAAGGCCGACCGCGTCGCGGTAGGCGAGGTTCATGGCGAGCACGGTCAGCCACAGCAGCGTCGGCACCCAGACGCGCAGGACGCCGGCCACGTTCGCCCGGTAACCGCGCCAGAACAGGGCGGTGGGGCGCAGGTCGGTGAGGTCGGTTCGCTGGTGACGCAGGGCGTACAGGGCGGCGGAGACCGCCGGGCCGACCGGTGTCAGGAACAGCGCGACCAGCGGCAGGTTGCTGGGGTCGCGGCCCAGCACCAGCAGCGGGAGCAGACCGGGCAGGGTGGTGAGGAGCAGGAGCAGCTCGACCACGAGCAGGATGTAGACGCGTGAGGTGATCCGCGACAGTGGTCCCTCGCCGAACTGTCGCCAGGTCTGGGCCGCGCCACTCACGGTCGCTCCTTCCGGTCGGAGACGGTGCCGCGCACCGCTGTCCTCTGGTCGTCCTGCCGGAGGGCGGGCGGGTCGCGCGCGTCGCACCGGGCCGGTGGTCGCCGGGAAGTCCGGTCGGGGGGTTGGGGCCGCCCGCCCGGACTCCCCGTTGATCAGCCGTTGTTCTTCTGGAAGCGCTCGTAGGCCTTGTTGACCAGGTCGATGTACTGCTCGGAGTTCTTGGCCTTCAACTCGGCCACGTACGCGTCCCACTCGGTGAGGGGCCGCTGGCCGAGGGCGAACTTCAGCGTGTTCTGGGTGACGAAGTCCTTCAGCGGGGTCTCCCAGAGCGACACCTGCTCGCGTTCCTCGTCGGTGAACGGGCGCGGCGGGGGGACCGCCCTCGGCGTGCGGGCGTCCATCACCTTCTGGAACTCCAACTCCTCCGGGGAGAAGAACCCACGCACCAGGTCGGGGGTGCCACCGTAGGCGAAGACGCCGTTCTGGAAGCCGAAGTCCTTCTGCAGGTGCTTGGGGGCCTTCGGGTTGAGGCCGAGGAAATCGACTCCGGGGTTGAGCGTGCGCTTACCGGTCGCGTCCTTGGTGAAGGTGGTGCCCTCGATGCCCCAGCGGGCGAACTCCAGGCCGGCGTCCGAATACCACAACCAGTCGACGAACTGCATCATGGCCACGAAGTTCTTGCTCTCCCGAGCCTTCGAGGAGATCATGATGCCGTTCTCCAGCCGGGGGAAGGGATTGACCTCGCCGGTGGGGCCCATCGGCAGCGGAATCTTGGCCATCTTGGCGTTCGGCAGAGTCTTGGCCAGGTCGGGCCGGTGGTTGTTGACGAGCGTCTGTGCGTTGCCGGTGACCACGAAGGACTTGCCGTTGGCGAGCTTCTGGCGTGCCTGGTCGTCGGTCTGGGTGAAGCTCTCCGGGTCGAGCAGTCCCTCGGCGACGAGCTTGTGCAGGTAGGTGACCACCTGCTTGTACTGCTCGGACGAGCCGGTGTAGGTGAACTTCTTCGCCGTCGGGTCCCAGGTGGCGTGCTGGAAGTCCCAGCCCGCGTAGGTGCCGTGGGACGAGCCGAGGATCCCCAGCAGGGCGCCGGTCGGGTTGGGCTTGCTGAAGAGGTCGGAGTACGGGTAGACGTTCGGGTACTTCGCCTTCATCGCCTTGAGCACCGTGTACAGGTCGTCCCAGGTCTTCGGGGTCGCCAGGTTGAGTTCCTGCATGATGTCGGTGCGCACCAGCACCGTGTAGTCCTGCGTGGGCTTCTCGTGCAGGCCGGGCAGCAGGTAGAACTTACCGTCGGCCTGCCGCAGGTTGTCGATCTCCGGCTTGAGGTTCCACTTGGTGATCTTTTCCTTGAGGTTGGGCATCAGATCCAGGTAGTCGCTCACCGGGAGGATGGCCCCGGAGGACACGAACGCGTCCTCCTGCGGGTGGTACGTCTTCGGGATGATCAGCGGGGCGTCCCCGGCGCCGATCAGCAGGCTGCGCTTCTGCTCGTAGTCACTGAGCGGGACCGCCACCGGCTCGATCTTGACGTTGGTCCGCTTGGTCAACTCGGACCAGAACAGCCAGTCCTCCTTGAGCGGATAGAACGTGTGGTTGTTGTAGAGGGTGGAGAAGGAGAGCGCCTCGGTGGCCTTGAACTGGTCGCCGACACCGTAGTCGGCCATCGCGCCGACCCGGTTCTCCGAGAGGTCCTTCGACTCGCCGGGGTCCTCGGAACAGGCGGTGCTGAGGGTGAGCGCGAGCAGACCCGCGGTGGCTATCGCCACGCGGCGCCACGTCTTGTGGAGCATGGCTCGTCCTTTCGGTGGTGGGGTTCGGTGGAAGCGGTGCGGTGGCCGACGTCATCCCTTGACGGCGCCGAGCATCACGCCGCGGACGAAGTACCGCTGGACGAAGGGGTACACCGCCAGGATGGGCAGGGTGGTGAGCACGATCGTCACGGCCTGGAGGGTGGCCGCGGCCTGGACCTTGTCGGCGTCGGCGGCGGCCGACTCGGCGCTCGTGGCGCCCGCGATGAGGTTGCGCAGGTAGACGGTCACCGGGAGCAGGTCCTGCTCGTCGATGTAGAGGAACGCGGTGAACCACGAGTTCCAGAAGGAGACCGCGTAGAAGAGCACCATCGTCGCGATGATCGCCTTCGACAGCGGCAGCACGATCCGCAACAGGATGCCGTACGTGTTCAGCCCGTCGACCGCCGCCGCCTCCTCCAACTCGGTCGGCAGGCTCTCGAAGAACGCCTTCATGACCAGCAGGTTGAAGACACTGATGGCGTTGGGGATCACCACGGCCCAGATGGTGTTCTTCATGCCCAGGCTGGTGACCAGCACGTAGTTGGGGATCAGACCGCCGGAGAAGAACATGGTGAACAGCGCGATGCCGACCAGGAGGCCACGCCCCTTGAGCTGCGGCTTCGACAACACGTACGCGTAACAGGTGGTCAGCACGATCGAGATGAGCGTGGCGACCACCGTGTAGACCACGGTGTTGCGGTAGTTCGTCCAGAACAGCGCGTCGGACATCAGCAGCTTGTACGCGGTCAGGTCGAACCCGCGCGGGACGATGCTCACCTTCCCGGCGATGATGTACGCCTCTTCGCTGAGCGAGCGGGCCACGATGTTGAGGAACGGGTACAGCGTCACGAACACGACGCCGAGCAGGACGATCGTGTTGACGACTCGGAAGATCCGGTAGCCGCGGCTGTCCACCGGGCCGCGCGTCTTCGGGGCGTCGCGCTTCGCGCCGAGGATCACCACAGGCTCGTCCCCACTGTGCGACGGGAGATGAGGTTCGCCGACAGGACCAGGACCAGCCCGATCACCGCCTCGAACAGACCGATGGCGGCGGCGTAGCTGAAGTTGCTGGACTGGAAACCCATCCGGAACAGGTAGGTGGAGATCACGTCCGCGGTCGGGTAGGTCAGCGGGTTGTAGAGCAGCAGGATCTTCTCGAACCCGACCGCCAGGAAACTGCCGATGTTGAGGATCAGCAGCGTCATCATGGTGGGCCGGATGCCGGGAAGGGTGACGTGCCAGGTCTGCCGCAGCCGGCCGGCGCCGTCGATCCGGGCGGCCTCGTACAGGTCCTCGTCGATGGTGGTGAGGGCGGCGAGGTAGAGGATCGTGCCCCACCCGACGGTCTGCCAGACCTCGGACGAGACGTAGATGGTGCGGAACCACCCCGGTTGCTGCAGGAACGCCACCGGATCACCGCCGAACAGGCCGACGATCTGGTTGGCCGTGCCCTCGATCGAGGTCAACTGCATGACCATCGCCGCCACGATCACGATCGACAGGAAGTGCGGCAGGTACGACACCGACTGCACGAACCGCTTGAACCGGCGGGCACGCACCTCGTTGAGCAGCAGCGCCAGCACGATCGGCAGCGGGAAGCAGAACAGCAGGGTCAGCGTCCCGAGCACCAGCGTGTTGGTGAACACCTCCCAGAACGTCGGGTCGGTGAGGAACATCCGGAAGTACCGCAGCCCGACCCAGTACTCACCGAAGATGTTGCCGCCCGGTTTGAAACGGCGGAAGGCGATGATGTTCCCGAGCATCGGCAGGTACCGGAAGACCAGGAAGAAGAGCAGCGGCAGGACCGCGAGCGAGTAGAGCTGCCAGTCCCGGCGAAGCGCCTGCCGCCAGGTCCGGCCGCGGCGCGGCGAGTGGGGGGCGGGGCTGGGAACCGCCGGCGAGCGCGGCGGCGCCGGCGGGGGTGGCCGCAACGTGGACGTCACCTCGGCCTCCTACACGGACTGCGGAACGGCCACGAGGGGCTCGATCCGCACCGACGTGAACAGTTCCCGCTGGTGACCTACCTGGCGCTCGGCACCGGTCAACCGCAGCGGCAGGCTCGCCACCACGTCGCCGCTCGACCGACCGAACCGCAGCTCGACGTCGCCGGGCTCGACGACGCGCCGACCGGACAGCCCGGTGAACGACGCGACGTCGGCCGGCACACCGAACGTCACGTGCGCCGACTCGCCGGGCGCCAACGGCAGTCGGGTGTACCCGATCAGCCGGACCACCGGGCGGGTGGTCTGTGCGACCGGGTCGTGCAGGTAGAGCTGCACGACCTCGGTGCCAGCCCGGTCACCGGTGTTGGCGACGGTGATCCGCACCCGTACCTCGCCGTCGACCGGCCAGACCGCCGGCTCGTCCCGCGCCTCGTCCGCCGCCTCGACGATCCTGGCGTCGGACCACTCGAAGGTGGTGTAGCTCAACCCGTGGCCGAACGGGTAGCTCGGTGTCGGGTCGATCGAGGAGACCTTGTTGCGCCGACCGAGCGGCGGCGCCAGGTAGGTGCTCGGCATTCCGCCCGCGTCGCGGGGCACGCTGACCGGCAACCGGCCGGACGGGTTGACCACGCCGGTGAGGACCTCGGCGAGCGCCTGCCCGCCGAGCTGGCCGAGGAAGAACGCCTGCACCACGCCCGCCGCGGCGTCGAACTCCGGCCCGAGCGCGTAGGGGCGGCCGGTCATCAGCACCAGGACGACCGGGGTACCGGTGGCGAGGACGGCCCGGACCAGGTCGGCCTGCACACCGGGCAGCCGCAGGTCGGCTGCGTCGCAGCCCTCACCCGAGGTGCCCCGGCCGAACATCCCCGCCCGGTCACCGACGGCGAGCACACACACGTCGGCGGCGGCTGCCGCGGCGACCGCGGCCGGGATGCCCGAGGTGTCCTCGCCGGTGATGGCGCAGCCGGGTTCGTGAGTGAGCAGCGGAACACGTCGGGCCAACTCGTCGCGCAGGGAAGGGATGTCGAGACCGAGCCCGAACTCGCTGTGGTGCACACCCACGTGGTTGGGGAACGAGTAGCAGCCGAGCAGGGCCATCGGATCGTCGGCGACCGGGCCGACCAGGGCCACCCGGTTGCCGACGGGCAGCGGGAGGACGCCGGTGTTGCGCAGCAGGACGACGGCTTGCCGGGCGAGGCGTACGGCGACGTCCTGGCTGACGTCGTCGTCGAACCGCAGAGCCGCCACGTCGTCGGGCAGTTCCTGCCAACCCTCGTCGAGCAGACCGACCTCGATCTTCTGGATCAGCACCCGGCGCAGCGCGCAGTCGATCAGCGCCTCGTCCACCTCTCCACGACGCACCGCCTCCACCAGCGGCGCACCGAAGGTGTCCACAGTGGGCAACTCGACGTCGATCCCGGCTCGCAGGGCAAGCCGGGCGGCGTCGGCGGCGCCGTCGGCGACACCGTGCAGGGTCTCCAGAAAGCGTACGGAGAAGTAGTCGGCGACCACGGTGCCGGTGAAGCCCCACTCGTCGCGCAGCAACCTGGTCAGCAATCCGGGGTCGGCGGCCACGGGCAGACCGTCGATCTCCGCGTAGGAGTTCATCACCGAGCGGGCACCGCCGTGGCGCAGCGCCATCTCGAACGGCGGCAGGATGACGTCGGCCAACTCCCGAGGGCCCATCGGCACCGGCGCGAGGTTGCGTCCGCCACGGGAGGCCGAGTAGCCGGCGAAGTGTTTCAGCGTGGCCACCACACCGGCCCGCTCCAGGCCCCGCACGTACGCGGCACCTGTCGTCCCCACCAGGTAGGGGTCCTCGCCGATCGTCTCCTCGGTGCGGCCCCAGCGGTAGTCGCGGGTGACGTCCAGGACCGGGGCGAGGCCCTGGTGCACACCGGCGGCGCGCATGGAGCGCCCGATCCGGTCGGCCATCGCCTCGACCAGTTCGGGATCGAAGGACGCGCCCCAGCTCAGCGGCGTCGGGTAGACGGTGGCCCGCCACGCCGCGAACCCGGTGAGGCATTCCTCGTGCACCTGCGCCGGGATGCCGAACCGGCTGGCGGCGACGATCTGCGCCTGCGAGGCGGCCAGCGACCGGGCGCCCAGCACGGGATCGACCGGCGCGGTGCCGAACGGGCGGGTGAGCTGGCCCAACCCGTACCGGATGACACTGCTCCACTGCGGCGTCTCACTGATCATGTCGGACTGGTGGGGCGCCACGCCCTCGCCGGTGGCGTCGGCGCCGACCCAGACCCCGACGAGCTGGGCGACCTTCTCCTCCAGCGACATCATCGGCACGAGCGCCTCGGCCCGCTCGGTCGGCGAGAGCCGCGAATCGCGCCACGGCGCGGCGTCGCTGTCCCCGGGCAACTGACTTCTCATGCCAAGACCCCTCAGCTCCGGCCACATCACCTCGCGGAGCCAGGTTCGTAGCCGACGTTTCCCACGATCCGAAACTTTCCGGAATCCCGCGTAACCTTTTCGGCAACCTAAGTGCCCCATCGATGAGTGTCAAGGGCTCGCACGGACCTTCGGCGATCATTGCCGGCACGCCGTGACCCATCCCGAGCGCACCGCCCGCCCGCGAGCCGGAGAGCGAACCGGGTAGGTCCACGCGGCGTCAGCATCGACTGGCGGGAATGGCTGATCGTGTTAGGGTCTGCCGAAACTTTCGGATGTTGCGTGAGGCTGCGATGACGGAGCACCGCCCACTCGACCCACCCGCCTCCACCACCATCGCGACCATCGCCAACGACGTCGGCGTCTCGGTCGCGACGGTGTCCAAGGTCCTCAACGGACGCGGTGACGTCGCTCCCGGCACCAGAGCCCGGGTGGAGGCGAGCCTCGACCGCCACCAGTACCAACGCCGCGCCCGGCGGCCCTCGACCGGCAGTGGGCGCATCGAACTCGTGTTCCACGAGTTCGACACCGGATGGGCGATGGAGATCCTGCGCGGCGTGGAGGCGGCGACCACCGCGGCCCGCGTCGGGTTGTCGGTCGCCCAACTCGACGGCGCGCACCGCCCGCCGGCCCGATGGCTGGAGGCGCTGCTCGCCGACCGACCCCTGGGTGTGGTGTTCGTCCTCTCCCACCTGGCCGAGGCCCAACAACAGCACCTGCGACGCCAGGGCATACCGTTCGTCGTCGTCGACACCGACAGCGCGACCTCGGCCTCCGTGCCCACCGTCGGCTCGAACAACTGGAACGGCGGCCTGCTCGCCGCCCGGCACCTCCTGGACCTCGGGCACCGGAGGATCGCCGTCATCTCCGGGCCGCCTGACGTGCTGTGCAGCCGCGCCCGGGCCGCCGGCTTCCAGTCGGCCCACGAGGAGGCCGGGATGGTGGTCGACCGCGAGCTGGTCCGCTACGGCGGCTTCTCCGCTGGTGCCGGGCACGCCCACGGGCTCCAACTGCTCCGCCGACCGGACCGGCCCACGGCGATCTTCGCCGGCTCGGACATCCAGGCCATGGGGGTGCTCCGGGCCGCCCGCCAGTGCGGCCTCCGCGTGCCCGAGGACCTTTCGGTGATCGGGTACGACAATCTGCCGGTCTCCGCCTGGACCGACCCGGCCCTCACCACGATCAACCAGCCGTTGCGCGACATGGCCGGCATCGCCACCCAGATGTTGCTCGACATGGCCAAGGGCAACGAGCCGGCGACCAGCCGGATCGACCTGGTGACCGAGTTGGTCGTCCGGGAGAGCACCGCACCACCCCCCGACCCGCACTGACCCCGGCCCCTGCGAGGACCCGTGCCCTACTCCGCCTTCACTCTCGACGAACTCCAGCGGTACGCCCCGGACGTCGCCGAGCCCGACGACTTCGACCAGTTCTGGCGGGACACGCTCGCCGAGGTGGCGGCCCGACCGGTGCTCGTCGACGTCCGTCCGGAGCCCACCAAGCTCCGGCTGCTCGACTCCTGGGACGTCACCTTCACCGGCTTCGGCGGCGACCACGTGCGGGCCTGGTACACCCGCCCGGCCGGCGTTCGAGAGTCACTGCCGGCCGTGGTCGAGTACGCCGGCTACGGTCGCGGCCGGGGCCTGCCGCACGAGCGGCTGACCTGGCCGGTGGCCGGGTACGCGCACCTGTTGATGGACAACCGCGGCCAGGCGGGGCAGTACGGCGCCGGGGACACCCCCGACCCGCACGGCGCGCCCGGCGGGCCTTCGCCGGTCACCTGGGGAATCCTCGATCCGCGTGACTACCACTACCGCCGCCTGATCACCGACGCGGTCAGAGCCGTCGAGGCGGTCCGCGCCCTGCCGGGGGTCGACGGCGACCGGGTCAGCGTGGTCGGCAACAGCCAGGGCGGCGGCCTCGCCCTGGCGGTGGCCGGCCTCGTGGACGACCTCGACGCGGTGCTGACCACCGCGCCGTTCCTCTGTGACATGCGACGCGCCGTCCAGGTCAGCGAACCCGCGCCGTACGGTGAGATCGCGCGTTACCTGGCCGTGCACCGGGAGGCCGAGGAGGCGGTGTGGCACACGCTGTCCTATGTCGACGGTGTGAACTTCGCGCGCCGGGCGACCGCGCCGGCGCACTTCGGGGTCGGCCGACGCGACACCGTCTGTCCGCCGCGAACCGCCTTCGCCGCCTACAACCACTACGGCGCCGCGAACGGGCGACCGGTCCCGCCGGAGCGGGAGATCCACGTCTACCCGTTCAACGGTCACGAAGGCGGCGAGGCGGTCCACGTCCGACGTCAGCTGCGCTGGCTCGACTCGGTACTCCACCCAGCTCACGCATCCGCGGTGTAACCGCCGCCCGACGAGCACCGGATCGGGCGTAGACGCAGGAGCCGACCGGACGGGCATCCATCAAGGCTCACCAATGTTATTTTCGATCGTCATCGATTTCACTTCGTACGCCGCCTGCGTTCGACAGCCAACATCGACATCCGACCGACGGGGAGATCATGACGAGCCGTAAGCAATCACGTCGCGTGATCTGGTCACGCATCATTTCCGCAACCATCGCGCTCGGCACGCTGGTCGCCTCCACGATGACCGGGCCGGCGCCCGCAGCTGCGGTCTCCGGCACCGGCCGCGCCAATCCGGTGGTCACCTGGGACCTGAATGCCCAGACGGCAATCTGGGATGTCGCGGCCCAGCAACCGAACGAGCAGGTGCGCAGTTTCGCAATGGTGAACGGGGCCGTCTACGACGCGCTGAACGCGATCGCCGGCACCCCGTACCAGCCGTACCTCACCGCACCGCCGTCGAGCGGGACCGAGTCGGTGGACGCTGCCGTCGCCACCGCCGCCCATGACGTGCTCGCTGCTCTCTTCCCCGATCAGCGGGAGCGGCTTCGGGCACAGTACGACGCGGCTCTCGCCACGATTCGCGACGGGCGGTCGAAGCAGGGCGGCATCAGGATCGGGGCTCAAGCCGCGGCCGCGATGGTCACCGCACGGCAGGACGACGGCGCGTTCGGGGACCAGCAGTGGAGCCAAGGGACAAGGCCCGGCCAGTGGCGACCCACGCCGCCGCTGAACCTGTCCCAGGGCGCATGGACCGGCCACATGCGGCCGTTCCTCATCCCCCGTGCGTCGATGTTCCGCGCACCCGAGCCGCCGCGACTGACCAGCAGCGCCTACACCCGCGACCTCAACGAGGTGAAGGAGGTCGGCTCGGCGACGAGCACGGTGCGCACGCAGGACCAGACGGAGGCCGCGCTCTGGTGGCACGACCGGCGATCCGGCTCCTGGGAGATCAAGCGACAGCTCGCCACCACCCAACAGCTGGACGCCCTGCAGACCGCGCGTTTCTTCGCGATGACCGACCTCATCGTGGCCGACTCAGGCGTGGCGTGCTTCAGCCAGAAGGACTTCTGGAGCTACTGGCGTCCGGTCACCGCGATCCAGCAGGCCGACACGGACGGTAACCCGAGGACGGCCGCCGACCCAGGCTGGCAGTCGCTGCTCGTCACGCCGCCCTTCCCCGAGTACCCCTCCGGCCACGCCTGCGGCACCGGTGCGCGCATGTCGCTGTACCGACACTTCTTCGGCCGAGACGACGTCACGTTCAGCGGGTCCAGCGTCGACTCCGGCACGACCCGGCAGTTCACCAGCTTTTCGCAAGCGCTCGACGAGCTCATCGCCGCGCGCGTCTGGGGCGGCGTCCACTTCCGCACTGCTGACGTCGAGGGGGCGAAACTCGGCGAGGAGGTCTACCGCTACGCGGTCCGGCACTACTTCCGCCCCCTGACGTAGCCAACCAGTCGACGGGCTAGGTTGCTGGGATGAGTCTCCTCGATGACGTCGCGAGGCGTGACAGTTGGCGGTGCTGGGTGTGCGACGAGCCGGTCGACACCGACATGTCGGTGAACGACCCGCGTGGTCCCAGCGTCGACAGCCGCACCGCCGACAAGAAGGCCAAGGTCGCCGAGCGACTCGCGCACCGCGCCTGCAACACCCGCAAGGGCGCGGTCAAGGTGGTCATCGCCTGGCCGGACCGTCTGCACGTGGTGGAGCCCGCACCGCTGATCGCCGTCGCCGAGCGACTCGAACGCAAGGGCGGCCGCGAGCTGGTCGCCCGCTGTCCGAGCGAGAGGGACGCCCAGGAGACGGCCGACTGGCTGGTCGACCGGTTCTCCCGGCTGGTGCCCGGACTGCCGGTGACCGCAAGCGTCGACGCCGGCGGCGGACAATACCTCGTCGCCCTGGCCACCGGCCGTCGCTGACCGGTGGCGCCGGCGTCGATCAGCTTCCTGATCAGAAGGGGGGTGCGTCCTCGCCCATCAGGGCCAGCACGACGCCTCCCTTTCCGCTCTTGAGGCTCTGGACCACGACCTTGCCGGTGCTGCCGTCGGGAAGCTCCAACGTGAAGGTCTTCCCGACTGCGTTCTTGGGGCCGTTGCCGGCGCTGTTGGCAGGTCGGAAGTCTCCTGCCCAGGGCGGGATCCCACCCCTGCGGGCGGGCTCGGCGAAGAGGGCGGCGGTGCCGGGGGTCCTGGTGCCGTCCGAGGCAAGAAGCACTGAGGCGCTGCGATAGGTAGCCATATGCGGCAAGGCTATCCCGGACGGCGCTCGTTCGCGCCACGACACCTGCCCCCGTTTGGGATCGGTACCGGCGCACAGCTTCGCGGTCATCGACCCGCGTCGCGGTAGAGACGACTCACGGTCTCGGCGACGCACACGGGCTTGCCACCGCTGTCGCTCTCCACGGTGACCGTCATGACCAACTGCACGCCACCGCTCACCGGCGACACCTCGGCGATGGTGGCGGTGGCCCGCACGGCGGCGCCGACCCGGGCCGGCGCGGGGAAGCGCACCCGGTTCAGCCCGTAGTTGACCCCCATCGTCACCCCGTCCACCCGGTAGAGCTGACCGGCCAGCGTCGGCAGCAGCGACAGGGTCAGGTACCCGTGGGCGATGGTGCCGCCGAACGGCCCCGCCGCGGCCCGGGCCGGGTCGAGGTGGATCCACTGGTGGTCGTCGGTGGCGTCGGCGAAGAGGTCGACGCGGCTCTGTTCGATGCGTAACCACGGCCCGGGCCCGAAGGTCTCGCCGACCGCGGCGGCCAACTCCTCGAACGAGCTGAAGACTCTCATGCCTGCTCTCCTTGCAGCTAGAAGGCGTTGACGCCGGTGAGCGCGCGTCCGATGAGGAGTTGCTGGATCTGGCTGGTGCCCTCGTAGAGGGTGGCGACCCGCGCGTCGCGCAGGTACTTGCCGACCGGGTACTCGTCGATGTAGCCGTACCCACCGAACACCTGGACCGCGTTGTTGGCGGCGCGGACCGCGGCCTCGCTGGCGAAGAGCTTGGCCATCGACGCCTCCGTGGCGAACGGCTGGTCGCGGTCGACCAGGTCGGCCACCTGCCACACCAGCAGCCGGGCGGCGGCGGTGTCCACCGCGATGGCGGCGAGCAACTGTTGGACGAGCTGGTGCCCGGCGATCGGCTTGCCGAACTGGGTCCGCTCCCCCGCGTAGCCGACCGCCGCGTCGAGGCAGCCCTGGGCGATGCCGACGCACCCGGCGGCCACCGACATCCGGCCCTTGGCGAGGGTGGCCAGGGCCAGGCGGAACCCGCCGCCCTCGGGGCCGAGGCGGGCCGCGTCGGGCACACGGACCTCGTCGAAGCGCAACTCGCCGGTGGCCTGGCCGCGCAGGCCCAGCTTGCCGTGGATCTCCCGTCGGGTCAGCCCGGGGCTGTCGGTGGGCACCAGGAACGCGGTGATGCCTCGGTGCCCGGGGCCGCCGGTGCGGGCGAAGACCAGCGCGACGTCGGCGGTGGTGCCGTTGGTGATGAACGTCTTCGTGCCGGTGAGCACCCAGTCGGCGCCGTCACGGACCGCGCGGGTCCGCAGTGCTGCCGCGTCCGAGCCGCTGTCCGGTTCGGTCAGCGCGAAGCAGCCGAGTGCGGTGCCGGCGCAGAGTCGGGGCAGCCACTCGGCCCGCTGCACGGCTGACCCGTGGGCGGCGATCGACTTCGCGACCAGGCCGAGCGAGACCGAGACGATGCCGCGCACGGCCGAGTCGCCCCGGCCCAGCTCCTCCAGGACCAGGCAGTACGCGAGGTGGTCGCCACCGGAGCCGCCCTCGGCCTCGGTGATGGTCAGCCCCAGGAAGCCCAGGTCACCCAGCATGCCGACGATGGCGGGGTCGACCGACTCGCGTCGGTCCCAGGTGGCCGCGTGCGGCAACAGCTCCCGGTCGGCGAACTCGGCGGCCAGTTGGCGGACCGCCGCCTGCTCGGCGGAGAGGGTGAGCTCCATGACCAATAAACTAGCGGTGATAGTTAATGCCGTCCAGACCGGACGGTCATCGGTCGGAGGCCAGCCCGACGTGCCGCTCGGTGGCGAACGCACGAGCCAACTCGGTACGCGAGCGGATGCCCAGCCGGTGGAACACGTTGCGCAGGTGGTGGTCGACCGTACGGGTGGACAGGAACATCCGGGCGGCGATCTCCCGGTTGGTGGCACCCTCCGCGACCAGCTCGGCGATCCGCAGTTGCTGCCCGGTCAGCAGTCGCGCCGCCGGCAGGTCCGGTGGGCCGACCGACTCACCGGCTGCCCGCAGCTCCGTGGTGGCCTGCTCGGCCCAGCGACCGACCCCGAGCAGCGTGAACATCTCGCGGGCCTGGTGCAGGTGCGTACGTGCGTCACGGGGGCGTCGGCTGCGGCGCAGCTCCTGACCGAAGAGCAGCTCGGTGCGTGCCCGCTCGAACGTGCCGGCCTCGGTCGGGTGCATCCGTAGCGCCCGCTGGAACTCCTGCTCGGCCTCGGGGCCGCCGCGAGGCGCGAGCAGCGCGTGGCACCGGGCGGACAGGGCCCGCCGCAACGGGCTCGCGGTGCTGCTGGCCCATCGGTCGAACACGGCGAGCGCCGCCGTCGCCGTCGGCCGGCAGGGCAGGTGCGCTGCCGCCTCCACCAGGTACGGAGTGGCCATCACCTGTACGAGCACCTGACCGCGCCCGGTACCGAGCCGGGCCAACGACGCCAACCGGTCCGCGGCCTCGGCGTGTCGGCCGTCGACCAGGTCGAGCACCGCCAGGGCCCAACCGGCGAGCGCGTGCGGACGGCTGCCCGGCGTCGGCGCCTCGCCGATCTCGCGGATCCGCCGCAGGCTGGTGTCCCGGTCGGCCCGCACGGCGGCGAGCACGGCGAGCATGCCGAGGTGGACGTTGGCGCAGTTGACCTGACCGGTGGCCCGGGCGACGCGCAGCCCGTCGCGGGAGGTCTCCGCCGCCGCCTCGTGCCGACCCAACCAGTACTCGGCGACCGCCCGCAACTCCAGCGCCCGGGACAGCATGGACAGCTCGCCCCGCTCCCGGGCCACCGCGACGGCACGGTCGGCGAGTTGGTGTGCCGCGCCGTCCACCGCGACCACCAGGCCGGCTGCCGCGGCGCAGCTCAGCGCGGTGGGCGTCGACGCCGGCCCGGTCAGCCGGCCACCGAGCACGACGGCGCGACGCAGCGCGGGACCGGCCCGCTCGTGGTCACCCCGCAGGGTCGCCGCGACCCCGGCGACCAGACTGCCCATCAGCTCCAGGGCGGGAGGGTCGTCCGGCCGTCGCAACGCCGACGCCCGGCGGCCCACCTCGGCGTACCGGTACTGGTCTCCGGCGAAGCAGACCGCCTCGCCGGCTCGGACCAGCCCGGACAGTGCCCGCGCACGATCGGTCCCGGCCACCGCTGCGGCGGCGGTGAGCAACCGGGCCGACGCACGTGCCGCCGTGCCGCACCGCAGCTCGAGCTCACCGAGCAGCAGGTCGGCACGACCCCGGACGGCCGGGTCCGTGCACACGGGGCGGAGACGGTCGAGGAGGAGCCGAGCCACGTCGGGCTGTCCCCCGACCCAGGCGTACTGGGCGGCGGTCAGCAGCCGGGCGGCTGTCCGGGTTGGTTCGTCGCTGAGGTCGGCGGCCCAGCGCAGCGCTGCCGACGCGGTGGCCCAGCCGTCGGCGCCACCGACCGCCGCCTCCTCCAGCTCGTCGGCGAGGGCCGGGTCCGCGCCGGCCGCGGCGGCGGCGAGATGCATCGCCCGGCGCAGCCGCTGCCCGTCGGCGCCCAGCACCCCGGCGAGGAGTCGGTGCGCCGTGCGCCGTTGCGCGAGCGTCGCACCCGACGCGATCAGAGCGCGAACCAACGGTTGCGGGAACGTGACGCCCCGCGGCTCGACGCGGACCAGGCCGGCGACCTCCGCCGGGGCAAGCGCCTCGACCTCGGTGCCGGCGACAGCCGCCGCCCGGATCAGCGTGCCCGGCTCGCCGTCCTCGTCGAGTGCCGCGAGCAGCAGCACCCGCCGGGTGTCCGGCGGTAGTCGGTCCAGCCGGGCCCGGTACGCGCGGCCCAGCGCGCCGTCCGCCGGTGGCGCGGCGGGCAGCGGATCCTCCCCCCGCCACTGCCCCGGAGTGAGCACCTGGGCGAGATCCACCAGGGCCTGCGGGTTGCCGCCACCGACCACCGCGAGGGTGGCCGCGACCGGCGCGGTGGGGCACTCGGGCAGCCGGTCCGTGAGGATGGCGACGCTGTCGCGCGCGTCGAGCGGCCGGAGTCGGTGCGCCGGTATTCCGTCGACCATGGTGGTGACATCCGCGGTGAGCAGGACTGCGACCGGCAGGTGCCGCAGCCTGCGCGCCACGAAGGCCAGCACCTGCGCCGTCTGCGGATCGCCCCGGTCGACGTCGTCCATGATGACGAGCAACGGATGGTCCCCGGCGCCGGCGGCGAGCAACCCGAGCACCGCCATCGACAGCGTCAGTTGGCGGTCGGCCGGGCAGCTCTCCCCGGCCAGCGCGCGCCGCAGCAGCTGGCGCTGCTCGTCCGCCAGTGCGGCCATCCGGTCGAGCACCGGGTCGAGCAGGCGTTGCAGGCCGGCGTACGGCAGGGCGGCCTCCTCGGCGAGCCCGTTCCCGGCGAGCACGGTGCAGCTCTGGGCGTACCGGTGGGCGTAACCGACCAGCGCGGTTCGGCCCGATCCGGGCTCCCCCTGCAACAGCAGGGCGCCGCCGCCGTCGGTCACCCCGTCGAGCAGGCGCCGGAGCGCTCGACATTCGTCGTCTCGCCCACGCAGCACGGTTAATTGCACTCTCGATGCAGTAACCATGCATGCCAGTGTCACTCATCGGAAACCGAATGGAAAGAGCTGCTCTCTGCTGCCGCGACAGGTCGACGCGGTCGAAGCCGGTGGGCCTCGTCGGAACGGTGTCGCCTGCCGGCGTCAGTCGGCCGCGACCTCGGCCAACAGGGCACCCACCGTCCGGGTCATCACCGCGCGAGCCTGGTCCACGCCGAGCCCGAGGCCGTAGCGCAGCATCGACCAGGCCGGCCACATGCTCGCCGCCACCAGGGCGTTGAGCAGTTGCTGCCGACCCCGACCAGCCTGGGCCAACTCGGCGGCGAAAAGCTCCTCGACCTCGTCGCGCACCCGGTCGATGTGCTTGAGGCGGTTGCGGTGCAGCTGTTCGGAGACCGGCTCCCGCATCTGCGCGGCCCGCGCCGACGGCGTGATGAGCTGGAGCAGCCGGGCCCGCTGCCGGCAGTACGCGTCGACCCGCTTCGCCAGCGGCAACCCGGTCGGCACCGGCCGGAAGGCGGCGTCCTGTTGGCGGAGCACCTCCGCGCCGCTCGCCTCGAAGAGCGTCTCCATGTCCTTGAAGTTGGTCCACAGCGTCCGCAGCGAGATGCCGGCCCGTTCGGCGATGCGCTCCCCCGTCGGGCGCAGGTCACCCTCACCGATGAGTGCGAGATGCGCCTCGACGATGGCCGCACGGGTGCGCTCGGCCCGGGCGGTGCGCCCGTCGACCCGACTCGCCACCTCGACCCCGTCCATCCGCCCCCGCCTCCTCACCGCCACGGCGCCCCCTGACGCACCGCCGAGTCTAGACAGGCGGTGATCAGCTGTTCCGGGCCGACCGTCGGCACGGTCATCCGGCCCGGCCGGTCAGCGAGACGCCGCCGTCGGCGGCTCGCGCCGGTGACGATGGCGACACGGTCCACGAGCCGGGTCGTATATGCATTCACAGTGCAGATAGTAGGAGGGCGGATCGGTGGTGGTCAACGCCCCGGAACGATGGGTCGGAAGGAGTGGGCACAGCCGTCCGACCGGGCATGGTCACGCGCGACCACGCCCGGTCGGGCGGCTGTTGTCCGGGTCGTCAGGAGCCGGTCGGCACCCCGTTCGCCGGCGGCGCTGCCGGCGGGGCGGTGTACTCGTTGACCGCCCCGTCCGCCTCGTCGGTCTCGTACGCCGGCCCGAAGTAGCTTTGCACTCCCCCGCTCACCCGGCTCAGCCGCTGCCCGCCGTACCCGGAGTGGTCCTTGTCGGAGAAGCGCAGCGGCACGAGGCCGGGGCCCTGGAAGCCACCCTTTTGCACGGCCTCGATCACCTTCTCGCGGGTGAGGTCCTTGCCGGCGGCGAGCAACGTCTGCACGAAGAGGTAGCCGACGGACATGCCGTAGACGGTGTTGCCGTCGAACGGCGCGTCCCCGTTGTGCTCCTTGTTGACCTTCGTGAAGAGCTGGATCCACGGGTTGGCCGTGTCGTTCTGCATCGGCAGGTAGTTGGTACCGACCATGCCCTCCAGGATCGGGGCGGAGGCGCCGAGCTGCTTGGCCAGCGTCGGGTGGTCGGCCCCGACGTTGGAGACCAGCCACTGCGCCTTGAAGCCCAGCCGCGCGGCGGTGCCGATCGACAGCGCGGTGAAGCCGGGCACGGTGGCGAGCACGACGACCTTGCACTCGGCCGCCTTGAACGCGCCGATCTGCGGCGCGACGTTGGTGTTGCTGGTGACGTACGTCTGCTTGACCGCCACGGCACCCGCGCCGAGCACCTTCTCCACACCGGCCAGGCTGTCCCGGCCGAAGTCGTCGTCCTGACCGAGGAAGCACACCTTCTGCCCGGCCAGGTTCTCCTTCGCGTAGTTGGCGAGGATCTTGCCCTCGACCGTGTAATCCGGGTTGAACCCGAACGTGCCGGGATACTTGTCCGGCTGGTCCCAGCTACGGCTGCCGGAGGCGACGAACAGGTCGGGCACCCGGTTGCTCTTGAGGAAGTCGAGCACGCCGGTGTGTGTCGGCGTCCCGAGGCCGTTGAGGATGGCGAAGACCTTGTCCTGCAGGACGAGCTGACGGACCACCTGCTGGGTGTTCGCCGGGTTGTAGCCGTCGTCCATGATCTTGTAGGTGATCTTCCGGCCGTGCACACCGCCGTTGGCGTTGACGTAGTCGAAGTACGCCTTCGTCGCCGGGGCGATCTTCGAGTAGCCGGCCGAGGCCGGCCCGGTGAGCGGCATGTGCGTGCCGACGACGACCTCGGTGTCGGTGACGCCCGGCACCGATGCTCCCCCGGGACCGGAGCCGTCGTCACCGCTGCAACCAGCGGCGGCGGCCAACAGGGCGATGGTGCTGGCGATCGCGAGACCACGTTGTGCCAAACGGTGCATGGAGAACACCGACCTTTCTCGGTCCGGTTTGCGGGGACGGTGTGGGTGGTGGGGCGCCCGGCCGGGGCCGGGCTCAGAAACAGCTCAGGAACGCCGGGCCCGCAGGCGCCGACCAAGACGGGACAGCAGTCCCTGCACGCCACCGGGCGCGGCGATCATGACGACGATCAGGGTGAGGCCGAAGATCGCCAGTGGGAGGTTGCCCTCCAGCCGCTGCGCCACCGCGGGCGACAGCGTGAGCAACTCCGTCACGGAGTGGGTGAGGTCGGGCAGGGCGACCAGCAGGACAGCCCCCCACAACGCGCCGCTGAGCCGGCCGAGACCGCCGATCACCACGGCCATCAGCAGGAACAGCGACAGGGTCAGCGAGAACGCCCCCGGGGAGACGCTCTGCGCGAGGACCGCCAGCAACGCGCCGCCGAGCCCGGCGGTGGCGGCACTGACCACGAACGCGAGGACCTGGGTGCGGGCCACGTGGATGCCGGCGAGACGCGCCGCCACCTCGTCGTCCCGGACCGCCCGGAAGGTCCGCCCGTACCGGCTGCGGATGAGGTTGGCCAGCAGAAGCAGGGCGAGCAGAGTCGCCGCGCCGGTGAGCCAGAGCTGCCACCGCTCGTACGGGAAGTAGGGGCCGAGCGCCAACGGCGGCGGCTCCACCGGCACGGACAACCCCTGCTCGCCGTTGAACACGCCGTCGAAGCTGACGGCCAGCGCCGGCACGACGATGGCCACCGCGAGGGTGACCCCGGCCAGGTACGGGCCACGCAGCCGGGCCGCGGCCACACCTACCAACGCGCCCACCGCGACCGTGCTGACGATCGCCGCGACCAGCGAGAGCGGCAACAGCCAGCCGCCGGTCATCCCGCGGTCGGCGAACGCGTTCTGGCACAGAGCCACGGAGTACGCGCCGGTGGCCATCAACGCCCCGTGCCCGAGCGACAGTTGCCCGTTGAGGCCGGTGAGGACGGTCAGCCCGGCGGTCGCGCAGAGGTAGGCCGCCACGGTGGCGAGTTGGAAGTTCCGGAACGGCTCGACGGCGTAGCTGACCCCGACCAGCAGGAGCCCGACAGCGAACACGATCACGAGGTGGCGCAACAGGGTCGAGCCGCGTCGCCGGTCGACGGGTCGGCCCGTGTCGACCAGTTGCCGTTTCGGCGGCAGGGCCGCCCTCGTGGCGCTCACACCCGCCTCGCCGAGACCGGGGCGAACAACCCACCGGGCCGGACCAACAGCACCGCCAGCAGCAGGACCAGCACCGCGAGCGGCGTGAGATCACTGCCGGCGTAGCCGCTCACGTAGGAGAGCAGCAGACCCACCACCAGACCGCCGACCACCGCACCCGGCGGGCTGTCCAGGCCGCCCACCACCGCCGCCGTGAACGCCGAGACGAACACCAGGTCCATGGCGTGCGGGTGCAGGCCCAACTCGGTCGGGATGACCAGCATGGCGGCCAGTGCGCCCACCCCGGAGGCCAGCGCCCACCCGAGGGTCAACATGCCACCGACGTTGACCCCGAGCAGCCGGGACACCTCGGGCGCGAAGGCCGCCGCGCGCATCCGCAACCCCACCGGGGTACGCGCGAACATCCACGCGAGGCCGCTGACCACCACCCCGATCGCGGCGAAGACGAACAGGTCGTACGGCGACAGCACGGCGACCCCGCCCACGCTGAGGGCGGACCGGCTGAACGGCGCTTCGGCGGGACGGAACTCGTTGCCGTAGACCATGCCCAGCACGGCCTGGATCAACAGCACCAGCCCGAGCGCGACGATCACCGGGTTGAGCGGTGAGGCATGGTCGACGTGCCGCATCACGACGCGGTCCACCAGCGCACCGAGCAGCAGGCCGGCGACGATCGCGACCACGAAGCCCAGCCAGTAGGAGCCGGTCGCGGCGGCGACTGTGTACGCGACGTACGCGGCGGCGACGGCCATCGCCCCCTGGGCGAAGTTGACGACCCGCGCCGCCCGCCAGATGAGCACCAGGGCCAGCGCGAACGCGGCGTACACCGCGCCCCGGGACAGGCCGTCGACGGTGAGGAAGACGAAGCGGTCCAACAGTCCTCCCTCCGGGGGACGAGGTGGTGGTCAGAAACCGAGGTACGCGTGGCGCAGGTCGACGTCGTCGCGTAGCTGCACCGCCGGGGCGGCGATCACCACCCGGCCGAGGGACATCACGACGCCCTGGTCGGCGACGGCGAGCGCGCTGCGCACGTTCTGCTCGACCAGCAGGACGGTCAGGCCGGTGCGGTCGCGCAGCTGACGCAGCAGCGCCATGGTCCGGGCGACCACCCGTGGCGCCAGGCCCAGCGACGGCTCGTCCAGCAGCAGCAGTCGGGGTCGGCCGACCAGGGCCCGGCCGAGCGCGAGCATCTGCCGCTCACCGCCGGAGAGCTGATGGCCGAGGTGCCGGCGGCGTCGAGCCAGCGGCTCGAAGAGCTGGTAGACCTCGTCGAGGGCCCGTCCGGCGTCGGCCCGGTCGCGCCGCCACAGCCCGCCGAGGCGTAGGTTCTCGTCGACGGTCAGCTCGCTGATCACGCCCCGCCCCTCCGGCACGTGCGCCATGCCGCGCCGGACCAGCTGCTCCACCGGCGTACCCCGGAGGTCTTCCCCGGCCAGGAGGACCTGGCCGGCGGCCGGGCGGATCATGCCGGAGAGCGCGCGCAGCAGGGTCGTCTTGCCGGCGCCGTTGGCACCGACGACCGCGGCGATCGTGCCCGCCGGCACGGTGAGGTCGACCGCCTGCAGCACCGGCGCGGCGCCGTAGCCGGCCACCAGCCCGCGCACGACGAGCAGATCGGTGCCGGTCGCCGGGCCATCCTTCGTTCGCGACTGCGGGGCTCGCAAACCCGGCTCACTCCTCGCGCTCACGGGGCGGCCTCCTCGACGGTGGCGCCGAGGTAGGCGTCGGTGACCGCCGGGTCGTCGCGGACCTCGTCCGGGGTGCCGGCGGCGATCACCCGGCCGAAGTCGAGCACCACCAACTCGTCGCAGACCGCCATCACCAGGTCCATGTGGTGCTCGACGAGGAGCACGGCGCAGGGATCGGTGTCCCGCCGGGGCAGTTGCCGGATCAGCTCCGCCAGCTCGGCGATGTCGTCGGCGCCGAGGCCGCCGGCGGGCTCGTCGAGCAGGAGCAGCCGGGGTCGGGCGGCGAGCGCGCGGGCCAGGGCGACCCGCTGGCGTACCGCGAAGGGCAGTGTGGTCGGTGCGGCCTCGGCGTGTGCGGCGATCCCCAGGTCATCGAGGATGTCCAGGGCGTGCTGGCGCAGCCGGCGCTCGTCGCGGTCGCTGGCCGGCAGCCCGAGCAGCGCCGGGACGAAGCCCGCCCGAGCGGTGTGCGAGGCGCCGGTCATCACGTTCTCCAGCACGGTCAGACCGGCGAAGAGCCCGGTGCCCTGCAGGGTCCGGGCGATGCCGAGCCGGGTCAGCCGGTGCGGTCGCGGGCGTAGCGGCCGGCCGTCGAGGGTGAGTGAGCCCGTCTCCGGCGCGACGAAGCCGCAGATCACGTTGAACAGCGTGGTCTTGCCCGCGCCGTTGGGCCCGATCACGCCGACCACCCGGTTGGGTGGCACCCGCAGCGAGACGTCGTCGAGGGCGGTGAGGCCGCCGAAACGGACGCCGATGTGGTGCAGTTCGAGGCCGCGCTCCATCACCCATCCCTCTGTCGTGGCGGGTGTTTATTTACACTCGCAGTGTACGTTTCTCGGGTATCGCGTCAAGACCTTCAATGCCCCGACCGCACGTGGACGGGGCGGCCGCCATCGGCGACCGCCCCGAGACCACGATCAGGAGCTGGGACAGGTGTTGCGGTACTCCTCGATGGCCGAGCCGCTCGGGCCCGGGCAGAGGAACTGCTCGTAGCGGGTGTCGTCGTCGACGAACCGCTTCAACCAGGCCACCATCTGCCGGGCGGTGGGCGTGTTCGTCGTCTGCGGGAAGAAGTGGCTCGCCCCGTTCAACTCCAGGTACGCCTTCTCGGCGGAGGCCGGGATGCTGTTGTAGAACGGCACCGAGTGCGACGAGACGGGCGCGACGCTGTCGCTCTCGCCACCGATGATCAGCGTGGGCACGCGCAGCTCGGACCAGCTCTTGTCCAGGTTCCACGGCGCCAGCGGCACCGCGGCCTGCAACGACGGCCGCGACGACGCCGCCTCCAGACTGCCCCCGCCACCCATGGAGTGACCGGCCACCGCGAGCCGGCTGCTGTCGATCCGGCTGCGCACCGAGCTGCGTTCGGTGAGGTAGTCGAGCGCGGCGAGCAACTGCCGGCCCCGGCTGTCCGGCTGGTCCAGCCGGGTGTTGGTCTCGATGCCGATCACCACAAAGCCGTGCGAGGCGATGCGCGGCCCGAGCCAGCTGATGCTCGACCAGGAGGCGGTGTAACCGGGTGAGATCGCGATGGCGCCGAAGGTGCCCTCGCTGGTGCTGGTCGGGTAGTAGATGACGCCGCCGCCGAAGCCGGTGACGCTGAGCGAGGACACGCTCTGCGACGCCGTCGCGAAGGGGCCGCGACTGGCCTCCAGGATGGCGGTGGTCGGGGCGGGGCCCCGCTCGTACGGGCCGGCGGCCTGGGCGGCGCCGGTCGATCCGGCCACGACGCCGCCTGCGGCCAGGACGGCGGCCAGCGCGAGCCGGGTGGCGCGGGCTGCGACGGAACGGGGACGGGTGGTGGTTGGTGAGGACACGTCGGGCACTCCCTAGGGTCGAGGGATATCGACGTGTGTCAGTTTTGATTCCTGCGCGGATCCTCGCATCGGCGAAATCACCAGTCCCGGCGACACATGCCGGCTTCGGTTGTGTTTCGGCCCCCTGACCAGGGGTAGCAGGGCAACCGCCGGCTCACACACGCACCATGGAGAGGTTCGTCCAGTGGATTCCAGCAAGCCCGCCGAGGCGGTCAAGAACGCCGTGAAGACCGCCTCCGGAAAGATCGCCGACGCCCTGAACCCGGATGTCCCGGGTGCGCCGGGAAGCGCCCCACCATCCGTCGAGGAACCGACGACCCCGCACGACCCGCTGCCGCCAAAGCCGGAACAGGGGGCACCGCAGACGCGTACGCCGACCGGCGCCGAGACCGGCGCGCCGCCCACCGTGAAGAGTCAGCAGGGCGCCTACCTCACGACCGCCCAGGGCGCGCGGCTACGCGACACCGACCACTCGCTCAAGGCCGGACCGCGTGGCCCGGTGCTGCTCCAGGACCACCACCTGCGCGAGAAGATCACGCACTTCGACCACGAGCGCATCCCCGAGCGGGTGGTGCACGCGCGGGGCGCCGGCGCGCACGGCGTGTTCACCGCGTACGGCACCGCCGAGGCGGTCACCCGGGCCGGCTTCCTGAAGAAGGGGCGGGAGACCGACGTCTTCGTACGCTTCTCCACCGTGCTCGGTTCGCGTGGTTCGGCCGACACCGTCCGCGACACCCGGGGCTTCGCCACGAAGTTCTACACCGACGAGGGCACCTTCGACCTGGTCGGCAACAACATGCCGGTGTTCTTCATCCAGGACGCCATCAAGTTCCCCGACATCATCCACGCCGGCAAACCGCACCCGGACCGGGAGATCCCGCAGGCGCAGAGCGCCCACGACACCTTCTGGGACTTCGTCTCACTGCACACCGAGGCGCAGCACCACACGCTGTGGAACATGTCCGACCGGGGCATCCCGCGCTCGTACCGCACGATGGAGGGCTTCGGCGTGCACACCTTCCGCCTCGTCAACGAGGCCGGGGAGACGGTGCTGGCCAAGTTCCACTGGAAGCCGAAGTTGGGCGTGCACTCCCTCACCTGGGAGGAGGCCCAGATGTTGAGCGGGATGGACCCGGACTTCCACCGTCGGGACCTCTACGACGCCATCGAGGCCGGCGCGTACCCGGAGTGGGAACTCGGCATCCAGGTCTTCCCCGACACTCCCGAGGAGACCTTCGCCGGCATCGACCTGCTCGATCCGACGAAGATCGTGCCGGAGGAGCTGGCCGAGGTGCAGCCCATCGGCAAGCTGGTCCTCAACCGGACCCCGACGAACTTCTTCGCCGAGACCGAGCAGGTGGCCTTCCACCTCGGTCACCTCCCGCCGGGCATCGACGTCACGAACGACCCGCTGTTGCAGGGCCGGCTCTTCTCGTACGTCGACACGCAGCTCACCCGCCTGGGCGGGCCGAACTTCTCACAGATCCCGATCAACCGCCCGCACGCGGCGGTGAACGACATGCTGCGCGACGGCTTCCACCAGCACGCCGTGCACGCGGGTGTCGCGCCGTACCGACCGAACTCGCTCGACGGCGGCAACCCCTTCCCCGCCGGGGACGCCGAGCACGCGTTCGTCGACGTGCCGGTCACCGTCGCGCAGGCGCCGAAGGTGCGGGCGAACCCGGCCTCGTTCGACGACCACTACAGCCAGGTACGCCTGTTCTGGTCGAGCATGTCGCCGGTCGAGAAGGAGCACATCATCCGGGCGTACACCTTCGAGCTGGGCAAGTGCTACCACCAGGCGATCAAGGAGCGCCAGCTCCAGTGCCTCGCCAACATCGATCCGGTGCTGTGCGAGCAGGTCGCCACCGGTCTGGGCCTGCCCGCCCCGCAGCCCACCGTGCCGTTGGCCGACGTCACACCCAGCTCGGCGCTGTCGCAGGTCGGCCGGGAGTGGCCGAGCGACGGTCGTACCGTCGGGATCGTGGTCGACCCGGACGGTGACCTGGACGCTGTCGCCGACGTGCGCCGGGCCGTGTTCGAGGCCGGCATGGTGCCGCTGCTGATCGCGCCGCACGGCGGCATGGTCGGCGGCATGCCGGTCCAGCGGACCTTCGCCACCGGCCGGTCGGTCGAGTTCGACGCAGTCCTGCTGGCCGCAGCTCCGGCACCCGCCCCGGATGCCCTCCCCACCCGCGACGACAAGGCTGGCCGGCCCGGCCCGGCAGCCGTGGATCCCCGTGTGCTGCTGCTCGTCGAGGAATGCTGGCGGCACGCCAAGGCGATCGGCGCCTGGGATGCCGGCGTCACCGTGCTGGAGCAGGTCGGGGTGACCGGCACCCCCGGCGTCGTCGCGGCGGGCTCCGGTGCCGAGGCACTGACGGCGGTGCGGCGGTTGATGGCCGCACACCGGGTGTGGGAACGGTTCCCGGCCTCGGTGGCCTGACCCGACCAGTGAACAAGGGCCGTCCCCCGCTCTGCCGGGAGGACGGCCCTCGTCGGTGTCGTGGCGCTATCGCCGGGTCCACTGCAGATGGCTGGCGCCGACGCCACAGCCGCGCTGCTCGATCAACGCCCCGTTCGCGGTGCTCTGACCGACCGCGCCCAGGCACAGTCCGCTGTGCGCGTTCACCAGGTGCCGATCAGGATCCAGGGTGAACTGCTGCGCCGGGGTCGTGTTGCAGGTGGTGAGTTGGATCGCCGCACCGGCGTCGCTGGACGCACCGAGCACGTCCAGACAGCGTCCGCCCAGTTGCACGCTGCCGTCCGACCGCATCGTCCACACCTGGTTGCGGGCCCGGTCGTCCCGGCAGTCCCAGAGTTGGAGCCGGACCGGATCCGGTGAGTCCGGTGCCGCGATGTCCAGGCACCTGTTGCTCGCCACCCCGACGAGCCGGTAACCCGACCGTGCCGGGGGCGGCGGCGCACTGGACGTCGGCGACGTGCTGAGGTCGGGCTTGGCGGACGGAGTGGTGCCGTCCGCCGTCGACGCCGGCCGGAAGCCCGCGGTGACCTCGCGAAACGTGTCAGCCCCCGCCGCCCAGTCGGCCTGCGGCGTGAGCCACGCGATGCTGTAGCCCTGACGCTTCGCCGTCGTGAAGGTCCGCTGGCGCGCGTGCATCGCCGTGCCCGCCTCGCTGGTGTAGACCCACTCCAGGTCGGCGGCCTTGAGCTGGTAGTTGACGGCGTGCAGCTCGACCCGGCGGAAGTCGCGGTACCGCTCGCCGACGGCCGCACTGCCCAACTCGGCCAGCGGATCACCACGAGGCGAGTCGGTCTGGCCGACGACGAGCCGCCGTTCGCCGTTCGGCTCGCGGAACTCGACCTGCTGGCCGCGCCGGACGACCTGCCAGTCGCGCGGCGCCGGCAGGGCGAAGCCGGTGCCGTCCCGGTAGAGCGACCACGAGATCGGTGCGGGCGTCGCGGTGACCGGTGCCGTGCCGGGCGTCGACGCCGCGCCCGGTGCGGCGGCCTCCACCAGCTCCGCTCCGCTGCCCGCCGACCGCGACGGGCGGCGGTTGGCCAGTGGAATCCCGATCACCAGGCCGAGCGCGACCAGGGCCGCCAGGCCACCGAGCAGCCAGGTCCGCCGCCGGCCGGCCGAGCTCGGCCCGTCGCCGTCCGCCGTGACGTCGACCGGCGGGCGGGGTACGTCGGACGCGCCGATCGCGCGCGACACGGTCACCGCCGCACCCGAGTCGAGCGCGGTGGTCGCGGCCGGGCGCCACGTCACGGCGATGGGCCCCGGTGTGCCGTCGAGCACCCCGCGCAACAACCGCTCGGCGGTGTCGGCGTCCATCCGCTCGTCCGGATCCTTGCGCAGCAGGCCGGCCAGCACCGGGGCGAGTGGTCCGGCCTGTCGCGCCGTCGGGGGTGGTTCGGTGACCAGCGCGGTGAGGCTCATCAGGCTGGACGGCCGGGCGTACGGCGACTGGCCCTCGACGGCGGCGTACAGGGTCGCGCCGAGCGACCAGATGTCCCCCTCCGGACCCACCGTGCCGCGCATGGCCCGCTCGGGAGAGACGTACGCGGGCGAACCGAGCACCACACCGCTGAGGGTCAGGTTCACGTCCTCGACGGCGGTGGCCAGGCCGAAGTCGGTGAGCACGATCCGGCCGTCCGCGCCGACGAGGATGTTTGCCGGTTTGACGTCGCGGTGCATGATCCCGGCGCGGTGGGCGGCGCGCAACGCGCCGAGCACGGCCAGCCCGATCTCGGCCGCCCGCACCGGCGGGACGGGGCCGTCGGTGGTGATGGTGTCGTGCAGCGACCGGGACGGCACGTACTCCATCACGATCTGCGGGTCACCGTCGGCACTCAACAGAACATCGAAGACCCGGACGACGTTTACGTGGTCGAGCTGCGCGATGGCCCGGGCCTCTCGAAGTGACCGGATCCGCAATTCCTGTCGCGCCTCATCGGTCAGGCCGGACGGTGGAACGATTTCCTTGATGGCGACGTCCCGTTGCAGCATTCGGTCGCGGGCTTTCCACACTCGACCCATTCCGCCCTGGCCGATGAGCTCGACGACCTCATACCGATCGGTAACAAGAAGCGGTGACATCTGCGACACCCGGAGAGGCTACCTGCCATGCCGTCGAACAATTTCCGGCAGTGGAGATAAACCACCGCATGTGATCCGACTCATCCTCGCCGGAAAGGTCTCTTGTAGAGCCGAATGCGGTGCGGGCGCACCGTTGATCTACCAGGAGTTGGCCCATTGTTCACCGTGGCCGCCCACCGGGGCCGCCCTCACCGTGGCGGCGGAATCAGCCGACGTCGGCCAACCGGGGCAACACCTCGTCGCCGAGCCGCCGGGCGAACTCGACCGGGTGCCGATCCGGCGTCACCTGCACCTCGCTCACACCGAGCGCGGCGTACTCGGACACCTCGGCGAGGAACGCGTCGACGTCGTCCAGCGGCGCCCGGGAGGCGACCACCGTCTTCTCGATGGTGTCGTAGTCGCGGCCCTCGGCGGCGCAGTGCCCGCGCAGCACGTCCAGCTTGCGCGCGATGTCGTCGATTCCGCCGCGACCGAACAGGTTGCAGGCATCGGCATAGCGGGCCACCAGCAACAGGGTCTTCTTCTCGCCCCCACCACCGATCATGATGGGCGGGTGCGGGCGGCTCAACGGCTGCGGTGAGTTGATGGTCTCGGCGAGCTGGTAGTGCTTTCCGTTGAACGGGCCGTCGTCGGCACTCCACATCTGCCGGCAGATGCGCAGCGTCTCCTCCAACCGCTCGAACCGCTCGGCCACCGGGACGACCGGCACACCCAGCCCGAGTTGCTCCCGCTCGTACCAGGAGGCGCCGATGCCGAGACGGGCCCGCCCGCCGGAGAGCACGTCGAGGGTCGTCACGGTCTTGGCGAGCAGCCCCGGATAGCGGTACATCACACCGGTCACCAGCACACCCAGCGTCATCCGCTGAGTCTGCCCCGCGACGTAACCCAGCGTGGTGTACGCCTCCAGCATCGGCTCCTCGGCCGCGAAGACCGCGTCCATCTGGAAGAAGTGGTCCATCACCGTGAACGACGCGACGCCGGCCTGCTCGGCGGTGGCCGCCGTCTGCGCCAGGGTCGGTGCGATCGCGGTCGGGTCGGCCGGGGTCGAGTAGTTCCAGTAGTGCAGTCCGAGCTTCATGTTCGGCACCTCCGCAACGAGCCTAATGGGCCTCCAAGCCGCCTTTGGGGATAACGCGGTGGAGCCGCCCCGGCCACCAGATCCACCGGTCGAGGTCGATCGTCAACGCGGTCACCAGGATCGAGCGAACCACGATGGTGTCCAGCAGGATGCCAAGGGCGACGGCGAAGCCCAGCTCGACGAACTGAGTCAGCGGCAGGACCGTCAGCACCGCGAACGTGCCGGCCAGCACGATCCCTGCTGAGGTGATCACCCCGCCGGTCGCCGCGAGTCCGATGAGCGTTGCCCGTCGCGTGCCGTGCCGGACCGTCTCCTCACGTACCCGGGTCATCAGGAAGATGTTGTAGTCGATGCCAAGAGACACCAGGAACACGAACACGAACAGGGGGAATGAGCTGTCCGTGCCCGCGAAACCGAAGACGTGCCGGAATATCAGTGCGCTGACGCCGAGCGCCGCACCGAAGGACAGCACCACGGTCGCGGTGAGCACCAACGGGGCGATCAACGACCTGAGCAGGGCCACGAGGATGAGGAAGATCAGCGCGCAGACGATCGGCACGATGACCCTGCGGTCGTGCTGCGCCGCCCGTTGCCCGTCGAGTTTCACGGCGGTGTCCCCGCCGACCTGGGCTCGCGCGTCCGGGATCTGCCGCAGCGCCGTCCGAACCCGGTCCACGGTGGCGTACGCGGCCACACTGTCCGCCGGGTCGGTGAGCGTGCCCTCCAGGTAGGCGTGCTCGCCCTTGAGGACGGGTTCGGTCACCGTGGTGGCCTGGATGCCGGGTGTCCCGGCCAGGGCCGCGCGGACCGCCGGCCCCGCCGACCGGTCGCTGACCACCGCGAGCGGGCTTCCCGCCCCCGCCGGGAAGTGTCGACTGAGCACCTTCGCCCCGACGAAGGAGTCGTGCGCGCCCCGAAACGACTCCGCACCGGACAGTCCGGTCGCGTCCAGCCGCAGCACACCGGTCGACAGTGCCGCCAGCACGAGCGCAGTCAGCGCCCAGATCAACCGAGGCCGCCGGGCGACAAGGGCACCGAGCCTGACCCACAGCCGAGGAGCCGCCGCGTCCCGGCCGTTCAGAGCAGGGACCACCGGCCAGAACACCCAGCGTCCCGTGATCACCAGCAGTGCCGGGAAAAGGGTCATCATCACCGCGAGGCCCACCACGATCCCGATCGCGAAGACCGGGCCGAGCGCACGGGTGGCGCCCGTGTCGGCGAGGAGTAGACACAGCATCCCGGCCGCGACGGTGAGGGCGCTGGCAGCCACCGCTGGCGCTGAGCGACGGAGGGCGATTCTCATCGCCGCATGCCGATCTTCATGTCGATGCAACTCCTCCCGGTACCGGGCAATGAGCAGCAACGCGTAGTCCGTGCTCGCGCCGAACACCAGGATGGTGAGGATCGCTGCGCCGTCCGCGGTCACGGTGAGGTCGGCGTGCCGCGCCAGCAGGTAGACGACCGCCTGGGCACAGGCCAGGGCGACCCCGGCAGCGGCGACCGGGATCAGCCACAACACCGGGCTGCGGTACGTGACCAGCAGGATCACGACTACCACCGCGAACGTCGCCAGCAACAGGGTGGTGTCGAGGCCGGCGATGGCGCGGCGCTGATCGGCGGCAGCACCCGCTGGCCCGGTGACGTACACGGCGAGCCCGTCGCGGTCGTCCTGTGCGACCTCTCCGATCGAGTCGACCGCGTCGCGCGCGTCGGCCATCGGATCCAGCGGGATCGTGATCTGGGCCGCCCGCCCGTCGCTCGAGAATACCGGCCCGATGACCTGACCAGCGAGGTCTGCCCGCTGGGCGAAGGCGCGAGCGTCGCCGTCGGCCCCGCTACGATCGGCGGCGGTGAGTCCGGCGGCCCGCTCGTAGACAACGATCGCCGGCCGGCTGTCCGCGACGACGAACGACCGTTGCAGGTCCAGGACCCGGGTCGACTCGGCACTCGCCGGGAGGGACGCGCCGCGCTCGTCGCGCTGGACGTCCCCCAGCCGCCCAGCGAACACCGCGGCCACCACCACCAGGCCCAACCAGACGAACACGACGACGTACGCGCTGCGCCGGCCAGTCAGCAGGGCGGCAAGCGACCGCCTGCGTCCGACCTCTCCCTGCCCCGTCACACCCGCTCCTTGATCGGGGCGAGCGGGGTGGGCCGTCCGCCGCTGCGGGCCCGCAGGCGGCTCATCGGACGCGGGAACCACCAGATCGTGCGGCCCAGCAGGGTGACCAGTGCCGGAGTCAGCACACCTCGGACGATGGTGGCATCGATGACGATGCCAGCAGCGAGTGCGGTGGCGAACACCTTCACGTCGGTGACGGGGATCCCGGCGAGCGCGGTGAAGGCCAGGAAGAGGATCAGCGCGGCAGAGGTGACCAACCTTCCGGTCCGGCTGATGCCGGTCACCACCGAGGCCACCAGGGTGTCGCGCTCCCCCGCCGCGTTCAGCCGCAGGTGGGTCTCCCGGATCCGGTGCAGGATGAACACCTCGTAGTCCATCGACAGCCCGAACAGAAACGCGAACACCGCCATGGGTATCCAGATGGTGACCGCCCCGATGGCCGGTGTGTCGAAGAGCAGCTCACTGCCGTGCCCCTGCTGCCAGACGAACACCACCACGCCGTACGCGGCGGCGGTGGACAGGGCGTTGAGGGCCAGTGCCTTCAGCGGAAGGACGACCGAGCGCAGTGCCCGCGCCAGCACGACGAAGGTGACCGCGGCGACGAGGAGCAGGACCAGCACCAGCGACCCGTAAACCGCGTCGATGAAGTCGACGTCGGTCGCGGGTGCGCCGCCGGCGAGCACGCCGGGGGTCGCGCGGGCGGTGTCGAGGATGCCGTTGATCGCCGACCGACCCTGCTCGGCGGACGGGTCGGCAGCCGTCCAGACGTCGATGATCCGCGTGTCGCCCTGCGCCCACTGGTCCGGGGCGACGCTGCCCATGACTCCGTCGAGTTGCCGCAGTTCGCCGGTGAGCGACGGCAGCGACCCGGCGGGTACGAGCACCTCGATCGGCCGGGCGATGCCCTCGCCGAAGCCCGCGTCGACGATCCGGGCGAATGCCTGCGCGGGTGCCCCGCCCTGAGCGAGGGTCGCAGTCGCCGGTTGACCCAGCCGCAGCGCGAGCGCGGGAGCTGCCAGTGCCAGCAGGACGAACCCGCTGACCAGCACGGACGCCACCGGACGCCGGGTGGTGAACTGGGCGATCCGGGTCCAGGCCCGGCTGTCCACCTGGTGCGGACGTCGCGGACGATCCAGACGGTCGCCCCACGAGTACAGCACCACGGGCAGCAGGGTGAGCGCGACCGCGACGCTGACCAGCGGGATGAGCATCCCGGCGTAGCCGACACTGCGCAGGAATGGCACGGGCAGCACCACCAGCGCGGCCAGTGAGATGGCGACCGTCGCCCCACTGAGCGCGACCGCCCGACCCGCACCCGCCATCGCCCGGACAATCGCCGTGTGCCGGGCCGCTGCGCCGGTTTCGGCGTCCGGATCGTCGCGCTCCTCCCGCCAGCGGGTGACCACGAGCAGCGCGTAGTCGATGGCGACGCCCAGCCCGATCAGCGCCACGAGGAACTGCGCGATGAACGAGACGTCGGTAAGCGCGGTGACGCCGCGTACCAGCAGGAACGTCGTCGGAATGGCGACGGCGGCCATCAACAGGGGCACGACGGCCAACCCGCTGGCGAAGACAACGGTCAGCACGATCAGGGCACCGGCAGCACCGAGGAGGGTCTCGTAGATCGGTCCGCGCTGGGCGCCGCTGTTGCGCCCGGAGAGCACCGGCTGGCCGGTCAGTTCGACCGGTGCGCCGAGGATCCGGGCCTGATCCACGGCGGCGGTGATCCCGGGCAGCCACCTCTCGTAGGGTGCGTTCGACGGAGTCGCCGGTGGATATAGCAGTGCGATGGTGGTACGCCCATCCGCAGAGACCAACGACTCGTCGCCGGCGCCCCGGTAGAAGGCGCTCCGGCCGCCCTCCGGGGTCACCCGCGTCACCAGCGCCGACCACTGCTCACGGACGTCGGCACTGGTGACGCTCGCGCCCTCGGGCAGCGTGACGACGAGCAGCAGCGGGGCGTTGCGCCCGCCGGTCTGATCGAAACGCTGCGCGAGGGCGTCGTTCGCCTCCTGCCCCGGCCGGTCCGGCAGGCGGGTCTCGTAGCTGAGCCGGTCGATGGTGCCAGCCGCCAGCGCGCCCCCGGCCAGTGCGAGCGCCACCCAGACCAGAACCACCGGCAGCCGATGGGCGAGCACCCACCGCGTCATCCGCTCCATGGCGGCGTCCTTCCGTTCGTCGCGGGCGCCAGGGCACTGAGGACCCGGATCACCCGTCGTTTCGCAGCAGACGATGCCGGCTGCCCGGGGTCGGTGTCGTCAGGCCGGCGATGGTGATCCAGCTACCGCAGGAGGTGCACGACCAGGCGAACTACATCCGCTGCGGTAGTACCGACTGCCGCGTCAGGGTGACGTGCCGCACGGGCGATTCGTCTATCGTTCCCGGCATGATCGGCGCGGGTTTGCGGAGGACGTTGTGGTTGGTCGCCGAGCCCATCGGCCTCACCGTCCTGGTGATCGTCGGCGCGCGGACCGCGCCGCCCGGTCGCGAGGTGCTCGACGTCGTCGGCTTCCTGCTGCTGACCTTCCCGGCCCTGGCGACCGCGGCACGCCGGCAGCTGCCGGTGCCGGTGCTCGCGCTGACCGCAGCTGCCCTGGTGGCGTACCAGATCAGGGGTTATCCGGGCGTCACCCCGGCGCTGCCGGTCCTGCTCGCCCTGTACGCGACGGTGACCGCGGAGCACCGCAGGGCCGCCGGGGTCGCCATCGGCCTCATCCTGGTCGGCGGTTCCGCGGGGGAGACGGTCGCACTCGGCGATGCCGGGCCGCCCGCCGACACGTTCCAGCGCTGGTTCCTGCTCATCGGCTGGATGGTCGCGATCAGCGTCGCGGCGGAGTTGTCCCGCCAGCGCCGCCGCTACCTCGCACAGGTCGAGCAGCGCGCAGTCGACGCGGAGCGCACCCGCGAAGACGCCGCCCGGCGCCGCGCCGACGAGGAGCGGCTGCGTATCGCCCGCGAGCTGCACGACTCGCTCACCCACTGCATCTCGATCATCAACGTGCAGGCGGGGGTCGCCGTGCACCTGGCCCGCAAGCGCGGCGAGGCGGTGCCCGACGCGATGGTCGCCGTCCAGCAGGCGAGCCGCGAGGCGATGCGGGAGTTGCGCGCCACGCTGGAGGTGCTGCGGACCGAGAGTCCGGCGGGCGAAGCGCGCCTGGATCGGCTGGACGACCTGGTCGACGGCGCCCGCCGGGCTGGCCTGCCGGTGACCCTGAACGTCGGCGGCCATCCTCGTCCGTTGCCGTTGGCGGTCGACCGCGCCGCGTACCGGATCGTTCAGGAGTCCCTGACCAACATCGCCCGGCACGCGGGCCCGGCAACGGCGTCGGTCGAACTCCGGTACGACGTCGGCGCGCTCGCCGTCCGGGTCGACGACGACGGCAAGGGCGTGGCGACCGCCGACCTCGCTCCTGGCGTCGGGCTGCTCGGCATGCGGGAACGGGTCGCCGCGCTGGGCGGGTCGTTGGAGACAGGCCCGCGCGACGGGAGCGGCTTCCGCGTATATGCCACCCTCCCGCTGGACGGTCCAGCATGATCCGGTTGCTGCTCGTCGACGACCAGGCGCTGGTCCGCGCCGGTTTCCGCGCGTTGCTCGACGCCGAAGACGACCTCGAGGTGGTCGCCGAAGGCACCAACGGCCGTGAAGCGGTCGACCTCGCGGGCCGGCACCGCCCCGACGTCGCGCTGATCGACATCCAGATGCCGGTCCTCGACGGCATACAGGCCACCCGGCAGATCGCGGCGGACCCGGCGCTGGGCGGCGTGCACGTCGTCATCCTCACCAACTACGGGCTCGACGAGCACGTCTATGCCGCGCTGCGGGCCGGGGCAGCAGGCTTCCTGGTCAAGGACACCGAGCCGGAGGACCTCCTGCACGGCGTCCGAGTCGCTGCCCGGGGCGACACGCTGCTCTCCCCGACGATCACGCGCCGGCTCATCAGCGAATACCTGACGCACCCGCCGCCGGGGGCGCGCGGGGCGGAGTTGGCGGCCCTGACCCGGCGGGAACGCGAGGTGGTCGCACTCGCCGCCCGTGGCCTGTCCAACGACGAGATCGCCGCACGGATGGTGATCAGCGTCGCCACGGCGAAGACCCACATCAGTCGGGCGATGTCCAAGCTGCGGGCCCGTGACCGGGCGCAGCTCGTGGTCCTCGCGTACGAGGCCGGCCTGGTGGTGCCCGGCGGCGGGTGAGGCCGGCGACAGCCATTACCGGTTCATGACAATCCGTGGATCACGTGCGGATATCCGGCTGGCAACTTCGGGTGGGTGATCCAACAGCCCACCAAGTCCCGGCCCGCCGAACTGGAGCCGGACGCGACGCGCGTCCGGTTCCGCCACCGGTACCGGACCGGGACCACCACCGCCGCAGGGCTGTCCCGGCGGGCGGAGTGGGCCGACGCCGCGAAGGGCGTCTGCATCATTCTCGTCGTCCTGTGGCACGTCGTCGTGAAGGACTACCTGCAGATCGACTGGCACCTCGGCGTCCCGGTGCCGGGCCTGTGGGGAACGCTGGGTGAGCAGTTCCTTCCCCTGCGGATGCCGCTGTTCTTCACCATCTCGGGCGTCTTCGCGGCGAACGCCGCCCAGCGGCCCTGGCGGGTCGTGGCCCGCAGCCGGGTCGCCGGGTTCCTCTACCTGTACGCCCTCTGGCTGCTGATCCACACGGCGATCCTGGCCGCCGCCCCGGAGCTGCCGACCGACCGCGCCACCTCCGCCCTCGGCGTGCTGGAGCAGCTCACCATCACGCCGTCCAACCTCTGGTACCTGTACGCCCTGGCGCTGTACTTCACGATCGCCAAGGCGACCCGTCGGGCACCCCGGGCGCTGGTGCTCGTACCCGCCGCGGTGTTGTCCGCGGTCGCCGCCGCCGGCCTGCTCGACACACCGGGCAACCGTGGCGGCCTCTACCAGAATCTGGTGTTCTTCCTCGCCGGCCTGTACCTGCGACCGCAGATCCAGCGGTGGGCCGCCACCGCCAGCCGGCGACGTCTCCTGCTGACCTCGGGGGCCTACGTTCTCGCGCTCGCCGCGATGGCGGTGGCCGGCGCACAGCAGTGGTTCGGCGTGTGGCCGGCGGTCTCCGTCGTGGCAGTGATCTTCGGCATAACCGCCGCTGCCAGGCTGGCCCGCTGGTCGGCGCTCAGCAAACCGATGGCTAGTCTCGGCCGCATCACGCTGCCGATCTACGTCGTCCACATGCCGGTCCTGGCTCTGCTGCACCGGCTGTTGCTCGTACCGGTTTCCGAGCTGGGGCGGTCCGCTCAGGGCCTGATAGTCCTCGGATATCCGGTTCTGCTGACCGGCCTGGTGATCGGCCTGAGCCTGGCCGTGCACCGTGGCCTGCTGGCGGTGCGGGCGGGCTGGCTGTTCGCGCTGCCCGGCCCTCGTCGACCGGAGGCGGCCCGATGAGCGCCCTGGCCGAGGCCCTCGTCGACCTCGACGCGATCGCCGGCAACGTGCGGACGATCGCGTCGGTCACCGGCACCGACCTGATGGCGGTGGTGAAGGCGGACGGGTTCGGCCACGGCGCGGTGCAGGTGGCCCGGGCGGCGGTGCGCGCGGGCGCGAGCTGGTTGGGGGTGACCTCGGCGAGCGAGGCCCTGGCCCTGCGTGACGCGGGTGTGACCGCGCCCACGTTGAGCTGGCTGCACGGGCCGAGCGACGACTTCGGTAAGTTGATCAACGCTGGTGTCGACGTCGGCGTGTCGACGACGACGCACCTGCACGCTGTCGCCGACGCGGTCCACCTGCTCGGCGTGCCGGCGATGGTGCAGCTCAAGGCGGACACCGGTTTGTCCCGCAACGGGGCCGCCGGGGACGACTGGCCCGAGTTGGTGGGTTGGGCCCGCAAGTACGAACGGGAGGGCGGGATCCGGGTGCGCGGCGTGTGGTCCCACCTCATGGACGCGGACCTGCCGGGCGCTCCCGAGCTGACCCGACAGGTGACGACCTTCGAGGAGGCGCTGCGGGTCGCGCGGTCGGCCGGCCTCGACCCCGATCTCGTCCACCTGGCCAACTCGGCGGCCGCGTTGTCCGCGCCACGGACCCGCTTCGACCTCTGCCGGATCGGGATCGCGCTCTACGGCGTGGACCCCTTCGGCGCCACCGGCCCGGGCGAGTTCGGGCTGCACGCCGCGATGACCCTGCGCACGAGCGTGGTCAACGTCAAGCGGGTGCCGGCCGGCACCGGTGTCTCCTACGGGCCCGAACATGTGACCGGGGCGTCGACCACCCTGGCGCTGCTGCCACTCGGGTACGCCGACGGACTTCCCCGGGCCGCGGGTGGCCGCGCCTGGGTGTGGCTCGCCGGCCGGCGGTGCCCGATCGTCGGGCGCATCGCCATGGACCAGTGCGTGGTCGACGTCGGGGACCTGCCCGTGGCGATCGGCGACCCGGTCGTGGTGTTCGGCCCGGCCGAGGCCGACCAGAGCCCACCGACGGTGGTCGAGTGGGCCCGCTGGGCCGACACCAACCCACACGAGATCTTGACCGGCATCGGGGCCCGGGTGGCCCGCGACCACCACCACGGAAGGGCACGCATTTCATGACAACCCGACTGGCAGTGCTGTACGGCGGGCAGAGCGGCGAGCACGACGTGTCCTGCCGCTCGGCGGCGAGCATCCTCGCTCACCTGGACCGTGAGCGGTACCAGGTCGTCGAGGTACTCATCGACCGCGACGGCGGGTGGCACGTCGACGGACGCCCGACGCCACTTCCGGCGGCGCTGCGCGTGCTGCGCGCCCAGGACGTGGTGTTCCCGGCCCTGCACGGCCCGTACGGCGAGGACGGCACCGTGTCGTCGCTGCTCGAGTGGCTCGGCGTGCCGTACGTCGGCAACGGCGTCTTCGCCAGCGCCGCCGGCATGGACAAGGGGGTCACCAAGCGGCTCCTCGCCGCGGAAGGGCTGCGGGTCAGCCCGGGGGTGACCCTGCGGCCGGGCGAGGACCTGTCGGCCGACGACCGGCGACGCCTGGACCTGCCGGTCTTCGTCAAGCCGGCTCGGGCCGGCTCCAGTCTGGGCGTCGTCAAGGTGGACGACTGGTCGGGCGTTCCCGCCGCGCTGGAGCAGGCCCGACAGGTCGACCCGAAGGTGCTGGTCGAGCAGGGGGCCCGGGGGCGGGAGATCGACGTGGCCGTCCTCCAACACCCGGACGGCCGGGTGCAGGCCGGCCCGCCGCTGGAGATCCGGGTGACCGGTGCCGGCTTCTTCGACTACGACGCGAAGTACGACGGCGGTGCGGTCTTCCAGATCCCCGCCGCGCTCGACGCGGCGACCACCGAGGTGCTCCAGGACCGCGCGATCCGCGCCTTCCACGCCCTCGACTGCCGTGGGCTGCTCCGGGTGGACTTCTTCCTGCCCACCGAGGCGTCGCCCGAGCCCATCGTGAACGAGGTGAACACGTTCCCCGGTTTCACCGCCGCGTCGCAGTTCCCACAGATCTGGCAGCAGGCCGGCATCGGGTTCGCCGACCTGATCGACATCCTGATCGACGGCGCGCTGGCCGACCAGGACCACGGCCGGCACAGCGGGTTGCCCGGGCTGGGCCGGGCGGTCGACCTGGTGTGAGCGGTGGTGGGTGCCCGGTCACCTGATCGGGCACCGCCGAGGCGGCCGGGCACCGTCCGGCCCGACGATGGTGACCGTGGCGGACCTGTTCGTGAGGCCGGTCTGCGCCGCGGCGTCTGCGACCGTGCAGACGATCTGGTCGACCGCGTTCGTCGACAACGGCCGCGCCGCACCGGTCGTCGTCACCGTGAGGCCGGATCGCTGCGTCTCCGGCGTCACCATGACCAGGCCGAGCCCGGCGGGCACCTCGCTGGTCAGGCCGCTGGCACGTTCGTTCCCGCTCGGACCCGCCGCGAGCAGGGCGAGGGCCTGGGCCGGCTGGCAGGACGAGCCGACCGGGGATGCCGGTGAACAGTTCACGGCGGGCGATGCACCGGACTGGATCACTTTCGGCTGGCGCAGGACCAGCGCGAGTTCGCCCTGCGCGAGCAGGTAGACCCCGATGCCCTCGGTGGGGCCGCTGACCGCGGCGCGACCGGTGATGACGCCGCTGGGCCTAACTCCACACCCCGCCGTGAGCAGGGCGACGAGCAGGCTGCCGGCGATCAGCGCGCGGCCCGTCCGCCGGGCGGTCACCGGGCACCTCCGGCGTACGCCGTCTCGCGGGGCAGGCGGAGCGTGAACACGGCACCGCCACCGGGGCGGTTACCGGCGACCAGGCTTCCCCGTCGTTCACCGTGTCGGTGCAGGCGCGCGTTCTCCCAGGAGATGGCGAGGCCGAGGCCGCTTCCCTCGGACCGGGTTCGGGCGGTGTCGGCCTTGTAGAGACGGTCGAAGACGTGCGGCAACACGTCCGGGTCCAGGCCGGGCCCCTGGTCGGCCACGTCGACGGTGACCCACTCCTCGTCGGCGCTCAGGCGCACGGACACCGGCTCGGCACCGTGCCGGAAGGCGTTGCCGACCAGGTTGGCGACGATGACGTCCAGCCGACGGGGGTCGACCCGGGCCACGACTCCGGGTGGCAGCTCCGCGCGTACCCGGTCGGTCCAGCCGCGGATGCGCAGGGTCGCGGTCACCGCCGCGGCCACGTCGACGTCGTCCAGGGCGAGCCGTGCCGTGCCGGAGTCGAACCTGCTGACCTCGATGAGGTCGTTGACCAGCTGGGTGAGGTTCTGCGTCTCCTGACTGACCAGCCGGGCGGCCCGGCCCGCGTCCCCTGGCAGGTGTTCCGCCTCCTCGTCGAGGACGTCGGTGACCGCCGTCATCGCGGCCAGCGGCGTACGAAGTTCGTGCGAGACGTCCGCCACGAACCGGCGCGCGTCGGACTCCATCCGGCGCAGCTCGCCGACCTGCCGCTCCAGCGTTCCCGCGGTGTCGTTGAAGGTCCGCGCCACATCGGCCAGCTCGTCGACGCCCCGGACGGTCAGCCGGGTGGTCAGGTCCCCCTCGCCGAGGCGGCGCGCCGCCCGGCCCAACTCGCGTACGGGTCGCAGCACACTGCCGGCGGCCAGCAGGGCCAGCAGGACGGCGAGGACCAGCGACAGCCCGCCGGTCAGCCACGCGCGGGTGGCGAGCCGGTCGATGCTCTGCTGCTCGGGCAGGAGGCTGCGCATCGAGTAGACCTCCAGCCCGGACGGTCGGGAGGTGCCATCGGGTCGTTCCAGCCCCAGTTGGGTGCCGATGAGCAGCTTGGGTTCTCCGTCGAGCGCGACCCGTTGCCAGGCGACGGAGCCGTCGCCGACCTCCTGCCGCAGCTCGGGGGTGAGCGCGTCGGCCACCCCGAAGCTCTGCGACCGTAGGTCACGGTAGACGACCACCGTGGTCGTGTCCCGGTCGGAGAGGCGCTGGGCCAGCAGGTCCAGGTCGTTCTGGTTCGGTGGGAGCTGGACTATCGGGTAGACCTTGCTGAGCTGGTCGGTCAGCGACATCACCGCGGCGTCCTGCGCCTGTTGGAGGATGACCGTCCGGGCCTGAAAGTAGCTGCCGCTGGCCACGACGGCCGTAGTGGTCACGCCGAGCAGCGCGAACGCGAGGAGCAGCCGGACCCGCAGGCCCGAGACCCGGGTGCCAGCCCAGCGCCAGAGTGTCACAGCGGCCCGAACCGGTATCCGAATCCGCGGACGGTCTGGATGAAGACCGGCGCCGACGAGTCGACCTCGATCTTGGCGCGCAGCCGCTGGACGCACGCGTCCACGAGCCGCGAGTCGCCGAGGTACCCGTGCTCCCACACGGCCTCCAGCAGTTGCTGGCGGCTGAGCACCTGGCCCGGCGTGTGCGAGAGTTCGAGCAGCAGACGCAGCTCGGTCGGGGCGAGGCCGACCGGCACGCCGTCCTTGCTGACCACCAGCGCCGCCCGGTCGATGGTCAGCGCGCCGTGCTGTTCCAGGCCGGGCCGCTCGCCACCGGCACGCCGCGAGTCGCCGCCGGTCCGTCGGAGCACCGCGCGGATCCGCGCCTCGAGCACCCGGGCCTGCACGGGCTTGACCACGTAGTCGTCGGCGCCGGCCTCCAGCCCCGCCACCACGTCCATGTCGTCGTTGCGGGCGGTCAGCATGATGATCGGCAGGTCGCCAAGCTGCCGGATCCGGCGGCAGACCTCGAACCCGTCCATCCCGGGCAGCATCAGATCGAGGACCACGACGTCGGACGCGCTGGTGCGCAGCCGTTCCAACCCCTGCTCCCCGGTCTCCACGGCGTGCACCGTGTGGCCCTGTCGGGTGAGCGCCAGCTGAAGCCCGTCGCGCACCGTCTGGTGGTCTTCGATCAGCAGGACCTGGGACATGTCGTCAAGTATCCCATCATGAGATCTTCTGGAAATCGCTCGGCGACGGCAGCTCACCACGCCGGGCCCGCAGCGGGACCACGAAGTCCGCCGAACGCACCAGGAACACCACCGAACCCACCAGGAACATCGTCGACGCGCCCGCCACCACGATGGCGACGAGCGCCCCGCGCTGCACCGAGGCCGCCAGAGCGGGGACCACGATCACCACTGCGCCGACCAACGCGACCAGGCCCACCGCCACCTCGGCCAACCCGCGCCACAGGCTCCCGCCGTCCGGCCCACCGTCCGACTCCCGGTCACCCCGCAGGCCCGCCAACGCGGCCGCGGCCAGGCAGAACAACGCCACCCCCAGCAGTACGCCGCCCAGCACGTCACTGAACCGGTGCCAGCCCGCGATCATCGTGGCCGAGGCGATCACCGAGACACCGGCGGCGCCGGGCACCGTCACCCAGCGCCGGGCCCACCCGGGCAGGACCAGCATGAACGCCAGCAACAGCGCCGTCGCCGCGGCGACATGGCCGCTGGGGAAGCTGTTGTGGGTGGTCGAACTCTCGATCTGGAGATCCGGACGGGGCAACGCCGACTTCACCACGCCGGCCGTCACCACCGTGCCGACCACCATGCCCACACCGACGACCCCCGCCACCAGCCGCCGGCGGAGCACACCCACCAGCAGCACCGCGCCGAGCAGCGCGGCGAGGAGTGTCGGGCTGCCGAAGGTGGCCAGCACGGTCTTGGCCGGACCCACCAGGACGGTCTCCTGCTCGTACCCCCCGCCCCGCTCGGCGCGCGGCAGGAGCAGGCCGTCCAGCCACTGACCGGGGTACGTCCGGACGAAGACGGCGGCGGTGAGCGCCAACGCGACCAGACAACACAGCGCCGCCGCGAGCAGCCGGAGACCCAGCGGCACCGCCACGCGGGCGGTTGGCAGGGGTCGCGCCGGCGGCGGGCTGGGCGTCGACCGCCCCACGGGGTACGACGATCCGATGGTCATGCCGGCCATGCTCGTTCCGGCAGGTCTGTATGCCGTACTCGGATTGTCTTGGTTCTGTCACAACTGCCCCCGCTGCTTCCGGGAGGCGGATCGTCGTCGGGAGGGCCGGGGTGGACCTCGACGGAGCAACGGGATTCACGTGCTTACATGCAACCATGTTTTACCCCGCCGAGATCAGCCACCACTAGGGTCAGGACACCGATCGATGTCTTCGTCGGTGCGAAGAATCCATCCGGAGTGAGCTGGGGAACCGGAAGGGGTTGGGGGAATGCAGGGAATTCCAGTCGCCAGCCTGGTCATCGGCATCGCGTCCTCGCCGGCCGAACGCCGACATCTGGCCCGGCTGCTCGGCGGAAGTGACGCCTTTCTGATCGTCTCGACAGTCGACCAGGCCCGAGAGTTCCTCGGTGTGGTCGACACGCCTCCGGCGGCGACCTCGCCGGACCGGCCTGTGCTCGCCGAGGCCCGGCAAACCGAAACCGCCACGGCCCCGCAGGCCGCAACCGTGCTCGCCACGGCCCCGCAGGCCGCAACCGTGCTCGCCACGGCTCCGCAGACGAGCACCATGCTCGCCACGGCTCCGCAGACGAGCACCATGCTCGCCGAGGTGACACCGAGCCCGCAGCCGTCGCCGGACCTGGCCGTCGACTCCGACCGCCGGGTGCTGCGGTGGCGCGACCAGGAGATCGACCTGACCCGGTTGGAGCACGACGTCCTGCTCTGCCTGGTGCACGCGCCCGGGCAGATCTGGACCTACGAGCGTCTGCACCTTGAGGTCTGGGGCAACCGGCACCTCGGCCGGGGCTCCGACATGCACTCGGTGGTCCGCCGGGTGCGCGGCAAGCTCGCGAGACTCAACGCCGCGACGACCATCCACTCGGTACGCGGCGTCGGCTTCCGGCTCGCTCCGGTCTGACCCTCGGACACGGTCCGGCCCGCCTGGTCGAGACCAGGCGGGCCGGACGGTGCGCTAACGCTCAGGCGTCAGCACTTGATCGGCACCAACCCGAAGTTCTCCACCGTGGGAGTGGTGGTGTTGATCTTCGTCTGGCGGGTCTGCGGCTTCCAGCCGTCCTTGGCGACGATCATCGTGAGCGGGTTGTTGCGGCGGTCCACCCAGTAGGCGTACTTGCCCTCGGCATCGGTGGCGAAGGTGTACGACGCCGCCCACGAGTCGACCTGGACGACCGCGCCGGTGAGCGGCGAGGTCGCACCCTGGCAGCTGCTGCCGATGACCGTACCCATGAGCTTGCCCCAGGTCTTCGGGGGGTTCGCGGTCATGGTCACCGCGACCGGCGCCACCGAGTACGGCGTGTTCTCGGTGATCCCGACCGAGCCGGAGTAGGTGCCCGGCTGGTCCACGTTCGCCGTCAGACCGACGGTGACCGTCACCTTCGCACCCGGTGCGAGGGTGGCCGACGACTTGTCGATGGTCATCCAGCTGACGTCGGCCGCCGACTCGGCGCATCCCTCGAAGCCCGGGAGCACCTCGCTGTTGGCCGCCGCGTTGAAGCTGCCGGACGAGCCGCCGACCTTGTAGAAGCCGCATGCCGCGCCGCCCCGGTAACGGGCGGTGTTGGCGTTCGGCAGGTTGGACCACGAGCCGGCGGCCGGGTCGAAGGCGAAGCCGGCGTTGCTGATGGCCCCACCCTGCGAACCACCGACGACGAGCAGCTTGCCGCTGGCGACGGCGTACGAGCTGGCCCAGTTGTCGGCCGGCGCGTCGGCGATCGCGGTCCAGGTGTTGGCACCCGGGTCGAAGGCGTAGCTGGACTTCTGCGAAACCGAACCGTCGTTGCCGCCGGTGCAGTAGACCATGCCGTCGATCCCGCCGCAGGAGGCGAAGGCCACCGACTTCGGGTAGTTGGCCATCGTCTCCCAGGCGTCGGTCGCCGGGTCGTACCGGACGACGCTGTTCGACATCGGCGTACAGGCGGCCGTGGTGCAGCCACCGATGGCGTACAGCTTGCCGTCGACGACGGCCTGACCGGCGGCGGCTCGCGGTGCCGGGTTGTCGGCCAGCTCCGTCCAGGTGTTGGCCCCCGGGTCGTACGACCACGTGGCGGAGTCCGGGCCCTCGTCGCCCCAGCCACCGCTGGCGATGATCTTCCCGTTCAGGACGCCCACCGTCACGGCGTTACGAGCGCCCGGGAGGTCCGCGATCGCCGTCCAGGTCTGGGCGGCCGGGTCGTAGGCGTAGTTCTTGGTGGTGGAGGCGCTACCGTCGCCACCACCGATCGAGTACACCTTGCCGTCCAGGTTCACCACCCGGTTGTCCATGATCGCGGACGGGTAGTTGGCGATGTCGGTCCACGGTGCCGCTTGCGGGCCGACCGCGGAGGCGGCGGCCTTGGCCTCCTTGCCGGACGCCTTGGCGGCGAACGACGTCGGTACGGTGAGCCGCTGCTCCGGCGCACCGCTGCCCCCGAGCACCTGCTGCCGGGTGACCTTGGACCCGTCCGCCCGGAGGAGTTCGAATCCGTTGTCCCGCTCGCCGAACTTGACCTCGACCGGCGCGCCGCCGGTGTTGGTCACCGTGAACGTCCTGCTCGCCTTGCCGTTGGGCATCTGGAGCGTCGCGCTCAGCTCAGTCGGCGTCACCGACAGCCGGCCGGCCGCGAGCTGGAAGTTCGCGGTGGTCGCCCAGTCGGCCTCGACGTCGACCGACTTGGTCTGGCTGACGTAGTTGCCGGCGCTCGCCGTGAACTCGTGCTCGCCGGTCACCGACGAGTAGATCCAGTAGAAGCCGTCGGCCAGCCCCGGGTCGTCCGGGGTCGCCACCGTGACGGCCTTCTCGGTGGGCCGGTCCTTGCTGGTGACGGTCGCACCGTTGACGTAGCTGTCGTCGTTCTTGTCGCGGACGTTGCCGACGACCAGACCGCCGTCGACCGGCACGCAGGTGACCTGGCTGCCGATGAGGACGTTGTCGACCTCCCACCACCACTCGTACGAGGCGTCGTAGTAGTGGAACCGCACCTGCACCTGCGCCTGGCCAGCCGCCTGCGGGATCGGAATCTCGGTCACCTTCGGTCCCCGGACGTCGGTCTCCTGCCGGAGCAGGTTGGTCCAGGTGGTGCCACCGTCGATGCTCAGATCGACGTCGGCGGTGTCGTCGGCCAGCTGGTTGAAGTCCTGGTTGAACCGGATGACCGGGGCCGTGACAGCGGTCAGGTCGACCACCGGGCTGACCAGGGAGGTGTCCTGGCTGCTGCCCGCTCCGTAGGCGTCGCTGTCGATCATCGCGAAGTTTCCGGTGCCGCCGGTCAGGTTGCCCCGGTCGCCGTCGTCGGTGAACTTCCAGACCTGACCGCTGCCCGCGTTGTCCACGACGGTCCAGCCGGCCGGGGTGGTCGTGCCGTCGAACGTCTCGTACTCACCGTCGGAGCCGAACGTGTAGCCGGGTGCCGTGGTGCAGGTGTCGGTGTCCACCGGCACCGCGACGTTGGCGGTGGCGTTACCCGTGCCGACCACGACCTGCTTGGTGACGGTCTGGTAGCCCGGGTACTGCGACTCGTACTTCAGGGTGTAGGTCTGCCCGGCCGGCAGCTTGATGCTGTAGCGACCGTTCGACGGGGTGGTGTAGTCGTAGACGCCGGACACGCCGGTGACGGTCACCTTCGCGTACAACGGCCAGCCGTGGCCGGAGCCGTCGGTGACCGATCCGGTGACGTTGACACTGGGCACCGGCGTCAACGCGACGTCGAGCGTGGTGGTCGCGCTCTTGGCGACGGTCGCCGGCTTCGTGGTGCTGCCGTAGCCGAAGGCCGCCACGGCGACCTGGTAGTCACCGGTGGGCAGTTGGGTCGAGTACTTGCCGTCGGCGCCGGTGGTCAGCTCCCGCGCGGCCGGGCCGGTGAGCGTCAGGGTCGCGCCGGCGATCGGGGCGCCGGTGGCCGCGTCGGTGACCGTGCCGGCCAGGGTGCCGATGTCGCCGGTCGGGGCCGCGTTGAGCAACGCGAGGGCGTCCAGCGTGCCTTCGCCGTAGACGTTGTTGTCGGCCGCGGTGCCGCCACACTGGTCGTCGGCCTTGTCGACCGCCGCGCCGTTGAGCAGCGCACGGGTGGCGTCGACGTCACCGATCAGCGATGGCGCCGCCGAGTACAGCAACGCGATCGTGCCCGCCAGGTGTGGTGCGGCCATCGAGGTGCCGCTGATGCTGCCGTACGCGCTGCCCGGGATGCTCGACCGGATGTTCACGCCCGGTGCCGAGATGTTGGGCTTGATCTCGCCGTTCTGTCCGACGCCCCGGGCGGAGAAGCCGGCGACGTTGTTGTTGATGTCGTACGCGCCGGTCGAGTAGTTGCTGGCGAGGCTGCCCGGCGAACCACTGGTCTGGCACGCCGGCCCGCTGTTGCCGTTGGACCAGGCGCCGAAGATCCCGGACGCGGTCCAGGCGTTCGTCACGTCCTCCATGAACGGCTCGTTCGACGGGTCCCGGGTGCCCCACGAGTTGTTGATGATGTTCGGCCGCTTGCTCGCGTCCGCGTTCTGACCGTTGAGGTCCAGCGGTTCGAGCATCCACTGACCGGATTCGATCAGGGCGGCGTCACTGGGGCAGCAACCGTTCGCCGCGATCCACTTGACCCCGGGGGCGACACCGATCTGGTTCGCGCCGTCGGAGCCGGCCATGGTGCCCATCGTGTGCGTACCGTGGCCGTCGCCGTCACAGGGGGCGGTCGCGCAGGCACCGGTGGCTTCGGCCGCGTTGAACCAGTTGTAGTTGTGGTCGAACGTGCCGTCGCCGTTGTTGCCGCGGTAGGAGTTGACGAGCGCCGGGTGGTTGAACTGGACCCCGGTGTCGATGTTCGCGATGGTGATGCCCTCGCCCTTGACGCCGTACTGGGACCAGACGTCGTCGGCGTTGATGTTGGCGATGCCCCACTCGAGGGCGTTCACGGTCTTCTCGTCCGCGCCCTTGGTGGTCTCGGGCACCTTGTAGGCAACCGGCGCGTAGAGGCCCTCGACCTCCGAGTGCCCGGCGAACTTCTGCGCCATCGCGAGCGAGCCGCTGCTCACCTTGATCGCGTTGGTGGCCCAGAAGGTCTGGTACCTGGCGCCCGAGCTGTCGAGGTCGGCCCGGATCTTGCCCTGGCTCGCGGCGGCGGTCTTGCGCAGAGCGTCCGCGACCGCGGTGCCGCGCTTCGACCAGTCCTTGATGGCGCTGGCCTTGCTGAGGTCCGCCCGGTCCTTGAACCGGATCCAGAAGTCCCCTTCACTCTTGGCCTGGAGCTGCTTGGCGAGCTCGGGTCGGATCTTGTCGCCGGTCGGGGCGCCCGCCTGCATCCCGCCGCCCGGCGCGGCCTGTGCTCCGGAGCCGACGGTGGCCAAGCATGTCGCGGCGAGGATCGCCGCCGCACCGGCGCTCACCAGTGATCTGGCTGTGCGCCGCCATTGTGGACGTCTGAACATCGGTGCTGCCTCCCTCAGAACGACCCAGGGTGAAGATGGGCCATGGGTGGACTCCCCATGCACCGCGCGGGTCACGCCGGTTGCCCGAGTGGACACTATGATCGAGAAGAAAGGACGATCAAGAACTTGCCGTGAGCAACTTGTCGCTAAGAGTTGCAGCGCTGGCGACGCGCTTGCCAATCATTGTCAGGACCATGACGAGAGCCGGGCAGGGATGCCCATCGATCCCGGGCGGTGCTGTGGCCGAGGACGACGATGCGACGTCGAACAGGGAGGGTCCGGCCGACGAGCCGTTCCCGCTACTGATCGCGGTGACCTCGTCGCCGGCCGAACGCATCCGGCTCGCGGAACGTCTCGACGGCATCGCACCGTTGCTGCTCGTGGCCGACCTCGACGAGCTACGCCGACTGATCGCCACCCCGCAGCAGATGGCAGTCGCCGCGTCCGAGCCCGCGCCGGTCACCGCTCTGGTGATCGACTCGGCCCGATCCAGCGCCCGCTGCGGGGAACGGGAGGTCGACCTCACCCGGCTGGAACACGACCTGCTGACCTGCCTGATCACCGAGCCGGCCCGGGTCTGGAGCTACGCGGAGTTGCACCGGTCGGTCTGGGGTGACGAGGGACGTGAACGGAAGGCGGACGTGCAGTCGCTGGTGAAGCGGCTACGCCGCAAGCTGCACGACCTCGGCACCGGGGCCACCATCGACGTCGTTCGAGGCGTCGGGCTGCGGCTGACCGATCACCAGCAGGCCCGGGTCGAACGCGCCTGACGCGCCGGCGCATGAACTGATCAAGGGGCGGGTACGACCTGACAACCTGGGGATCGACCTGATCCAGTTCCAGGACCCGGTAGGCGAGGCCGCCCAGGTGGCCGCCAACCGGCCCGGCTCGATGCACCTCTGCTTCCACGTGGACGACGTGCGTTCGTTCTTCGACCGGATGCGCGCCGCCGGGTTCGAGTTCCTCGGGGAGCCGTACACCTTCGCGGCCGGTGAGGTGAACCCGCCGGAGGCCCTCGGCACCGAGGTCGCGTACTTCAACGACCCGGACGGGACGAACCTCGAACTCATCGCGCCGAAGGGTGGCTTCGCCCGCAGCGAGTGAGCCACGCGGGCGGCGTGGGGGGCCGGCCGGAGACGGCACGCCCCCACGCCGCTCCACCGAGGGAGAAGGGTCAGATCGGCCCCCGGCCCGGGGCGAACCGGACATGCCGCGCCCGCACGCTGACCCCTGTCGCTGGCGAGCCGACGTCCCCCATCCCGCGTTTCTGGGTAATCACATGGCGTGAACCTGTCGCCACGTAACGTGAGGCTAAGCCGGTAATCGGCTGACGCCAGACGTGCGCCGAGCCGCCACTGCGGCGGCGCCCCTCGGCCAACTGCCGGGTCGGACAGCTCGGCAACGTCCCGGCCTTTTCAGCCGCAGGAGGTGTGGACGATGCCCATGCTGTCGGTCTTCGATCCCCGGCACACGGTCGCTCCCCCGGGATACAGCCGCTGGCTCATTCCGACCGCCGCACTGGCCGTGCACGTCTGCATCGGCCAGGTCTACGCGACGAGTGTCTACAAGAACTCCCTCATCGCGCACTTCGACACCAGCCAGACGGCGATCGGGGCGATCTTCAGTATCGCCATCGTCATGCTGGGTTCGTCCGCGGCGGTGGGTGGCCGTTGGGTGGAGCGGAACGGACCGCGCCGGGCGATGTTCGTCTCCGCCTGCTTCTGGGCGGTCGGGTTCCTGGTCGGCGCACTCGGCATCGCGACCCAACAACTCTGGCTCCTCTACCTCGGGTACGGCGTCATCGGCGGCATCGGGCTCGGCATCGGCTACATCTCGCCCGTCTCCACCCTGATCAAGTGGTTCCCGGACCGCCCCGGCCTCGCCACCGGGCTGGCCATCATGGGGTTCGGCGGCGGCGCCCTGGTCGCCGGCCCGCTCGCGCGCCAACTGCTCTCCCTCTACGACTCCGGCTACAACCCCAACAACCCGGCCGCCGTGGCGTCGGGCAACGCCCTCGTGGCGCTCTTCGTCACGTTCGGCATCGGCTATTTCGTGATCATGATGTTCGGCCCGTTCAACGTCCGGGTGCCGGCGCCGGACTGGCGGCCCGCCGGGTTCGACCCCGCGAGCGTCGCCGCCCGGCCGCTGGTGACGACGGCGAGCGTGTCCGCGTCGAACGCCGTGCGTACCCGGTCGTTCTGGTTGCTGTGGATCGTGCTGTTCTGCAACGTCACCGCGGGCATCGGCATCCTGGAGCAGGCAAGCCCGATGATCCAGGACTTCTTCCGGGACAACGGGACCACCACCACGGTCTCGGTGACGGCGGCGGCCGGTTTCGTGGGAGTGCTGTCGCTGTTCAACATGGCTGGGCGGTTCGTCTGGTCCACGACGTCCGACCTCATCGGCCGCAAGCCCATCTACATGGTCTACCTCGGCGTCGGCATGGTGCTGTACCTGCTGCTCGCCGTGGCCGGCCACTCCGCGACCGCCGTCTTCGTGCTGATCGCCGCCGCGATCATCTCCTTCTACGGCGGTGGCTTCGCCACCATGCCCGCCTACCTGCGTGACCTGTTCGGCACCTTCCAGGTCGGGGCCATCCACGGCCGGATCCTGACCGCCTGGTCGGCCGCGGGTGTCGCCGGTCCGCTGATCGTCAACGGGATCCTCGACACGCAGGGCAAGCCCGGCACCCTCACCGCGGCCGCGTACCGGCCCGCGCTGTTCACCATGGTCGGCATCCTCGCCATCGGATTCGTCGCGAACCTGCTGGTCCGTTCCGTGCCCGAGCGGTTCCACGAACCGAACCGAGGGCCGACCTCACCCGTGGCGAAGGCCACCGTCACCGAGCCGGTCGCTCTCGGGCGGGACAGTCGACCTCCCGCGCCGCCGCGCGTCGGTAGCCAGACCGGGCGGCTCTGGTTGTCGTGGCTGCTGATCGCGGTACTACTCGGGTACGGCATCGTCCAGACCGCGATCACCGCCGCGAAGCTGTTCACCGGCTGACGCGCGGCGGCCCGTCGCGGCCGGACCTCTTGCATCGCAACGGAAGGCGCCCCTGAAGGGGGCGCCTTCCGTTCGCCGATCCGCTCAGAGTTGGGTGGTCGACCGGTTCTCGGCGAGCCGCTCCCGTTGCGGCACGACGGTGTACTTCGGATCGCGGGCCGACACCCTTCCCGCCTCGAAGACGCCGAACCGGGTGGCGACCGACGACGCCACGAGGGCAGTGCCGGAGATCGCCGACAGGACCCGGCTGCGTCGGCTGACCAACGCGATGGCGGTGCCCACGGCGAGCAGGGCGCGTCCCGCCTTGACGAGCCGGCCGCTGCGTCCGTGCCTGTAGGGCTCGCTGGTGAGGCCCTGCCGCTCCAGCCGGTGCCCCCCGCCCAACTCGATGGCCGCGGCGGCCAGGGCGAGTCGGCGCAGTGGGGTGGTCTCCGCGGCCGGCGCCGCGATCAGTCCGACCCCGGACGCGGCGGCGAGCGCGCTACCGGCGAAGACGAACGGCAGCGACGGGTAGGCGTCGTGCCAGGACGGCACGGCCGTGTCGGCGAGCAGCACCCCGGTGTACGTCGCCAGCGCCGGCGCGGTGGCCGCGGCGGCCAGGCCGGCGACGTTGCCGACGGGCGGTGCGAGCCGACGGGCGAGGCCGAGCACACCGTGCTGCGGGAGCAGCGGCGCGAGCTCGGCGACCGCGGCCACGCCGGCCAGCGGGCCGAACGCGGCGAGGATCCAGGTGCCGACCGACATCGGCGAGGTCACCTTGGCGACCCGGAGCATGTGATGGAACCGGGCCGGCCGGCCGAGGTCGTGGACCAGCAGGTACGTGCTGGCGGCGACGCCTCCGAGGGCCGTCCAACGGCCCACCTTGCGTAGTCCGGGTCGTCCGGTCAGTTGGGCGCCCGCGCCGATCAGCGCACTTCCGGCGGCGAGGCCTCCGGTGAACAGGTAGCCGGCGATGTCGTACTTCCACACCGGTGGCTTCAGAACCGGCCGGCCGTAGTAGGAGGCGAAGTCGGCCGGCGGCACCGTGAGCTGCTCGCCGTCGCCGCCTCGTCTGCGGGGCTGCCGGTGGCGCTTTCCGTCGGGCTGATCGAGGCCAGCCTGGAACTCGCGGAACCGGGCGCCGACCGGCTCGTTCGATGGCGTCCCGTCGGTCATCGCCGCCTGCCCAGGAACGCGACCGCCGTGGCGACCCCCATCGTCATCGCTGCCAGGCCGGCACGCTTCCACATGGCCGGCAGGTCGCGGGTGGTCACGATCGGGTCCGGGGGCAGCCCGTACACCTCCGGCTCGTCCAACAGCAGGAAGAACGCACCATCACCACCGACGCCGTCGTTCGGGTCATGCCCGTACAGACGCGCCTCGGGGACGCCCCGCTCGTGCAGCGTCTCGACCCGCGCGGCGGCCCGCTCCCGCAGCTCGTCCAGCGGCCCGTACTGGATCGACTCCGTCGGACACGCCTGCGCACACGCCGGCGTCATCCCCGCACCCAACCGGTCATAGCACAGCGTGCACTTCCACGCCCGACCATCATCCTTACGTTGATCGATGACGCCGTACGGACACGCCGAGATGCAGTAACCACAACCGTTGCAGATGTCCTCCTGCACCACCACGGTGCCGAACTCCGTCCGGAACAACGAACCGGTCGGACACACATCCAGGCAGGCCGCATGGGTGCAGTGCTTGCACACATCCGACATCATCAACCAGCGGAAATCCGTCCGCTCCTCCGCGCCCGAGCCCCTCCCCGGCGGCTGCGCACCCGGCATCCCCAGGAACTCCGGCCCGCCCGACATGCGGGCCGCCGCGGCAGGCGAGCCGGTGTCCAGGCCGGGGTCGGTTCCGGTGTCGGTGCTGGTACGCGCGCCGACGGCCGCCGTGAGCGGGCTGATCGCCGGCCCGTCCGGTTCCCCCTCGAACGCCGGAGTCGCCCAGCCGGCCGAGCGGGGCTGCTCGATGAACGCGACGTGCCGCCACGAGTTGGCGGTCAACGCGCCGGTGTTGTCGTACGACATGCCCAGCAGGTCGAGCCCACCCGCGGGGACGCCGTTCCACTCCTTGCAGGCCACCTCGCACGCTTTGCAGCCGATGCAGACGCTGGTGTCGGTGAAGAACCCCATCCGCGGCGGCGGGTTCTCGTAGCCGGCGTCCGGTGCGGGGTCCAGCGGCCCGTACAGGGCGTTGGCGTGGGGCATCGGTCAGGCCTCCTGGTCGCTGCTGCTGTCGGCGACGTCGGTCGTGACCATCGGCGGGTACCGTTGGACGAGGTTCCCCGACCGCCGCCGGTAGTCGACGACGAGGTCCAACAGATCCTGTCCTCTGGGGCGTCGTCCGGGCCGGACGTCGCACGTGCCGACCTTGCTTTCCTGAATCAGGACGTTCGGGTCGAGGGTGATGCCGAACAGGTCGTTGGCCGAGTCGCCCGTCACCAGGCCCTCGTAGCCGAAGTGGTACGGCACCCAGACCTGGTGGATGACCCGGCCATCCACCCGCAGCGGCGTGACACGGTCGGTCACCAGTACCTTCGCCTCGACGGCCGCGCGGCTGGTGACCAGGTGGGCCCAGCCCAGGTGACTCAACCCTCGCAGGGCCGCCAACTCCGGCGACACCTCGACGAACATCTCCGGTTGCAGCTCGGCCAGCGGTGACACGGTCCGGCTCATCCCGCCGGCGGTGTGGTGCTCGGTGAGCCGGCTGACCGTGAACACGTACGGGAAGACGTCGCTGTGCTGCTGCGGCGGACTCGGGTTCAAACTGTTGATCGGGTGCGCGTAGACCTTGCGGGTGGGGTTGGCCTGCTGCCGGTAGAGCGGGTTGCGCACCGGCGACTCGACCGGCTCGTAGTGGGTGGGCAGCGGCCCGTCGAGCACGCCGGTGGGCGCGTACAGCCAGCCCTTGCCGTCACCCTGGAGGATGAACGGGTCGTCGCCGGCGATGCCCGCCACGCCCGAGGCGTCGCGCTCCGGCCGGTAGGACGGCGGCTTGGTCTTCTCGAAGTCCGCCACGTCGTAACCGGTCCACTCGGATTTCTCGGCGTCCCACCACACGTAACGCTTGCGCTCGGACCACGGGTTGCCGTCCGGGTCCGCCGACGCGCGGTTGTACAGGATGCGCCGGTTCGCCGGCCACGCCCAACCCCACTCCGGCGCCACCAGAGACTGCTCCGCGCCGGGTTTGCGGCGGGCGGCCTGGTTGACGCCGTCCGCGTACACGCCGGTGTAGATCCAGCAACCGGCGACGGTGGAGCCGTCGTCCTTCATCTCGGTGAACGACGCCAGCGGCCGACCGGTGGCCACGTCGTACCCGTTGATCTCCCGCAGCACCGCCTCGGCGCTCGGCTCCGCGTGCGGACCGTGCGTGGGGTAGTCCCAGCTGAGGTCGAGCAGCGCCCGGTCGCGGGGCGTGGTCGACGCTGCCAACCGTTCCCGGATGATGCGCCCGAGGTGGTAGAAGAACCACAGCTCGGAGCGGGCGTCGCCCGGCGGTTCGACGGCCTTCTCCCGCCACTGCAACAGGCGTTGCGTCTGGGTGAAGGTCCCCTCCTTCTCCACGTGTGAGGCGGCGGGCAGGAAGAACACCTCGGTGCGGCACTCCTCGGGCACGATCTCTCCGGTGGCGAGCTCGGGCCCGTTCTGCCAGAACGTCGCGCTCTCGATCATGAACAGGTCCCGAACAACCAACCAGTCCAGGTTGGCCATCCCGAGCCGCTGCGCCCGACCGTGCGCCGACCCGACCGCCGGATTCTGCCCGAGCAGGAAGTACCCCTTGATCTTCCCGTCGATCATGTCGAGCACCTGCTGGTACGTGCCGTGATCACCGGTCATCCGCGGCAGGTAGCCGTAGCAGTAGTCGTTTTCGGCGGTGGCGGCATCACCCCAGTACGCCTTGAGCAGGTTGACGCCGTACGTGCGGGCGTTGCCCCAGAACCCCTTCTGTCCCGGGTGCCGGATGCTGTCCACCCACTCGTCCAGGGTCGGGTGGTCGGCGTGGTGCGGCATCGGCAGGTAGCCGGGCAGCAGGTTGAACAACGTCGGGATGTCGGTAGAGCCCTGGATGCTGGCGTGTCCCCGCAGGGCCATCACCCCGCCACCTGGGCGGCCCACGTTGCCCAACAGCAGCTGGATGATCGCGCCGGTGCGGATGTACTGCACACCGACGCTGTGCTGGGTCCAACCCACCGAGTAGACGAGCATGCCGGTGCGGTCGCGGCCGGAGTTCTCCGTCCACGACTGGGCCAACTCCAGGAACTTCTCCTGCGGGACGCCGCAGACCCGTTCCACCATCTCGGGTGTGTAGCGGGCGTAGTGCCGCTTGAGGATCTGGTAGACGCAGCGCGGGTGCTGCAACGTCTCGTCGCGTTCGGTCTCGCCGCCGACCGGTGCGCCGTGCGACTCGTGTTCCAACCCGGCCGCGGTCTCCCGCTGGGTCTCGCTGTCCCGGGTCGTCTGGTCCTGCGAGTGGCCCTCGTAGCGCCAACTGGCCTGGTCGTAGGTCGCGTTGTCGTCGTTGAAGCCGGAGAAGAGACCGTGCATGTCCTCGGTGTCGGCGAACTCCTCGGTCACGATCGTCGCCGCGTTGGTGTAGGCCACGACGTACTCCCGGAAGTCCAGCTCGTTTTCGAGGATGTAGCGCACCACCCCACCGAGCAGCGCGATGTCGGTGCCCGCCCGGATCGGCAGGTACGAATCGGCCAGCGCGCTGGTGCGGGTGAACCGCGGGTCGACGTGGAAGACCTTCGCGCCCCGGCGCTTGGCCTCCATCACCCACTGGAAACCCACCGGGTGTGCCTCGGCCATGTTCGAACCCTGGATGACGATGACGTCGGAGTTCGACAGGTCCTGCTGGAACTGGGTGGCGCCGCCACGGCCGAAGCTGGTCCCCAGACCGGGGACGGTGGCGGAGTGTCAAATACGGGCCTGGTTCTCGATCTGGAGCGCCCCCATCGCGGTGAACAACTTCTTGATGAGGTAGTTCTCCTCGTTGTCCAGCGTCGCCCCACCCAGGCTGGAGATGCCCAGGGTCCGGTTGAGCGGTCGCCCCTCGGGGTCGACGTCCTCCCAGGTGTCGTCCCGGGCGGCCAGCACCCGGTCGGCGATCATGTTCATCGCCGTGTCGAGGTCGAGGTCCTCCCACTCGGTGCCGTACGGGCGGCGGTAGCGCACCTTGGTCTGCCGCAACGGACTGGTCACCAGGCTCTTGCTGGCCGAGCCCTTCGGACAGAGCCGACCCCGCGAGATCGGACTGTCCGGATCACCCTCGATCTGGGTGACCTGCCCGTCCTTCACGTACACCCGCTGGCCGCAACCGACGGCGCAGTACGGGCAGACGGACCGGGCCATCGAGTCGGCGGTGTCGGTGCGGGCGGTGAGCGCGCGGGACCCGTCGGACTTCGCCGCGGCACCACGGCCGAGCGGGTCGGTGCCGGTGAGCTGGCGGTAGACCGGCCAGCCCTCGATCCAGCGAGGCACCCCCATCGCGCACCTTCCCGACTAATCACACCAAATGTGAATAGCCTGACATTAGTCGAGGTGCCGTCCCCGTCGCAGCGGGATCAGAAGAGAGAGAAGCCTCCCCCGCCCTCTTCGCGAGGGCCGGGGGAGGCTCGGTGGCCGCCGGGCGGGGGTCAGTTCGGCTGGAGTTGGCCGACGGGGTGGTCGTTGAAGGTCCGGTAGCGGTGCAGTTCCCAGAACAGCCAGCCGATGCTGACGACGGCGACCACGACGAAGACCAGCGAACCGGTGAACGTGTCCCAGAGGGTGTGCAGGACGACGACGCCCAGGAACGTGCCGATGAACCCGAACAGCCGGCGGACGCTCGGGCTGGCCAGCAACGCCCAGAGCGCCCCAGCGGTGAGCCCGGTCCAGGCGGTGTGACCGGCGGGCGCGGTCAGACCACGGATGAACAGCGTCTGCTCGACCGCCCCGATGTTGCCCTGCGAACTCAGCAACGCGCTGAACGCGTAACCCATCGTCTCCAGCGCGGCGAACCCCATGCCGGCGGCGACGCCGATGACCAGCCCGTCCGAGGGCACCCGACGCCGATGCTGGGCCACCACCGTGAACAGCAGCACCACCGGCACGATCAGCTTCGCCGACTCCTCGATCAGTGCCACGAACAGCATGGGCAGCGTGCCGAGGCCACGCAGGGTGTCGTACTCCAAGGTGCCGGCGACGACCGTGCCGATCACACCACCGAAGAACGCCGACGTCGCCAACACCGACGCCGGCACCTGCCACCGCCCGGTGCGGGCCTGCGCGAACGTCAGGAACGTCAGCGGCACCAGCGTCGCCCCGAGCAGGATCAACGCCGGTACGAAGTTCGGATTCTTGGTGCTGACGAGGGTTCGCAGCACCGCCACATAGAGGATCAGCCCGATGACGAGCACCCCGACCCACGCCCACCGGCGCCAACGATCACGCATACCGCGCAGTGTGGCCGACCCAAGTTACGAAAGGCCAGCCCCGGCACTGAGATCCTGGCGACGTCGCTCGGAGGCGCTGTCCGACAACGCTCGGCAGGAACACGTGCGACCGCACCCGTCGCTCGGGTCGCGCAAGTCAGCGCTTCTGGAACATCAACGCTGCCGCCTCCGCGATCAGCTCGATTGCCCAATCAAGCTGCGGACACTTGTTGCGACCTCGGCACTCTAGGCATCCACCCACACGCCAGGGACGGTCGAGTGCCCGCGTCCAATGCGCGTCCAGGACCCGCTTCGCCGTGAACAACTGCGTTGCCTTGGAGATCGGCTCGTCGATCGGCACGGCCAGCACCCTCCCCGCACTCATGATTAGTCCCCACCTGGGAGGCAGAGTCCGTGCGTCGTACTCCCCCAGGTGGGTATGCCGCCGGGATCCCAGGAGTTTGCCGAAACCAGGGAACCCGACTGAGCCAACAACCTATTCCAACTTGTAGGAGTAGGTCAAGCTAGGTCTTGGAACTTGTTGGAACAGGTCCGCTTGTGATCGAATCAGGGTGCCGAAACCAGGGAACCCGCGGAGATCGACTCATGCCGACCGAGAGAGTGGACTACCGGCGCATCGCCAACGAGATCACCGAAAAGATCAATTCCGGAGAACTCGCGCCGGGAGAGAAGCTACCGTCCATACGCGAACTGGCCGATCAACACAAGGTTCACATCTCGACGATCAACCGCGTCATGACGATCCTCAAGGATCGAGGGGTGGTCGAGGGACATCCGGGCAAAGGTGTCTACGTTGCCGAATCTGGTCAATCGGATTAGGACGCAGCTCGCTCTTGGATGACCCAGATTCAGCGCCTGATCAGTGCTTGTCTTGGGCACCTCGGGAGGGAGTCACCCGTCGCGAAGTCCGGCATTGGCGGCAAGCCATTTTGGCGGCAAGGGGATGGTGTGGAACCACTCGCGCGATATCTGGCCGTAAAATGGCCCCTTGAGCACCTGCGTTCCCCCGCCGAACCGGGCGGCGGCTGCGGCAGCTCGCCCGACGTTCAACCGCCAGCCGCCCATCCCTCGGGAATGGACGATTCGGCTACCTTGAACGAGGCCCACGTTACGGTTCGTGGCTGGCATGCTACTGGTCGTCCACACCCGACCGTGGAAGTGGACTATGCAGTCGATGTTGGACCACGGCACGCGCATCGCCGGCCGGCCAAAGTCATCCGGACCGAGGTAGACGCCCTTCTCGTCAATGGCGAAGAGCAGCTCCCGGCGCGCCGCTCTGCGCACACGACCACGTGCGTCGATGAGGACTAAAGCCTCGATCACCAGTCCGATGATGAAGAACAAGTAGCGGACGGACAGGTCCTGCAGGCCGATCACCATGGCCGTGACCGGCAACAGGCTGTACAGCGCCAACGTCAGTCCGGTCCGGATCCGGCCCTGCCGAACCTCGTACGCCGAAGCTGCATCCACTCCCATGGCTAGAAGATAGCGAGTGCCGTCACGACAACATCCTCGGCTTCACGCTGTGCGTAGGCTCACCGCCGTGCGCCCGTTGCTGTAGGCAGTGCTGCTCGTTCCTTGATCGTTGGCAGCTGACCTGCTCGACACGCCGAGCGGTGCCCTGCTGAGCTGCCACCGATCCATGTGGCGATCTCGCGCACACGGGACGGTGATCGGGGCGGGGTGGACCGGATGACGGCTCAGGCGACATGCACCAGCCGGAAGCGCTCGGTCACCACCAGGGTGTCGTCGTCCACTGTGAAGTCGGGATCGCCCAGCTCGGCGCGCACCTCGGCGCTGTGCCAGAACGTCTCGTGCCCCGCCCGCCACTGCGCCACCGACTCGTCGCCCTCCCCCTCGGCCAGGGCGTGTGGCAGGTCGACGTCGGCGAGCCGGACCACCCGCACGTCGGTCAGCTCGATGGCCGCGACCCGCCGGCCCGCCGAGTCCACGACGACGGACAGTTGGCCCACCTCGGGCAGCGGCTCGTTGGCGCACTCGTACCCGATCAGCAGGCCCGTGGTCGAGGTCTTCGCCCCGGACAGGATCGCGCCCACCAGCTTGTCCCGCAGCGGCCCCGGAAACGCGAACTCGGCCAGCGGAAGTTCATCGAGGTCCATCCGCGGAGGGTACGCGACCCGGCGCGCTACGACCGGCGGCGGTCTGGTGCGACGCGGTTCACGCAGTACACGTCGCCGGAGTTCGCGCGGTGCGGCAGTGCGGCGAGGTGTGTCGCCATGTCGGTAGCGGAGACCCAGCGTTGGAACGTCATCGCCTTGTCGTCGCCGAGCGCGACGTCGAAGCCCTCGAAGCCGAGCGCGGTCAGGCGATCGAGACACCGGGAGGCGACCGGGCGCGCGATCGTGGTGAACTCGAACGAGAGTGCGGGCAGTGGACGGCTCAGACCGGCCAGCACCTCGTCCTCGAAACCCTCCACGTCGATCTTCGCGAAGGTCGGCACGCCGTACTCGGCGATGAGGGTGTCGACGGTGACCACCGGGACCTCGATGTCGGCGTCCCACACCTCGCCCTCCCACCCGCCCGCGCCCTCCGCGGCCCGCATGAAGTCGGGCGAGGCGGTCGACACGGTGGGATTGGCGGAGTTGACGTGGAAGCGGGTCTTCCCGGGGGCAGCCCCGCAGACCGCTTCGACGAGCGTCACCTGCTCGTCGTCGGCGTAGATCGCTCGCAGGGCGCGTAGGCACAGCGGCTGCGGTTCCACGGCGACCACCCGTGCCCCGAGGCGACGGAAGCTGGCGATGTGGTCGCCCACGTGCGAGCCGACGTCGAAGACGAGATCCCCCTCGGCGACGAAGCTGGAGTAGAAGGCGTCCATCCGCGCGTCGCGCTCGGCGTCGCCGTAGTAGACGTCCAGCGATCGGTGCAGGAGGGACATCGCCGGATCGGTCCGGAGCGCGGCGATCCTGGTGTTGGTGCCAGCCGTCATCTGTCTGAGTCCTGTCCGTGAGGGTGGCCGGGTCACGGCCCGAAGGCGGTCAGGAACCGGTCCCGGAAGGTGTCCATCCGCCAGACCGGCGCCTGCGGGCCCGGCTTGAGCCCGTCCTGCCAACCCCACCCGGAGATCCGGTCCAGGACGGCCCGGTCCCGGGTGATGAGGCTGATCGGGACGTCTCGGCTGGCGTTGTCGCCGGTGACCACGGTGGCGGGCTGGTGGTCGCCGAGGAAGATGAACACGAGGTCGTCGTCTCCGTAGGTCTGCACGTAGGAGATGAGCGCGCTCAGCGTGTACTCGATGGAGTACCGGTAGTCTGCCCGGATCTGGGCGGTGTTGCGTCGCCGGTCGTCGGACTCCTTCGCGGTCCCCTTGAAGATCGCCCCGTCGCCGATGTCGGCCCAGTCGACCAGATCCGGGACGGGCGTCCACGGCGCGTGACTCGACACCAGCGCGAGTTCCGTCATCGTCGGGTTGTCGTCCTGCTTCGCCTGCTCCAGGCGCCGCCAACTGGCGAGGGTGTACTGGTCGGGCATGGTGCCGAAGCTGAACTTCGGGCCACGGTACGCGAGCTTCCGGGCGTCGTAGAACCTGTCGTAGCCGAAGAAGGAGCCTTCCGGCCATGCCCTGCTGACGGCGGGCATCACGCCGACGGTCTGCCAGCTCGCCCGCCGGAAGGCACCGTTGAGGGTCATCCGGTCACTCGCCAACAGGGTGCGGTGACGCTGGTCGTTGTCGATCCAGAGGCCGGAGAGCAGCGTGTCGTGCGCGAGCCAGCTGCCGCCGCCGAACGTCGGCGAGGTGAGGAAGCCACTCTGCGCGGCGAACCCGGCCGCGCTCAGCCGGCTGGTCCCGCCGTCGAGGACCGCACCGACCTGTGGGGCGAACTCCGGGTCCTCGACGGCGTCCCGGCCGTAGCTCTCCACGAAGGAGATGACCACGTTCTTGCCGCGCAGCGCGGTGAGTAGTTGGTCGCCGGGAGTCTGGTCGAACCGGTCGTCGCCGAGGAGCGCGGCGAACTTCTCCCGGTCGTCGAGACGCAGGCGCACCTGGAAGCCGTGGCCGTTGGTCAGGGTGGTCGCGGACGTGTCGGCAACCGTCACGCCCTCGACCACCCGCACGTTGAACGCGGCGCAGACCACCCAGACGACCACCAGCGCCGCCACGATCCGGGTGGTCCCGGCGCGGTGCCGGATCACCAGCCGGCGCATTCGCCGCATCGACAGCGTGACCAGGGTGGGCAGGCCCACCGCCACCACCGCCAGGGCGATCGCCGCACCGACGGCGGCGGGTCGGCCGTACGACTCGCTGAGGAAGGCGAACCCCTCGTCGAGCAATGCCCAGTCGAGCACCGGGTCGAAGGCCCGGCTGAGCGCGGCGGTGAACCCCAGGTCGAACAGCTTCAGCAGACCGAGCAGGCCGAGGGCCACGCCGGCGAGGGTGGCGACCCACCGGCTCGCGCGAGGCGGTAGGGCCAGCAGGAGGGCGACGGCCAGCAGCGCCTCCAGGGGGATCCGCACGAACGCACCCGGGCTGAAGCGGCCGAAGTCGTACGGCAGGGTGAGCACGAGCAGCACGAGCAACGCGGCCAGGACCGTCGTCAGTCGTGCCGCGACGGAGCGCTTCGGCTGATCCTCGGCTTCGCCGCCGACGGTGGCGGTGACGTCCGGACGTTCGCCCCTCATCGCCTTCCGTCCCTGGCTCGGCATCTGACGTACGCGCGTCAAGAGCGACAACCCGGGCATCCTTCCATGATCTTTGTTGGGCGCGGCATCCGGGCGGCTCAGACGCGGGCGATCCCGCGCCGGGCCACGGCGACCGTCCGGTGTTCCGGCCAGGGCAGCCCATCCGCCCTGCCGTGGCCCAGCCCGGGCAGCCCCGCGCCCGCACTCGGGACACTGTGGCTCGGCTGACTGCCCGCGTGGGCCATCGCGCCGGGCGCATCGGCAATGCCCGAGGCGTGCTGGGCGACCGGAGCGTGCTGGTCGACCGGAGTGTCGTGGACGAGGACGCGGCGGAGAAGGCGCGTCGTCCACAGCCACCTGACGTCCCGCCCGAACGACTCGACCAGCAGCGCCAGTGACGCCACCAGCACGACGGTCGTCAGCGGGCCGGGCAACGCGTCGCCCATCGCCACTGTCAGCACCACACCCTGGATCGCGGCGACGACCTTGCGCCAGTAGCGCGGCGGCAACGATCCACGCATCCATCCCAGCACCCAGCTCGCGGCGACGAAGACGTACCGCATCGCGCCGATCGCGAGCACCCAGCCTCCCGCCGAGGGGGCCACGTACAGGCAGAGCACCAGGACCAGGAAGGAGTCGATCTCCATGTCGAAGCGCGCGCCGAGCTCGCTCGACGTCCCGGTGCGGCGGGCCGTGTATCCGTCCACGGCGTCGAGGGCCAGCGCCACGCTGGTGAGGACGACCATCAGGGTGACCGGTGCCGGCCCGGAGAACGAGTCCGCGGCCAGGGCCGTCACGCCGCCGACGAGGACCGCCCGACTCAGGGTCACCCGGTCGGCCGGGCTCAGATCACGCGCGCCCGAGCGGGACATCCCCCGGCTGAGCAGGGCGCACAGGACCACCCCGTACGCCAGCCCGGCCACCCACCCGGCCGAGCCCAGACCGACTGTTCCTGCGAGCACCGCCAACACGCCGATCTGCGCGAGCAATCCGATGACCGGACCCGTTCGAACCGTTGACATCGCGCCTCCGTGACTCTGGTGGGGTGACCCTGACCGTCATCACGGAAAACATGACCGATCGGTTCATTCTGAACGCGACTCGGCAGGGTGGCACCGATGGACGTGCCCCTTCGGGGGCCGGTTAATCGTCCACCGTGGCTGCAGCGCCGGGCTGTTGACCCGGCATCACGGGCGCGACGGTGGTGCTGGAGGTCAGCCAGCGCTGACTGCGGGCGCGCCGAGGGCGTGGAGCGCGGCGGTGGTCACCGGATCGGCGGGAAAGAATGCCTCCACGGCCAGCCCGGCGACGGTGACGTCCAGCGGGGTGCCGAAGAGGGTGGTCGTGCTGAGGAACGACAACTCCTGGTCGCCGTGGCGGTAGCGAAGTGGGATGACGACACGCGAGACGTCGTCGCTGGTCGGTGCCTCGACGTCGTCACCACTGGGATAGCCGCGAAGCTCCTCGAACAGTTCGGACAGGGCCGGGTCGTTGGTTGTCGCGGCCTGCTGGTGCAGTCGTCTGAGCAGGTGGGCCCGCCACTGCGGGAGGTTGAGAATCCGGGAGGCCATGCCGTCGGGGTGCAGGCTGAGCCGTAGCACGTTGATCGGAGGGGCCAGGAGGTGCGGCTCCGCGCCGGCGGTGAACAGGGCGACGGCGGGGTTGGCCTCGACGAGGTGCCAGTGTTGGTCGACGAGCACCGCCGGGTACGGGCTGTGTCCGTCGAGAATCTGCCGTACGGCCGCGCGTAACGGGGCGAGTTCCGGATCTGTCAGCTGGTGGCTGGGGAAGGCGGGGGCGTAACCGCCAGCGAGCAGCATCGCGTTGCGCTCGGCCAGCGGCATGTCGAGCTGCTCCGCCAGCCGCAGGATCAATTCCGCGCTCGGCCGGGATCGCCCGGTTTCCACAAAACTGAGATGCCGGGCCGACACCCCCGCCTCGATCGACAGGTCGAGCTGGCTCTTCCCGCGCGTTCGGCGCCAGTCGCGCAGCAGCTCCCCCACCGACCGTCCCGGCCTGGTCATGATCGTCACACCCTGACCCTAGTGACGACGGCGCGGCACGACCCCTTACCTGCGACGTAATCGACAACGTGGATGGGGGTTCGCGACCATCTCCTGGAAGGCGACAACCCGGCTACGACGAACGGAGAATCATGACCGCGTACGCGCTTGCTCATCTACGGAAAGCACCCGTCCATGCCGAGGTGCTGGAGTACCTGGATCGCATCGAGGCCACCCTGGCGCCCTTCGGCGGCCGGTTCATCGTTCACGGTGGGTCCGTCGAGGTGCTGGAAGGCAGCTGGCCGGGTGACCTGGTCGTCATCGAATTCCCCGACCTGGCCGGAGCCCGCTCGTGGTACCACTCCAGCGCCTACCAGGAGATCAGACCCTTGCGGACGAGGCACCTCGTTGGCGAGGTGATCCTCGTCGAGGGGGTCGACGCCGACCACAGTTCGGCGGAGATGGCCGCCGCGATCCGACGAGCCGACGGCTCCTGACGTCGGGTCACGGCTTCGGCAGGGTGAGCACCTCGGCGCCGTCGTCGGTGATGGCGATCGTGTGCTCGCTGTGGGCTGTCCGGCAGCCGGTCACGCTGCGCAGGGTCCATCCGTCGGGATCGGTGACGAGCGTCGCGGTGTCCGCCATGACCCACGGCTCCAGTGCCAGCAGCAGCCCCGGGCGCAACCGGTAGCCGCGGCCGGGTCGTCCCGTGTTGGAGACGTGCGGGTCCTGGTGCATCGTCGAACCGACGCCGTGGCCGCCGAACTCGGTGTTGATCGAGTATCCCGCCGCGCCGAGAACCGAGCCGATGGCGTGGGAGATGTCACCGATGTGGACTCCGGGGCCGGCGGCGGCGATGCCGGCGTTCAGCGCGCGCTGGGTGGCGTCGATCAGCGCAATGCTCTCCGGGGGCTGCGCCTCGCCCACGACGAAACTGATCGCGGAGTCGGCGACGACTCCACCCAGGGAGACGGCGAGGTCGAGCGACAGCAGGTCGCCGTCGGCGAGCGTGTAGTCGTACGGCAGGCCGTGCAGCACCGCGTCGTTCACCGACGTGCAGATGTAGTGGCCGAACGGCCCACGCCCGAAGGACGGCTCGTAGTCGACGTAGCAGGACTGCGCGCCGGCCTCGATGATCATGCTTTGCGCCCACGCGTCGATGTCCAGGAGGTTCGTGCCGACCACGCTGCGGCCCTTCAACGTCTGCAGGATGCCGGCGACCAGCGCGCCGGTGTCCCTGGCGCGCGGCAGGTCGGTGGGGCTCAGGATCTCGATCATGCAGCGCCTTCCTCAAACCAATAAGTATCCCGGCCATATTATCCCGGTACTAGAATCGGGCCATGGTCAGGTTGCCACTCACCCCCGCAGAGGTCGAACGCGGACAGCGCCTCGGCGCCCTCCTGCGCCGAGCCCGAGGGGAGCGCTCGATGCTCCTCACCGCGCTGGACGCGGGGGTCTCACCGGAGACGCTCCGGAAGATCGAGTCCGGCCGCATAGCCACCCCCGCCTTCCCGACCATCGCGGCGATCGCCGACGTCCTCGGCCTCTCCCTCGACGCGGTCTGGTCGGAGATCAACAAGTCGGACGACGGGGTCGATTTCACCCGAGCGGGCACCAAGGTGGGTGAACGGTTGGCCTCGTAGGTCCCGTCGCGCGGCCGCCGGTTCCACCTGACCGCAGGCCGTCTGGCCACGGCGACCACGCCGCCGACCGGAGCCACCGATCTCATGGTCTAGAGTTTCCCCCTTCGGCAGCCGCGCGCTTCTGGAGTCATCGAAGGTGGTCGTCATGGCCCCTGACCCTGCTGACGTGACCCGACGTCTGGACGCGGCGCTGGTGGGAATCGCCACCAGTTTCCGGGGCATGAGCGCCCACCCGCAGGAGTCCAACTGCGAGTGCCACTGGGGCAGCGCCGAGGAGTTGGCCCTCCTCAAGACACCGGACGTCGCGCTCGACGACGACCTGCTGCGCCGCACGTACTGGACGAACGACTGGCACCACCCGGGGCCACTGCTGCGCCGGATCCTGCCCCAGGTGACGCACGGCCTCGTCACCGGTCAGGTCGAGCCGGTGGACCAGTTGGGATGCCACTTCGGCCACTCCCGTTGGCAGGAGTGGCCCACCGCGCAACGCGACGCCGTCCAGGAGTTTCTGGACGCCTGGTGGCTGCACGTGCTCATCGATCCCACCGCGAAGGCGCCCGCCCACGAGGCCCTGGTGCTCGTCTCCGAGGCCAGCGCGACACTGACACCGTGGTTGACCACCTGGGCGAGCGTACTGACCGACCCGATCGCGGGGCATCAGCTCGTCGTGGCGACGAGCGAGTGGATGTACGACCTGCTGGGCGACGCCCACCCCTGGTCGAGCTGGCACGACGAGGACGACTGGTCCGTCGCGCTGTCGCGGTGGGTGCTGCGGCACGCACCGGCGGCGCTGCGGCAGTTCGGCGGCCCGTCCAGGCTGCACGACGACGTACGGCGACTCGCGCTGCCGTTCGCCGATCGGTGGGACCGGTAGGGCCGCCGCCGCACACGTGAGCGGCGGATCGGCAAAAGGCGCTGGTCCCGGTCGGTGAGCGACCGGGACCAGCGGGTGACGCGTTCAGGAGGCGGCGATGCCTTCCATGCCGATGCCGTCGGTGAACTTCGGCAGGCCCTCCACGGTGGTGACGAGCTTCAACGAGCCGTCCTCGTGCACCTCGTAGCCCTGCACGTTGCCGGCGGTGGCGTTCTGCACGTACAGGAAGCCGTCGCTGGTGGTCATGTCGATCGACCCGCCGCCGGTGTCCGCGGCGACGGCCTTGACGAGTTGGAGCTTGCCGTCGTCGTCGACCCGGTAGGAGCTGATGGTGGAGGTGCCGGCGTTGGCGACGAAGAAGTAGTCGCCGACGCGCTGGATCCAGCACGGCGCCTGCTGACCGTTGGGCACCGACGGCCCGATCTGGTCGAGCGCGCCGTCGTCCTCCAACTCGAACCGGCTGACCGCGTTCGCGTTGGACTCGGTGACCAGCAGCGAGTCGTCGGTGTCGAAGGTGAAGCCGAACGGACCGTCCCCCGCGTCGCTGATGACGGGGTTGCGGGCCAGCTCGCCGTGGCGACCGATCTCGTAGCTGAACATGACGTTCGCGGCCTTGGTCGACACCAGGACGAACTCACGGTCCGGGTCGATCTTGACCTGGGCCGGGGCGGTCCCGAACGCGGGCGGGTTGCCGTTGTGCAGGCCGAGCGACCGGTTGGCGTTCTCGATCCGCGACAGGTGCCCCTTGTCCAGCTTGAAGCCCTGGACCGACCCCTCGCCGCCGGCGTTGAGGACGTAGACGAGGTCGCCACGGGCCGCGATGCTGACCGGCAGCAGACCGCCGGACCAGATGACCTGGAGCTTGTGCAGCTTGGTGCCCTCGACACCGAAGACCGTCACCGTGTTGCTGCCGGCGTTCACGGCGAAAAGCAGGCCCTTGTGGTAGATCAGGGACCCCTGCGAGGCCAGCGCGTCGAGCGGCGCGCCGATGGTGAACCCGCCCAGCCCGCCGGTCTCGTACTCGCCGGCTTTGGTGAGGCGGCCGTCCTCGTCGCGGTCGTACACCTTGATGGTGTTGCCTTCGGCCTTGTTGGTCTGCACGAAGACCGCGCCCTCGTCGCCGTGATGGTGTTCACCTCCCTTGCGGTCGTCGTGGTAACCAGGGCCGCCGCCATCGGCGAAGGCGGTCCCGGGGATCGATCCGACGCTGGTCAGACCCGCCAGGAGGGCTGCCGCAAGCGCGATGCTGCGCTTCATCACTGACTCCTTATGCACCCGAAGGGAGGAATACGAATTTTCCTCTCCTTCGAAAGCTATCGGAGGAGGTAGGCGGGTTGGACGCACTTACCCTAAAGCGGTAATTCTGTGCCGTTCCGTGGAATGACCAGACGTACGCGCTGAGGTGGCATAGGGCGAAGCGGACGTTCGGCCCGTCAGGGCAGGAAGTCGGCAGTCAGGCCGATCAGCACACGTGCGGCAGCCCCGAAAGTGCTGCCTCGCCCGCCGTGGAGGCACCTACATCCCTGCAGTTGTGCGGATCCTGGCCGGCGCACGGGATGTCCGGGGTCAGGTCGCGTCCGGCCACCACGGTTCGAGGAGGGTGGGGTCGGCGACGTACTGCGCCACCTGCGTCCGCTGCTCCGGGGTCAGGGACAGCGCCTGGAGGCGGGCGCCCCACTCGGGCACCCGGTCGGCCTTGTCCAACGCGGTGGCCAGCTCGATCAGGCCGGCCAGCGCCATCGCCTGCTCGACCACCGGCGCGTCCTCGGCGCGGCGGCGCATCCCCGAGTCGAGCGCCCGGTAGGCCGCCCGGTCGTCCATCTTGAACTCGCGCAGGATCCGCGCGTTGTCGAGCACCCGGGCCAGCCCGTCAAGCTCCTTCGACCCGCCGTACTCCACGTCCTCCGGCTCGTCCCGCTGGATGAAGACGATGGTGTTGCCCGACGGGTCGACGATGCTGAACCGCGACGCCCCGGCGCGGTAGCGGGTGATCCGGGGTAGACCCTTGACCAGCACCTTGCCGTAGCTGCGGCGCATCGCCTCGGTGAACGCCGCGTGGTACGGCGCCACCGCGTCCACCATCACCAGGCACCCGCCGGACTGCTCCTTCGCCGGGTCGAGGTCCTTCGGCGCGGGGCCGTAGTCCAGTTGGAACCCACTCCACGTGAAGGCCAGGTACACGTAAGGCTTGAGCTGCTCGTAGGCCACCTCGAACCCCAGCGCCCGCCAGAACGCCAGGGTCTCCTCCGGGGCTGGGCAGTGCAGCAGCGGCACGGTGGTCTCGTTCGGTTGGACACGGTCCTCGTCGGTCGTCATCGTCGATCCCCGTCCGGTCGGCAGGCCGGCCATTGTGCCAGCACCACCGAGCGGCTTCGACGGGTTTCGTCTCCTACCCGGGGAGGAGACGCGTTCCGACCACCGGCCACAACCGGGGCTCGCGGTCGGACGCGATCGGAGGGCACGGCCGCGAACATCTACAGACATGACTACCGTTATGCGCCGGGCGACGCGCTGGAACCGCCCGCTGATGTTCCTGGTATCCGTGATGGCGGTGCTCGCCGTCGTCGCCGTGGTCGGCATCCTCGTCGACTCGCGCGTCCTCACCGGGGCGCCGATCTGGCTCAAGCCGTTCAAGTTCGCGGTGTCCTTCGTGCTGTACGGCGCGACGCTCGCCTGGATGCTCTCCCTGCTGCCGCGACGCAGCCGCGCCGTCGAGGGGGCGGTCGTCGTCATCGTCGCGGTGGCCGTCGTCGAGAACGCGTGGATCGTCGGTCAGGTGGTACGCGGGCAGACCAGCCACTTCAACGACAGCACCCCCCTGAACACCGCGCTGTTCGCGGCGATGGGCGCGGCGATCATGGTGCTGTTCTTCGCACACCTCGTCATCGGGATCGTGGTCCTGATCCAGCGGATCCCCGATCGGGTCGCCGCGACCGCCGTCGGGTGGGGGCTCGGCCTGTCCCTGTTGGGCATGCTCGCGGCGGTGCCGATGGCGCTGCCGACGCAGGACCCGGGGATCGAGGGGATTGCCGGGGCGCACAGCGTCGGTGTGGCCGACGGCGGGGCGGGCCTGCCGGTGGTCGGCTGGAGCACTACAGGCGGTGACCTGCGGATCGGGCATTTCGTGGGGCTGCACGCCCTCCAGGCGCTGCCGATCCTGGCGATCCTGCTGACCCGGTTCGCGACGCGGTGGGACGAGCGCACCCGCGCCCGGCTGCTGGTCGTCGCGGGCGGCGCGTACGGCGTACTCACCGTGCTGTTGACCTGGCAGGCCCTGCGCGGACAGCCGCTGCTGCGGCCGGACGCCGTCACGCTCGCCGCGGTCGCGGCCCTGGTGGTCGCGACAGCGACCGCCACCGGCCTGGTGCTGGCCCGCGGACGTCGCCCGGAACTGGCGCTGGCCGCGTGACCGCGACGCTGTTCTCCCTGACGTTCGCGGTGGCCGCGCCGTTCTGGGCGCTGATGATCCTGCTGCCCCGGTGGTCGTGGACCGCCCGGATCATCGCCTCGCCGCTGATCGTGCTGCCGGTCGTGGCCATCTACGCGCTGCTGGTGCTCCCGGCGTTCGGCGACGTGCTGCCGGCTGTGGCGTCGCCGACCCTGGCCGGGGTGCGCGATCTGCTCGGCACCTCCGACGGGGCGGCGGCGGGTTGGGCACACATGATCGCGTTCGATCTGTTCGTCGGGCGGTGGGCGTGGTTGGACAGCCGGGAACGGGGGGTGCCGGCGCTGGTGATGGCTCCGGTGCTGGTGCTGACCATCCTGCTCGGACCGCTCGGCCTGGCCGCGTACCTCGTGGTCCGGACCCGGTGGCGGCCGCCGACCGCCGCCACCGGCCCACAGCACCTAGGCTGACCACCGTGAGCTGGCCGAGACGGGTGTTCGACATGCGGGACACCCTCGTGCGGATGGTGCTGCTCGACCTCACCGGGCTGTGCTACCTGCTCTTCGTTCCGCACTCCACCAGCACACCGACGACGACACAGTGGATCCTCGCGGTGCTCGCGTTCGCCGTGGCGCTGGCGGCGCACCGTCGGCCAGTGGTCAACCTGGTGGCGCAGGCCGCCCTGCTTGCGGTCGCGATCGCCCTGGTCGACGACTTCACGATCAACCAGGTTGGTGCCAGCTGGGCGCTACTCGAGGTCACCATGCGCGCGCGCCGCGCGCAGGCCATCTGGCTGGCGGCCGCGCTGCTGGTCGTGGTCGACCTGACCGACTCGATCGGCGACCCGCTCCGCCGGGTCGCCTCCGGCGTCGTCGGGCTGGCCCTGGAGGTCGGCGTGCCGGTGCTGCTCGGCCTCGTCATCCGGGCCAACCGGGAGCTGAGTCGGCAGGCCGTGGAGCGGGCGGTCGCCGAGCAACGCCAGCACGAGTCGGAGAGCCGTGCGGCCCGCGCCGACGAACGCGCCGCCATCGCCCGCGAGCTGCACGACGTCGTCGCACACCACGTGGCGTCGATGGTCCTGCGGGTCGGCGTGGCCCGGCACGTGCTCACCGACCTGGACCCCCGGGTGGGCGAGGTCTTCGACGACGTGCACGGCACCGGCACCGCGGCCCTCGCGGAGCTGCGCCGGCTGGTCGCGGTGCTGCGCAACCCCGACGGGGTACGCGGTGACGCGGCGCTGACCGCGATCGAACCGTCCGCGCTGCCGGCGGCGATCGGCGCGTCCATCGACCGGGCCCGGCAGGCGGGTGTCACGGTGGAGGCCGATCTCGACTCGGCGATCGGTTCACTCGACGCGGTGCGCGGCATGGCGGTGCTGCGACTGACCCAGGAGGCGCTGACCAACGTGGCCAAACACGCGGGGACGTCCGCGCTCGCGCACCTCGTGGTCGCCGTCCGGGACGGGTCCGTGCACTGGGAGGTCACCGACAACGGGCGTGGTGGGGTTCCGGCGGGCGTGCCGGCCGGTGGCGGGCACGGCATCACCGGGATGCGCGAGCGTGTCGAGGTCCTCGGCGGCCGGCTGGAGGCCGGCCCGACGGGGACGGGGTGGCGGGTGCGTACCGTGCTCCCGGCCTCCGCCGCCGAGCCGTCCGCCCGGTCGTTACCCCGGGACCGCGCGGCGCCCGCCGGAACGCCCGCGTCGGAGCCGGCGTGATCCGGGTGCTGCTGGTCGACGACCAGCACCTCATCCGGGCCGGGCTGCGGATGCTCTGCGACGCCCAGCCCGACATCGAGGTCGTCGGGGAGGCCGACAACGGCCGCGAGGCGATCACGCTCGCCGCGCGGCTCCTCCCCGACGTCGTCGTGATGGACCTGCGCATGCCCGGCGTCGACGGGATCACCGCGACCAGCCGGATCCTCGCCGAGCGTCCCGCCACCCGCATCCTGGTGCTGACCACGTTCGGCGACGACGACCACCTCTATCCCGCCCTGACCGCCGGCGCCTGCGGGTTCCTGCTCAAGGACGCGCCCCCGACCGAGTTGCTGGACGGCATCCGCCGGGCCGCCGTCGGTGACAGCCCGTTCAGCGCGGAGGTGCTGCGCCGACTCGTGCAACGGGCGGTACACGCGCGCCCCGAGCCGCCCCGAGCGGTGCAGGGGTTGACCGCCCGCGAACGGGAGGTGCTGAACCTGGTCGCCGAGGGCCTGTCCAACACCGAGATCGGCGACCGACTCCACATCGGTGTCACCACGGTCAAGACCCACATCACCAGTCTGATGACCAAGACCGACAGCCCCAACCGGGTACGTCTGGCCCTGTTCGCTCGCGGCGTCTGAAGGTCAGAAGCCGTGCGGTCGCGCCTCTTGACGTCCCGCTGGGAGCGCTCCAAGATCAGCTGGAGCGGAGCCGCACGAACGGCGGGCCGCCCGAGGCGGGTGTGGTGGTCTGTTGCTGAGCGCATTCGGTCTGAGCGAGCTGGAGGAGAAGGTCTACCTGGAGCTGGTCCGTGGCCGTGCCGGGACCGCGACCGAGCTGGCACCACGGGTCGCGGCCACGGTGGCCGAGCTGGACCACGCGCTCGACGCGCTCGCCCGGGCCGGGCTGGTACGCGTGGTCGCCGGCCGCGCCGGTGCCGCCCCGCCGGACCTGGCCATCGAGTCGCTGCTCAACCAGCGGATGCGCGAGCTTCAGGAGGCGCGCGTCGGCCTGTGGGACTGGTTGCGGCAGCAACGCCCGGCGGACCCGATGGGCCAGGATGTCCAGCTGGTCGTCGGCGTTCCCGCGATCATGCAGGCGTTCGACCAGTTCCTGCGCGGGGCGCAGGAGGAGGTGCTCGGCTTCGACCGCCCGCCGTACGCGGCCGTGCTGCAGGACAACCCGACCGAGGTCGAGATGCTCGGCCAGGGCGTCGCCTTTCGCGTCGTGTACGACCGGCGAGGGCTGGAACGGCCGGGTGCGGCGGCCCACATCGGCCGGTTCGTCGCGGCCGGTGAACAGGCACGGGTCGCTGCGAACGTGCCGGGTAAGCTCGCCGTCGCCGACCGCCGGGTCGCGCTGATCTCCTTTCCCGCGCGCGCCGAGAGCGTCGACCCCTGGGCGCTCGTGGTCCGTGGCACCACCTGGGTGGAGGTGCTCGTGGCGCTGTTCACCGAGGTGTGGGACCGGGCCACGCCGCTGCGGCTCGCCCCGGCCACCGAGGTCGTCGACGACGTCGAGCGGCAGAGCACGCCCACCCCCGTCGACCGGCAGATCCTGTCGCTGCTGATGACCGGGTTGCCGGACAAGGCGGTCGCCTCCCAGTTGGGCATCTCGCTGCGTACGGTGCAGCGGCGGTTGCGACAGTTGATGGACTCGACCGGAAGCGCCACCCGGATGCAGCTCGGCTGGTTCATCGCCCGCAACGACTGGCTCTGAACCGATAGTGGGGGCCTGCCGACACTGGCGGTGTCGGCAGGCCCCGATCTTCACTTCGTGACCGTCACCGACACGGTGATCGGGGTGGACGCCCCCTTTGCACCGTTGTTGGTGACCAGCAGCGTGGCGACGTACGTGCCCGGTGCCAGGCCGGTGGTGTCCACGGTGATGGTCAGCACGCCCTTCGCCCCCGCCGGCACCTCGCCGGAGGTGGCGGCGGACAGCCACGCCACGTCGCTGTACGCGGGCAGCGAGCCGTCGACGTGGTAGACCTTGCCGCCGTACGGCCGGCCGGTCGCGTTGCCGAGCACCCACAGGTTGCCCTGCTCGTCCAGGTCCAGCCCGGCCCCGCTGAGCGGGTTCGGGTCGGGGTCGGGCACCGAGGCGAGCGGCTGGCAGGTGGCCGGGTCGAGCGCCCAGATCGACTCCTTGGAGTCCTGGTTGATGCCCCACAACACGTTGTGTTCCTCGTTGAGGGCCAGGCCGGTCATCCACGGGATGGGCGGGGTGCACTCCCCCAGCACCGAACCGGGCTGCGGGTGAGACAGTCCGGCGAGGTGCCGGATGCGGTTGTCGCCGCTGAGGTAGAAGGTGTCGTCCGAGGCGCGGTACGCGAGCCCGTAGTAGAGCTTGCCGGCCCACGGCCCGGTGATGGTCTCCTTCACCTCCAGGGTGTCCGGGTCGAAGCACACGATCGGCAGGTCCCCGATGAACGACATCTTCGGCGCGCACATCAGGTCCCGGCTCGGCACGTACGCCATGTCCGAGGGCCAGCCGTCGATCGGCAGCACACCCTTGCCCAGTGACCGGCCGTCCGTGCTGAAGCGCTGCATCTGGCCGAACAGGTACGAGTTGGAGACGATCAACTCGCCGTTGCGGTAGCCGACGCCGTAGGCGTTGTAGAGCTCCTTGAGCGGGAACGAGCTGAGCTGCCGGCCGGGGACGCCGGTCGGCGGGGTGGGCGAGTTGATCTCCCGGGCCAGCCAGGTGGCCGGCAGGTCGCCCCGGTTGGTCAGGGTCACCGTCGCGGTCCGGGTCACCCCGGCCCGGGCGGTCACCGAGACCGCGTTCCTGTTGGCCAGCAGCAGCGGCGTACGCAGCGCCAGATCGTGCGTGACGACCGTCGACTCGACCACGCCGACGGTGCTCGCCGGCAGGTCGTAGCCCGGCTGCAGAGCGGTCACCGTGACCGGCCCGGCCGGTGCCTCCACCTGGTAGAAGCCGTCGGCGTCGGTGGTCGCGGTGATCGGCTGCGGTGCGTCCGGCGACTCGACCCGTACCGTCGCGCCGGCCAGCGGCTGACGGTCGTTCGCGTCCCGCACCGTGCCCCGCACCAGGCCACGACCGGCCACCCGGAAGGTGATCGCGTCGGCCGCGTCGAGCACCTGCTCGTCCCGCGAGTACGTCAGCGCGTCGCGGCCGGCGGCGTCCTCGATGCCGACGGTCGCCGAACCGCCGGTCCCCGCCGCCGTGGCGGCGAGCTTGCGGTACTGGATGGTGACGGTGCCGTTCTCGCCGAGGCGCACCTGGACGTCGACCCGGGTCTTCGGTGCGCTCTTCAGCGCGGCCCGGTTCCAAGTGACCACGACCTGTCGGGCCGTGCCGGTGCCGGACACCTTGGTACGCACCGTCGAGGCGTGGTCCAGGACCAGGTCGTCCCAGAACGCGTAGACGGCCGGCGCCGAGACCGCCGGGGCGGGCAGCGGCCCGTTGTCGCCGACCGAGGTGGTCGCGTCAGCGCCGAAGGTCAGGTAACCATCGGTGTGCACGGTGAGCTGACGGTAGGTGCTGCCGTAGAACGTCATCGGGAACGGCAGGTCGACGGCCCGGCTCGCGGTGTCGCCGGTGAGGGCCAGCACGCTGCCGCCGTCGGCCCACTCCGCGGTGGCCGTCCCCGCCCGGTAGCCGTGCCGGTCGGTCTTCGCGGCGAGCGCCACGTCCACCGTCTCCGGTCCGTCGACGGTCAGCGCGACGGTCTTCGGTGCCAGCCACCGGCCGTACTCGACCAGCAGGTCGTAGTCGGCCTCGGGCAGCATCCCGGTGTAGTGACCGTCGGCGTTGGTGACGAACGCCGGGAACGTCTCCCCGGCGAGCGCCAACCGGGCACCCACCACCGGCCTGCCCGCCGGGTCGGTGACCCGGCCCTGGATCGCCTGCCACGGCGCGGGCTCGGACAGGTCCAGCGTCAGGTTGGTGGTGCCGCTGGTCGAGACGGTGATGGTCTGCCGTACGGTGCGCCGCGCGAAGAACGACGCGGTCAGCGTGTACTCCCCGGCCGGGACCCGACCAAGCTGGACCGTGCCGCGCGCGTCGGTGCGGGCGGTGCGGGTGACCAGGGCGGAGGTCAGGGTGATCTCCGCCCCGGAGAGCACGGTGCCGTTCAGGTTCGCGTGCACCACGACGCCGCCGAGCTGCGCCGTGGATGCCTGGGTCACCAGGTCGTACGCGTCGAGGCGACCCTCGCCGTAGACGTTGTTGTCGGCCGGGGTGCCACCACACTGCAGGTCGTTGACGTCGTGCGCGGTGCGGTCCAGCAGCTCGCGGGTGGTTGCCAGGTCGCGGCGCAGGTTCGGCACGGCCGACCAGGCCAGGGCGACCGCGCCGGCGACGTGTGGGGCGGCCATGGAGGTGCCGTCGCTCATGCCCCAGTCGCTGCCCGGCACGGAGGAGAGGATGCCCACCCCAGGGGCGGTGATGTCCGGCCGTACCGTGTCCTCGCGGCCCGGACCACGGCTGGAGAAGTCGGCGATCGTACCGGTGGCGCTGGTCGCGCCGACGGCGTACGCCAGCGGGTTGGTGGCCGGGTGGCCCGCCGAGCCGCACGGCTCAGGCAGCTCCTTGGCCTCGTTGCCGACCGCGAAGACCGGGAAGATGCCGGCGGCGACCCAGGAGTCGATGATGGTGTCGTAGAAGGTGGGGTCACCGTCGTGGCCGCCCCAGGAGTTGTTGATGATGTCCGGCGCGAGGTCCGGGCGGGGGTTCTCGCCGTTGCGGTCGGTCGGCGCGAGCATCCACTGGCCGGCCGCGAGCAAGGCGCTGTTGCTGCAGTAGTTGGCCTCGCACCCCTTGGCCGCGATCCAGCTGGCACCCGGGGCCACACCGGTGATCCGCCCGTCGCCGTCGTCGCCGACCATCGTGCCGACCGTGTGGGTGCCGTGCCCGTAGTTGTCGCAGGGCGTCGACGGCAGGCAGATCCCGGTCGGGTCGTACCAGTTGTAGTCGTGTGTGAAGGTGCCGTCACCGTCGTTGCCACGGTACTGGCGGACCAGGGCCGGGTGGTCGTACTGGACACCTGAGTCGACGCTGCCGACGACGATGCCCTCGCCGCGGGTGCCGTACTCGCGCCAGACCTTGTCGGCTGCGAGCGAGGTGAGGTTCCACGGCAGCTGCGGGTTGTCGGCCGAGGCGCCGGCGGTGCGGACCGGCTCCGCGAGCTTGGTCCCACCGATCGCGGTGATCCGCGCGACGTCGGCCCGGCCGGCCAGTTCGGTCATCAGCTTCAGGTCGCCGGTGACCTCGATGATGTTCGCGATCCAGTACGGGGTGAAGTCGGCGTGCCGGTTGCGCAGCAGGGAACGGAGCCCGCGCTGGGTCTTCTCGGCGTGGGCCAGCTTGGTCTCGTAGACCCGGGTGGTGCGGGCGACCCGCCCGGCCCGGCCACCGGCGGCCCGTTCGACCCGGTCCAGGTCGCTCTGGTTCAGCGTGGCTTCGTCGGTCAGCTCGACGAAGAAGCCGACGTTGGTGCCGGCACGGGCCGAAGCGAGCACGCGCGGGTCCACCTTGCGCAGTGGGTCGACAGCGCCGTTGCTCGGCGCGGGCGCGGCCACGGCGGCGCCGGTCGGCAGTGCGAGCACGATGGCCAGCGCCGCACCCACGGCGCCCATGGCTCGACGTGTCCGCTGTCTGGGTCTGAGCATGAAGTACGTCCCCTCCCTCGGGCGGTCGCCCGGGAGGGCCGACACCGCCGTCGCCGATTCTCAGGCGACGGGCATCCGGTTGAACCACGTGATCACTGGCGGAGCACGGACATGGCGGGTCTCCGCCATCCCGCGTTGGTCGGACCGACACCGGCACGCCACCACAACGGTCAGGCCCGCATCCGCGCGGACACCGCGATGACGAGCACCAGCGGCACGATCAGCAGGGCCGGGGCCACGACCGGCAGGTGCAGGGCGACCAGCGCGCCGACCGCCGCGCCGACCATGAGGGCCAGCAGGACCTGGGCCTTGGGGCGCAGGCTGCCCCACGGGCTGCGCGCGGCGACGCCGGCGATCAGGCTGGTGAGCGTGCCGGTCAGGTACGTGGAGGAGAGCCCGGGTACGCCGAATCGTTGGATCGCGCTGCTCTGGACGCCCAGCGCGACCGCGGACAGCATGAGCAGCGCGAGGTGGACACGCGCGTCGGGGGCGTGCAGCGTGACTTCCCAGACGACGAGGAACACGGCGAACACCACCAGTTCCAGGACCAGCGCCCAGGTGACCCGTCGTGGCCAGACCGGGTCGTCCGGTTGTGCCGAGCCGACGACGCGGGCACCCGCGAGAACTCCGGCGATGAAGCTGACGATGGCGCAGCCCGACGTCAGAGCCAGTTCGGCGTCGCCCCGGCCGGCCGAGAGTCCGAGCAGGACCATGTTGCCGGTCATCACGCTGGCGAAGGCGCCGCCGAGGGAGAGGAACCCGAGGGCGTCCGCGCTGCCGGTCAGGAAGGTGAGCACGACGACGAGCGCGTGCCGTCGGCGCAGGAGACGTGGGTCCTGCTGAGTTGCGAGGTCGGGCGGGGTCACGCGGGGGACTGTGCTCGACACTGTCGGCCACCCTCCAAAGATTGTTCTTCGTATACACTTCGTCCGGACATGTTCACGGAGAGGCGACCAGGTGGCTGAAGATCTGCGGGACAAGCTCGGCGCCCAACATCTGCCGCTACGCGATCAGGTCCTCGCCGCACTGCGCACCGCGATCATCGACGGCAACTACCTACCCGGTGAACGGCTCACCGAGGACCGGCTGGCCGAGGACTTCGGCGTCTCCCGCAACCCGGTCCGGGAGGCTCTCCGCGTCGCCGAGGCCGAAGGCTTCGTCCTGATCCTCCCCCGCCGGGGAGCGGTCGTCGCCTCACCGAGCAGCGGAACCATCGCCGACATGTTCGCCGTCCGCGAGCGCCTGGAGACGCTGGCCGCCCGGCTGGCTGCCGAACGGGCCACCGCCGCCGACGTGGCCGCCCTCCGGGCCCTGCTCGACCAGGGCCGCGAGGCGACCCAGCGGCAGGACCTGGCCAGGGTCGCCGAACTGAACAGCATGCTGCACCTGCGCATCCTCCAGATCAGCGGAAACCCCTGGCTGTCGTCGATAGCCAAGTCGCTCTACCTCCATGTCCAGTGGGTCTTCCGGCTCGGGGCGGCGGAACGCGCACCGCACTCGTGGGCCGAGCACATCCAGCTCGTCGACGCCATCGAGTCAGGCGACGGGGACCGCGCCGAGCGGGCCGCGCTCGCCCACCTCGACGCGGCATCCGCCGCGGCCCACGAGAACGCCGAAGGCGGCTACGGAGTGACGCCCTAACGGCCGCACGCGTAGCCCTGCATCCCCCGGGGGTTCGCACCCGCGCCGAGCACGCCCGTCGCCGGATCACGGGTCACGGCACAGAGCCGACCGAGGCTCCACCCGTCGACGACCCGCACCTCGTGCCCGTACGCCCGCAGGGCCGCCAGCACGCTGTCGTCGTACCGGTCCTCCACCACCAGGACACCGGGCTCCATGTCCCGTGGGTAGAACGACCCCGGAAGGCCGAGCGTGTGCCAGGCCGGCGCGTCGATCGCCTCCTGGAGGGGCTGACCGCCGACGAGGTGCCGCAGCAGGAACGGCAACTGCCACTGGTCCTGCTGGTCGCCGCCGGGTGTCCCGCACGCCAGCACCGGTTCCCCGTCGCGGTGCACCATCGTCGGGCTCAACGTCGTACGCGGTCGCCGCCCCGGCGCCAACGACGAGGCGAGACCCTCCTCCAGCCAGAACATCTGCAACCTGCTGCCCAACGGGAAGCCGAGTTCCGGGATGGTCGGCGAACTCTGCAACCAGCCACCACTCGGGGTAGCCGAGATCATGTTGCCCCACCTGTCGACCACGTCGACGTGGCAGGTGTCGCCACGGGTCACCCCGTCCGACTGCACCGTCGGCTCGCCCGTCGTCGCATCCGTCGCGTCGGCCCGCCGCCCGACACCGGGTCGGACGTGGGCCGGCAGGCGAGGCTGCGCCCCGTCGGGACGGCCCGGCCGCAACTGCGCCGACGCACGGTCACCGACCAGGTTTGCCCGCTCCCGCGCGTACTCCCGGGAGAGCAGAGCCTTGGCGGGCACGTCGACGTCGTCGCCGTACCAGGCCTCCCGGTCGGCGAAGGCGAGTTTGAGCGCCTCGACCTGGGCGTGCACACCGGTCGCGGTTCCCGCGTCGTACACGGCCGGGTCGTCGAGCGCGTCGAGGGTGGCCAGCGCCTCCAGCAGCACCGGGCCCTGGCCCCAGAACCCGGTCTTCGCCACCGAGTAGCCGTGCCAGTCGAGGGTGGCGGGCTGCTCCCAGGTCGCCGAGTACGCGGCCAGGTCGTCACCGGTGACCAGACCGGCATTCGGTCGGCCGCTGGAGTCCTGGAACGGTCGCCGGCTGAACGCGTCGATCGCCTCGGCGACGAAACCCGTACCCCAGGCTCGTCGCGCGGCCTCGATCTGTGCCTCCCGGTCGGCGCCGGCCGCCTGCCCCGCCTCGACCAGTCGGCGCAGGGTGTCCGCGTACGCCGGGTTGGTGACCATCTCCCCCGCGCGCGGTGGCCGGCCGCCGCGCAGCCAGAGCGCGGCGGAGGTGGGCCAGTGTTCCTCGAACAACGACCGCACGGCCGCCACGGTGTCACCGACCCGGCCCACCAGCGGGTGACCGGCACCGGCGTAGCCGATCGCCGGCTCCAGCACCTCGGCGAGGGTGAGCGTGCCGTGCTCGCGCAGCAGCAGGAGCCAGGCGTCCACAGCGCCGGGTACGGCCGCCGCGAGCGGCCCGGCCCCCGGGACGAGGTCCATCCCCAGGGAACGGAAGTGCGCGATGGTGGCGCCGGCCGGTGCCGGACCCTGCCCGCACAGCACCTTCGGCCTGGGGTCCTGCGCGGTGGCCACGATGGCCGGGACCTCGCCGCCCGGCCCGTTCAGGTGCGGCTCGACCACGTGCAGGACGAACCCGGCGGTGACCGCGGCGTCGAAGGCGTTGCCCCCGCGTTCGAGGATGCCCATCGCCGCCTGGCTGGCGAGCCAGTGCGTCGAGGACACCATGCCGAAGGTGCCCTGCAACGTGGGTCGGGTGGTGAACGTCATGACAACACCTCACTGGGATCTGCGGTGCGAACGTCGGGACCGGTGCCGTCCGGCCGGACCAGGTGGCACGCGGCCATGCCGTCGCCGATCGCCGTCTGCGCCGGCACCTCCGTCGCGCACCTGTCGAAGGCGAGCGGGCACCGGGTCCGGAACCGGCAGCCGGACGGTGGGTCGAGCGCGGAGGGCAGGTCGTCGCCGAGCAGCACCGGCTGACGCTGCCGTTGGCGCACCGGGTCGGCCACCGGCGCGGCGGACAGCAGTGCCTGCGTGTACGGGTGGGCGGGCCGGGCGAAGATCCGCTCGCGGGTGCCCTGCTCGACGAGTTGACCCAGGTACATGACGGCGATGTCGTCGGCCAGGTACTCGACCGCGGACAGGTCGTGGGTGATGAAGAGGCAGGCGAACCCAATGTCGCGTTGCAGGTCGGCGAGGAGGTTGAGCACCGACGCCTGCACCGACACGTCGAGCGCGCTGGTGGGTTCGTCGGCGATGAGCAGCATGGGCTCGGAGATCAGCGCCCGGGCGATGCTGACCCGTTGGCGTTGCCCACCGGACAGCTCGTGGGGATAGCGACGTGCCACCTCGGCGCGCAGGCCCACCCGTTCGAGCTGCGGTGCGACGCGGGCGTCCCGTTCGCGCCGGGAGAGCCGCCTGCCGGCCAGCCGCAGCGGCTCGGCCACGATCTCGCCCACCAGCATGCGCGGGTCCAGTGACGCGGCCGGGTCCTGGAAGACGATCGACACCGCCCCGCGGTGCGGGCGCAGCCGCCGCCGGGACAGGTGGGTGACGTCCGTCCCGGCGATCCGGACCGTTCCCCCGGTGGGCTCGATCAGCCGCACCACGCAGCGACCCACAGTCGACTTGCCGGAGCCGCTCTCCCCCACCAGCGCGGTGACCCGACCTCTCGGGATGGTCAGCGACACCCCGTCCACGGCGCGGACCGGGCCGAAGTGCATCACCAGGTCCTCGATCTCCAGGGCGTTCGGTTGCGGCGTCATCGGGTCGCCTCCTGGGGTGCCGTCGAGCAGGGATGCCAACAGGCCGCCACGTGGCCCTCGCCACCGATGCCCTCCAGTGGCGGGGCGGCGTCTCGGCATGTCGTGTCGGCGGCCGGGCAGCGGTCCGCGAAGGTGCAGGCGTCGGGTTGGGTCGACAGCACCGGCACCAGTCCGGGGATCTCGGTCAACCGGTCCGTGCCGGCGTGCCGCCCCGGCTGCGGTGACGCCGACAGCAGCCCCGCGGTGTACCGGTGCCGTGGGTGTGCGAACAGGTCGTCCACAGGTGCCCGTTCCACCACCCGCCCCGCGTACATGACGACGACGCGGTCCGCGATGTCGGCGATCACGCCGAGGTCGTGCGTGATGATGAGGACGCTCGTGCCGAGCCGGTCGCGCAGGTCGCGCAGCACCTGGAGGATGCCGGCCTGGACGGTGACGTCCAGCGCGGTGGTCGGCTCGTCGGCCACCAGCACCTTCGGGCCGCAGGCCACCGCCATCGCGATCATCACGCGCTGCCGCATGCCGCCGGAGAGCTGGTGCGGATAGCTGTCGACCCGCTGGCTGGCGGACGGGATCCCGACGAGCGTCAACAGCTCGACGGCGCGCGCCCGCGCGGCCCGTCGGGACATCCGCTCGTGGACCTGGAGCACCTCCCCGATCTGCCGCCCGACGGTGAGCACCGGGTTCAACGACGTCATCGGCTCCTGGAAGATGTAGGCGATCTCCCGGCCACGGACCCGACGCAGCGCCGACTCCCGGGCACCGACCAGCTGCGTGCCGTCGAGGCGCACCGAACCGGTGACCTGGGCGCTGCCCGGGAGCAGGCCGGCGATGCTCATCGCGGTGACGCTCTTTCCGCACCCCGACTCGCCGACCATGCCGACGATCTCCCCGGGGGCGAGGTCAAGGCTGACGCCGTCCACCGCCGAGACGGTGCCGGTCTCGGTCGGGAACGACACCGAGAGGTCGCGGATCTCCAGCACGGGCGCGGTCGCCGTGGTCATCGGCGGTCCCCCTTCGGGTCGAGGGCGTCGCGCAGGGCGTCACCGAAGACGTTGAACGCCAGCGCCAGGCCCATGATCACCACACCGGGGAAGACCGCCGCCCACGGTGCCCGGGCGGCGAACTGCTGGGCGGTGGCCAGCATGGTGCCCAGGCTGGGCGCCGGTGGCTGGATGCCGAGGCCGAGGAAGGACAGCACCGCCTCGCCGAGGATCGCGGCCGGGATGGCGACCGTGGCCTGCACCAGGATCACCGAGGTCGCGTTCGGCAGGATGTGCCGGGCCAGCACCCACAGGTCACTCGCGCCGTCCACCACGGCCGCCGCGACGAAGTCCAACGACTTGAGGCGCAGCGTGTCCGAGCGGACGACCCGGATCACCCCGGGGATCTGGGCGATGCCGATGGCCACCGCGGCGTTGCCGAGGCTGGCTCCCCGGATCGCCGCCAACCCCACCGCCATGATCAGGAACGGAAAGGCGAGCAGCAGGTCGGTGAAGCGTGAGATGACCGCGTCCCAGGCCCGGAAGTAGCCGGCCGCCAGCCCGAGTGGCACCCCGATGACCAGGGAGGTGGCCACCGCCAGAAGCCCTACCTGCAACGACGCCCGGGCGCCGAGCATGATGCGGGAGAGGACGTCCCGACCGAGGTCGTCGGTGCCGAGCACGTGCCCGGCGGTGCCGGGTGGTGCGACCGTACGGGCGAAGTCGGTCTGGTCGACGGAGTACGGCGCGATCCACGGCGAGAGCAGCGCGATGACGGCCGCGAGCGCGAGCACGACGAAACTGACCACCGCGAGAGGGTTGCGGCGCAACCGGCGTAGTACCCGCTTACGCCGGGTGACGCCGACGGCGGTCTCCGCCATCGGTACGGCGGGGACGGTCATGCCGGATCTCCCGTCACCCGGATGCGGGGGTCGATGACCGAGTAGAGCAGGTCCACGAAAAAGTTGATCACGATGTAGGCCGTCGCGGTGAGCAGGACGACGGCCTGGATCACCGGGTAGTCCCGTTGGAACACCGCGTCGATGGTCATCTTGCCGAAGCCGGGCAGCCCGAAGATCTGTTCGGTGACCACCGCGCCTGAGATCAGCCCTCCGAGTTGGAGACCCACGACGGTCACCACCACGATGAGGCTGTTGCGCAGCGCGTGCCGGGTGATGACGGCACGCGGCCGTAGGCCCTTCGCCTTCGCCGTGCGCACGTAGTCCGACGAGAGCGAGTCCAGCATCGCCGAGCGGGTCTGCCGCATGATGATGGCGGCGAGACCGGTCCCGAGGATCACCGCCGGCAGGAATATGTGGTGCAGGTTGTCCACGGGATCCTCCAGGATCGGCACGAAGCCCGAGGCGGGGAACAGCCCGGTCGCCACGGACAGGTAGAGGATCGCGAGCAGCCCGAGCCAGAAGTGCGGCACCGACAGGCCGATCAGCGCCAGGCCGTTGGCGAGCCACTCCGCCGGTCGCCCGCGACGCACCGCCGCCAGCACGCCGGCGCCGACCCCGAGCGCCGAGGCGATGAGGATCGCCAGGACGGACAACTCGACGGTCACCGGCAGGGCGGTCGTGAGCATCGACGAGACCGGCGTGCCGGTGCGGATCGACACCCCGAAGTCGCCCTGCGCCATGCGCTCCACGTACTGCGCGAACTGGACCGGCAGCGGTTGGTCCAGCCCGTAGTGCCGGCGGATCGCCTCCAACGCCTCCGGTGAGCGGTCCTCGCCGGCGAGCGCGAGGGCCGGGTCACCGGGGAGCGCCCGCACGCCGACGAAGACCACGATCGTCGACAGCAACAGGGTCAGCGCCGACTGCCAGGCGCGGGTGAGCAGATATCGAGCCACGGTGACCTACTTGGCGAAGCCGGCGAAGCCCGCGCGGAGCACACCGTCCGGGAAGACCTGGAGGCCCTGGATCTGCTTGCTGACGGCGGTCAGGTTCCGCTGCCGGTACAGGTAGATGAGCGCGTCGTCCTGCTGGAGCAGGGTGACCGCCTGCCCGTACAGCTTCTTGCGCTCCTCGACGTCGCCGGCCTGGCGGGCCTGGGTCAGCAGGGTGTCGAGCTGCGGGTTGCTGTAGCCGGCGACGTTCTGGCTGGCCCCGGTGCCGACGAAGTTCGTGATGTTGGCGTCCGGGTCGATCCGCCCGCTCCAGCCGAGTTGCAACAGCTCGAAGTTGCCGCGGTCCTGCTCGTCGAGGAGCGACGAGTACTCGACCGGGTTGATCTTCAGGTCGAACCCGCCGTCCTTGACCATGGACTGCAACGCCTGCGCGAGCCGCAGCGTGTCAGGGCTGTTGGAGGCGAGCATCGTCACCGTGTACGGCGTCTGCACGCCCGCCTCGGTGAGCAACTGCTTGGCCTTGGCGGGATCGTGCGCCGGGCAGGTCTGCGCCTCGGGCGACGAGAACGGGCTCGCGGGCGAGATCGGCGAGCAGGCGGCGGTGTGCAGACCGTTGAAGACCGCGTCGACGAGCGCCTTGCGGTCGATGGCGTGTTCGAAGGCCTGTCGTACCTTGGCGTTCTGCGCCAGGGGGCGGTTGATGGGCTTGGGCGCGGTGCCGACGCCGTCGACGTTCCCGACGTTGATGGTCAGGCCCTGGTATCCGAGGGACTGCGACTGCAGGACGGAGATCGCGGCGTCCTGCCGCAGGGAGGCGAAGTCCTGGGTGGACACGCTGTCGGCGACCTGCACGTCGCCGGAGCGCAGGTTGGCGGCGCGGATGCTCGCGTCGGTGAGGATCCGCCACGAGATGGCGTCGAGGTGCACCTTGCTCGCGTCGTAGTAGTTCGGGTCCTTCACGACGTCGATCGAGTTCTGGGGCACCCGTTTGGCGAACTTGAAGGGGCCGACGCAGACCGGCGCGGAGGCGAAGTCGTCACCCAGACCCTGCAGCGCCTTGGCGCTCATGATCATGCCGGCCCGGTCGGCGAGGGCACCCAGCAGCGGCGCGAACGGCTGCTTCAACCGCAGGACGACGGTCTGCGCGTCCGGGGTGTCGACGCCGTCGATGGGACCGAGTTCGCTCCTGCGCGCCGACCGGGAGTTGGTGAGGTGGCGTTGCAGGGTGGCCTTCACCGCGGCGGAGTCGAACGGCGTCCCGTCCGCGAAGCGCACGCCCGGGCGCAGCGGGATGGTCACCGTCCGGCCGTCGCCGCTCGTGGTGGGCAGCGCTGTCGCGAGCTGCGGTACGACCTGCGCCTTCTCGTCGACGTCGTAGAGCTTCTGGCACATCGCCTGGAAGACGTAGCGGGAGTAGAGGCTTCTCGACAGCGTCGGGTCCAACGCGTCGGGCTCGGCGGAGAGGGCGATGACCAACTTGCCGCCCTGCTTCACGGCGGCGGGGTCGGCCGGCGTACCGAAGGAGTCCTGGCCTGCCAACTGGTTGTCGCCGGACTGGTCGCCGTCGCCGCTGTTCGACACCGGTGAACAGGCGACGACCGCGCAGACGACGGCGGCCGCCGCGACGGCGGCCCGGAGTAGACGGCTCGTTTCGCTGACGGAGAGGTTCGTCATGGAGAGCTCCTCGAATGGGCGATTCGGGGAGCGTATGTTGTATACGATGAACGCCGCAAGACCTGCGGGCATGGCTTTACGCCCCTGAAACGCCCACCTCAGGCGGCGTCGAAATCAGGCCCTGCGGGGTCGGCCGTGCAGGGCGGCCCGCAGCGCCGGCCCGAAGAGTTGCCGGACGTCGGCCGGGGACAGCCCGCCGATCGAACGGATCGGGTTCAGGTACCGCGTGAAGATCAGCCCTCCCAGCACCCCGACCGCGGCGGTGGCGCGTTGCGTCGCGTCGGGTCCGCCGAGAAATTCAGCAATGCGGAGGCGCAGCTCACCGTCCAGGTAGTCCCGGAGGGCGCGCATCGTGTCGTCGTCCTGTGCGGCCATCCGGTTCTGCGCCGGCGCGGCAGCGTCCCACAGGCCGGTGACCGAGTCGAGCAGGCGGTCGGCCAGGCCGGCCTGATCACCCCGCAGGGCCCGGTCGAGAGCGGTGGGGTCGACACACAGGAGGTTGAGCGACTGGCTGAAGAGGCCCTGCTTGGAGCCGAAGTGGTAGCTGATGAGCGCCGAGTCGACGCCGGCGGCGGTGGCGACCGCCCGGACCGTCGTGCCCGGGTAACCGTGCTTCAGGAACAGCTCGCGGGCGACCTCGGTGATGCGTGCCTTGGTATCGGGGTTGCCCCGGGGCCGGCCTCGGGTTTTATTCAACACGGTTGAATAATTCCCCTCTTCGGTGCCACGGTCAACGCCGTCAACCCCGCAACGAGGAGCATGCCCATGCGTACTGTCGTCTTCGGCGCCACCGGACCCACCGGCCGTCAGATCACCGAGCAGGCCCTGGCCGCAGGCCACGAGGTCGTCGCGGTCACCCGCCGCCCGCACACCGTCCAGCCCCGCAGCGGCCTCAGCGTGGTCAACGCCGACGTCGCGGGCCCGGACGCCGTCGACCGGGCCGTGGCCGGCAGCGACGCCGTCCTGTCCAGCCTCGGTGTTCCGCTCACCCGGAAGCCGATCACCGTCTATTCGCGGGGCAACGCGAACATCATGGCCGCGATGCACCGCCACGGTGTGAAGCGCCTGGTCACCGTCAGCTCCAGCGTCCTGGATCCCACCTGGCGACCGACCGGCGAGTTCTTCTTCAACACCGTCATGGATCCGCTGTTCAACCGCAGGATGGGCCGCACCGCGCACGAGGACATGCGACGCATGGAGTCCCTCGTCCGCGACAGTGAGCTGGACTGGACCATCGTCCGGCCGTCCGGGCTGTTCGACCACCCAGTCCCCACGCGCTACCAGGTGGCGGAGAACGTCGCCGACGGCCTGTTCACGGCACGCGCTGATCTGGCGGCAAGCATGGTGGCGCAGTTGACCGAAGACCGGTTCATCCGGCGAGCGATGGCGGTGATCACCACCGAGGTCAGGCCGAGCATCGCGGGCCTGATCTGGCGCGAGGCCGTCCTGAAGAAGAAGTAGCGGGTGCGTTATTCGCCGGCCGAGGCACCAGCGTTGCCGGACCGGGAGGCCGATCCCAGGCCGGGATGAACACCCGGCGAGTTCCCGGTGCTGTCGGCGATCCGTTGCAGGACGGCGATGAGCTCGACACGCTCGCTCGCGTCGAGCGCGGCGAGGACCTCTTCCTCGTGCTGGTCGGCGATCCTGCGAGCGCGGGGCAGCAGTTGGCGCGCGACATCGGTCAGGTAGATGGCGTGGGCTCGGCGGTCGGCGGGATGGCGCCGGCGTTGCACCAGGCCGCGTTGTTCCAGGTCGTCGAGCAGGCCGACCATGACCTTACGGTGAATGCCCAGCGCATCGGCGAGCTGCTGCTGCGAGCCACCCTCGCCACCATCGAGGTGCACGAGCAGACCGAAGTGGTTCGGCGCGATGCCCAGCGGCGCAAGGCGCGCGGCGAACGCCTGTGCGATGTGAAACCCAAGCTGCGACAGGAGGAAGTTGGCTCGAGCGGCCAATGGCCGGTCCGCGCCTGCTGCGGGATCGTCAGACACCTCGGTATTGTACGTCCACGATATTGTCCGTTACGGTAACAGTCACCGAGGATCCCTATCTGTTGCCCCCGCCATGCTCGCCGCCATCGGCGACCCCGTGACCATCCGCCGGGCAATCGGCATCGCGTACTGACCTGACCGACGACCGTTCCCCCTCGATGCCGAAGGAGGCAGGATGCCCTATCCGCTGCCCCAGTTCACCGAGCCAGAGCCGTACGGATTCCTCTATCTGGGTTTCCAGGCCGCGCCCGTACAACGGCTCCCCTTCTACGCTCGCACGCCACAGCGGCGCCAGACGGCGGCGCGGCTCGTGCGGGCCGTCCCCGCGCTCGTGCGCCGCCCGGACGTCGTGTCGGTCGACGTCTTCCGGACGGTGTTCATCCCGCCCCTTCCCGGCACACCTCGGTACGACCTCGCCATGCTCATCCGCACGGCGCGCGTGGACCACCTGGAAGCCGTGCGTACCTGCGACGAGGTCTCAGCCCTCGACGGCGAGCAGATCCTCGTCGGCGTCAACGTGGCCCGGATCGGCGACACCGAGGCCCGAACCGACGGCACCTTCCTGTTCAACCACTTCACCGCCGCGCCGGACACCGACGCCGAAGCCGTCTGGCGCTCCGTCACCGGCTGGTACACCAGCAAGACCGGAGTCGACAACTCCACCGCCCTGCGACCCACCGGACCATCCTCGTTCGCGCTCGTAAACTATGTGCGCCTGCCCGCCGGGGCGGCCCGATTCCTCTCCGGACAACTCACCCGGCCAAGCTTCCACACCTTTGTGCGAGCCACGCTCGCCGCCCACGGGATGCACGCCCTACCCGCCTTCCACCGGCTGGTCCACAGGTCGGTGTGAGGCCCGATCGGAAAGGGGTCGTCATGCGCTTTTCTGGCCTCGCCGGGATCGCCGGCATCGGTTTCGTCATCATCCTGATCACGGCCAACCTGCTGCTGACCGCGGCGGGCTTCCCGACCCCGTCGGAAGCGGCATCCGTGGATGAGATCACCACGGTATTCGCTGCCGGATCCGGGGCACTGCGCCTGGCTTCGGCGCTCCTGCCGACAGCCTGGTTGCTGGCCACGATCTTCGTCGCCGGGGTGTACGTCTGCCTTCGCCGCGACGAGCGGGCACGGACGGACCCGTGGGCTCTCGTCGGTCTCGCCGGAGTGCTCATGCAGTCGGTGGTGTTCATCAGCGTCGAGGCCACCCGGCTCGGGCTGATGTCCGCCGCCCAGCACGACACCGCAGGCGTGGCCGGCCTCTGGGGCCTCTACACCGCCCTGTTCGGCTTCAACCAGGTGCTCCTGGCGACCGCACTCGTCGGGTTGTCGATGTTCGGCATTCGTGGCGGCACCATCGCGCGATGGCACGCCGGTACCGGCCTCCTCGCCGCCACGCTGCTGTTCAGCACCGCGACCACGAGTCCGTACGGCGTCAACGGCGTCAACCCGCTGGCCCTGCTCGGCCTCGTCGGCTGGCTCCTCTGGCTGGTATGGATCGTGGCGTACAGCATCGTCCTGATCCGCGACACGCCCACACCAACCGTGCCGACCGGCCACGCCGACCCAGCCGCCGTCGGCGGCCGCTCATGACTGCGGAGCCGGCCCGGGCCGCGGTGGGAAGCGACGCTCAGGGCACCGCTTCCCACCGCGTACTCCCTAGCTGCTGGCCGAGTTGTACGCCTGCGCCGTCACCCTGACCTGACGGGCGAGGCCCGGCCGCGCGGGCCAGGAGACCCGCACCTCGCGGGTCTCCCCCGGCAGGAGCCAGAAGTAGTTGTCGTCGTAGCGGGCCGGCAGAACCCGGTCACCGCGCTGGTCGCGCACGGCGAGCCGCACCAGCGCGGCGACCGTACGACCCTGGTTGCGGACCGTCGTGGTGACGGTGTTCCGCCCGTCCACGACGCGTACGGTGCTCGACGACGTCGACAGGCGGGTACTCGGCACGTCGTTGAGCGCCCGCATCTGCTCGGCCTTGTCGTAGCGCCAGTAGGTGTTCTCCGTGAGTAGCCGGTCACGGCTGTCGCGCAGTTCCAGGCGGACCAGGTGCAGCCCACCACCGTTTGGCGCGTCGAGCGGGAAGACCGCCGTCGTGGCCGAGCGGGCCACGTCCACCCGCTGCCGCTGCGGCGTACCCAACGACCGGCCGGTCAGGTCGTAGCGCCGGGCGGTGACCGTCACGCCGGTGAGCGGCGCCGCGGTGTGGTTGACCACCCGGACCTGCCAGGTGCCCGGGTCGGCCTGTACGTGCAGCGGCTCGCACCCCTTGCGGGCCCCGTAGTAGGCGCCGTTCACGTCGAGGTCGTAGTCGTAGGTCTGCCAGACCGTGCTGTGCCACGCCGGGTGCGACATCCACAGCAGCAGACCGGTGGCGTCCTGCCACAGGTTGGCGTTCCACGCCTCGAACATGGCGCGGTGGCTCTCGTAGTTGACGAACTGCGCCCGGGTGGCGAACTCGTCGAGTGAGTCGGACTCGCCGAGCCGGGCGTCGATGGCCGCCTGGTACGTGCCGACGCGCTGGTTACCGATGGTCGACCAGTCGTGGTAGTTCCACACCTCGCTGATCGGCCACTCCTTCGCGTCGCCGACGAGGTTGCGCATGCTCTCCACCACCGACACGACCGGCATGCCGATCTCGGTGTGGAAGCCGAAGGAGTCGGCCTCGTACATCTTCACGTCGGTGTAGGTCGTCGGGTCGACCCAGTGGTACGGCCCGCGCCCGCTCACGATGCCGCTCGCGGAGTTGGGAATGTAGAGGATCTCCGGGTGCTCGGTGCTGACGGCCTGCTTGAGGCCGGCGTCGACGATCGGCGGCGGGTCACCCTCGTTCGCGCCGCACCACACCACGATGCTGGGGTGGTGACGGAACCGCCGGATCGTGTCGGCGGCGATGTCCACGTAGCCGGGCGGGTTGGGCAGGAACCCGCCGGCCTGCCAGAAGTCGTTCCAGACCAGGATGCCCTGCTCGTCGCAGGCCTGGTACAGCTCCTCGCGGTTGCTGCTGCCGAGCCAGTTGCGGATCATCGTGAAGTTCATGTCGCGGTGCATCTCGACCGTGTCGGCCAGCCGGTCGGGCAGCACCCGGCGCAGCAGCTCGTCCCAGCCCCAGTTGCCGCCCCGGGCGAACACCGGCACGCCGTTGACAGTGATCTTCAGCTCAGTGATCTTGTTGCTGACCGATTTCACGTCGGTCCATCGCTGCCCGTCGTCGGAGACCTGGATGACGAAGTCGCGGGCGTACGCCTGCTCCCAGACGATGGTGACCTGGTCGAAGCTGACCGGTGCGCCCAGGTCGACCTGGATCCACTGGTTGTCCTCGAACTTCGACGACCAGCGGGTCCGTGGGTTGCCGTCGACGGCCCGGTCCGGGCCGTTGGAGTCGCCGTCCGACGACGACGCGCTGGCGGTCCGGCCCAGGGCCAGGTCCACGTCCGGCTCGGCCTGCCGCTGCACCGAGAGCGCCCACATGGACACTCCCCACGAGGTCACCCGCGCACCGGTCTGGATGCGCACGTGCCGCGCGGTCTGGCTGGCGAACGTCTCGACCTGGTCGGCGCGGCTGCCGAGCGGGGTGTCGTTGCTGACCGACTTCACGTCGGCCCAGGCGCCGCCGTCGGCGGAGACCTGGACGCGGTAGTCCAGCGCGTACGCCTGCTCCCAGACGATGGTGACCCGGTCGAAGTCGACCACCGAGCCGAGGTCCACCTGGATCCACTGGTCGTCCTCGGCCTTCGAGGCCCAGCGCGTCGCCGCGTCGCCGTCGACGGCCCTGGCGGCCACGTTGGTGTCGTTCTCCGCCGACGAGGCGGTCGCGTCGCGGTGCAGGGCGAGGTCCGGGCCGGTGCCGTCGGCCACCGACAGCGCGAACATCGAGATGCCCCAGCCGGTCGCGCGCAGACCGGCCTGGATGCGCACGTGCCGGGCGTGCTGCCGGTCGAACGTGACGGTCTGCGTCGCCGCCCCGTCGACGAACTCCAGCGCGGGCTTGCCGGGCGGCGAGATCACGATCGGCTGGTGCCAGTCGTAGGCGAACTGCCGGACACCGAAGCGCAGCTCACGCCGGTCGCTGAGCTTCCGCTTCACGGTGGCGGTGAGCGTGAGGTCGTACAGGTGGGGGTCGCCGTAGCCGTTGGGCCACCACAGCCGGGGCTTGCGCAGGCGCAGCGCGGGGAAGCGCTCCGGCGCGAAGGTGACAGTGGTGCTCCCGCCGGCGGGGACGGTGACCGTGGACTCGACGCGTACCTTGTCGAACTCCGCGCGGACGGTGACCGTGGTGGCGGTGGGCGTCGCGTTGCGGACCGGCACCCGGATGGTGACCTCGGCGACGCTGGTGTCCGGCAGGTCCGGCAGCGTGGTCTGCACGTGCGGGTCGCCGACGACCACGGCGCCGGTGCTGCGCAGCCGGACGTGGTCCCAGAGGCCGGTGACCCGGTCGCGGACGGCGGGCATCCAGTCCCACCCGGACACCGCGAGGTAGGTCGGCGCGTCGAGGTAGTGGTGGGCCGACTGGAGGAAGGTACGGCCGTCGGGGCCCTTGTCACCGGGGGTGCCCTGGTGCGGCATCGGGGTGACCCGGACGGCGAGAACGTGCTCGCCGCGGTGACCGGCGAGGGCGTCGGTGATGTCGAAGGCCGCCCGCGCGAACGGGTGCTTGACGCTGCCGACCTGCACGCCGTTGACCCAGGCGGTCGCCTCGTGGTTGATGCCGTCGAACTCGAGCCAGATCCGCCGACCGGCCGACGTGTCCAGCTCGCGCGGCAACCGCAGGGCACGCCGGTACCACCACGTGTGCCGGGACAACGCCTCCGGGATGCGCATGTTGTTGAAGCCGGCCACCGGGTCGGGCAGGTGGCCCTGCTCGACCAGGGTGCCCAGCACGGTGCCGGGCACCGTCGCCGGCAGCCAGGACCGGACGTCGACGCCCGCACGGGAGAGTTCGGCGCCGTCAGCGGTGCCCGCGAAGTCGTCCATCGTCAACGACCAGCCCGACTCCAGCGGCACCGTGCCGTCGGCGGCGACCGTGAGCGCGGGAGCCGGACCGGTGTTGCCGTCCTCCCAACTGGTCCAGCCCTCGGCCTTCGGCCGGCCCGCCAGGGGCACGCCGTAGACCTGGAAGCCGTTGAGGCCCACCGGGTTGCTGTTCGAACGCTTCGTGGCCGTCATGCGGATCCATCGGGCGGTGACCGGCTCGGGCAGCTTGATGGCCTGCACCCCGCCCTGACCCTCGGTCGTTTCGTACACCGACCGCCAGGTACGGCCGTCGGTGGAGACCTCGATGCGGTACGCCGTGGCGGCGCTGGAGAGGATCTCGTCGCCATCGGTGTCGGTGTAGTTGCCGTCGAACGGCCCGTCGGCGAGTGTGGCCTCGAAGACCAGGGTGACGGCCTCGACCCGGCAGAGCGCCTGCAGGTCCACCGATATCCACTGTGGATCGGCGTTGCCGGCCGCCCGCCAACCACTCCCCCGCACGCCTACCTGCGGCAGGCCGTCCACGGCGAAGGTCGCGGGCGTCGGCGCGTAGTCGGTCGAGGAGACCGCGACCGGGCGGTACAGGGCAAGGTCGGTGGCCTGCGGGGTGGCGGGCGGTGTCACCGGAGCGGCGGCCGCGATTGCGTCCGGTAGGACGGCGGTGACCCCGACCGACGCCAGCAGCGTGGCTCCGGCGGAGAGGAAGGTACGCCGCGACAGGGGCGATGGCTCGGACATTGTGCCTCCAGACATGACAACGTTGTCAGATGGCGGGGATCTGTGACAACGTTGTCAGATGGTGGCCTGATGTTTCACCAGAGTCAAGGGCCCGAGTCCATCGTGATTCCCCGAACACGGTCCGCAGTTGGTCCACTTCGGACATCGATGCGCGGGCGGACGGCCCAGGTCACTCCGGCTGCGTGCTCAGCCCGTCCAGGGCGACCGCGAGCACGTGATCGCGCTGGTCGGCGCGGGGGAAGTGCCCGGAGGCGATGGCGCTGGCCAGCCGCATGACGTCGTCGATCGTCACGTCCGCGCGCACCTCGCGCGCTCGCTGGGCCCGCTCCAGCAACGGCCCACCGGCGGCGTAGAGCGCCCGCCGACACTCCAGGTAGGCGGCGGACTCCCGGTTCAGGCCGGCAGCGAGGGGCTGCTTCGCCCCGATGTACTCCACGAAGCGCCGCAGCCACGCGTACAGGCCGTCGCGGGGGCCGAGGCGCTCAGCCTCCCCGGCCGTCTCGCACACCGCCTCGACCTCGGTGACGTAGACGTTCTCGATCAGCACCTCCCGGGTCGGGAAGTTGCGGTAGAGCGTGGCGATGCCGACCCCGGCGCGGCGGGCGATCTCCTCCAGCGGGGCCTCCGCGCCCTGCTCGGCGAAGGCGACCCGGGCCGCCGCCAGGATCGCGTCGTAGTTGCGGGCGGCATCCGCCCGGTGTGGGCGGGCCACGCGCAGGTGGGTGAGGGCCGTCACGATGCCGATGTCTCCCAGCGTTAGCAACCGGAGGCCGCCTATCACTATAGTGATAGTGCGCCTCCACTTATCCGGAGGTCTCCTATCAGTCTAGCCCGGAAAGAAGGCGGACCATGTCCCCGACTCCCGTTTCCCGCCGCGGGATCGCCCTCGCACTCATCCTCGGGTCGCAGCTGATGATGACCCTGGACACCTCGATCATCACGACCGCACTGCCACACGTGCAGCGGCAGTTCGGGTTCTCCCAGTCCGGGCTCTCCTGGGTCCAGAACGCCTATGTCCTGGCCTTCGGCGGCCTGCTCCTGCTCGGCGCCCGCGCCGGCGACCTGCTCGGCCGCCGCCGGGTGTTCTTCGCCGGGATCGCCCTGTTCACCGCGGCGTCGCTCGCCGCCGGCCTCGCGCCGAGCGGCAGTTGGCTGATCAGCGCCCGCATCGTGCAGGGGGTCGCCGCCGCGCTCGCGGTGCCCTCCACACTCGCGCTGCTTGTGGCCGACCACCCCCAGCCGGGCGCCCGCGCCAAGGTGATCGCCCTCTACAGCGCGGTCATCGGCGCCGGCGGCAGTGTCGGGATCGTGATCGGCGGCGTCTTCACCGACCTGCTGTCCTGGCGCTGGGGAATGCTCGTCAACGTCCCGATCGGCATCGTCATCGCGCTGCTCGCACCCCGGTTCCTGGTCGAGACCGAGAGCCGCTCCGGGACCTTCGACCTCGGCGGCGCGCTGACCTCCATCGTCGGCATGACCGCCCTGGTGTACGGCTTCCTCCAGGCCGCCGCGACCGGCTGGAACGCACCGACCACCGTGGTCTCGCTGGGCCTCGGCGCCGTCCTGCTGGTGGTCTTCGTGCTGATCGAACACCGGGCGCCCCAGCCGATCACCCCACTGCGGCTCTTCGGCAGCGTGGAACGCTCCGCGGCGTACGCCGGTCGGATCCTCATCGTCGGCGCGACCTTCTCCACCTTCTACTTCCTCAGCCAGTACCTGCAGGAGGTGCTGCACCTCAGCGCCCTGCAGACCGGCTTCGCGTACGTGCCCATCACCGGCATGTTCTTCGCCATGGTGTACGCCATCCGGCCCCTGCAGAACCGGATCGGCCGTCCCGTACTCCTGGTGGCGTCCCTCGCCACCGCGCTGGTCGGCATGGCGTGGTTGTCCCGGATCTCGGCGGGCTCCAGCTACTTCCCGGACGTCCTGCTGCCGCTGCTGGTAATCGGAATCGGCCAGGGCATCGCGATCATCCTGATGACCCAGGGCGGCGTCGCCGGAGTCGAGCCACAGGACGCCGGCGCCGCGTCGGGCCTCGTCAACGTCGCCCACCAACTCGGCGGGTCACTCGGCATCGCGATCCTGACCATCGCCTACACCCGCGCCAGCTCCGCAACCGACCCGACTGCCGGCTTCCACGCCGCCTTCACGGGTGCCAGCGTCTTCTTCCTGATCGCCCTGGCCCTGGCCGTCGTCGTAGCCATCGCCGGCCGCCGCGCCAGCCGGCTCGCCGGTCTTTCCGCCAGCTGAAGGGACAATGCCCTCCACCAGCACAGGACCCGGCCGATCAGCTGAAAGAGGGGTGCGGGCGGCAGGTCGCCGCCCGCACCCGTCGGCCGTCACTCCGGGTACGAGGGCCCCGGCTCGGTACGCAGCATCCGCTTGAGCATGCGGTTCGCCGCCCGCATGTCGTCGCTGATCAGCTGGGTCCGCACCGTCCCCTTGCCGGTCAGCTTGCCACCCACCTCGAACACCGCCGTCTCGCCCGGCAACGGCACCGCCTGGCAACCGGTGTACGTCTCGGCGGGAAGGCGCCCGTCCAGCAGGTAGGCGTACACCGGGTCGTCCACGCACGGCGTGTAGTACGGGAAGACACCGTGACTACCCTCGTTGTCCACGCTGATCATCGACGCGCCGGGGAGCTTCTTCGACGCCGCCAGCGCGCCCTCGTACGCGGTCGCGACGTCGAGTTCGTCCTGCAGCATCAGCACCCTGGGGAACGTCTTGCGGTCGAACTTCGGCATCCGGTTGCTCGTCGGCCAGTACGCGCAGGCCGGCGGGTTCTGCAGGTACGGAGCGACCAGCGGGGCGTCGCGGGTCAGGCGCCGGCTGAACGCGTTCCAGTGCGCGATGCTGTCGTTCCACTGCCCGTCCTGGCAGCGGATGACCTCGAAGACGTAGTCGATGTCGTACGTGTACTCGTCGGTGCCCTGGGCCAGCAGTGACCGATCACGCTGGGTCTTCAACGCCGCCTCGGCGCTGACCCGCGACTGCTCGATGTACGCCCGGTCGTCGGCGGTGACTCCCGGTGCGGTGAGCATCTTCGCCGTCGCGGCACCGAGAATCTGCTCGGGCGTCCAGCCGTTCCACTCCTCGTAGTACTGGATCACCGTGTTCACCGCCGCCGCGGCGGTCGGGTAGTTCTGGGTGTCGTAGAGAGCGCCGAGGATGAACCAGCCGAACATGAACGGCCCCATGCCGACGCGGGTGCCCCCGGCCCGCTCGAACATCTCCCGGATCTTCATCGGGTCGGTGCCCCGGCCGTACAGGTCGTCGTGGCGGGCCATGTACGGCAGCAACTGCTCCTGGAACGCCCGGTCCCGGGTGAACGGTTGCAGGTCCCAGGTCTCCTGCAGGGTGGGTGAGCCGACCGCGGCCACCGAGTCGAGAACCATCCGGTTGGTCCGGCTCGGGAACGTCGCCGCGTACCAGGTGCCCAGCCAGGTGCCGTACGAGTAGCCGAGGTAGTTCAGCTTCTGCTCGCCCAGCAGCACCCGGATGAAGTCCATGTCGTAGGTGGTCTGCTCGGTGGTGATGAACGGCGTCAGCTCGGTGCTGCGGCAGCCGGCCACGTTGGCCTGGGTGATCAGGTCGTTGGTGTTGTCGGTGTCGCGGTAGGTGACCGTGCAGAGCAGCGGAGTGCTCTGCCCGACGCCGCGCGGGTCGAAGCCGATCACGTCGTAGTGCTCGGCGAGGGCGGGCGCGGACCTCGCCACGTACGGCGCCAACGACAGGCCACTGCCGCCGGGGCCGCCCGGATTGACCAGCAGGATGCCCTTGCGGTCGCTGCCGGAGGCGGCGGTACGGCTGATCCGGACCTGGATCGTCCTGCCGTCGCCCGGGTTGTGCCAGTCGCGCGGCACGGTGACCGTCGCGCAGGTCAGCCGCAGCCGCGCCTCGTCCTCGGGGCTGACGTCGGCCAACCCGCACGGCTCCCAGGAGGGCCGCTGGGTGGCGAGCGACGCCGCCAGGGCGGCGGTGTCCGGCTCGGCGGCCTTGGCCGCGGCGGCCGGCGTCACGGCCGCACCGCTGGTCAGAGCCGCCGCGACCAGGGTCACGGCGAGCAGGGCGGCCGGCCGGCGCACGCGGCGTGGGCGGCGCGACCCGGTCGTGGGAAGGGGCATCGTCCCGTCCTCTCCTGGAGCGGATGATCGAATGGCCTTCACCCTGGCCCAGGAGTGTTTCGCCGCCTCGGTCCCGCGATGACGAAGACCGGCCATGGCAGGATCCGGCCAGTCACAGCCAGCCGCGTCGGGTGGCCTGCACGCCGAGTTGGAACCTGCTACGCGCGCCGAGCAACTCCTGTAGGCGACTGACCCGGCGGTGCACGGTGCGGTTGCTGATGCCGAGGTCACGGGCAATGGCCTCGTCGGTCAGGCCCGCGGTGAGCAGCGCGAGCAGCCGCTGCGTGGCGGCGGTCGGCTCGGCGTCCGGCTGGGCGGTGTCGGCGGTGGCGTGGATCGGCGCACCGAGCCGCCAGAACACCTCGAACAACTCGGACAGCCCGTCCAGCAGTCGGGAGCGGTGCACCAGCATCGCGTCGGCGTCATCACCGCTGGCGCGCGGCAGGATCACGAGGCCACGGTCGGCGTCGACGAGCATCATCTTCAGGGGAAGCTCCGGGAAGACCCGCGCCTGCTCTCCGGCGGCGACCGCGGCGCGCACCGCCGCGAGCATCGCCTCGTCGTGCAACAGTTCGCCCTCGTAGACGCAGCGGTAGCGCAGGCCGCGTCGGAGCGCGTCGTACTGCACCTCCTCCGGAACCCGGGCGGTGTCGCGCAGGTACGGCCCGCGTTCCAGGCCCCGCACCTCGGCGCGGGCCCCGGCCTGCAGCTGGCGGAACAGGTCGCGGACGGCGCTCTTGCCCTCGATGACCTCGACGAACGCGGCCCCGGTGCCGTGCACCGCGCGGTAGAGCCCGGACAGCGTCTCCGCCGCGGCACGCGCCCGGGCGGCCTCCATCTCCCGCTGCGCGGCCCAGTTCTCCAGGGCGGTACGCGGCGGTCGGACGTGCAGCACGCCGGCGGTGTCGCGGTGCACCGCGCCGCTGCTCAGCAGCCCCACGAGCGCCCGAGCGGCCTGCGGTGACGCGGTGGCCAGGAACTCCGGCTGCGGCACGGGCGCCATCCGCAGGAGCTCGCGGTAGACGTCTGCGGCGTCCGGCGTGAGTGGGAGCGATTCCACGTCGAGGTCGGAGGCCACGACGAAGGGATCGGTCCGCATGCACCGGATCGTAAGGCGCGTGAGTGGGGATCCACCAGGCCGGGCGGGACGGGGCTGTCGTCGTGCGGGTGCACCGCGACAGCCCCGTCCGTCAGACCCGGCCGCTACCGACCCGAGGTGTACAGCGCGTCGACCTCGGCCGCCCCCAGCGCGCGGTCATAGACGTGCACCTCGTCGAGGGCACCCCGCCAGTAGTCCACCGGGTTGCCGCCGAAGCGGCCACGGCCGATCACCAGCGGGCCGCTGGACTCGGTGCCGGAGCAGGCGTCGACCTGCCGGGCGAGCTGCCCGTCGACGTAGAGCCGCAACTGCCCGGCAGACGCGTCACGGACGCCGACCAGGTGATACCACTGACCCGGCACCGGGGTCATCGGGGCGACGGCGCGCAGGCCGGCGAAGCTCATCGCGAAGCTGCGGTTCTCCCCCGAGTACTGCAGGAAGAACGCGCTCGTGCTCGCGCCGTCCTGGCTCACCGCGGTCTGGAAACCGCTGGCCGCGTCCAGCCGCACCCAGGCGGCGGTGCTGTAGTTGCCCATGGTGTCCAGGATCGTCGCGCCGGTGTCGACGTACTGGTTGCCGCCGTTGAACTGCAACGCCGCGCCGCTGTGCCCAGCGGTCCACGTCGGGCCGTTGACCAGCGTGCCGTTGTGGCCGGCCACGGAGTCCCGGGCGACCGTTCCGTCGTTCTCGTCCAGCGACCAGTGACCGACGCCCGCGAGCCCCGGCGTGCCAGGCGTCGCCGGGACTAGCTCGCCCGGGCGGCAGGCACCCGGAACCGGCACCTGATCGCGGGGAAGAGCGTCCGTGCCGGTCCCCCACTGCTGGTTCGGCGTGTCGCCGAGGGTCACGGTCACCCGACCGCCGTCGCGCAGGTACGACTCGGGCAGCCAGGACCGGCCGTATGTCTTGCCGTCGAGGCGCACCCCCTGCACGTACTGGTTGGCGTCGGAGGTGGCCGGTGCCTCGATCGTCAGCTCGACGCCGTTCTCCCGCTTCAGCTGCACCTTCGGGAACAGCGGGCTACCCAGCAGCAGCTCCGCCCGACCCGGCGTCTGCGGAAAGACACCCATCGCGGCGAACACATACCAGGCGGACATGGTGCCGAGGTCGTCGTTGCCGGGCAGGCCGCTGGGCCCGGTGCCGTACGCGGTGTCGACGATCTCGCGTACCGTCGCCTGGGTCTTCCACGGCTGGCCCAGCCCGTTGTAGAGCCACGGCGTGTGCAGACCCGGCTCGTTGGTGGGGTCGTAGCGCAGGGCGCTGCCGCCCCGCACGGCCCAGTTGCCGGCCTCGTCGTGGAAGAACCCGTCCAGCCGGCGTACCGCGCTCGCCTGACCCCCCATGGCGTCGGCGAGGCCGGCGACGTTCTGCGGCACCATCCAGGTGTAGGTGGCGCTGGACCCCTGCGCGAAGCCGACGTCGGTGCCCGGGTTGAAACCACCCGCCCAGCTGCCGTCGGCGAAGCGGGCCTGCTGGTAGCCGTCGGTCGCGGTGGCCGCCGAGTTGTAGGTGTTGCGCCACCAGTTGGCCCGGTCGGCGAGCGCCGCCTGGTCGCTCTTCTTGCCGAGCCGCTCGGCCCACATCGCCAGGGAGAAGTCGGCGAGTGAGTTCTCCAGGGTCTCGGCGGCACCACCCCAGCAGTGGCACTTGTCCTGCGGCGCGTACCGGGTCGCCAGGTACGTGTCGAGCGCCGGCCGCTGGCCGGTGCACTGCCCGGGGCAACCGCCGTCGTCCTCCGCCGCCGGGTTCTGCACGGTGGCCTGACGCAGCAGCGACGCGTACGCCCCGGCCGTGTCGAAGTTGCGTACCCCCATGGCGGCGAACGTGGCCAGGGTGGGTGCCGCCGGGTCGCCGGTCATCACGTGGGTGGCGCCGTTGTTGTGGATCCACCGGTCCCAGACGCCGTCGTTCTGCTGGGCGAACTGGTAGAGCGACTGCGCGAAGTCACCGGCGACCTGCGGCTTGAGCAGCGCGAGGAGCTGGATGTGCGCGCGGTACTGATCCCAGCCGGAGAAGGTGCCGTACTGCGCCCGCTGCCCCTTCGCCAGCCGGTGGATCTTCATGTCCGTGCCGAGGTACTGCCCGTCCACGTCGTTGAAGATGTTCGGCTGGAGCATGGCGTGGTAGAGCGCGGTGTAGAACGTGGTGCGCTGAGCCTCCGAGCCACCGCCGATGCGGACGTTGCGCAGCTCCTGGTTCCACTCCCGGTAGGCCTGCTCGGCCACGTCCGGCACGGTGGCCCGCGGGCGAAGCTCCTCGTCGCGGTTGCGCTCGGCGCCAGCCAGGCTGACGTATGAGATGCCGACCCGCATCCGCACGTCGGCGTCGGCGCTGGTGTCGAAGCTGACGTACCCGCCGGAGCCCCGGCCGGCCCGGTCGGCACCGGTGGCGTAGCCCTCCCCGCCGGTGGCGTGCGTGCCACCCGGGGTGAGTGTGCCGTCGGTCCACACGCCCGTGCCGGAGAAGGCCCGGTCGAAGGTGGCGCTGAAGTAGAGCCGGTAGTAGGTCTTCCGGTTGTTCACGCCACCGTTGGCCCGGCGGCCACAGAACGCGCCGGTCAGGACCGAGCCGGTCACCTTCCGGTGCGCGGCGTCGATGGTGATCTCCGCGTCCTCGCTGCCGTTGAGCGAGTTCGAGGTGCGGAAGAGCAGGTTGGCCGGCTGCCCGGCGGGGAAGGTGAACTCGCCGACGCCGGCCCGGGTGCTGACCGCCAGGTCGCTCTTCACACCCGAGTCCAGGGTCACCGTGTACCGGCCCGGCTTCGCCGACTCGTTCGTGTGCGAGAAGTTGCTGGCGTACTTGGCGTCCGTGGTGTCGGCCGTCGGGGAGGAGTCCACCGCGCCGACGTACGGCATGATCGGCACGTCGCCGGCTGCGCCGGGATTACAGCCCGCGCCGTTGACATGGGTGAGGCTGAAGCCACGCACCCTGGTCGTGTCGTACTGGTACCCGTTGGCAGCGCCGGTGCTGGTCTGGTCGCCACGGGTGCTCGTCGGGCTCCAGGAGATCATGCCGAACGGCCGGACCGCCCCGGGCCAGGTGTTGCCGTCCCGGGCGGTGCCGATGAACGGGTCGACGTAGCTCGCGGGGTCCTTGACCAGCTCTACTGCGGGGCCGCTGGGCCCTGAGGCGAGGGTCGGGGAACCCATGGCGAGCACCATGGCGAGGCCGGCGGCGACGCCGGCGAACACTTTAGACACGAAGGTCACTCCATCGGGTGTTCGGATCATCCGCGCCCGACCGTACGGCCGATGTCGGGCCTCGGTGAAACGTCGGCCGACACCCCAGGTGAACCCTGCGCCAAGATCTAGTTGTCTCGTCCACGCTCGCCCGGCCCCCGCGCCCATCCCGCAACGGCAATGGCCTGGGGCTCGCCGTTCAGCTCCCCGGTCCGCCCTCGCGGCCGGGGCCGGCATCCCGAGGGTGGTACTCGGGGCGGAGCTTGGCGCTCGCGAACGCCGCCTTCACCGCTGCCGAGAGCGCCGTGATGTCATAGGCGCCGTGGTGGCGGCGGTCGTTGATGAAGAAGGTCGGGGTGCCGGTGACGCCGCTGAGGTCGGCGGAGTCGACGTCCTCGGCGATCCGGTCGACGCCCATCCGCTTGGCCACGTGCTCCCGGAACATGTCGAGATTCAGGCCGAGCTGTTCGGCGTAGCCCAGCATGTCGGTGGGGCTGAGCGCGTCCTGGTGGGTGAGGAGCAGGTCGTGCATCTCCCAGAACGCGCCCTGTTCCCCCGCCGCCTCGGCGGCCTCGGCGGCGAGTTGGGCGTGCGGGTGGACGTCGGTGAGCGGCAGGTGCCGCCAGACGTAGCGGATGTTGGCGAAGTCGGCCAGCAGCTCCCGGACCACCGGCTCGGCCTGCCCGCAGTAGGGGCACTCGAAGTCGCCGTATTCCACCACCGTCACCGGCGCGTCAACCGGACCGCGCATGTGGTCGCGGTTCGGATCGACCGGCAGCATCAGGTCGACGATGCTCTCGGTGACGCCCAACAGCGCCCGCGCCCGCCGGGCCGGCGAGAGTCGCCCGACGGAACGGAACACCAGCCAGGTGACGAGCGACGCGCCGAGTGTCGCGACGATGATGCCGAACTTCGCCTCGTCCAGGGCGGGACCGTCCAGCGCATGAGTGGCGATCAGGAGCGCGACGGTGAACCCGATGCCGGAGACCGTGCCGACACCCGCGACGGCGAGCCAGCCCACGGGCGGCCGGAACCGGTTGCCGCTCAGCCGGGCCACCAGCCACGCGGTGACCACGATCCCGACCGGCTTGCCGACGACGTACGCGACCACGACGCCGACCGTGACCGGGGAGGTCACGGCCCGGGCCAGCAGGTCGCCGTCGATCACGATACCGACGTTGGCCAGCGCGAACAGTGGGACGATCACGTAGCTCGCCCACGGGTGGTAGAGGGTCTGCAGCCGCTCGTTCGGCGACAGCGCCGAGGTGAGACCGGCCTGCGCCATCCGGGCGAGCTGCGGGGTGGGCTGTTCCCGGAAGAGGCGGAACTGGTCACTCGCCCGCTGCAGTTCGTCACGCCCGGGTGCGTAGGCGTAGGTCAGCAACCCCATCACCAGGCCCACCACGACCGGGTCGACACCGGACTCCGAGACCGCGACCCAGGCCGCCACCCCCAACAGCGCGTAGATCGGCCCGAACCGCACGCCCCACGCCCGGACAAGCAGCACGACGCCGAAGATTCCCGCCGCGACGAGCAACGCCGTCAGCGAGGGGTGATGCGGGTACGCGACGGCCAGCACCGCGATCGCCACCAGGTCGTCGACGACGGCGACGGTCAGGAGGAAACCCCGCAGCCGTTCCGAGAAGCGCGGCCCGAAGACGGCCAGCGCGCCGAGCGCGAGTGCCGTGTCGGTGGCCATCACCGCACCCCAGCCGGCGGCGGTGGTCCGCCCCGCGTTGAACGCGAGATAGATCCCGATCGGCAGCAGCATGCCACCGATCCCGGCCAGCATCGGCAGCGCCAGCCGCCGCCGCTCCCGCAGCTCGCCGATGTCGAACTCGCGACGCAACTCCAACCCCGCGACCAGGAAGAAGAACGTCATCAACCCGCTGTTGATCCAGGTCCGTAGGTCGTGTGACAGCGGCCAGTCGCCGAGCCGGACCGAGAGCGACGTGCCCCAGACCGACTCGTACGACGACGAGTGCAGGTTCGCCCACACGAGCGCCGCCACCGCGGCGACCACCACCACCCGTGCGCCGCCGGTCTCGGTGCGCAGGAACGCGCGCAGCGGAGCGTTGAACCGCCCCTCCCAGATGGTCCGGCTGGTCATCACCCGGCGCGGGTTGTCGCTCGTCACGGGACAATCTTCGTTGACCTGACCGACACGTGGTACCGATTGAGGCACATGACCGGCCTGGCGGCGCGGGGCGGGAGTCCCCTACTCCTCGTCGGCGAACACGACCGCGCGACGCTGACGAATCGCCGGCAGGACGGCGACCACCAGCGCGGCAACGGCCAGGGCCAGGAGCACCGCGGAGATCGGTCGGGTCACGAAGACCGACGGGTCGCCGCGGGAGATGATGAGCGCGCGGCGCAGGTTCTCCTCCAACAGCGGACCGAGGACGAAGCCGAGCAGCAGCGGCGCCGGCTCGCAACCGCACTTGATCAGCAGGTAGCCCAGGATTCCGAAGAACGCGATCGCGTAGACGTCGTACGCGTTGAAGTTCAGCGAGTACGTGCCGATCGCGGCGAACAGGATGATCATCGGGAACAGCACCTGGTACGGGATGCGCAGCATGCGCACCCAGAGGCCGATCAGCGGCAGGTTCAGCAGCAGCAGGATCACGTTGCCGATCCACATCGACGCGATCAGGCCCCAGAACAGCGCCGGTTCGTCGTTGATGACGTTCGGGCCGGGGGTGATGCCGTGGACGATGAACGCGCCGATCATCAGTGCCATGACCGGGTGGGCGGGCAGCCCCAGGGTGAGCAGTGGGATGAACGACGTCTGCGCGGCGGCGTTGTTGGCCGACTCGGGGCCGGCGACACCCTCGATCGCGCCGCGCCCGAACTCCTGCGGCCGCGTCGAGATCCGCTTCTCGACGGCGTACGAGGTGAACGAGGCGAGCACGTGCCCGCCGCCGGGTAGGACGCCGAGCGCGGCGCCGAGACCGGTGCCCCGCAGGATCGGGGCGACGATCCGACGCCGGTCCTCGCGGGTCGGCCAGAGGTTGGTCACCCTGTTGACGATGGCCGTACGGGTCTGCTCGTTCTCCAGGTTGCGCAGGATCTCGGCCACCCCGAACAGGCCCACGGCGACCGACACGAAGTCGATGCCCCCGTACAGCTCCCGCTGCTCGAACACGAATCGGGGCGTCCCGGTGTAGATGTCCTGGCCGACCGTGCCGAGCAGCACGCCGAGCGCGATCATCGCCAGGGCCTTGAGAGCCGTGCCTCGGGCCAGTGCGATCGACACGATCAGGCCGAACAGCACGAGCGAGAAGTAGTCGGCCGGGCCGAACTTCAGCGCGACGCTGGCCAGTGGCGGGGCGGCGGCGGCGAGCGCCACGGTGGCGACCGTACCCGCGACGAAGGACCCGATCGCCGCCGCCGCGAGGGCCGGCCCGGCCCGGCCCTGGCGGGCCATCTCGTGCCCGTCCAGCGCGGTGACCGCCGCGGACGACTCACCGGGCAGGTTGATCAGGATGGCGGTCGTCGAACCGCCGTACTGCGCGCCGTAGTAGATACCGGCCAGCATGATCAGCGCCGTCACCGGCTCGAAGCTGAACGTGATCGGCAGCAGCATCGCCACGGTCGCCGTCGGCCCGATGCCGGGCAGTACGCCCACCGCGGTTCCGAGCAGCACTCCCACGAAGCAGTAGAGGACGTTCTGGACCAGGAGGGCTGTCGAGAAGCCCAGCGCGAGATTGTCGAGAAGTTCCATGCCTCAATCCAGATGCCCCGTCAGAACCCCAACCACGGGCCCCACAGCGGGATCCGCAGCTGAAGTCCGACGACGAAGATGAGCGTGCTGGCCACGGTCAACCCGGCGGCCACAGCCACGGCCGTGAGCAGCCGCACGCGGGTGCTGGCCAGCGTGGTGAGCAGGGCGGTCACCGCTGTCGTCGGGACGAATCCGAGGCGGCGGACGGTGAATCCGAAGAACAGGACCGCGAGCACGATGACGGCGACCGCCCGCCACGGGATCGGTCCAAACGAGATCACCTCACCGGCGACGAGGCCCTTGCCGACGATCGCCAGGCCCAGGGCGACCACGGCCGCGCCCACCAGCAGCGGGAAGGCACCCGGGCCCATCCGCGTCGGGGTGCCCAGCTCGTAGCCGAGCGCCCCCACCACGAACGCGCCACCGATCAGGACGAATACGCCCCCGGCGAGGACGTCGGGGAACGACCGATGGCGCTCCACCTCAGGAGACCTTGACCCCGGAGTCGGCGATGATCTTCGCCCAGGTGCCGAGCTGCTCGTCGAGCTTCGCCCGGTGCGCCTCCGGGGTCGCGTCCTGGGCCGGGACCGGCGCGGTGCCCAGCTTGGCCATCTGGTCGATGACCCCCTGGTCGGCCAGCGCCACCTTCAACGCCTCGGAGAGCTTCTGGACGATCTCCGGCGGCGTGTCGGCCGGGACGTAGAGCCCGTGCCACACGCTGACCTTCAGCTGCGGCAACCCCGCCTCGGTGGTGGTGGGCAGGTCGGGAAGGCTCTTCACCCGCTCGGGCGTGGTGACCGCGTACGCCTTCACCTTTCCCGCGGCGATCTGGCCGCTGGTGTTGGTCGTCTGGTCGCACATGAAGTCGACCTGGCCGCCGACGAGGTCGGTCAACGCGGGGCCGGTGCCCTGGTACGGGACCTCCTGGAGCTTCACACCGGTGGTGGTCTGGAACAGCAGGCCGCACAGGTGCGAGGCGGCGCCGATGCCCGCGTTGGCCAGCGTGACCTTGCTGGCGTTCGCCTTCACGTGGGCGACGAGGTCCGGAAGCGTCGCGGGCGCGAAGTCCTTGCGGGCGACGATCGTCATCGGCACCTCGGTGACGAGCCCGACCGTCTCGAAGTCGTCGAGCGGCTTGTAGCCCAGGCTCTTGTACAGGGCGGGCGCCGTCGACATGCCGATGTGGTGCATGAGCACGGTGTAGCCGTCCGGCCTGGCCCGCGCGACGTCGCCGGCGCCGACCGTGCCGCCGGCACCCTCGACATTCTGGACGACGATCTTGCCGCCGAGCTTGGCGGCCATCGGCTCGGCGATCATGCGGGTGACCGTGTCCGTCGGTCCGCCGGCGCTGAACGGCACGACGATGGTGATGTTCTGGTCCGGGTAACCGGCGGCGTCGCCCCCGCCGGTGGCGCCCCCGTTACCGGAACAGGCCGCGACGAGCGAGACGGCGCCGATCGCGGCGATCATCCGTCCGGTGGCGCGGTACCTGCTGGTCGTTCGCATACGGCGGCCCTCCCCATCAGCGCATGGACATTCGTCGGTGGATGCGTGGCCCCCAGTCTCGGCTGGTCGGGGCGCGGATGGTGTCAGAGAAATCCCAAGAACTCGCGGACCGGCGCGAGCACCGGTCCGGGCCGTACAATCCGCTGGTATGCGGATAACCGTCATCGAGGATGACGACCGCGTGGCGCGGGGTCTGGTGACCGTCCTGACCCAGGCGGGCTTCGAGGTCCACCGGGTCGCCACCGCTGCGGAGGCGGTGCGCGCCGCGCCGTCCGACGTGGTCCTCGTCGACCTGGGCCTGCCCGACGGCGACGGGCTCGACGTCATTCGCAGCCTGCGTGACCACCCGCAGACCGCCGTCATCGCGGTGACCGCACGATCCGAGGAACACGAGCGGGTCCGTGGCCTGCGCGCCGGCGCCGACGACTACATCGTCAAACCGTTCGGCGTACCCGAACTGCTCGCCCGGATCGATGCCGTCCTGCGGCGCACCCGGGCCGCGCGCGCCATCGGTCAGGCGGACGCGCCGCTCGTCCTCGGCCCGGTGCGGATCTGCGCCGGCACCCGCGAGGTCACCGTCGACGGCACGCTCGTGCCGCTGACCCGCAAGGAGTTCGAGTTGCTGCTACTCCTGGCGCGGCGTGCGCCCAACGTGGTCAGTCGCGACGTCATCCTCGACCAGATCTGGGGTGCGACCTGGGAGTCGTCGAGCCGCACCCTGGACACCCACATCGCGGCGCTGCGGCACAAGCTCGGGCCGGGAGTGGTCATCCGCACCGTCCACGGCGTCGGCTATCGGCTGCTGGCCGACCAGCCGGAGCTGATCGGCTGACGCGCCGTGCACCGCCGCCTGCTCGTCGTCCTGGTCCCCCTCGCGGTGCTTCTCGTCGCGGCCCTCGGGGTGCCGCTCAGCGTCACCGTGGCCGAACGGGAGATGCAGGAGACGTACGTCAACCGGCTCAACGACGTCGGCCGGTTCGCCTCGCTGGCCGAGACCGCGCTGTCCAGCGGGCGGACCGAGGCGTTGCAGCAGGAGCTGACGCGGTACCACGATCTCTACGACATCCCGGTCGCGCTGATCGACACGTCGGGCACGGTGCTCCTCGGGCCGGCCGACGCGTACGCGGAGGCGGCGCGCGCCGAGCCGGCGTTGCCCCGGATCGTGACCGCGGCACTGGCCGGCGCCCGGTCCGAGCCGTCCTGGGAATGGGCTCCCTGGGCCGACTCCGCCCTCGTCGTGGCGGAGCCGGTGGGCCGGGACAGCGAGGTCGTCGGCGCCGTCGTGACGATCTCCGACCTGTCCAGGACGCGTGAACTCATCCTCGTACGCTGGGTCCGGCTGGCCGGGCTCGGGCTCCTGCCGTTGATCGCGCTGGCGGCCGTCGCCTGGCCGGTGTCGGCGTGGGTGCTCCGGCCGGTGCGGAAACTGGACGCGGCGACCTCGCGGATCTCCGAGGGCGACCTCACGATCCGCGCCGACGCCGAGGCCGGCCCGATCGAACTGCGGCGGCTCGCGCAGTCGTTCAACACCATGATGGACGCCGTCGAGAACGCCGCGCAGCGACAGCGGGCGTTCGTGTCCGACGCGTCACACCAGTTACGCAACCCGTTGACCAGCCTCCGGCTCGCGGTGGAGAGCCTCGCGCCACACCTGCGACCGGAGGGCGACGGCCAGCAGGTGTACGACGTCGCCGTCGACGAGCTGAAGGCGATGCAGCGGATGCTGAACTCGTTGCAGGCCAGCGCGCGAATGGAGAAGATGCGGACCGCATCGCCGGTGGAACTCGACGAGGTTCTGGCGACCCGGGTCGACCGGTGGCGGGCACTGACGGCCACGGCCGGGCAGACACTGACGGTCGACGTAGCGCCGGGGTTGCGGTTGCTGGAGCCGCCCGGCGGCCTGGGCAGCATCCTGGACGAGCTGATCAGCAACGCGCTGCGGCTGTCCGACGCACAGGTCGTGGAGGTGTCCGCACAGGTTGTCCCCGGTGGTGCGGGCGTCGAGGACCGCGACGGAGCCGTGGTCGCGGTCGCCGTTCGCGACGACGGCCAGGGCATCGACGTGTCCGAGCGGGCCCAGGCGCTACGACGGTTCTGGCGGTCGCCACGGCACCAGAACGTGTCCGGTACCGGCCTGGGGCTGGCGATCTGCGCCGACCTGATCGGGGCGGCCGGGGGCGAGCTGCGCCTGGAGGACGGCCTGCCACGCCCGGACGGGTCCGGGCACGGCCTCGCCGCGGTGGTGGTGTTGCCGGTCGTACGGCAGGTGATGTCGCCGTCCGACGCTGAAGCGTCGGTGCCGATCTGACGATCCGGTCGCTGGCCCGGTCACCGCTTCCGGTCGCGGAACCAGGCCGCCGCGCCCGGGTGCAGCGGAACCGACGCCGTCGATATCCCGGTACGCACGTTGATCTGCCACGCCTCGGGAAGGGTTTCGGCGTCGTCGCGGCCGGCGGAGGTGATCGCACCGGTGTGCGTGAAGACCGTGTCGGTGATGGCGTAGACCAGTTCGTCGGGCAGGTCGTCGCGCGCGAGCAGCACGTTCGGTACGGCGACCGTGCGAATGGCCGGGACGCCGGCGTAGGCAGTCGCGTGGATCATCGCCGGGGCGTACGGACCCGGGTACGCCGTGAAGAGCCCGCCCGCCTGCGCGTCCAACGGGATCAGTCGGATGGGGTGCCGTTGCGCCAACTCGGTGATGGCGGGTGTCGGGACACCGGTCAGGGAGAACATCGCATCGATCATGCCGTCGCGCAGCGCCGCCGCCGATTCGGCCTGGCTGAGATGCCTGCGGTCGACGTTCACCGTGCCGAGTTGCAGAACCCGCAGCGAGGTGAACTCCGTGCCCGAGTCGTGTGCACCGAGGGACAGGCGCTTGCCCTCGAGATCCCGGAACTCGTCGATCACCGAACCTGCCAGCACCACGAGATGCAGGTGACTGTCGTAGAGCCGGCAGATCGCCGACAGCCCCCGGGGCGCGCTGCCGTCGGCCCGGATCAACGCATCCAGACTGGTCAGCCCGAGGTGCACCTCGCCGGCCCGCAGCATCCGGATGTTGTCGGTGGACGCCCCGCTCGGCACGGTGGTCACCGTCGCACCCGGCACCTGCTCGGAGATGTGGTCGGCCAGCGCGCCACCGATGCGCCGGTAGACCGCTCCCGCCGGCCCGGTCGCCAGTCGCAGGTGGACCTCGCCCACCTCGGACTGCCGCGAGCAACCAGCGAGCAGCCCCGCGGCGGTCAGAAGCACCGCCCGCCGACTGAACCGCACCTCCGGGTTCAGCACCATCCCGAAATGATACGGACGGATGGACGGGCATGCACTCAGCGCCACCGGTTGGTAGCGTACCGATGACCTCGCCGGTGGTGGCCGGCGGCGGTCCCCTGGGGAGGGTCGACATGTGGGCGGACGACGCTGCGCTCGACGCGGCAGGACGCCGGCTCGACGAGTGGGAGTCATCGCTCGCCGACCGGGCGAAACGGGCGAAGACCCTGTCGGCACGGATCCAGGATCTGACCGGCACCGCCCGCAACACCGACCGGACTGTCGACGTCACCGTCGACTCCGCCGGCTTGCTGGTCGACCTGCGGCTCGACGAGCGCGTCCGGCATCAGTCCGCGGCGCACACTGCCCAGCAGATCCTGGAAACCACCAGATCCGCGCGCACCGACCTGTTCGGGCAGCTCAGAGCGGCGACTCTGGAGTCGCTCGGCGGCGGCGCGAGCGCCCAGGCCATCATCGACTCGTACCGCAGCCGGCTGACCGGTAACCAGGGGCCGAGCGATGCCGGTCGGTGACGTCATCCAGGTCGACCCGGACGACCTGACCGCACACGGCGCACGCCTCGACCGCTTCGCGGGCAACCTCGACACCGCCCAGCAGGCCGGCCAGCACATCCGACTGGGCGCCGACGCCTACGGTCAGCTCTGCGCGATGATGCCGACACTGCTCGACGGCCTGCAACGGACCCTGGTCGATGCCATCGGCGCCGCCGCCGCTTCGGTGCGGGACACCGCCGTAAGGCTGCGGACCAGCGCGGACCACTACCGGGTCTCCGATGCCCACGCCGAGAAGCGGCTCGACGAGGTGCGCCAGCGCCGGTGACCGCGAACCCGCTCGTCGCCGCCGCGGCGGACACCCCGCCCAGCGCCTGGGCGGGCATCTGGATCTGCGAGGACATCGAACTCATCGCGCAGGGCGTACGCAACGGCAGTTGGATCGACGGCAGCCTCGGTGTGGTGAGCGCCGGACTGGACGCCCTAGCCTTCGTCTCCGACCCGGTCGGCGCGCTGCTCCAGTACGGGATCGCCTGGCTCATCGAACACGTCAAACCGCTCAGCGAAGCCCTCGACTGGCTCGCCGGCGACCCGGCGCAGATCACCGCACACGCTCAGACCTGGCGCAACGTCGCCGGATCGCTCCGCGCCGACGCCGCCGAGCTGGCCCGCGCCGTCTGCGCGGACGTCGCAGCCTGGGGTGGCAGCGCCGGGCCCGCCTACCGGACCTGGGCCACAGAACAGCAGCAGGCCATCACCGGCCTCGCCCAGGGCGCCGACACCATGGCCGCGATCACCGAAGGCGCCGCCGGCCTGGTCGCCGCCGTCCGGCTCCTGGTCCGCGACGCCATTGCGACCTGCGTCTCCCGCCTCGTCGTGTACGCGGGCGAACTCGTCGCCACCGGCGGACTGGCCGCCCCGCTGGTCCTGGAACAGGTCACGACGCTCGTGGCGTCCTGGGGAGCGCGGATCGCGCGCCTGCTGCGTGCGCTGCTGAACAGCCTGCGCCGACTGGTTCCGGAAATCCGCCGACTCGGTGACCTCATCGAGAAGCTCAAGCAGGCACTGGGACGGCTGCAGAGACAGTCTCCGGGCCCGCAGAGGCTCGACGACCCCGGGCCGACAAGAGCTCCGGGTGATCCGAGCCGACCGGATTTCACTCAGGCCGAGATCGACTCACGGAAGATCACCGCGTACGCCATGAACCCGGACCACCCGGTCGGCAAGAACAAGTTTCGCGTCATCAACTCCGCCACTGGCCTCGACCCGAGCGATGCCGAGGTGATCATGCAGCAGATCCGCGAAGGCGTAGTCACTGGCCAGCCTTTGCTGGGCAAGGCAGACGAGTTTGGCCAGCGATGGTCCGTGGACCTCCCCCTGACCGGGCCCGACGGCACGGTCATCGTCCGGACAGCCTGGATACTGGAGAACGGGGCAACTGCGCCTCGCATGGTGACCATCTCGTTCCCGCCGCCCAAGGAAGGATGACATGTTGGAGCTGTACGACGTCGTTGCACTCCGAGAGGCCATTCCGGGGGAACAACTGGCGTCCGGAGCAGTGGGAACCGTCGTTCACATCTTCGACGGCCCCCCGACTGCGTACGAAATCGAGTTCGCTGACGCCGATGGTCGCACCGTTGCCATGGTCACGCTTCGGAAGGACCAGGTGGTACGCCGCGATGGATAGTTCGGAGGCGGCGAGCGCTCGGATTTCCACGGTCAGCGGCCGTACGTCTCCAGCAGCCGCAGCCGCAGCCACACCTCACTGACGGTCGGGTAGGCCGGAACCGCGTGCCACAGCCGGTCCAGCGGGACCTCGCCGACGATGGCGATGGTCGCGGCGTGGATGAGTTCCGCGACGTCCGGGCCTGCGAGAGCGAAGCTGACGATCACCTTTCGGTCCTCGTCGACGACCATGCGGGCGTGTCCCCGGTAGCCATCGGCGTGCAGGGAAGCTCCGGCGACGGCCCCGAGGTCGTAGTCCACGACCCGGATCCGCAGCCCAGCTGCCTCGGCCGCAGCCGCGGTCAGGCCCACCGACGCGATCTCCGGGTCGGTGAAGACCACCTGCGGCACCGCACGCTCGTCAGCCGTCGCCGCCCGACACGCAACGTGTCGTCGACCGGCAGCCAGGCACGTCACCGGCGGCGTAGAGCCAGTCTCCGCCGCCGGCGCCTTTCAGGCGAGGCTCGGAGATATCGGACGTCCTGTCCCGTTCGGCGGGACTCACACCGTCCGAACCAGCAAGACCAATCGTTCTGTCTCCACAATTATGCCCACATTATCGCGTGCCCTCAAGACTGAACGTTCTATCCGCTACAATGGTGGGTATGGCGCGCACCGAACCCGACACCCGGCCCTCTGCCGCGCGACTCCGGCTCCTCAACACGGCGACCAGGCTCTTCTACACCGAGGGGATCCACTCCGTGGGCGTCGACCGGATCATCGCCGAGGCACAGGTGACCCGGGCCACGTTCTACCGGCACTTCCCCAGCAAGGACGACCTCATCCTGGCCTACCTGCGGGAAGTCCACGACCTGGAGCGTGGACTGGTCGACGCGGCCATCGCCGCCAACCCCGCGCCGGTCGACTCACTCCTCGGCATCGCCGGCGCCATCGCCCAGAACGTCCAGTCACCCACGTTCCGCGGATGCGCCTTCCTGAACGCCGCGGCGGAGTATCCCGACGTCAGCCATCCCGTGCACCAGGAGATCATCGCCCACCGGCAGTGGTTCCTGGACACGCTCACCATGCTGATGGCGCAGGTCCACGAGGAGACGGCCGATCCCGCCGCGCGTCACTTCGTCATGCTCCGCGACGGTGCCATGGCCGCCGGATGCCTGTTCAACCCCGCCCTGGTGTCCGAGACCTTCCTTCGCGGAGTCGAAGGGCTCCTCCGGATCAACACCGAGCGCCAGTCGGCCGAATCCGACCGGTAGCCCACCCGGTCACGCCTCGGAGTCGCGCCCGTCGGACGGCTCCCGCCCGACCGGCGAGGCGGGAACCTCCACCGGACGTCTCCGGCTTCGCACGTCGAGGAACGCGACCAGGGCCAACACACCGGCTACCACGGGTCAGCGCGACCATCGACGTCCAGCGGAGCAGCGCCGGCGTGAGCAGCAGCAGAGCCCCCAGGCCGATCACCAGGGCTCGTGAGGCCCGGCCCGAAGATCTCGTACTCCAACCGCATTCGGGCGAGGAGGAAGAGCACCGGACCACCCACCACGAACAGCAGCCAACTTGGCCGCGGCGACCCGTACGGATGGTCGATCACCAGCTCGTAGCCGACCGCGGTGACGAGCACGCTGAGAACGATCAGCAGATGGGTCCGTTCCGAAGCCCCGCCCAGCCGGCCGCGCATACCCGCGCGACTCAACGCCTCGGTCAGCAGTAGACCGGCATGGTGGAAGTAGATTCGCCAGAGCAGCGCGCTGGTGGCGAACGCGACGGCGAAGGCCGCTGCCCGCTCGGCGGCGTAGTCCTCGCCGCCGAAGACCATGCCGATGACCAGGATCGACTCACCGAGGGCGATGAGAATCATCTGCTGATAGCGGTCGGCAAGATGCGTCCCGGCGATCCGCCAGCGGCCCACCGCTGAACCGTTGCGAGACCTGGGTGAGGGCTACCACGAAGGCCAGGTCGAAGAACAACTCCAGGAACGTGGCGCGGCCCGAACTCGTCGGCGGGCGCAGCAGCTTGCCACCAGGCCCCGCCGTCATCGTCCTCCTCAGTCCGCCTCTCGTCGCACCAACGAATCGACCTGCGAGGGGTTGCGTCAGTACCGCAGGACGCGCACGGGCTACGACGAGGCGGATCCATCCTTGGCAGGTGGTGCTCGCATGAATTCGTGCAGTTCGTGGTTAGTACGGCTCCGCCGGACTGGGACATCGAGATCCATCGTGGATCAATAGGCTCTGGGCTTCTCAACTCGATACGAGGAGGGCTCGGATGCCCCGAAAGCGACGGCTCTCGGCGTGGCGAGGCGCTTCCTTGCCGCCGTGCGGAAGACCGACCCGACGATCGAGGCCGACCGGATCGATCGGAATGTCGCTGGCGCCCTGACTCGACGGCGACGCTCTCCCCGCGTGGTCCTCTGGTCGCGGCTGCGCGGGGGGCGAGCGTCGTTTCAGCCCGTCAGTGTCGCTCTCACCACCAGCGAGGCGGCTGCGGGCGGAAGCGGAACCCCGAGAGCGACCTCCTCCCCGTGGTCCTCGATCGGGCCGAGCACCAACGCGACCTGGTAGCGATCGGGCGCGGTCCAGATATCGGGCCAGGTCGAAGACGGGCACAACATCTCTCGCGGCCCGACTTCCTGGGTGTGGGGTTTGCCCGGAGCGAGATCGAACCCATCCCGGATCGCGTCGACCGCCTGAGCCTTGGTGTCGCCTGGCTTGTTGACCATCGGCCCTCCGCCGACGATGACGTCATCCTTCAGATAGAGCACCTGGAAGTACGACGGCGGGCTGGAGGCCACATGGACCGCACGCGTCGCGGCGAACGTCACAGTGATTGCCGGACCAGAATCCTCGTTCACCTTGGCGACTGAGGTCAGCTCCGCCGAAAGGATGCCACCCGAAGATGGCCCGGGGTGGTCGTAACGATCGCCGCAGACGTACACCCCAGGCTCTTCGGTGCTGGCGGTGGGCCCGGTCGGAAGCGACGGCCCCGGCGTGGCGCCGGTGCCGGTGGTCGGACCCCCACCGCCGACGATCCCGGCGACAGCGGCCGTCACCAGCGAGACCGCCATGATCGAGGCGGCACCGGTGCCCACCGCCAGTAGACCGCGCCGTCGCCGCACCCGTGCGAGCACCTGGTCGCTGGCGAACGACGGCGGCCCGGCCCGGTCCGCCAGGGTCTCCAGACGCTCCCGCAAGAGACGATCATCGGACGGCACGGTCGTCCTCCCTGATGTCATCGTGCAGCAGCCGGGCCAGACGGCGTCGACCGTCATGCAGGTGGCGTTTCACCGTGCCGACCGCGCAGCCGAGTTGTGCGGCGATCTCCGGAATCGGTAGATCAACGTGGTAGTAGAGGACGACGCAGGCTCGTTGTTGGGGGGCGAGCGCCAGCAGAGCCGTCCGAAGGTCGTAACGGGCGTCGACGGCACCCGAGTCGTCGTCGACCCAGTCCGGCGCGACCGCGAGCGGCATCACCCGCCGCCACACGCCGCGCCGCCGGACCCGGTCGAGGTAGAGATTAAGCACGGTCCTGCGAACGTACTGCTCGGGGTTCTCAATCTCGTCGCGGCGTCGAAAGGTGAACGCCCGCACCAACGCGTCCTGCACCAGGTCTTCGGCATCGCTCTCGTCACCGCACAGCAGGTAGGCGTAGCGCTTCAACGCCACACCCCTGGTGTTGACGAGATCCGTCAACACTCGCTCCCAGCTGGCCACGACAGGATCCCCTCGATGGTGTCCCCAGTATCTTGGACGAACCAGAGGCCACCCCGGTTGGGCGACGAGTGGCTATTACTCAGTTGTTGCGTCAGCCCAGCAGCAAGCGCCGCGATCCCACCGCGACGACATGGAGATCGACCGTCAGCCGCGGGTGAGTCGGCCCTCCGAGTCGAAGCGAAGGCGACCGCTGGTCACGGCGACGTGCAGCCCGTACCGGAGCAGCTTGTCGATCTTCTCGGTGCGCCGGCGGTAGCCGAGCCGCTCCAGGCCGGCGCGCAGCAGCCGCTCCTCCTCCATGCTCGACATGCCCTGCAGCACGTGCACGAAGGCGTTGGCTACCTCCTCGGGTGGCACCTCCTCGAACGCCCGGTCGTTGCTCGCCTGGGTGACCCGGTACGCCCGGTACGTCTGCGGGTCGACGCCATCGGGCCACGCGTACCGGCCCAGGGTCGGGTGGGTGTACAGGCGGCGGGGGTCCACGAGCGCGAGCACGGCGGTACGCCGGTCCTCACGGGTGCGGAGGAAGCCGAACCGCGCGAGGGCGAGGCGTGCGAGCCGGTGCTGTTCCACAGGTCCCTCGACGTCGATGATCTCGCGGAGCGCGTTTCGCATCAGGCCGCGTATCCGCTGGTCGGTTGCCAGAAGGTCGAGGTCGGCCTGGTCTCCGAGCGAGGTCGGGACGTACGGAACGAACGGGCTTGCCGTGATGGTGTCCGCTGTTGCTGCCGCCGTGACCGGCGCCGGCGGCGCGGTGGTCGCGGCGACGAGTGCGGTGACGGGGGCCGACGACGCGCCCGGGAAGGGTTCTTCCTCCACCGCGAGGCGCAGCTGTGGCAGATCGGCGGCCGGTGTCGAGCGCGGCGGCTCCACGTCCGTCACGGCGCGCGGCTGCGGCAGCTCCACGGCCACCTGCGGCGCTGCGACAGTCGACGGCTCGGGCTCCGGCTCGGAGGTGGCGGGTGCCTCGGCACGTGTGATCGCGTCGTCGACCCGGTCGAGCATGGCCGACCGGTCGTGGATCCAAGCCGGCAGCCAGAACCGCACGACCTCCGGCCAACCCATGATCGAGCAGAGGAGCGCGGGTGCCGAGTCCCGGTCGGCAACCGTCGGGCGAGCGCTCCAGTCCGGGCCGTCGAGCATGACGGCCACCTGCCACCGCGGTGAGCCTTCTCTGCGTACGGCGATGTCCACGGTGAAGTCGGACAGGCCGTGCGAGGTCCGGACCTCGTGGCCGCGGTCGCGCAGCGCCGCAGCCACCTCGTCCCGGATCCGGCTACGCCGCTCGGTGCGGTCGGTGGCCAGGTCACCGAGGCGGTCCGCCCCCGCGGCGGCCATCTCGCAGTACGCCCGAAGGTGCTGCGTGCCCAGCGCGGAGGTACGGGCGAGGTCGATGTCGGTCGGATCGAACGACGAGTAGAGGACGACCTGGCGGCGGGCGCGGGTGATGGCCACGTTGAGCCGCCGCTCCCCGCCGGCCTGGCTGAGCGGGCCGAAGTTGAGAGGGAGCTGGCCGGTCTCCAGGTTGGTGGAGAAGGCCAGCGAGAACAGGACGACGTCCCGCTCGTCGCCCTGCACGTTCTCCAGGTTCTTGACGAAGATCGGCTCCGCGACCGCACCGGAGAGGTGCTCACGGATGATCGGATCGGCGCTCTCCTCCAGCAGGTTGAGGATGAGGTCGCGCTGCTGGATGTTGAAGGTGACCACGCCGACGGAGTGGGTGGCGGTCGCCGGGTCGTGCAACCGCCGGGTGATGTCGGCGAGGATCGCCCGTGCCTCGACCTCGTTGGTCCGGGATCCACCCCGGTCGTACTGGCCGTCGGCTCGTCGCCAACTGATGCCCGCCGAGCTGGCGGCGCCGGGCGACGGGAGGCTGGAGAGCTTGTTGTCGTAGTAGTAGCGGTTGGAGAAGGCGATGAGGGACTCGTCGTGACTGCGGTAGTGCCAGGACAGCCACCGCTGCGGCAACCCCGACTCCACGGCCTCGCTGAGAATGCTCTCCAGGTCCTCCGGCACCGGGCCGTTGCCGTCGTCGACCTCGTCGACGCTGTGGCTGGCCTGCATGATGCTGCTCGGCGGCATCTGCCGGGAGTCGCCGACCACCACCACGGCGCTGCCCCGACCCATCGCGCCGATCGCCTCCGCCACCCGGATCTGGGAAGCCTCGTCGAAGATGACCAGGTCGAAGCGTTGGCTCCCCGGCGCCAGGAAGTTCGCCGCCGACGCCGGGCTGACCAGCACGCACGGGGTCAACGCCAGCACCGCGTCCGGGTACTGCTCGAACAGTTCCCGGAAGGACCGCCCGCCCCGCTTGCGGCGGAGCTCCGCGGCGAAGTCGGCGAAGCGGCCACGCCTGTCGGTCGGGCTGAAGGGGCGGCGACGAACCAGCACCGACGGCAACTGCGTCGGCAGCGCGGACCGTAGCTCACCGGCGGCGGCCTCGAACTGGTTGATCTCGTCGTCGTGCAACTCGCTGTCGAAGTACTGCAGGCCACCGGCGCGTAGCCGCTCGGCGAGCGACGCGGTGGCGACTCCCCGCCCGTAGGCCTCCTCGGCGACCTGCGCGGACACCTCGGCGCGCAGCAGTTGGTCCCGGTAGTCGGTGAGGCCGGCCGAGGCCAGCACGTCGGCATGGGTGAGGACGGTCGCCCATCGGCGCAGCGGGAACAGCTCCTCGGCCCGCAGCTCCTGCAGCCAGACCGCGCCGTCGCGCTGCCAGGCGTCGACCCAGTGCGAACCGGCGGCCCACCGGGTCAGCTCCGGCCCGCTGGAGCGCAGCACCCCGCGCCACGCCCGCCAGCGCGAGGCGAACCGGTCGAGCAGGGCCGCGCCGACATCGGTGAACCCGCTCTGGAACAGCTCCCAGGCCTGCGGGTGCTGACTCAGCAGAGCCCGACCGACACGGGTCGCCTCGATGGCCTCCGTCAGCCGCTCCTGCGCGTTCGGGTCCGTGGGCAGCCACTGCGACAGCCGCAGCCCACCGAGCCGCAGCAGGTGTTGGTGGAGCGCGGCGGCCTGCGCCTGGGCGGCGACCAGCCGGCCGGTGAGCACCTCCATCTGCTCCACGTCGAGCGTGGCACCGGCGACCACATGCACGGCCAACCGGTCCGCGATGGCCTGGCGGCGCTTGCGCTTGCCGAACAGCCGCTTCGCCACCTCCTGGGCCTCGGCGTGCCAGGCGGCCAGCTCCGGTCGGGCGAACACGTCCGGCCGGAAGGTCGCCAGCTCACCGGCAAAGCCCTGCCGGAACGCCGCCAGGTCCGCCTGGAGCCGGGCCATCGCCTCGTCCCAGCGTCGATCGCTCGCGTGCAGGGTGGTCGCCCGGTCCGGCAGCAGTCCGCGTACGGCGAGCCAGGCGCCCGCCTGCAACTCGCTGACGGTCTCCGGGGCGGGCAGCGTCCGCAGCACCTCTACCAGGCGCGGGTGGGCGGCGAGGTCGGCACGGAGACCTTCCAGCTCACCGGCGATCTCGGTGACTGCGGCACCGTGCAATCCGTCGAGGGTGCGGCAGCCGCTGAGCGACCACGGGTGCGCGGCCCGGAGTCGGGCCGATCGGGCGGCCGCCGGGAACTCCCGCAGGGTCGTCTCGACCTGTACGCGTGCCTCGGCCGGTGCGTGCAGATAGCTCACCGGGATCGGGGCGACCGGGCCGTCCCCGTACGCCAGGGTCTGCTCGTAGGCCGACCAGAGCGACATCCCGACGGGGTTTGTGGTGTGCACCTGGGCCGGGTACTCGGTCAGCGGGGCGAGCCGCGTCCGGTACGCCGTCTCGACAGCCGTCCAGGTGCCGTCGCCGCCCTGGTCGTACTGGTCGAGGGCGTCACGCAGCTGCTGGCGGATCGCGTTGAGGGACTGCTTGCGCCCGTGCAGGTCCAGGGCGAACGGTCCGAGGCCGATCTGCTTGAGGCGGCGCTTCACCACCTCCAGCGCGGCCTGCTTCTCGGCGACGAAGAGCACCGATCGCCCGGTGCTGACCGCCCGGGCGATCATGTTGGTGATGGTCTGGGACTTACCGGTGCCGGGCGGGCCCTCCAGGACGAAGGAGTGGCCGCGCTCGGCCCGCACGATGGCCTGCATCTGCGAGCCGTCGGCGGGGATCGGCAGGTGCAGGTCCGCCTCGTCGACCATGACCTCGGCGTCGTCGGGACGGGCCGGGTCGTCGAACGTCGCACCGGAGGACTCGACCAGGTGCCGGACGACCGGGTTCTCCATGAACCGGGGCCAGTGGTCGGTGAGGTCCCGCCACATCTGGAAGGTGGAGAACTGCAGCAGTCGAAGGCTGGCGGTCTCGTCGATGCGGTAGTTGAGCCGGTTGTCGAGCAGCCCCGTGTTGATCGCGGCCAGAGTCTTGGCGATGTCGATGCCGTGCTCGTCGAGGACCGGCCGTTCCAACTCCGGGATCCGCACGCTGTGCTTGACCCGCAACCACTCGATCAGGCAGTGGTTCGGGCTGGCGGCCTCGGCGCCGTCGATGACCATCGCGTACGGGCGGCGGCCAGTGCCACCCTCGATGCGTACCGGTAGGAGGAACAGCGGCGCGTACGCCTCTCCCCCGGTCGTCTTGGTGTGCACCAGGGTGCCGATGGTCAGGTAGAGGTAGTTGCTTCCGGTCTCCTGCTCCATCGTGCGCGCCTCGCGCTGCAGCGCCCGCATCGCCGTCTTGTAACGGGCTTCGGTGACCGCCCCGTAGACCCGGCGGTCGGTGCGCAGCTCCCGGGTCAGGATCTCGGCGTCGAGGTCCTGCGCCCGACGTGCCCCGGCCAGCTCGTGCACGTGGCTGATGTCGTCCTGCGGGATGACCTGCACCTGACGGCCGTCGTGGATGAGATCGTCCAGCAGGGCCAGCGCACCCGCCGGCACGTGCAGGTCCAGGCCACGGCCACGCTTGGGCAGGTTGAGCAGCGGGTTGCGCAGGCTCAGGTCGAGCAGCGACTTCTTCCACTGCTGGACCCGCGCCGGTAACCCGTCGGACTGCTGCGCCACCTCGTCACCGTCGTCGGCGAGCTGACGCAGCTTCGCCGCGGCGACACCGGCCGGAAGGTCGAGGGACGCTGTTATCTTCGGCGTCGCCTCGGCGTCGACCGCGGCTGGCGCGATCAGTTCGTCGGGCGACGGCAGCGGCTGAATGCCGGAGCGGTGGGCCAGGTGCACGTCGACGACGCCCTGCATGCGCTCGCCGTCGCCGCGGAAGTGGCCGAGCCCGACACGTACCCCCTCGGTGAAGGTCGCCGACTGCGCACCCGGCCCGATGCGGGTCAGCTCCACCGGCACGGCCCGGCCGGAGTCCACCATCGAGATCAGCAGGTTGGTCTCGGTTACCGCGGCCGAGCCCAGCCGCTCCTCCTCCAGCAAAAAGCCGCCGAAGGCATGCCCCGCGCTGACGAAGATGAGCGGGTGCAGCCCCGCCGCCTCCAGGCATGCGGCGTACGTGACGGACAGGTCGAGGCAGTTGCCCAGCCGCCCGTCCAGCACCGCCGCAGTGGTGCGCACCTTCTGACCGGTGTTCTCGAAGGACGCCGGCAGGGTCTGGTAGGTGATCTCCAGTTGGCGCAACGCCTCGTACACCGCGCCGGCGATCAGCGCCGCCCGCTCCGAACCCTCCTGGTAGCCCTGCAGCGAGCCCGAGCCGGTCCGCGCGAGCAGGAGCTGCGCGGCTGCCCGCAGGACCGCTTCCACCGCCCGGGTGTTCGGCTGCACGAAGGCGGCCAGGCTGTCGTACAGGGCAGGGCTGTTGAACCACTCGTTGTGCGCCAACACCCGTGACGGGGCGACCAACCGCAGGGTCTGCTCCCCCGCCTGCACCCGGAGGGTGTAGTCGACCGGGAACGCCTCGTCGGTGCGGTACAGCAGCGTGCGATCGGGCGTGAAGTCGCGGAAGTCGTCCCAGCTCGTGCTGGCTCCGGGCCGCAACGGCGCAGCGAGGGTACGCGTCCACGGCTCGGTCAGCGCGCCGTCCGGGCCTCGCAGTTCCAGCGTCACCGTCACGTCGGTCAGCGGCACCGCGCCCCGGTTGACGACGGTGAGGTGACGGACCAACGGCACCCGGTTGTGCACCAGGGCGGCGTTGATCGCCGGCTGCACGAGCAACCCGACTTCGACCTGGTCGTCGTCGGCGGTGAACTGCGCGAAGACGCTATCGGACATGGGGGTTTCTCCAGGTGGGGAGACCAGGGAGGGCCAGCCTAGCGTCCGGGCGCTCGCCGCCGCGCGGACGTGGGGCGAGGCCCGCCAGGTCCGGATGATCCACCTGTGGAACCCGGCCGGCGCCGAATACCACGACCCGGAGGACGGGTACGCCGACGACAAGCCCTTCACCATCACCGAAGTGGGTGCGGTCGCGGACGGAGACTGGCCGCAGATGGTCACCGGGCGGGCGTTCACGGTGCTGCCGCAGGACCTGCAGGATCGGTACGGCAAGCGCCAGGTCACCGTGCACAACGGCGACTACCTCGAGATCGGGGTCGCCGGTGAGGGCGAACTGGTGGCCGAGCTGCGCCAACGCGGCTACGAGGTGACCCGCGACGACGAGCTGATCAATCTGCTCGGCGGCTTCAACCTGGGCTCGCAGGCCAGCTGACCGGCTCCTCGACCCGGCGGCGGCGTCGCTGGCTCGGGATTCACCTCCGAGTCCGAGACGCCGCCGTTTGGCCGGGCCCAGAATGCCGCTGCCGTCCCTGCCCGGTGCGGCTCAGGTGAAGGCGAGCGCCTTGCTCAAGACCGGCAGGTCGAATGGAACCACCAGGCGCAACGGCTTGTCGGTCCGCATCCCGTTCTGAGTGATGATGAGCGCCGTATTCAGTTGCCCGGCAAGCCGGCTTCGGCTGAGCCGGTCGATCGCCTCCACCACGGTGATCGCCCTGGAGACCAGAGTGGCACCCTCCCCTGGCTCGGCGAAACCAAGCACCTGCCGGACCGGCTCCTCCTCGGCAATTCCCGTGTTCCTGAGCAGCTGATCGGCGAGCCACCGCGCGATGGCGTTGGTGGTCAGCACGCCCACGTAGCCGTCGTCGTACACCGGCAACTGGGAGTACCCGAAGGCACGGACGTGCTCCAGCGCGGTGCTGATCGGGTCGTCCGGATGCACCGCGCAAACATCGCCGGATTTGAGGACGGTCAGCGCCAACGGCGGTTCGATGATCTGCTGTCGGAGGTGCTCGATCTCCTGCACGACGGTCTCGACCGGGTCGGCGATCGGCCGGCCGCCGTAGTAGGTGCCGTGGCTGATCGCGTTCCGCAGCGAGGCAAACGCGACCAGGGCATTCTTCTGCTGGTAAGACAGTGGCCTCCGCTGCCCATAGTCCCGTATCAGTTGGGCGAACCCGACCGCCACATCCGCTCGCAAAGTAGACCGGAAGTGCTTCTCAATGTCATTGAAGGCGGCGAGAAATCGCGCGCCTGCCGTCGTGATCGTCACCGGCGGGAGCCTGCCACACCACAGGCCAACACCGGGACCGCCGGCGGGTGCTGTTCACCGGCTCACACGGCGACGGCGTTCATCATGACCGCGCCGCGAGCTCCGGAAGCTGGAACAACTCACGAAGCGCTTCACGCTGCGACGAATCCATCCGCGCCCAATCCCCCTCGCGCAGCTTCGCGGGGGTGCTGTCGAGGGCGGCCGCCACCTCGCCCAGTGTTCGACGAACGCATTCCCGGTCGGTGCGGTAGAAGCCCATGACCGCTCCCCCACGCTGGCGGCGATCGAGGAACCTGACCAGCTGAACGCTGCGCGGGCGGATGAGCAACACCATGTCAGGCTGCACAAGCGAACTCGCGTCCGTCGCGGACTCGCTGATGGCGATCGTGCCGTACCGGCCCCTACCCCCGGCAACCCGGTGCATCCGATAACCCGCCTGCGCCAGCGCGGTCTCCTCGTCAGTCCACTCGACGCTCACCTCGGGGCCAACCCAGAGGTCGTACGGCTCGTTTGGCTCGAACGGCGGATCCGGGTTCCACAGCACCGGACCACCAGCGGTGCGGACCGGTACCGTCGCCGCCCAATCGAGCCAAGCTTCGTCGATCTCGATTGCGTTGGCGGCCATCTCGTCAATGAACTCGCGAGCACTGACGACGACTGCAGCTTCGGTGCTCTGGATCGCCGCCTCGACCGTACGGTCCGTGTGGGCACGCAGCGACAGGTTGGCCGAGCCCACGAAGGCGGTCCGACCGATGACGAAGACCTTCGCGTGCAGGGTCTCATGGGCATAGAGCAGGACGCCCTGTTCATACCAGTTCCGCAGCAGCCGAGCGGAGGTAGCGCCGCTGGCGATTGCGTTCCTGCTGCCATTGACGACGATCAGGTCGCCTGCTTTCACCGGCAGCAGGTCGGTTGCCCCGTCACCCGCGTAGGCGACGGCAGCTTTGACCTTCCTGCCCTCGGCCTTCTGACAGATCGTGTGCATCACCTGACTCGCTATGAATGGCACACCGCATCATGGCGCGTCTATTCGACCGTGTCCATCATGGTTCGTCGCCGGCTTCGCTCCCCTCATCGGCGCAAGCGGCGGGAGCAGTGGCCGTCGGGGAGGAGGCATCGGTTCGGGCTGTACGTCGGCCTGGAATCCGCCGCCGCCCACCTCCACCGTTATGACGAGTCGCTCATTCCTGGGCTCCTGCAGACCAAGGAGTACGCCCGCGCGCTCTACCGCCTCGGCGGGATGCTGAGCGAGGAGGAACGCGATCGTGCCCTTGCAGTCCGATGCGCGGGACCAAACGGCGGGTGACTCGCCGACCATTCTCACGCGAGACTCGTGCAGTGACTCATCCCGACCCCTATCAACAGTGGCAACCGGCGCAGACCGCACATCTACCGGTCCCCGTTGCTCAGCAGCATCACGCTCCGGTCCCGACGCAGTCGGTGTACGTCGGGGCCCAGGCGGTGCTCGTACCGCAGAAGTCTGCCGGTGCTGCCGTCGCCCTCGAGCTGGTCCTGGGACTCTTCGGCATCTTCGGCGTGGGCAACCTGTATGCCGGTCGAACGTCTATCGGTGTGGTCCTGATGCTGTCCTTCTGGGGGCTCTTCTGGATCAACTTCTTCCTCTTGTTCGTTTTCGTCGGCATCGTGACGATGCCCCTGACCTGGATCGCCTACCTGGTCCTGGGCTCCCTACTCGCAGCCCGCGGCGTCGAGCGACACAACGCCAGCGTTGTCGCCGGCACCCACGCCGCGATCATGCGCTCGTACTGAAGCCGCGCTCCGAGCCGATCCATACGGCCCGCGGCACCGACCTCCACATGGGAAGGTGCTCGGTCACCCGTCAACTCTCCGCGCCTACCCATGACGGACCAGGGAGGTCACGTGCCGTTTCAGGCACCCATCACGATTGCCGCCGCGCTTGAGCGAATGGCGCGACACGACTACGTCCTCCCCGCCATTCAACGGGAGTTCGTCTGGGGGCCCGACCGGATCTGCAAGCTCTTCGACAGCCTGATGCGTGGGTATCCCATCGGCTCGTTCCTGTTCTGGAAAGTCAACGGGGACAAGGTCAAGTCCTACACCTTCTACGACTTCGTGCGGACCTATCACGCAAGGAACTCGCCGCACTGCCCCACTCTCGACGTCGAACGTGGCACAGACGTGACCGCCATCCTCGACGGCCAGCAGCGGCTGACGGCACTCAACATCGGCCTCCGTGGCTCGTACGCCGAGAGGCTGCCGAGGATGAGGGTGAACAACCCCCTCGCCTACCCGACGAAGCGGCTCTACATCAACCTGCTGGCCCGAGGCGACGACGACGAACTGGAGCTTGCCTACCACTTCCGCTTCCTGACCCCCGATGAGGCCAAGGCCCGCAGCGAGGCCATCTTCTGGTTTCCGGTATCGGAGATCCGGAGCGTCAGCGAGGGCGATCAGGTCTTCGATATCACCGCTCGCCACGAGCTGCCCAACGCCGCCGGACGGGTGCTCTTCAAGCTCTACGAAGTCGTTAAACGCCAGACGCTGATCAACTACTTCGAGGAGGAGGACCAGAGTCTGGAGAAGGTGCTCAACATCTTCATCCGGGTCAACAGCGGAGCCGTCCCCCTCTCCTTCAGTGACCTGCTGCTGAGCATCGCCACGTCCCAGTGGCGGGAGCGGGACGCGCGGGAGGAGATACACGCGCTCGTTGATGAACTCAACCGCACGGGCCAGGGCTTCAACATCGACAAGAACAGCGTCTTGAAGAGCGGCTTGGTCCTGCTGGGCAGGAGCGACATTCGGTTCAGGGTCGACAACTTCGATCGCCACACGATGCTCGCCATGGAAGAGGGCTGGGACGACATCGAGCGAGCGCTACGACTCGCCGCCCAACTACTCAACGATTTCGGCTTCTCCTCCGCCACCCTGCCCGCCAACAGCGTGATCATCCCGATTGCCCACTATGCACACCTCCGCCGGCTCGACGCCGGCTACCTGCGCCGAGCGGCCGACGCCCAGGACCGAGCGGAGATGCGCCTGTGGCTGCTCCGGGCCGTGATCAAGGGTGGTGTCTGGGGCAGCGGGCTCGACACGCTGCTCGGAGGGCTCCGAGCCGTGCTGGACGCGGAAGCCCGCACCGGCTTCCCCCGTGAATCCCTCGAACGGGAGATGTCCCGCCAGAGCAAGTCGCTCCGCTTCGACCCAGTCGAGATCGACGATCTGCTCGACCTGAAGTACGGAGCGACGAAGACCTTCGCACTGCTGGCACTGCTCTATCCAGGCATCGACGTACGCAACGCGTTCCACGTCGACCACGTATACCCACGGAGCAGGTTCACTGCAGCCCGACTACGCGCTGCAGGGATCGCCGACCAGGACATCCCCGCCTACCTGGATCGGGAAGACCGGCTGGCCAACCTCCAACTCCTGGAAGGTGCGGAGAATGTCGACAAGCGGGCTGCCCTGCCCTGGGAGTGGGTCCAAAGGGCCTACCCCGATCCCGCCGCTCAGTCCGGTTACCTGCACCGCAACGACCTCGGCGAGCTACCGCCGCTGACCGACTTCTTGCAGTTCTACGATCGGCGACGAGCGCTGATGCGTGAGCGCCTCCTTGAGCTTCTCCGGGTGGATCCGTCCGTCGCCACCGAGACGCGAGTGCAGGGGGAAGACACGCGCGACGCCTCGACGGAGGAAGCGCCTCACATTCGCCGGCTCCAACGCCGCGACATCGGCGCCCACATCATCTCGGCCTTCACCTCACTCGCACCGAGCGTGTTCCTAACGATCAACCAGATTAGGAGCCACCGCAGCGAGGAGTACGGCGACGAGTTCCCGTCGGCGGGGGCGATCTCGGCCCGACTCTTTCCTCCGACCGGAAGATGCACCGTGTCCGGTGTCGAGCCAGGCGTCAACGAGCGCGGCGTGCGGGGTGCCAGAAAGGCATAAGCCGGGAGCGGTCAGCGCGCTGTACACATCTAATCGTCACTTAGCCGGTCGAGGTGATCCAGCAGTGCCTCCACGTCAGCGGCAGCGGCTGAGTGCGGGGCACCGATCTCCGGGGCGGTTCGCGGCCGGACGACGTCCACCCTCGTGGGTGCGGCGGCGTACCGGGCGGCAGGAGGCCGAACGGGTACCGGTAGGGCGTGGTCGGGTCGATTGGCCGGTCACCGTGACCGTCACGCCAAAGTCGTCGACCATGTCGTTGTCGACCGCGCAAAGTCGGTTACCAGTCACGGGCCCAGTCTGGTGGCGGTACGACGGCGAGTTGCGGCTCACCGCTGATCGGCTCGAGGGCGTGGATCACCCGCAGGTCCCCGTCGGCGGCAGCGTCCTCGTCGGTGATGACCCGGCCACTACTGCCGTCGGTGCTGACCAGCAACCACCGGTCGGGGTGGATGCTGCCGTCGTCGACCAGCGCCCGCACCCCGAAGGTTCGGGCGAGAGTGACCGCCAACTCTTGCTCCCCCTGCCCGGTGGCGTCGGCGAGCTCAGTGTCCCCGGTCAGGATCCATCCGAATCCCTCATCCTCGTCGGGGGGATTGAGCATGGCGACCGGCCGCGGGTCATCGACCGCTCGGTCCTCGACCCGCCCGACGTAGACCGCGCCCGGTGAGATGCCGTAGTCCTCGCTCAAGAATCGGCGTAGCGCATCGGTGGGCAGTTCCTTCTCGAAGTGGATCTGATAGCGCAACACTTACCCCCGGTAGCTCTTGTGGTGGCGGAAGACATCCAGCGCCCGCTCCTGCGCGGCCTCGGTCAGGAACGGATTGCGGGCCATCGCGGCCTTCGCTTTGTCGATGTCGCCGCCAGCGGCAATGTACTCCTTCAGCGCGCCGTACTCGGCGCGGTTCAACTGCGCCAGACCGGGACCCGCCTCAGGAAAGACCGTGCCGCTCGGCTCAACCGCGTAGGTGCGGCCGTTGACCTGATAGCGCTGCCGATCTGGGTCCCAGACGGCCCGGCCTGTGCTGATGTCGTCCAGGTCCTTGGCGACGTCCGTACCGGGCAGGACGACAGTGTTGACCTCCTTCGAGGGGTTCTTCGGCCGGATGCTGTCGAGATTGTGCCGGGGATGCGGTGGCTTGAGAGGGATCTTGCCGGCGGGCCCGGGGATGGCTCTTCGGGCCGCATCGGTGGCGTCACCGGCGGCCTTCGGCCCGACCTCCCTGGCTTCGCGCATCGACGCTGACGCCGCCTTGGCGATGATGCCGGAGGCGGCCTCGCTTCCCGCCTTCCGACCACGCCTACCCAAGGACGATCTCCAGCGCCTGCCCGATCAGAAAGTCGATGGCGATGTCGATCAGCTTCTTGAAGATGGGGATCTCCAGCAACGAGGCGCCCAGGGTCGGCCCAGCCGTGGCGATGGCCTGAACGATCGCGATGGCCAGCAGAGTCAACTGGACGATGACGTTGATCTTCAGAGCGAGCACCGCCATGGCACACACCAACAGCGCGGCTCCGACTGCGCGTGCTCCGGTGCCGATCCCGTGCAGCACCTCCGGCGCCGAGTCGGTGTGAGCCCACTGGGCACGGAAGGCCTCCAGCGCCTCCCCGTGGTTGTCGCTGAGCATCGCGGCGGCCTGACCTGCGGCGGCCGAGACGGTGTCGACCTCCGCCCCGAAGGCGATCCACGCCTGGCCCAGCTCGAAGAGCCGTTCCTCGTCGCTCTCCGGCCAGATGTAGCCGAGTTCGTTCAGCAGGCCGGACAGCTCCCCCGGAATCTGGATGCCCATCGTGGTCAGCCCAGTGCACGGAACAGGTCGGCGTTGTCTTCCTCGACCTGGTCATAGGCGTTGCCCATCCCGACCAGGCCGTCGGCGAAGCCGGTCAGGGCGTTGAGAACGGAGGTGACCGATCGCTCTGCGACCTGGTGGGCGGCCTGATAGGACACGCCGATCAAGCCACCGACATCGTCCGCACCGAAGATGTCTCCCATCCCGTCGGCCGTCCCCCGAAGCTGCTGCCACCGCTCGCCAAGCTGACCTGCCGCCGTCCGCACCGCCTCACCGGCCTCCCGTAGCTGAGCCGGGTCGACGTCCAGCGGTCTCATCGACGCGGCTCACGTAGCAGCGCCACAACGTCCTGCAACGCCTGGCCCATCTGGGCCATCTGTCGGATCGACCGGTCCTGCACCTCGTGGAGGCCGCCCGCCAAGGCGTCGACGTCGATGGGCTGCCCGATGCCGGGCTGGCCTCCTCGTAGGACGTCGAGTGCCTCGTTGACGGCGGTCATCACGTGCTCGGCCAGCTCCCACGCGGGCAAGCGCATCAGTCGCGGATCGATCATGAACGAGTCGAGCCTGCCGTCGGTGATGGTGGCGGTGACCAGCCCGTCGGCGGCGCTGCCATGGGCGGCAGGGACCTCGTGGGGATCGACGAGGGTTTCCGGGCGGCCGGACCGCACGGCCTCCAACGCCCGACGCGTCTCGGTCAGCAGATCGTCCATCGAAGACAACTCACGTTCGCTCACCACAACACGGGAAGATATCAGCTCAGTACGCAGCGTCAGTGCCGAGCGGGACGCTCACCGAAACGGATACCGCCGTGGACGTCACGCGCCTGCACTACCGGCCCGTCCACGTCACCGGAGACCGAGTTGGCTACACCTCCAGCACCTTCGGCGACGGTGGCCTCGACCTGCGACCACCGAGATCGCAGCTCGGCGCCGAAGGCCACGTCGCGGCGCGACTCCCGCTCGAGGAGCTCGGCGAGGCGGCCCACCGCCTCTGGCGAAGGCTGTTGCAAGGCGTCCTCGATGGCGGCACGGTTCGCCGGCTCGTGCTGAAACCGGCTGCGCAGAAAGCCGATCAGGGAGGACACCGCCGCCCGGCCACTCTGGGCCAGCTCGGTCGTCGCCCACGCAACGAGCGTCGTCGCCGCGGTCACCATGATCGGGTCGGTCACCATTCCCCCTCCCGCCATCGCCCCGGCTCGTGGAGACGAACAGCGGGCGCGAGTAATCAAACAGCTCGATGTTACCTTGGGTGCTCGCGCGGACACCTGACCTCGGAGGTCGCCATGAGCGGACAGCGTTGGGAAGCGGACCCTACCGCCGAGCTCACCCGCCGTTGGGGTAAGTCTTCCCACGAGCTGGGCAACACCTCCGGCGACGGCAGCTGCCCCGACGTCTGGGAGTTGAGCAACGGCGACATCGCGGTGATCGGTCAGGACCTCACTGGCGCCTACCAGGGACGACTTCCCGCCGACGTCTCGGTGGATCCTGGCGAGCGACTTATCATCATTCCCCGATCGACATTGATCGCGGCGAAGGTGGACATACCTGATGCATGACCTGTTCCGCGGGGATCCCGGCGAGCGGCTCCGCCTGGAGGACTACTGGGCGGACTTCGAGGATCGGTTCTGGCGGACCGGTGCTCCGGGCTTCTGGAAGCTGGAACGTCAGCAGACCTTCAAGGAGCCCGGTGACGAGGGATGGCAGGCGTTCGCCGACGGGCGATGGGAAGATTCGCTGCGAATCCTCGGCGCGCGCCGCCCCGAGTTCCAGAGCTACTACCGGCGGATCGCGGAGAACGGGTTCGCCACCCGCCGGGTTCGGGTCGTCGAAGAGCCACTCACGCCGTACCTCCAGTGGGAGCTGCACGTGCTGCGGCTGCGGCACGAGTTCGGCGGGCTGACCCGGGTGGTCGACGCGGACGCGGTCGCGGCAGCCGAGTCGGGCGGTCAGTTGCCGGAGATCTACACGCTCGGCACCGAGGTGATGTACGAGGCCGTCTACGACGCCGACGGCGTGTTGGCGGCCGCCCGCCGCTGGCGTGACCCCGAGTTGGTGGCGAGCTGCCAGTCCTTCATCGAGTCGCTCTACCACCGGGGTGAGCCCCTGGACGAGTACTTCACCCGTGTCGTGGCACCGATGGGGCCTCCCCGCGCGGGGTGACGAGGTGGAAGGCGTCGGTTCGGACGGTGCCGGGCAGCGGCCGGCTCAGGTGAACCGGTCTGAGCTGTCCGGCCCTACGGAGCTGGTCCAGGCCCGCGACGTGTACGGCGGTGTGCACTTTCACGGCCAGGCGGCTTCCCAGGAGCGGCCGCAACAACTCCCCGGTGACGTACGCGGTTTCGTCAACAGGGTGGATGAGCTCCGGACGCTCAACCGGTTGCTGACCGAGGGGGATCAGAGCGTCGATGTCAGCCTGTCGGTGATCACCGGGACGGCGGGCGTCGGTAAGACCTCAGTCGCCCTGCGCTGGGCGCACAGCGTCCGGGCCAGGTTCCCTGACGGGCAGCTCTACGCCAACCTGCGCGGTTACGATCCGGGCGAGCCGGCGCAGCCGGATCAGATCCTCGACCGCTTCCTACGGGCTCTCGGTGTTCCGCCCTCGGCGGTGCCAGCGGATCTGGATGATCGGGCGGCGCTGTACCGCTCGTGCCTGGCCGGCCGGCGCGTACTGGTGCTGTTGGACAATGCCGCATCGGCCCGGCAGGTGCGCCCGCTGCTGCCGGGCACGGACCGCTGCCTGGTCCTGGTCACGAGTCGGACCATGCTCTCCGGGCTGACCACCCGCGACGGCGGCCGACGGCTGACGCTGCGTATCTTGACCGAGGACGACGCCGTCACTCTGCTACGCGACATCACCTCGCCTTACCGCAGCGGCGACGACCCCGCCGAGCTGACCGAGTTGGCGCGACTCTGCGCCCGGTTGCCGCTGGCGCTGCGCATCGCTGCCGAGCGGGCGGCGAGCCGGCCGTTCATGCCGCTCGGCGAGCTCATTCAGGATCTGCGCGACGAGTCGGCCCTGTGGGACGCCCTCACCGCCGAGGAGGACGAGGAGTCCGATGCGGTGCGGGCGGTCTTCGCCTGGTCCTACCGGGCCCTGAACCCGACGTCCGCGCGGCTGTTCCGGCTGCTCGGGCTACACCCCGGCCCGGACCTCAGCGCCCCGGCCGCCGCCGCGCTGACCGGTATGTCGCTGACCCAGGTACGGCAGCCGCTCGACGCTCTGGTCAACGCGCACCTGTTGGAACATAGCGCTCCGGGGCGCTACCAACTCCACGACCTGCTGCGCGCCTACGCGGTCGACCAGGTCCGCCACCTGGAGAGCGCGGAGGATCGGGAAGCCGCCCTGCGCCGTGCGTTGGGCTGGTATCTGCACACCGCCGACGCTGCGCTGGCCCGTACTCTGCCGTTCTACCGGACCGTACCGTTGGATCCGCCGACCGACGTCACGCCGCTCGCCTTCGCGGCCGGCGCCGAGGCGGACGCCTGGTTCGACGCCGAACGGGACAACCTGGTGGCGGCCACACGAGCAGCCGCCGAGACCGGCCGATCGCGGATCGCCTGGCAGCTGGCAGCGCTGCTGCGCAGCGTCTTCATGCACCAGAACGCCTTCGAAGGCTGGTTCACCACCGCCCGGATCGGGCTGGCGGCAGCCCGCAGGCTGGGCGACCGGCACGGCGAGGCGGAGACGCTGGAAAGCCTCGGCAAGGCCCACTTCCAAGCGCGCCAGCTCAGCGAGGCCGCCGAACACCACCGGGCCGCGTTGGCCATCCGGCAGGAGATCGGCGACGAGTACGGCACAGCAGTGTCGATCAACGCGCTCGGGCTACTGGACCTGCGCCACCGTCACCTCACCGAAGCGCTCAGCCACTTCAGCGAGAGCCTGGCGGTCTTCGAGCGGCTCGGCAACCAGCGATGGCAGGCCTTGCTGCTCAGCAACCTCGCCGAGACTCGCTACGAGCTGGGTGACTTGACCGAGGCGGCGGCGCTATTGGAGCGAGCGCTCCCGGTGCAGCGAGAGATCGACGACCGGGGGCAGGAGGGCAACTCGCTCTTCTTCCTGAGCATGACCCTGCGGGAACTCGGCCGTACCGAAGAGGCTCTCGCCGCGATCGAGTCGGCCATCGCCATCGCCGAAGGCGCGAGCCAGCTCTGGCTGGGGCACTGGCTGGTGGAGTACGCGCGAGTCCTGCGCGCCTCCGGCCGACCCGCCGAGGCGCTGGAGGCCGTACACCGGGCGGCCACGATTCAGCGTCGGCTCGGTGACCACAGCCGCGAGGCGATGGCCCTCGATGGCGCCGGTGAGGCGTACCGGGAGATAGGGCAGGCCGGCGAGGCGATTGCATTCCACCTGCGCGCGGCGGCGGTGCACCGGCAACTCGGGGACGGTTGGCAACTTGCCCTGACGCTGGACCATCTGGCTGCCGCGCTGACAGCGGCGGGCCGCCCCGAGCAGGCCGCACAGCACCGGCGGGAGGCTCACGCACTGCTGGCCGGATTCGACGACGCACGTGCTGCCACGCTTCGCGAAGGCATCACCGCGTCGTTTCCGTCCGCCACTGACTGAGATCGAGCAACCTTCGCGTTGACGCTGCGCCATTCATCGATCACTCTAAGTGTCTGGCTCGTGAGCGCGTCAGCACCGGGGGTGGGCGTGGATATTGAATCGCTCGTGCGGTCCCTGAGCTACCAGTCGCTACTGGCGCTCAATTCCTCCGATCAGCTCGTCGACGATGTGCTCCGGTATGCCGAGACAAATGCCAAGATGCGCGAGGCGTACTGGCATCACAAGAGGTTGACTCCGGTCGACGTTGGCAAGGGCGGGATGCGCACCACTCCCGCACAGGTGCTTCACGAACTGGGGGTGGCCACCACCCTTCTCACCGCGTCCCCCTTGTCGCAGGTGGCCCGGCACTGGGCCGCTGTCCGCTACTGCGCCACACTGACCAGGATCCACGGCAGACGCCTCGCGTTGACACCGGATGCCAACGAGGTCGTCTACCACCACAAGGTGACCCAGTCCGAGCAGTTGGGCGTCGGCCTGGCCCTCGTCGTCGCAAAGAACCTGCTTCGCCGACAGTATCGGGGATGGACGTTCCACGCGGTCGACGCGGAGGTGGCATTGAAAGCTGGCTTTGTGGACAGCGGCGGCGCGGTCGAGTCCGTCTCGCGCACCAAGAAGCGGCCGGACTACATCCTGCTCGGCCACCACGCCACGAAGACCCGCCGACGGATGAAGATTGTGATCCTGGAGTGCAAGGGCACGCACGGGTCGCCGAACTTCGTTCATGGGCAGCTCGCCCGGGCCGCCGTGCAGGTGGAGGCGTTGACGGTGGGCGGAAGCAGCCCCCCGTCGCTGATGGTCGCCTCGCACCTCACTCAAACCGGGATCACCGCTTACGTGCTCGATCCGCCAGGCGATGCAGAGTTGTGGTCCGGTGACGACGAGGAACTGGACGGCCTGTTGAGCACCACCCCCGCGGACCAGTTCTGGCGACCGCGTACGGCCATCCCTCCAAGGCCCGAGGTGAGACAGACGCCTACCGCTGCGCTCTCCCCCGCCGACGAAGCCGCCGCCGAGCCGCAACTGGCCGACGAACTGCCGCCGGGAGCGCCTCAGGTCTTCGACATACCCGAGCATCAGCGTGGCTGGTTCACCCAGATCCTGACCCGCGCCGTGGCGGCCACCGCCCTGCTCTTCGCCGGGAACAACGCCGCCGCCAGCGGCTATGCCACACCTCGCCAGCGCGGAGCCGAGGATCCCGCTTTCCAGCCAGCGCTGTTCGACCTAGACCCGGCATGGGCGACGAGCAGCGCCGCGACGTTCGCACTACCCAACGGGCTCTCCGCGGAGGGCACCCGGCACCGCGCACCTCTGGGCCGTGGCAGGGTCCTAGAGGTGTTCCGAGGCGTGGAGAGCCGCCTCTACCGTGAGCTGGCCGAGGGTCAGGTCAGCGCCTACCTGAGGGATGCGCCGAGCTTCTTCGGCAGGCGAGCTGAGCCGCCGGCCGACGGCAGCGTGTACTCGTTCGGCCGAGATGGCACTGTCCTGGTCGTCCGCGTCCTTGATAGTGGCGGGTGACGTGGCCGCTGCGACCCGAAACATGGCCACAACCATCAGAGAGCATGAATGGCAGCTCGCACCGCCCGGTTGGGATGCGCCGCTGAGCGCCGAACTGGGTCCGCTCCTGGTCAGCGGCGACACCTGGCAGGTCGACGAGCAGCACACCTAGGAATTGCGGACGGCACGGTCTGGTGCGGCACCGGTAGCGGCACGGTTCTCCTGAGGGTCATCGATAGCTGAAGCGACAGCATCGCAGCCAGTCGGGAACGCGTCGCTGCGATGGAGTTGGGAACACCACTCCACCCCCGACAGCACGCCGAAAAGAGCTTGTGGGAACTGCGCGCTGATGGCTCCGGTCGGGTGTGTCTTGTATGGTCAGAGGGCGTATTGGACCGATGCGGCGGCACGGATTGAATTGCTTCTTGAGGGCATGACCGCGCGTTTCACCGGTGACGTCTGGATGTAACAAAATGCAACGCGGAGAGGGCGGGAGCCGATGGCCGACGACATGGGATCCACAGTGCCACGACGACAACTCGGGCGAGCGCTGCGCGACCTACGCACTGAGGCGCGGATGACGCTGGATGGCGCGTCCGAGGCGATGCAGTTCAGCCGGCAGAAGCTGTGGCGCATCGAGACTGGCCTCGGCTCGGTCCGGTCAGTGGACGCCAAGGCCATGTGCGAGCTGTACGGGGCTACGCCCGACCTGACCGGCGCCCTCACCGCCCTGGCCGCCGAAACCAAGGCCAAGGGCTGGTGGCACTCGTACGGCGACGCCGTCCCCCCGACTGGTTCGAGCTATACGTCGGCCTGGAGTCGGCCGCGTCACGGCTGCGGGAGTATGAGGAAACCTTGATACCCGGCCTGCTTCAGACCCGCGCCTATGCACGTGGCGTCTATCAGCATCGCTCACGCATCACGCAGGACGAGCGCGAGCGCTTGGTCGAGGTCCGATTGCAGCGCCAGACACTATTGGAACGTCGCCTTCCGCCAGCGCCGCAGTTTGAGGTGGTGCTCTCCGAGGCGGTCATGCTGAGGGTCGTCGGCGACCCCATCACGATGGTCGAGCAACTGCGACACCTGCTCGCTGTAGGCAGGCTCCCGCACATCTCGATCCGGGTGCTTCCTCTTACCGCCGGTCTGCACTTCGGTGCTGTAGCAGGTCCGTTCGTCATGCTGGACTTCCCGCTCCGCAACAGGATTGAGCCCGAGCCGTCGGTGATCTACAGCGAGTCGCTAACCGGGGCGCTCTACCTCGATCGCAAGGAGGAGCTCGCGATCTACGAAGAAGTGTGGGCGAGCCTCTCCTCATTGGCCCTCGATGAGCAACAATCGAGGCAACTGATCAACAAGGTCATCGGAGAGGTCCACCATGGCTGAGCTGACCGGCGCCCAGTGGCGCAAGAGCACCCGCAGCGGCGACAACGGCGGGAACTGCGTGGAGGTCGCCGACAATCTGCCTGGCCGCGTCGCGGTGCGCGACAGCAAGGACCCGGCGGGCCCCGCCCTCATCTTCTCCCCTGCCGCCTGGACCAGCTTCGTCCGAGCCACCAGGTCTGGGCACTGACAACAGGCAGCTCCGCTCAGCACGATTGCGAAGTGCTGACGCTCGTCGGCCGCGAATGAGGCGGCCCTCATGGATCGACCGTCGGGTTGCGTGCCGGGGCACGGCTTCTGCGATGCTCCTGGTCATGGACGATCTGACGGGCAGGGTGAGGGCTTTCGCGGAGGAGCGGGACTGGCAACAGTTCCACACGCCCAAGAACCTGGCCATGGCGCTCGCCGGTGAGGTCGGCGAGCTGATCGCCGAATTCCAGTGGCTCACACCCGAGCAGGCCGGAGCCGTCATGTCCGACCGAGAGGCTGGTGCCCGGGTCAAGGCCGAGATCGGCGACGTGATGATCTATCTGACCCGGCTCGCCGATGTCCTCGGCATCGACCTGATCGAGGCGGCTGCGAGCAAACTGGAGGAGGTGGCTCGCCGCTATCCGGTCGACCAGGCTCGCGGGTCGGCGGCGAAGCGGTAGCCGCAGACAGCGTCAACATGGCGCTGAGTTGATCTCTTCGCTACAGTCCATCACGTAGGAGCGCGTCACGACGGGCTTCCGGCGACTGCCGGACATGCCCCCCATGCGCACGATCACTTCGTGCTGCCCGGGGGCAAGTGTTGTCAGCGTTCCGTACGTCCGCCGATGGTCTGCTGCGTCTGGTCGGCAGCGGCACACTCGCAGACCGGATCGTGGAACAGATCGGCCGCAACGTGAGCCCAGCAGAGCGCCGCTCCTGGTCGCGGAGCCTTGAGGTGCTGGGGCAGGATCTCGCCGACGCGGGCCTCGGACAGGTCGAGATGTTGGTCGAGTACCAGTTGCCACTGACCAGCAAGCGGGTCGATGTGGTGCTCGCCGGCGCGCACCCGAGGACGTCCGACGACTCCTACGTGGTCGTAGAGCTGAAGCAGTGGTCCTACGCCGAGTCCTACGAGGGCTCCGACACCCTCGTGGCGATCGAGCACGCGCATGGCCCACGGCTGCACCCCGGCGTCCAGGTCGAGCAGTACTGCGAGTACCTGACGGACTTCCTCGGTGCCCTCGCCGGGCACCACAATCCGGTACGCGGGGTGGCTTACCTGCACAACGCGACCGACCGCGACATCAGCGACCTGTTCGACCGCCGGGCGACCGAGCAGAGCCGGATCTTCACCAAGCAGCGGCGGGGCCAGTTTCTCGATTACCTACGCACCCACCTCGCACCGACGTCAGGTGCTGGTGCGGCGGACCGTTTCCTCTCCAGTTCGGTACGGCCCAGCCGCCATCTGCTGCGGTACGCCGCGCAGGAGTTGAAGGGCCGGTCGCACTTCACCCTGCTAGATGAGCAGCGTGTGGCGTACGAGTTGGTGCTCCACGCCGTTGAGCGGGCGCGGTCGGCGGACCGCAAGTCGGTCGTGGTCGTCTCCGGAGGTCCGGGCAGCGGCAAGAGCGTGATCGCTCTCTCTGTGCTCGGTGAGTTGGCGCGCCAGAACCGCTCCGTCATGCACGCGACAGGTTCGCGGTCGTTCACCCAGACGTTGCGTCGGTACGCCGGCAAGGGGTCGACCCGGCTGAAGAACCTGTTCGGCTACTTCAACAGCTTCATGTCCGCCGATCGCAATGGACTGGACGTCCTGATCTGCGACGAGGCGCACCGAATCCGGGAGACCTCCGTCAACCGGTTTACGACGAAAGCCAAGCGGGACACGGCACGACCGCAGATCGACGAACTTATCGCCGCGGCCCGGGTGCCGGTCTTCCTCCTCGATGAGCACCAGGTGGTGAAGCCGGGCGAGTTGGGCAACGTCGACGTCATCTCGTCGCACGCGAAGCAACTCAACCTCGATGTCGAGGTCGTGTCTCTGCATGCTCAGTTCCGTTGTGGCGGCAGCCAGGCGTACCAGCGATGGGTCGTCGACCTGCTCGGCCTCGACGGCCACGAACCGTCGGTCTGGACCGGCGACGGAAAAGTCGACTTGCGTCTCGCCGACTCGCCCGAGGCGATGGAGGCCTTCCTCGCCGAGAAGCAGAGGACCGATGTGACGGCCAGGATGTCCGCCGGGTACTGCTGGCCGTGGAGCGACCCACGCCCGGACGACAGCCTGGTGCCAGACGTCCACATCGGCGCCTGGTCGCGGCCGTGGAACGTCAAGAGCGACCGCAGCGTCGGCGATGCACCTGGCAGCGCGTTCTGGGCCACCGACCCGAACGGGTTCAGCCAGGTCGGCTGCGTCTACACGGCCCAGGGCTTCGAGTACGGCTGGTCCGGCGTCATTGTGGGCCCGGACCTGGTCGCCCGAGACGGCCGCCTGGTGACGCGACGTGAGGAGTCGAAGGACCCGGCGTTTCGTAGTAGGAAGACGGTCAGCGACGCCGAAGCGGACCTGCTGATCCGCAACACCTACAAGGTTCTGTTGACCCGAGGGATGCGAGGGACCATCGTCTACTCCACCGATGCCGAGACACGGGAGTATCTCGCTTCCCTGATCAAGGTGATCCGGCCGGTCGAAACCGTCTACGAGGCGACCGGCAACGACGACCCGGATTGATCGACCGGTTGGTTAGGTAGCTCACGCCCACGGGTAGGGTTCCGATCATGACGATTCCGCATCTCACGGCTGCCGACGGCACCACCCTGCCGGCGATCGGGCTCGGCACGTACAAGCTGAACGGTTCGGCGGGTGTCGACGCGATCGGGCAGGCGATCCGGACGGGTTACCGGTTGCTCGACTCGGCGGTGAACTACGAGAACGAGGGCGCGGTCGGTCGCGCCGCCCGTTCGGCGGGGGACGTGCGGGACGAGTTGATCGTCACCTCGAAGTTGCCGGGGCGGCACCACCGCTACGACGAGGCGCTGACCACCATCGAGGAGAGTGTGTTCCGCACCGGCCTGGACCGGGTCGACCTGTACCTGATCCACTGGCCGAACCCCAGGGAAGACCTGTACGTGCAGGCGTGGAGGGCGCTGATCGAGGCGCGCGAGCGTGGTCTGGTGCGGCACATCGGGCTCTCCAACTTCCTGCCGGAGCACATCGAGCGGCTGGTGGCCGAGACCGGGGTCGCCCCGGTGGTCAACCAGATCGAGGTGCACCCGTACTTCCCGCAGCAGGAGGCGATCGACTACCACCGGGAGCAGGGGATCCTGGTGCAGGGTTGGAGCCCGCTCGGCCACGGCAACGACCTGCAGCAGCACCCCGTCATCGTGGAGATCGCGAACGCCCACGGTGTCAGCCCGGCGCAGGCCATCCTCGCCTGGCACGTGGCCCGCCAGGTGATTCCGCTGCCCAAGGCCGCCTCGCCGCAGCGGCAGGCCGAGAACCTGGACGTCTTCGGCATCACGCTCACCGACGCGCAGGTCGAGGCCATCACCGCGCTGGGCCGCCCGGATGGCCGGCTCTCCAATCAAGACCCGGCGGTGTACGAGGAGTTCTGACGAACCCCACCCGCTGACTGTCGGTGGGGTGGGAGAGCATGGGACGTGCTCGACGGACTTGACGACATCGACTGGGCGCGGCTGGGCCACGCCTACGGGGCAGCCGACGACGTGCCCGGCCAACTGCGGGCCCTGCTCTCCCCCGATCCGGCCGCCCGGGACGAGGCCCTGGGTGACCTCTACACGAACGTCTTCCACCAGGGCGGCCGGTTCGAGGCGAGCGCGTACGCGGTGCCGTTCCTGCTGGAGATGCTCGCCGATCCGGCCACGCCGGACCCGGCGGCGGTGCTCGGGCTGTTGAGCGTCCTCGCCGTCGGGTACGACGAGGGTGTGCTGCCGGAGGGCTTCCCGGTGGCCGAGTACCGCCGGACCGCCGAGGGCGGTCGTGAGCTGCTCGCCGCCAAGCCGCCACCGTGGACCGGCGTCGACGAGTCGCAGAAGGAGTACGTCGAGTACGCCTACGTCGAGTCGCTGTCCGCGGCCGACCAGGGTCGGCTGTGGGCGTACGTCGAGTTGGCGACCTACGACGCGGTGCGCGCCGGGGTTCCCGTGTTCCGCACCCTGCTGGGGCACCCCGATCCGGGCGTGCGGCTGGTCGCGGCGTACACCCTCGCCTGGTTTCCGGAGGAGGCCGACGGCAGTGTGGCCGCGCTGGCCGGCGCGACCGACGCCGCTCAGGGCCGGGGCGTCGCGTCGACGGCCGGCGAGGTGGCGACCATGCTGGTGGCCTCGGGGCTGCTGGGTGCCGCGCCGGACGTCCGCTGGTTGACCGATCCGCGCCCGGTGGTTCGCTGGGCCGCCGCGATCGGTCGGGCCCGGGTGCTCGGCGCGGCGGCCGACCCGGCGACCGTCGAGGAGCTGTTGAGCTGGGCGTCGACACCGAACGACGACGCCGCCGGCGAGCCGGTCGAGGGCGGGTGGGTGCCGTTCCTCGGCGGCGATCTGGGCGGCTACGCGGCGCTCGCCCTGCGGCAGCTCGGTTCGCAGCACACGGATCGCGCCTTCGACGCGCTGCTCGACCGGTTGCCCACTGTCGGCGGCGAGCGGTCGTTGACGGTGCTGGGTGTGGCGTTGGGTCTCGCGTTCCCGGACGGTCCGGCGGCGGCAGGAGCGCCGGCGGCGGCGTTGACGCCCCGGCAGCGGCGGCTCGCCGAGGTGCTGGGTCGGTCGACCGAGCCGTGGTTGATCGACGGGGAGAAGTTCGGCAACGTGGACATGCTCGTCGGTGAGTACGGCCTGCCGAGGAGTCGCGAGGCGATGCTGGCGTACCTCGGGCAGCGGCCGTAGCCGAGCGGCGCCGTCACCCGGGCCGGCGGTGGTGTCTCAGGCCACCTGCGCGGCGGCCGGCTGCTCGTCCAGTGCTCCGGCGAAGTGGCACGCCGTTGCGTGCCCGTCGCCCACCTGACGCAGCGGCGGGGTCGTGGTGGCGCAGACGTCCTCGGCCTTCCAGCAGCGGCTGCGGAACCGGCATCCGGTGGGCGGGTCCATCGGGCCCGGCACGTCGCCGGCCAGCCGGATCCGCGCCTTGGGCGCCGCGCCGCGCGCCACCCCGAGGTCGGGTACGGCGGAGAGCAGCGCCTGGGTGTACGGGTGCTGCGGCGTGCCGTAGAGCGCGTCGCGGTCGGCGATCTCGGCGACCCGACCGAGGTACATGACTGCCACCCGGTCGCAGAAGTGTCGTACCACGCCCAGGTCGTGCGCGATGAAGACGAACGCGATGTTGAACTCCTTGCGCAGGTCTTCGAGGAGGTTCATCACCTGCGCCTGGATCGACACGTCGAGGGCGCTGACCGGTTCGTCGGCGACGATCACCTTGGGCTGTACGGCCAGCGCGCGGGCGATGCCGATGCGCTGCCGTTGGCCGCCGGAGAACTCGTGCGGGTACCGGTTGTAGTGCTCGGGGTTGAGGCCCACCACCTCCAGCAGTTCCCGTACCCGGTCCAGCTCCTTGCCCTTGGGCACGAGGTTGTGCACGCGCAGGGGCGCGCCGATGATGGTGCCCACCGTGTGCCGCGGGTTGAGCGACGAGTACGGATCCTGGAAGATCAGCTGCAGCTCCCGCCGGTACGGCCGCAGGTCCCTCTCCTTGAGGTGCGTGATGTCGGTGCCCTGGTAGAGGACCTGCCCGCCGGTCGGTTCGAGCAGCCGGGTGATCAGACGTCCGGTGGTGGTCTTGCCACAGCCGGATTCTCCGACCAGGCCGAGCGTCTCGCCCGCGCGCAGTTGCAGCGACACCCCGTCGACGGCCCGGATCCGGTGCGCGTCGCGGCCGAACCAGCCGTCGCCCCGGGCGGTGAAGTGCATCTCCAGGTCCCGCAGTTCCAGCAACGGCGTTCCGGTCGTCTCGGCGGGCGCAGCGAGGGTCGCGGTGTCGGTGGTGGTGGTCATCTCGTGCTCCTTCAGGGCAACCGGGGCAGGATGTCGGTCTCGAAGATCCCGGCCGGGTCGGGCAGGTGGCAGCGGGAGGTCCGGGTGGTGTCCGCCGTGCGGGAGACCAGGTCGGGTAGGTCGACGGCGCAGCCCCGCACCCGGCCGGCGAACTCGCACCGCGGGTGGAACGAGCACCCGCTGGGCAGCGCGAGCAGGCTGGGCGGCGTGCCGGGAATGGGGTGCAGCCGGGCCGGTTCGCCGGAGACCGCCGGGATGCTTTCCAGCAGACCCCAGGTGTACGGGTGCAGTGGCCGGCCGAGGATCGACGCGGCGGGGCCGTACTCGACGCCTCGTCCGCCGTACATGACCAGCACGTCGTCGGCGATCTCGGCGACGACGCCGAGGTCGTGGGTGATGAAGAGGACCGCCGAGCCGAAGTCCTGCTGCAATTCCATGATCAGGTCGAGGATCTGCGCCTGCACGGTGACGTCGAGGGCGGTGGTGGGCTCGTCGGCGATCAGCAGCTTGGGGTCGTTGACCAGGGCCATCGCGATCATCGCGCGTTGCCGCATGCCGCCGGAGAACTGGTGCGGGTAGTCGTCCAGGCGACGGCGCGGGTTGGGGATGCCGACCCGGCCGAGCATGTCGACCGCCCGGTCCCGGGCCACCCGCTTGGACACGCGGTGGTGCGCCCGGTACGCCTCGATGATCTGGTCACCGACGGTGAAGTACGGGTGCAGCGACGACTGGGGGTCCTGGAAGATCATCGCGGCGTTGACTCCCCGCCGCTGGCGAAGCTCGGCGGGCGGCATGCCGACGATCTCCTCGCCGCCGACCGTGATCGAGCCGGTCATCCGGGTGCTGCGCGGGTCGTGCAAGCCCATGATGGCCATGCTGGACACGCTCTTGCCGGAGCCGGATTCGCCGACCACCGCGAGGGTGCGGCCCAGCGGCAGGGAGTAGCTGAGTCCCTGGACCGCCTGCACGAGCCCGTCGGCGGTCGGGAAGGTGACGCTGAGGTCGGTGACCTCCAGGTAGGACTGCCCTTCGGTGCGGTCGCCGGTGACCCGGCGGGCGCGGGAGACCGTCTCGGGCCGTCGGTTCGGAGTCGACAGCAGTTGCGGTTCGGTCATCCCAGCCTCACTCGCGGGTCGAGGATCGTGTAGAGGATGTCGACGAGCAGGTTCATCGCGACCAGCACCACCGAGCCGACCAGCACGCCGCCCATCAGGACCGGCAGGTCGTACTGGTTGAACGCCCGCAGGGTCAGCACGCCGAGGCCGGGCAGCCCGAACATCGCCTCGGTGAAGATCGCACCGGTCAACTGGAATGCCAGGTCGAGGCCGAAGATGGTGGCGATCGGGGTGATCGCGGCGCGTAGGCCGTGGCGGTAGACCACCCGCCGTTCGCTGATGCCCTTCGCGCGGGCGGTGCGGATGTAGTCCTCGCCCAGCGTCTCGATCATGGACGCTCGGGCGTAGCGGGTGTACGAGGCGGCGTTGGCCAGACCGAGCGTCAGCCAGGCGGCCAGCAGCCCGGTCGCCCAGGTGAGCGGGTTCTCCAACAGCGGGTGGTAGCCGGCGTGCGGCAGGAACGTCGCGTAGAGGGAGACGAGCAGCGCCACCACGAAGTACGGCACGGCGTTGATGCCGAGCGAGCTGCCGACCATGAGCCGGTCCAGGTAGGTGCCTCGTCTTCGGGCCGCGATGATGCCGCCGAGGATGCCGGCGACCAGGTAGACCACCGCGCCACCGAGGACGATCGAGACGGTGACCGGCAGCGCCTGCCCGATCAGCTTGGTCACCGGCTGGCCGAGGGTGTACGAGTAGCCGAGGCAAGGTGCGTCGCAGTCGATGGTGAGCCCACCGGAGTGGTAGGTGCGCCCGACCACGAGCCCTTTGAGATATCCACCGACCTGCTGTGCGACGGGCTCGTCGAGGTTGAGGCTGGCGCTGATGTCGGCGTAGCGCTCCGGGGTGCAGCGCTGGCCACAGATCGTTCCGGCCGGGTCGGTGGGCGCGACGAAGAACAGACCGAAGCTGGCGACCAGCGTCACGATGACGACGGAGACCGCGCTGGCGATCCGTCGCAGGATGTAGATGAGCACCGCCGAGGCTCCTGGTGGCAGCGGGCCGGGGCTGTGGGCCCAAGCCGGAACGGGGAGGGGGGTGGACGCCGGCCGGCACTATGCCGGAGGCCGGCCGGCGTCCACGACTGGGAGTGCGGAAGGTCAGTTCTTGAGGAACATGTTCAGGTAGAACGGCTCACCCGCGGAGGCGTCGCCCTCGGCACCACCGATGTTCGTGCCGATGGCGAAGGCGAGCTTGCCGTAGTAGCGCGGCAGGGCCACGTACCTGCCCATGATTTCCTTGTCCAGCTCGCCCCACTTGGCGACGGCCTGGTCGGCCGGGAGGTTGCCGATCTCGTCGATCTTGGCGTCCAGCGCCTTGTCGCTGAGCTCGCCCCAGCTGGTGCCGTCGGCGATGCTGTGCGTCTGGAACAGCACCGGGAACCAGCTGCCGCCGCTCGGCCAGTCCGAGCACCAGCCCTGCGGCTGCTGGCCCATGTTGACCGGGGCGTCGTAGTCAGCGATCTTGGAGCGCAGCTCCGCGGTGGTGACACCGATCGGCTTCACGGTGAAGCCGGCCGCCTTGAACGCGTCGACCCGGATCTGGTTGGTCTGCTGCGGGACCGGCTTGGTGTTGTCGTAGTACCAGCTGAGCTCGAAGCCGGTCTTACCGGCCGCCTCCAGGTCGGCCTTGGCCGCGGCCGGGTCGCCCTGGCCGACACCGCTCAGGCCGGGCAGCGGGTCGTACTTGGTGTAACCCGGCACGCTCGGTGGCAGGACGGTGCTGGCCGGCGCGGAGTTGAAGCTGTTCAGACCGCCGGCCTTGTTGACCTGGTCGTACGGGTACGCCTTGGCGATCGCCTTGCGCACCTCCAGCGGGATCTTGCGGGTGTCCATCTGCACCGAGTAGGTGCAGGGCTGCTCTCCCTGGATCAGCTGGGCCTTCTTGTCCCCGGTCAGCTGCGGGATCAGCGAGGCGTCGACGGCACCGTAGTTGAGCGCGTTGGCGTCCTCGCCGGCGCTGTTGAGCACCTGCTGCTGGGTCTTCGGGTCCTCGCCGCCCCACTTGAAGTCGAAGCCGTCCGGGTACTGGTGCCGCACCGCGTCGGTGTTCGGGTCCCAGTTCGGGTTCTTCTTCAGCTTCAGCTCGGTGCCGGGGGTGTAGGTGTCGAACTGGTACGGCCCGGTCGCGAGGGGGTTGTTCTTGTAGTTCTCCTTGGTGTCCTTGGCCTTCGGGATCGGCGTGAACACCGGGAAGGTCAGGTAGAGGGGCAGGTCCGCGAACGGCCGGGCGAGGTGGATGACCAGCGTGGTCGGGTCCGGGGTCTCCACACCGGCGTAGGCGTCGCCGCTGGCGTAGGGGCCCTTGTACTTGTCGCCGTCCTTGAAGGTGGTCAGCTGGTACGTCGGGCCGTTGGCGAACACGTCGTGGGCGAACGACCGCTTGATCGCGTACGCCAGGTCCTCGACCTTGACCTCGCTGCCGTCGGCGTACCTGATGCCCGACTGCATCTTGAACGTCCAGGTCAGTTTGTCCGACGAGACGGTGCCGAGGTCGGTCAGGTCCGGCACGAGCACCGGCTTGCCGTTGCGGATCGCGAACTGCGTCGGGCTGCGGAAGATCAGCTTCTCGATCGCCAGCGCGTCGGCGTAGTAGGTGTCGGTCGGGTCGAAGGTGTTCGGGGTCACCTGGGAGTAGACCGTGATGATGCCGCCCTTCTTGGCGCCGGGCACCTCGGCCGCCGGCCCCTTGGCGGTCGGGTCGTACGCGCTCTGCTGGGTCTCGATGCTCTTGGCGTCACCTCCACCGCTGCTGCCGTTGTTCGACGAAGGGCTGCCGCAGCCGGCCGCCGCCATGGTGGCGGCCAGCGCGGCGGCGAGACCAACCTTCAGTTGCCTCACAGACGTACTCCTGTCTTGTCTTCCGGTTCCACTTCAGCCCAGGGCGTCCTCATCGACGGGTCCGGGGATCGAAGGCATCGCGCACGGCGTCGCCGAGCAGGCTCAGGGCGAGCACCAGGATCGTGATGCCGAGTACGGGCAGCCACAGGTAGAGCGGGTCGGCCCGGTAGTACGTGGTGGCGGCGGAGATCGTCAGACCCCAGGACGGTGTGGGCTCGATCAGCCCCGCCCCGAGCACGGTCAGTCCGGCCTCTGCCACGACGTAGCCGGGCAGGGCCAGCGACACGGAGACCACGATCGGTGCCACCAGGTTCGGCAGCAGCTCCTTGAAGAGCACCTGCCGGGTCGGGATGCCGAGCACTTTGGCCGCCGCGACGAACTCACGCTCTCGCAGCGAGAGCACCTGCCCCCGGACCAGGCGGGCGAGGCTGGCCCAGCCGAAGAACGACAACACGCAGATCAGCGAGACGAAGCGGATCTGGGCGACGTCCTCGGACCCGGCGCCGTCGGCGCCGCCGAAGATGGCGACCAGGACGGCGGAGCTCGCGATCGCGAAGAGCAGGTACGGCAGGCTGAGCACCAGGTCGATCAGCCAGGAGAGCACCCGGTCGACCCAGCCGCCGGAGAAGCCGGCGACCAGGCCCACGACCACCCCGATGATCGTGGTGATCGTGGTGACCGCGACGGCGACGATGAGCGACGGTCGGGCGCCGTACACCCAGCGGGCGAAGAGGTCGCGGCCCAGGCGGGGCTCTACCCCGAACCAGTGTTCGCCGGTCGGCCCGATCGTCGGGAAGCCGAACTCGTCGATCAGGTTCTGGTGCAGGTCGCTGGCGTTCTGCCCCTCCAGCCGGGCGAGCAACGGCGCGAAGATCGCGATCAGGACGTAGACGACACAGATCGCAGCGCAGATCATCGCGATCCGGTCGCGGCGCAGCCGGGCCAGGGCGATCCGGGTCGGCGACCTGCTGACCGTCCGGACCGGGGCGGCCGGCGACGTCACGCTCTGCACCCGTTCGTCGCCCGGCTCTCCGGCGCGGAGCACCTGGGGCTCCGTGACCATCGGCTCCACGCGGGACGGCCTCCTCATCGTGCTGACACATGGCACCGCCACCCGAGCGGTTCTCCGTCCGGGTGGCGGCTCTCGTGGCAGAACGTTAGCCAGGCAAATGATTTCGTTGTGGGTCCACTCCGTTACAGATCAATTACGTGGACGACGCCCCATTCGGCCTTTCGAACCGCCGACCACAGCCCTCGCCGTCGATTGCGGCCCGACAGCCATACCGTCACTCTGAGTGATCGCAGGGTCTCGCCGTAGCCCGCACCCGATGACGGTGATCGCCATAACGGCTGCTCAATGCGTCGATTAATCCGTGCTTCACGTATAACGTTGACCGGGGCAACATTACTTCATTACTTCCTGCAACGGCGCTCAATGGAGCATTACCGCCCGAGAATGCCATTCCAAGAAGCAGCCAGCGCATTAACCATGCGCAGCGACAAGAGGCCATCGGTACTATTTTGCATTGACGATTACGCCTGAAGCCCATGCTGATCGATCGACGGCTGCCCGACCCTCCACAGTGTTGCGTCACCCGGACCAGAGCCGGCCCGGGTGACGCGACACTGGTTAGACGAGCCCGCCGAGGGCCGGGTCGCTGATGCTGTCCTTGCCGTTCTCGACGTGGCCCGCGTACCGGTAGGCGAAGTCGGTGTCGCCCGCGACGGTGACGGTCAGGTCGTACCAGCCGTGCGTGCGGGAGAGCTGCCAGTGCGCCCGCTCCGTCTGGCCCGGCCGCAGCGACAGCTTGACCGGACGGGAGTTGTACCCGTCCCGGACGGTGACCTCGACCCGATTCGACCCGCGGTTCTTGAGTGTGAGGACGACCTTGTCGTTCCGCTCCTCGTACGAGGGGGTGACGTCGAGGTGGGACCGGCCGCCGGCGAACCGGCGGTAGAAGCCGTTCGGCCCGTGCACGGACAGGTCGTACCCGGACTCGATCTTCCAGGTGTCGGTCAGGTGCTTGCCCGGCTCGACCGTGTAGCTGCGCGGGGCGTCCGCACTGCCGGCCTGGCGGACCTGGAAGACCGCAGCGACCCCGCCGGTGTTGCGGAGGTCGATGCGCAGCGAGTCGTGACTGACCTGCCCGTCGGCGTGCAGGGTGTACGGGACGGCCCGCGCCGGGCGTACCCCGTGCTCCTGCTTCGGCAGCCGCTGGTCGCTCGGCGGGACCGGCACCTCGTCGGGGTGCCGGACCAGGTCCTCGGGCTTGAAGTCGTCGGTGTCGGGCAACCGGACCTCACGCGAGCGGTTCGGGTGCCGGAAGTCGAAGGCGCTGGTCAGGTCGCCGACGACGGCGCGCCGCCAGGGGGTGATGTTCTTCTCGATCAGGTCCGGGCGGCCGTGCCCGAACCGCGCCTCCAGGAACTTGATCAGCGAGGTGTGGTCGAAGACCTGTGAGTTCACGTAACCGCCGCGCGTCCACGGCGAGACGATGACCATGGGGACCCGGATGCCGAGGCCGTAGGGCCCGGCCGGGTGGTCGGCGTCGCCGGGGAAGATCTCGTTCGTGGTCGGCACTGTCGACTGCCCGTGCTCGCGGCTCTGCGGGGGCGTGGGCGGGACCACGTGGTCGAAGAAGCCACCCTCCTCGTCGTACGTGATGAAGAGCGCCATCTTGCTCCACACCTCCGGGTTCGACGCGAGGATGTCGATGACCTGCGAGATGTACCAGGCGCCGTAGGCCGGCTCCCAGTTCGGGTGCTCGGTGTACGCCTCGGGAGCGGTGATCCAGGAGACCTCCGGCAGTCGTCCCGCCTCGACGTCGGCGCGGAAGTCGGCCAGCAGCGCCTCCGGGTCGCGGCCCTGGGTGCGGATCTCGGTGCCGGTCTTGGCCTTGTCGGCCAGCGGCGTTCCGGGCTGCGCGTTCTGGTACTGGTGGAAGTAGAGCAGCGAGTTGTCGCCGTAGTTGCCGATGTACGGGTCGTTCGTCCAACCCCAGGAGCCGGCGGCGTTCAGGCCGGTGCCGACGTCCTGGTAGATCTTCCAGGAGATGCCGTTGCGCTCCAGCCGCTCCGGGTAGGTCGACCAGTCGTAGCCGGCCTCCGCATTGGTGATGACCGGGCCGCCGCCCTTGCCGTCGTTGCCGACCCAACCGCTCCACATGTGGTAGCGGTTCGGGTCGGTCGGGCCCATCAACGAGCAGTGGTAGCTGTCGCAGACGGTGAACGCGTCCGCGAGCGCGTAGTGGTAGGGCAGGTCCTGGCGGGTGTGGTAGGTCATCGCCGTGACGCCCTTGTTCGGCACCCACTTGTCGAACCGGCCGTCGTTCCAGGCGGCGTGCCCGTCGTTCCAGCCGTGCGGCGGGTCCGGCAGGAAGGTCTGGCCGAGATCCTTCACCTCGGGGCGGAAGGGCAGCAGCTCGTCGGCCCCGTTGGGCTGGTGCCACACGTCCTTGCCGGAAGGAAGTGTCGCCGGATGGGGGTCACCGAAGCCGCGTACGCCGCGCATGGCACCGAAGTAGTGGTCGAAGGAGCGGTTCTCCTGCATCAGGATGATGACGTGCTCGACGTCCTTGATCGTGCCCGTCCGGTTGTTCGCCGGGATGGCGAGCGCCTTGCTGAGGTCCATCGGGAGCGCCGCGCCGATCGCGGGGACTCCCATCGCCTTGAGGAACGTACGCCGATCCACCGTGCCCATAACTCCGCCTTTGTGCGATCTGGTCGAGAAACTGGCGACCGGACGCTACCGACGGTGGGTTGACACCGGATGGCCACAGTTGGAGGGTTTTGCAACCTCTCGACGACTGACAGCCAGCCTGCTGAACAGCACGATTCACCGGAAATGATCTTCGGTTACGTGCCAGATGCCGTTCAGCCGGGCGTCGAGGGGCGCTCACCGCACCTCGGGAGAGTGCTCCACGTCCAGGCACCTCACCAATCGGGAGACCAGATGGCCGCCACCGGCGATCAACGAAACGTGGAGCGGCGGACCCTGCTCCAGGCGATGCTGGCCGCACCGGCGGCGGGTGCCGCCGTGGCCGTGCTCGGCGGCACCGCCACCGAGGCCGCAGCGGCGACAGCGACAGCGGCGTTCGACGCGCAGAGCCCGCGCTTCGCACTCGCGGTGCTGCCCGACACGCAGTACCTCTTCGACGAGGACAGCTCCGACCCGGAACCCTTGAAGGCGACCTTCCGCTACCTCAATCAGGAGCGCAAGGACGCGAACATCGTGTTCATGACCCACCTCGGCGACGTGACCGAGCACGGAAGCGAGCATGAGGTCGCGCTGGCCGGCGAGACGTTCCGTACCCTCGACGGCAAGCTGCCGTACAGCGTCCTGGCCGGCAACCACGACATCCGCGGCGGCGACGACCAGCGCGGCGACAGCGTCTACCTGCGCACGTTCGGCCCGCAGCGGTTCGCCTCGATGCCCACCTTCGGCGGTGCCTCGCCGGACGGCTACAACAGCTACCACGTGCTGCGCGCCGCAGGACGAGACTGGCTGGTGCTCGCACTGGACTGGCGCATCTCGGACAAGGGGCTGGCCTGGGCACAGGGCGTGATCGACGAGCACCGCACCAAGCCGATCATCCTCACCACGCACGACCTGGCCTGGGCCGATGATGCGGGCGCGGCGAAGCTCTCGGACAACGGCCAGCGCCTCTGGGATCGTCTGATCCGCAACAACGACCAGATCTTCCTCACCCTCAACGGCCACTACTGGCCGCCCGGCCGCACCACGCTCACCAACGCCGCCGGCAACGACGTACAGGTGCACATCACCAACTACCAGGACCGCTACTACGGCGGCGCGGCGATGATCCGGCTCTACCACTTCGACGTGGCCCGCAACGTCATCGACGTCGAGACGTTTTCGCCCTGGTTCCTCGCCCGGGACCCGGAGAAGCGCACACCCCTGGAGGCCGAGACGATCGAGCTGACCGGTCCGGTCGACCGTTTCAGCATGGAGATCGACTTCGCCGCCCGGTTCCACGGATTCGCGCCGGTGCCGCCGCCCGCTCCCCGTCCCCCGGTCGCGGTGCTGCCGCGTGGCACGGTCGGCTACTGGCGGTTCGACTCGTACGGGTTGTCGTCGGGCACCGAGGGTAAGCCGGTCGCGGACGGAACTGTCGTCCGGGATCTGAGCGGCAACGGCAACAACCTCACCGTCCAGCGCATCGGCGCCGGTGCAGCCGAGGCGTTGACCTACTCGACCGAGCACCACCCCGGTCAGCCGGCACACGCCAGCCTCCGCTTCGGCGGCGGTAAGGGTCCGGACCGTGGCGCCATACTCCGGGCCGGCGCCAACGCCCCGATCAACAGCATGAAGTTCACCAGCGGATACACCATCGAGGCGTTCGTCAAGCTCCCCGACCCGTTCGAGGGCGACCACGCCTGGATGGGCATCCTGAGCTGGGAGGGGCGCAGCGGCGACGCCGGCAAGACGACCGGCTGGTCTCCGCTGGAGTCCACCTGCAGCCTCAACATCTCCCCCGAGCGGTTCCTGCAGTACGTCGTCTACGCCGACAAGCAGGACGCCGACCCGACCTCGTGGAGCCACGCCCTGCCGACGGGTCGCTGGACCCACCTCGCGGTGGTCAACGACGGCCAGCAGACCGTGGTCTACATCGACGGTTCGAAGATCGCCCGCAACCCCACCCAGCCGTCGACCGGTATCGCCACCCTCGGGCTTCCGTTCGTGATCGGGGCGACGTCGTTCGACCTCTCGTACGGGCAGGGCTTCTACGGGTGGATCGGAGATGTCCGGGTTACCAGCAAGGCGCTGCGCCCGAAGGACTTTTTGACGCCGTACGCCTGACCGGCCCGACGGCGGCTACCACCCGCACCGGTAGCCGCCGTCGGCCCGGCCAATCAGTGAGCAGCGTTACCGGTGATCTGCCGGTAGGCCGGGAGCCGGCCGACGTACCGTGAGATCGTGTCGACGAAAGACGTACTCACCAAGGCTGACCTCGCCGAACTTCGCCGCTCGGCGCTCGGGACGGCCAATCCGCTCGGTGTCGCCGCCGACCTCGCCGAAGCCGCCGAGCAGGGCCGGCTGGAGGACCCGGACGACGCCGGGGACGCGCTGACCCTGGCCGCCGAGATCGCCGAGATCCGGGCGCGGCCCGATGCCGCGCTGCGGTACGCGGAGCAGGCCCTGGCGGCGTACCCGTCCGGGGACGACCCGCGGGCCGGGTTCGCCCGTGCGCTGCGGGCGCGGGCCCTGTTCCGTGCCGGCGGTCGGGACGACGAGGCGATGGGGGAGTTGACCGCGCTGCGCCCGTTGCTGCTCACGCAGCCCGACGCCCCCGCCTACGTCAGCGCGGCACTGGACGCCGGTGGGCGTTCGGCGACCGCCGAGACGTGGCTGAGCGAGGCGGTCGACGCCCTGCTCAACGAACGTGCGACCGCCGCGTCCGGGCCGGCCAGCACCACGATCGACCCGGTGGTCGATCTCGGTCCGCCGGACGCGCCGGGTGTCGCCTTCTTCCTGTTGCAACAACGGCATCGGGTACGACGGAATCTGAACCTGCCGCACGACCGGCAGGACGACCTGGCGGACCGGCTGGAGACCCAGCTCGTGCGCCGGGCCGGGGAGCGCAGGGACGCCGAGTCGGATCTGCTCTTCTGGCCTCGGGCCGAGTTCGACAAGTTGATCTCCGAGCATGCCGCGCTCGCCGAGGTGTACGGGCCGGACTGGGACGCGCACCGGGGTCGGCTGGAGAAGGAGCTGGTCCGGCTGCGCAGCGCCGGTCAGGCCGGGCTTGGCGTGTTCGGCGCGACAGTGGCCGGGCTGAACGCGTTCGCCGGTCGACGTGACGGCGACCCGGCCGACGCGGCGGTGCGGGCGGGCTACGCGGCCGAGGTGTCGGCGCGACCCAGCGCACGCATTCCCTGGCCGCCGGAGCGCAACGACGCCTGCTGGTGCGGCTCCGGCCTGAAGTACAAGAAGGACTGCCTGCCGCGCTCCCGGTAGCCGGGTGGCCACCGAGATTCGCGCTCGGTCGCGCGAGGGGCATCGACGGCGTCTCGACTGCGACATAATCCCGTCCGTGGTGAAGGGAAGACGGCGATGGATTCTCGGCGGAGCAGCGCTGCTGGTGGTGGCCCTGGTCGCTGTCGGTCTGTGGCGGCATGTCGACCGTCCGGACGACCGGACTCATGACAGTGCCGTGGCCGACGCCGCGAAAAAGGTCGACCGGGTTCTGTTTCGGTTCGAGTACGACCACCTCTACCAGGCCGACAAGTACGTACACTCCGCCAGCCAGCACCCCGACGTCGCGGTCCTCGCGGTCACCGGTGAGACACACTGGGAGACCGGCGTGACGTTGGTGCTGCGGGTGATGGGCCACAGGGTGGAGATCGGCGCGGACGGCTCGGTGATCGACGAACGTGACGAGCCGATCTGCTTTCGCCTTCGGCTCGGCCCGAAGGACGACAGCCGCGACGATGACATCGAGTGCCCGGCGAATGATCCCCTGCAGGTCACCCAGGATCCGTCACTCGACGGGGTCGACGACCGTCTGAAGAGCGCCCTACAGGCCGTTGGCCCGGACGAGCCCACCGTCCGCGCGGCGATCGACGACCTGAAGCTGGACCCTGCCATCGTGCCGGAGGTGGCCGCGAAGGACGGCAGGGTCGGCGTGGCCCTGCGGGCCGCGCAGTACGACTGCATCCTGGCCCGCGTCACAGCGAAGGGTGCCGAACTCTGGCGGCCGTCGCACACCCAGTTGGCACCCGGCGAGCTGCCCTGCGCTGCGTGGGTCGCCCTGAGCAGCAATTTCGGTAAGGGCCCGCACTGAGGACGCTGGTCCGGGGCCGGCTGAAGAAGGAGCTGGTCCGGCTGAGGAAGACCGGCCAGGCCGGGCTCGGCGTGTTCGGCGCGACAGTGGCCGGGAGTAGCGTCCCTGACGGCTTTGACGTCAATAGCCATTAGGAGAACCCTCGTGCTGGTCGTCGCCGTGCTGACCGGGCATTTCCACACCGCCGCCGCGAGCACCTTCGCGGGCCGACCACTGCGGATCGCCCCAGGTGTGGTCTCCACCCTGCGGATGCCGTGGGAGGGCGAGGGCCCGTTGGCCACCCAGACCCAACCGCCCGGCGTCGCGTTCCACGTGTACGACGACGCCGGGCTGCTCACCACCCACTACCGGGTGGTGGTCTGAGCATGCAAGGCGTCGCGGTGCTCGGCTTCCTGCTCGCCGTCGCGCCGATCACCGCCACGCCGGGCGCGAGCCTGACCCTGGTCGTCTCGCGGGTCGCCGCCGGCGGGCGGCGGCAGGGCTGGTGGGTGATCCTGGGTACGGTGACCGGGCTCTACGTGCACGCCACGCTGGCTGCTGTCGGCCTGGCCGCGCTGGTGCTCCGCTCGTCGCAGGCCTTCTGGGTGGTCAAGCTGGTCGGGGCCGGTTATCTGGTCGGGCTCGGGCTCTGGATGCTCTGGTCCGCGTCGCGCCGTCGCACGGAGGCGGGACCGCGACCGACGGTTTCCGCCCGAAGGCTGCCCTGGCGCGTGGACCACCCGTACCTGCAAGGGTTGCTCGGCAACGTGCTGAATCCCAAGGCCGCCGCCGTCTACCTCACGTTGGCACCGCAGTTCCTCGAACCGGGCCGACCGGTGCTGGTGCCGATGTTGCTTCTCGTCACGGCGCACGCCGCGCTGGCCACCTGTTGGCTCGCCGGCTGGACCGTCGTCTCCGGTGCCGCAGCCCGGTTGCTGCGCACCGCATCGGTGCGACGAATGCTCGATCGGCTGACCGGCGTGATCCTGGTCGGCCTCGGCGTACGTGCGGCGGCGACCTGAGTCTGACGTGGCCGCGCGCCTGCCCCACCTATGGGGCAGCTCGGCAGGCTGCCGACTCTAGGACGGAGCACTGAGGCAAATCAATACTTGAAGAAGTTAAATATTCGCCTTAGATTTCGTCCATGTTTCCTGGCATCGACAGCGGTACGTTCGCCGGGCCACCGGCGGCGACGGCGGTGTTCACGACGGTGCTGACCGAGGGGCCGGTGAGTCGGGTCGCGCTCGCGCGCCGGCTCGGGCTCTCCTCCGCCGCCGTCACCAAGGCCGCCCGACCGCTCATCGACCTGGGTTACCTGCACGAACTGGCCGCCACCGAACGATCCGGCCCGGGTGCCGGACGCCCCGCCAGCCCACTGGCCGTCCGCGCCGAACGCGAGTTCTTCCTCGGCGTGAAGATCACCGCCGACGAGGTGATCGGTGTGGTCTGCGACCTTCGCGCGCAGGTCCATGTCAGCGCCCGCCGGCCACTGGACGCCCCCGACGTCGAGGCCGTCCTCACCGAGGTCGGCCGGCTCGTCGAGGACCTGTTCGACGCGTTCCCCGGCGACCGGAGTCTGGTCCGCCGGCTCGGTCTGGCCCTCTCCGGCGACATCGACCGCGGCATCGGCCTGGTGCGCTACTCGCCGTTCCTGCACTGGCGGGACGTGCCCCTGGGCCGACTCGCCAGCCAACGCACCGGTCTCGCCGTCACCGTGGAGAACGACGTCAAGGCGCTCACCGCCGCCGAGCACTGGTTCGGCGAGGGGGTGGGCGCCGAGTCGTTCGCCCTGATCACCGTCGGCACCGGCATCGGCTGCGGTCTCGTCGTCAACGGCCGCCTGGTCTCCGGCTCGTACGGCGTGGCCGGCGAGATCGGCCACCTCACCGTCGACGCCGGCGGCCCCGACTGCCACTGCGGTGGTCGTGGCTGCGTCGAGGCGATCGCCGGCACGGACGCCATCGTGACGCAGGCCCGCGACCACACCGGCCGACCCGACCTCACCATCGACGAGGCCGTGGCGCTGGCCCGTGCCGGCCACGAGCAGGTGCGAGCCGTCTTCACCCGGGCCGGCACCGCGATCGGCTGCGCCATCGCGGCCGTCGCGAACCTGGTCGGCCCCACCCGCATCGTCGTGTCCGGTGAGGGGCTGGCCGCGTACGACCTGTTCGACAGCCACATCCGGACGAGCTTCGAACGGCAGGCCTTCGGCGCCGCCGCGCGGTGCCCCGTCTCCATCCGCCCGTTGCCCTTCGAGGAGTGGGCCCGCGGCGCGGCGGCCGTGAGCATCCAGTCGCTCGTCGTCCCCTGACCGGTCGTCCAGAACCTGCTCGACTCATCCGCGCCACCAGGAGGTTGACATGCCGTCACCGACGATCCCCCGCAGACGAGCCCGCATCGGCGTACCCCTCATCGCGGTGACACTGGCCGCGCTGCTCGGCGCGGGCGCCGTCCCGGCCCAGGCCGCTCCGACCGGGGCTGCCCCGAGGGTGGCCGCCCCGACGGCCGCGGGCATCGCGGAGCGCCCCTTCATGGGGTGGACCAGTTGGACCATGCAGTCCTCCAAGTACCCGGGCCTGAACCCCGACGGCGACTACAGCTACCTCACCGAGGCCAACGTCCTGAAGCAGACGGACGCCCTCGCCGCGAAGCTGAAGCCGTACGGCTACGAGTACGTCAACATCGACGCTGGCTGGTGGCGGGACAACGCCTGGGTGCCGAGGTTCGACCAGTACGCCCGGCAGACGCCCGACCCGGTACGTTTCCCGCGCGGCATGCAGGCCGTCGCCGACCACATCCACGGCAAGGGGCTGAAGGCCGGCATCTACCTGCCCGTCGGGTTGGAGAAGGAGGCGTACGGCAACGGCGTCACGCCGATCTGGAACGCTCCCGGGTGCACCACCGCCGACATCGTCTACCCGGACCTGCGGACCACCAACGGTTGGGACAGCGCGTACAAGCTGAACTTCGACAACGCGTGCGCGCAGAAGTACATCGACTCGCAGGCTCAGCTGTTCGCCGACTGGGGTTACGACTTCCTCAAGCTCGACGGCGTCGGGCCGGGCTCGTTCAAGTCCGGTGACAACTACGACAACGTGGCCGACGTGGCCGCCTGGCAGAAGGCCATCGCCACCGCCGGCCGCCCGATCCACCTCGAACTGTCCTGGTCGCTCGACATCGACCACGCCGCCGACTGGAAGCGGTACTCCAACGGGTGGCGCATCGACACCGACGTCGAGTGCTACTGCGACACCCTGGTCAGCTGGGAGAACTCGGTCGACGACCGGTTCGACGACGCGCCGGCCTGGAGCCGTAAGGCCGGCCCCGGCGGGTGGAACGACCTCGACTCGCTCAACGTGGGCAACGGCGAGATGGACGGCCTCACCAACGCCGAGCGGCAGTCGTACGCGACGCTGTGGGCGATCTCGAAGTCACCGCTGTACACCGGGGACGACCTCACCCGCCTCGACGACTACGGGTTGTCGTTGCTGACCAACCGCGAGGTCATCGCCATCGACCAGAACGGCGGCGCGCCCGCCCGGCCGGTCACCCCGGCGGGTGACCAGCAGGTCTGGGGCGCGAAGAACCCCGACGGCAGCTACACCGTGGCCCTGTTCAACCTCGCCGACGCGCCTGCCTCGGTCACCGCGCACTGGGCGTCCTTCGGCTTCACCGGCAACGCCTCGGTCCGGGACGTGTGGAACCGCCGCGACCTCGGGAAGCAGAAGAACAAGGTCACCGCGGCGTTGCCCGCGCACGGCTCGCGGCTGTTCACCGTACGGCCCGGCACCGCCCTCGCCACGACCAGCTACGAGGCCGAGGCCCCGGCCAACACCCTGACCGGCAACGCCTCCGTCGGCGGGTGTGACGCCTGCTCCGGAGGCAGGAAGGTCGGCAACCTCTATGTCGGCGGCGCGGTGCGGTTCAACGACGTCACCGTACGCAGGGACGGCATCTACACCGTCTCGGTCTCCTACGTCAGCGGCGACACGCGGTCGGTGCACGTCTCCTCCAACAGCGGCAACGGCACCTACCTGAAGTTCCCCTCCACGGGTGACTGGGACACGGTCGAAACGGTCACCGTCCAACTGGCTCTGAAGGCGGGCACCAACACCATCACGTTCGACAGCGGCACCTGGTACGCCCCCGACATCGACCGGATCGCCGTACCGCAGACCCTCTGACGTGCCCGGCGCGGCCCGGCGCACCGCCGGGCCGCACCGCCGCGCGCATCCGCCGAACACCCAGGTTGGAGAACCCGACATGGACAACCGCAACCCCGAACCGCGCGACAACCACCCCAGCCGTCGCGGTTTCCTCGCGCTGGCCGCCGCGACCGGAGCGGCCACCGCCCTCGGTGGGCTGCCCGCCTTCGCCGCGACGCCGACTCCCCGGCGTCCCACCGAGTCGCCGATGCTCGCCCCGGCCCTCGCCTCGAAGAACCAGCTCTGGTGGCAGTCGCCCGGCTCCGCCAACTCCATGATCGAGCAGGGCCTGCCGATCGGGAACGGCCGTCTCGGGGCCCTGGCGAGCAACGACCCGTCCCGGGAGCTTCTGACGATCACCGACGCCACGCTCTGGACCGGTGGTCGCAACGACACGCTCGACGGCGACGGCCAGTTCCCCTACGGGCGCGAGGACTTCGGCTCGCTGACCATGCTGGCCACGCTCACCGTCGACATCCCCGGGCACGACCTGGGCACTGTCGACGCCTACCGCCGCACCCTCGACCTGGCGCAGGGCCTGGTCACCACCGCGTACGACATCGGCGGGGTCGGCTACCGCCGGGAGATCTTCGCCAGCCGCCCGGACGACGTCATCGTGCTGCACTTCTCGTCTCACGGCGGCGGCGCGTACACCGGCACCGTATCCCTGGCCGGCACGCACGGCGAGTCCACCACCGCCGACGCCGCGGGCCGGTACGCGTCGTTCGGCGCCTCCTTCGCCAACGGGCTGCGCTACGGTGCCGCCGTCACCGCGTACAGCGGCACCGGAGAGGTCGCGGTGCACGGCACGTCGATCTCCTTCACCGGCTGCCGGGACCTCACCGTCGTCGTCAGCGGCGGCACCGACTACGCCCCCACCGCCGCCACCGGGTTCCGCGACACGTCGGTGGATCCCGAACGGCTGGCCCGGGACAAGGTCCAGGCAGCCGCGCGCGCTTCCGTACGCGAGTTGCTGCACACCCACGTCGCGGACGTCCGCCCGGCGTTCGAGCGGTTCACCATCGACCTCGGGACGTCGTCGGTCGCCCAGCGTCAACTCGACACCTGGGAGCGGTTGCAGGCGCGTTGGCGGGACGACGTGCCCGACCCGGAGTTGGAGGCGGCGTACCTCCAGTTCGGCCGCTACCTGCTGATCTCCGGGTCGCGGGGCAGCCTGCCGATCGGTTTGCAGGGCCCGTGGCTGGACGGCAACGACCCGGACTGGATGGGCGACTACCACAGCGACGTCAACATCCAGATGACCTACTGGCCGGCCGACCGGGCGGGCCTCACCGACACCTTCGACGCGTACGCCGACTACTGCGTGGCGCAGTTGCCGGTCTGGACCGAGGTCACCCAACGGCTCTTCAACACCTCGACCAACCGGTTCCGCAACACCGGCGGAAAGGTCGCCGGTTGGGCCGTCGCCTTCTCCACCAACCCGTACGGCGGAAGCGGGTGGTGGTGGCACCCGAGCGGTAACGCCTGGCTCTGCCAGAACCTGTTCGAGCACTACGAGTACACCCAGGACCGCGCCTACCTGGCGAAGGTCTACCCGGTCATCAAGGGGGCCGTGGAGTTCTGGCAGACCCGACTCGTCAGCATGACCGTCACCGACGCGACTGGCACCTCACGCGAGGTCCTGGTCGCCGACCGGGACTGGTCGGCCGAGCACGGGCCGCAGGACACCAGGGGCAACACCTACTCCCAGGAGTTGGTGTGGAACCTCTTCGAGAACTACCACACCGCGAGCCGGGTGCTCAGCCGCGACGCCGACCACGCCCGCACGGTCGACGACCTCCGCAAGCGCCTCTACCTGCCCGAGGTCAGCCCCACCTCGGGTTGGTTGCAGGAGTGGATGTCCCCCGACAACCTCGGCGAGACCACCCACCGGCACCTCTCCCCCCTGATCGGTCTCTTCCCCGGCGACCGGATCCGCCCGGACGGCTCCACCCCCGCCGCGATCGTCGCCGGTGCGACCGCCCTGCTCACCGCGCGTGGCATGAACAGCTTCGGCTGGGCCAACGCGTGGCGCAGCCTGTGCTGGGCGCGGCTGAAGGACGCGGAGAAGGCGTACCAGCTCGTCGTCACCAACCTGAAGCCGTCGACGAACGGCAGCAACGGCAGCGCCATGAACCTCTTCGACATCTACGAGACGAACCCCGGCCGGGGCATCTTCCAGATCGACGCGAACCTCGGCACCCCCGCCGCGATCGTCGAGATGCTCGTCTACTCCCGGCCCGGTCACCTCGAGTTGCTGCCGGCGCTGCCCGCCGCCTGGGCGTCCGCCGGTTCGGTGACCGGCGTCGGCGTACGCGGCGGCTTCACCGTCGACCTCGGTTGGCGCGACGGGCGGGTCACCCAGGCGCGCCTGACCAGCGTGGGTGGCCACAGCACGACGGTGCTGGCCAACGGTCGCCCGCACCAGGTCACGCTTCGCCCCGGTGCGTCGGTCACCCTGCGGAACCTCTGATGTGAGCCGTCGACCTGGCCGCGCCGCGTCGCGACACGTGAGTGATCGACAGGGATGACACGCCCGCGCCATACCGATACCGTCGCTCTGTGGACGATCAACGTCCAGGCCGATGTCACCGGAGGAGACGCCGATGTTCGAGGAGTTCATGGGCATCCCGGCCCACCCTCTGCTGCTGCACGCCGCAGTCGTGTTCGTGCCACTGCTCGCCCTGCTGACGGTCGGTTATGCGCTCGTCCCGCCGATCCGGCCGCACACCCGCTGGGTGCTGGGGCTGCTCGCCGTGGGCGCGCCGGTCGCCGCCCTGCTGACGAAGCTCTCCGGCGACGCCTTTCTTGAGCGCATGCAGGCCGCCAACCGGGTGACCCCGGAATTCCTCCCGAAGCTGGAGGCGCACCAGGAGTTCGGCGACATCACGCTCTGGGCCACCTTCGGGCTGGCGATCGTGGCGCTGGCACTGGTCTGGTTCGTCCCGCCGAGGGCCGCCGAGACCAGCGCCGATGGGCGGCCCGGTCGGGCGCTGACCCTGGCGTTGCAGGTGCTGTCGGTGGTGGCTGCCGGCGTCGCCATCTACTACGTGTTCCGTACCGGCGACTCCGGGGCGAAGGCGGTGTGGGAGGGCCAGTGACGTCGACGGCTCATCGGCGGCTGGCCCGGTCGACGCCCCTGTGCACCCGGACGGTGCGCTCGATCAGCTGCCGCAGCACGCTCTCGTCGACGTCGTCGAGCCGCTTCAGGTAGAGGCATCCCTTGCCGGCACGGTGCGGGCCGAGCCGGCCGAGGAGCGCGGCGTACCGCTCCTCGATGCCGCCGCCGGTGAGGTAGACGACGAGGTGCTGTTTGCGCGGCGAGAACCCCACCAGGGGCGCGTCGCCACTACGCCCGCTCTCGTAGGTGTAGTGGTAGCTGCCGAAGCCGACGATGCTCGGGCCCCACATCACCGCCGGCTCCCCGGTCAGCTCGCCCATGATCGCGCGGAGCCGCCCCGCGTCGGCCCGCCTACGTTCGTCGGGGTTGCCGGCCAGGAAGTCGTCGACGCTGATCGCGGTCGGAACGGCTACCGGCTGCTTCGCTGTGGCCATGACGTGATGCTGTCACGTGCCTACGACCAGAATCACCTCAGCGGTCAGGCCACCTCGTCGCGTGCTCGCCAGGAGAGCGCCACGAGCCACCCCGAGATGAGCACCGCTCCGACGGCGAAGCGGATGCTCGCACTCCCCTCGCTCCACGGCAGGGCGGTGAGCACGAACGCGACGGCACCGCTGGCGGCGCTGTAGAGCGCCCAGGTCCGGTCCCCCTGGCCGGCGAACCGGCGGGCGAGCAGCAGGCCGGCGGCGATCAGCGACAGGAACGCCGCCGCGCCGCACACGGTGTGCAGGATGCTGCCCGTGCTGGCCTGCTCGGGCAGGCCGGTCGGGGCGCCGGGTGGCCAGCCGAGCGCGGGATCGGGCACGAAGATTCCGCCGCCGACCATCGCCACCCCGTAGACGCCGACCAGCACCGGCACCACCGTGCCGGCCCGACCCGGTCGCAGCGTCTGCCACAGGCCCACCGCGAAGGCGACGGCCAGCAGGCCGGTGCCCACGAACGCGATGACCTGCAACCAGCCGAGATCACCGAGGGTGAGTGAGCTGACCGCGTGCCGCCGCAGGTCGAACCCGGGTCGGGTGAACGCCTGCCCGAACGACAGGACGGGGAAGAGCAGGCCGGCGACCGTGCCGCAGGCCAGCAGGAACCGGGTTCGGCGAAGCTGGGTGTCGGGGACAGTCGTCACAGACGTCATGGAGGGCACCTCTCGTGTCGGCGTCACGTTCTGCCGTCACGACGAACGAGGCAGGGCCGGATCGACACCGTCGGCTCGGAAAAATCGAGGGCGCCCACGAACCGGCGGGGTGCTGGTGCGGCCCGGTCGGGGGCCAGGCCGCACCAGCGGGGTGACCGTCAGCCGGCGTGGTACGCCCGGATGATGGTCTGGTCGATTCCGCTACCGCCGTTGCCGGCGGCCTTCACCCGCAGCGAAACGGCCTGTCCGGCGGTTGCCTTCGGCAGTTCGACCCGGTAACTGTCGCCACTGCCGGTGACCCGGGCCGACTTCCAGGTGGCGCCGTCGTCCGTCGACGTCCAGACCTGGAACGACGTCACCTTCTGCGCCTTCACACCGTGTGCCTGCCGGACGGCCAGCTCGGCCGTTCCGTCGACCGGGTGGTTGTTGTGGTCCATCGGCAGGGCGTAGTCGACCGCGAGCAGCGGCAACGGCACGCTCCCGGTCCCGTCCGGCCCGGCGGACCGGAACGTCCACGAGGTGTTGACCTTGGTCGAGATCGGCAGGATCAGGCTCGTGTCGACGTCGAGGGTCACCCGGTAGTCGGCCATCGACTGCGGGACGGTGAAGTCGCCGTACGGGCCGGACCGCTCGTCGACCAGCTTGCCGTTGCGGTACAGCGACAGCTTGCGCTTCACTCCGATCGCCTCGCCCCGCAGGCAGTCGGCCCGCTGGTGCTGGTCGGTCAGCGACACCAGGTCGAGGTGCAGGTTGCCCCGGGTCCGCGACGGCGCGGTGGCGCAGCTCCAGTCGGCACCGGCCGGGTCGTCGTACCAGTCGGAGTGCAACGGCTGACGCGCCCAGATCTTGGTCTGCCGGCTGCCCGGCTGGTAGCTGCGGGGTGCCTCGTCCGCGGCCAGACCGCCGTAGACGCCCTGGTCGGCCCAGAGGATGTCGGGCGAGAGGTAGTCGGTCCGGTTCGGCGGCAGGTTCCCCTCGTGGGTCTGGGTCACCCCCACCCCGTCGCGGGTCATGCCGGTCCGGATCAGCTGGGTGAACATCTCCGGCGAATCCGTCTGGTGGAACCGCTCGTCGATCCGGGCCAGCTTCGCCTGCTCGGTCCTGCTCACCCGGAAGGCCGGGTCGCCCGGCACGCCGCCGGCGTACTCGTGCACCAGGTTGTAGCGGTACGGCTTGGCGGTGCCGGCCGGTGAGTCCAGGTTGACGGCCGCCCAGGTGCGCCGGGAGCCGACGGTGGGCTTCGGCAGCGCGGTGGTGCGGACCGTTGTCGCGGTCCCGTACCCGCTGACCTGGTGCCACCAGGACCGGCCGTTCGCCGCGGTCTGGAGGCTGGTGAAGTCGGTGCGGGTGGGCGTGGTGGGCACCCCGTCGACGGTCACCGTAACCGGCTTGGCCCGCGCCGGGTCGAGCGTCACGCTCCGGGCCCCGCGGACGTCCAGGTCGGCCTCGGCGGCGAGCGTCGACTCCAGCACGTCGCTGTCGACGTAGTAGGCGATCGAGGCGCCGAACACCGAGTACCGGCCGGCGGGAACCCGCAGCGTGAAGGTGTCTCCGGGTGTGCCGGACCCTCCGTCGTAGTAGAGCGTCGGGTCGGTGAGGTTGGTGACCATGAGGTTGATCCAGCTCTCCGCGCCGTCCTTCAGGCCCGGCATCGGCTTCGTCTGGATCGTCAGGTCGTAGCTGGGCGGCTCGACGTAGAAGCTCACCGGTGTGGTCGCGACCAGCTTGCGGCCGGAACGGGCGGTGACGGTGGCCAGGTAGAAACCGGGCCGGGCGGCCAGCGCCGCGCGGTTGATCCGCAGGGTCGCGCCGGCGGTCGCGCCACGCTTGAGGGTGACCCGGCTCGTCGTCAGCGTCGCCGCGCCGCGGGGCACCGGCTGGCCGTCGTGGTTGACCACCGCCACGTCGAGGTCGAGGACGGCCGCCGACTCACCGGTCCAGCTCAGCTTCGCCTCGCTGGTGCCGGCCTGCGGGTACGCGAACGTGCCGAGGTTGACCACCGGCTGGTTGCTGGTCGGGCCGCCGAGGGCCCGGGCCGCGTTGAGCCGGCCCGCTCCGACGGCGTACGCGTCGACGCCGGTCAGCGGGTCGGCCGCGCCGACGAGTGCGGCCTTGAGCTGCTCGCCGGTCCAGTCCGGGTGGCGCTGGGCGAGTAGCGCGGCGGCGCCCGCCACGTGCGGGCTGGCCATCGAGGTGCCGCTGATCGCCTCGTAGTGCTTGTCGATCGGGTCCTGCAGGTTGGTGCCGGCGGCCCGTGCGGCGACGATGTCGACGCCGGGTGCGACCAGTTCCGGCTTGGCCACGTGGCTGGTGACCAGTGGTCCGCGGCTGGAGAAGTCGGCGAGCTTGTCGTCGCGGTCGACGGCGCCGACGGTCAACGCGCTGGCGGCCGACCCGGGCGAGGAGATCTGCGCGCCGTTGTTGCCGGCGGCGATGACGAACAGGGTGCCGGTGGACCTGCTCAGACCGTCGACGGCGAGCGAGAGCGGGTCGTTGCCGTCGTCGGCGTCGCTGCCGCCGAGGCTCATGTTGATGACGTCGGCGCGGGGGGCGGCCCACTCCATGGCGGCGATGATGCCGGAGTCGTCGCCGTAGCCGTGGTCGTCGAGGACCTTGCCGATCAGCAGCTTGGCGTCGGGCGCCACGCCGCGACGCTGGCCGTGTGCGGCGGCGCCGGTGCCGGCGATGGTCGAGGCGACGTGCGTACCGTGGCCGTTGTGGTCGACGGCGTCGCCGCCCTCGGCGGTGAAGTCCGCGCGGTCGACGACCCGCCCGACCAGGTCCGGGTGGGTGAAGTCGGCACCGGTGTCGAGCACCGCGACAGTGGTCCCCTTGCCGGTGTAGCCGGCCTTCCAGGCCTCCGGCGCGGCGATCTGGCCCAGGTTGCGGTCCAGGTCGGCGTGCGGTCCACCGCCGGTCAGCGCGGTGGCGCGGACCTTGCGGTCGAGCCAGACCTTCTTCGCGCCGGCGAGCAGCGAGTTGGTCGCCAGCTTCGCGGTGGCCGGGCTCTTCTTGGGTACCCGGCCGGCGACCGCGCCGATGCTGGGCAGCGACAGCACGTCGCCGAGCGCGGCGACCCGGGCGGACGCGGTGGCGGGCTGCACGATGAGCGGCAGCTCGGCGGAGTTGTCGTCGTCGTACCCGTCGGCGATCAGCGCGGTGACGTCGAACAGGTCGGGGTCGAGGACCGAGCCGACCTGGGACGCGACCCGGGCGGGGACGACGTGCAGGTGGCCGTCGGGGCCGCAGGTCTGGTCGATCACCGCGTTCTCGTCGACCGGCCGCACGGTGGCCTGCGGACATCCCGAGCCGGTGCTCCGTACGGTCACCACGTCGCCGGTCAGCAGGGTGACGGTGTGCGTCTTGCCGTCGACCGAGGCGGCGGGTGCGCCGGGCCGGTCGATGCCGCTCGGTCCGGCTGTGGCCGAGCCGCCCGGTAGGGCGGTCAGCGTCGTGGCCGTGACGGCAACCGCCATCAGCCACCGCGTTCTCCTGAGCATGCTGCTCCTCGTCTAATGTGGACGAAAGCGCCTCTTCGGGCGACTCTCGTCAAGATCATAAGCACGAGTACACGATCTTTTAAGGCCCGCGACGAGGGGTTTTCACCGCCGTAACAAAGGGAGCACCCGCCGGCCGAGCAGGTCGATCCCGCCGTGCGGCGTCAACCCGTGCGGGGTGCCGAACTCCACCCGGCTCGCCCCGGCGTCGAACACCGCCGCCGCCTGCGAGGCGACGTGCTCGGGTGTGCCGGAGAAGGCGAACAGGTCGAGCAGGTCGTCGCCGATCAGCGCGCCGGCGAGGTCGTCCTCCCGGCGGCCGACATGCTGCTGGATCCGCGCCAGCAACTCCGGGTCCACCTCGGTGGTCGGGTCGTGGGCGGCGACCACCGCCAGGTACATGGCCACCTCCCGGCGGGCGACCCGCCGGGCCACGACACCGTCCTCGTCGACCACGGTGACCGCCCCGAGCACCACCCCCGTCCGGTCGCGACCCGCGACGGCCGCGTCGTCCAGCCAGGCCCGCATCCTCCGGGCCATCGCCGGGTTCGCCGAACCGCCCACCTTGACCTCGCCGGCGAATCCGGCCGCCGCCCGCGCGGTCTGCCGCCCCCAGGTGCCGACGAGCACCGGTACGTCGGCACGGGCCGGGGTGTACCGCAGCGACGTACCGGGCGCCACGGTGAACTCGCTGCCCTGGAAACCGCTGTCGTCCCCGGCGAGCAGCAGCCGGACGACGGCGACCGTCTCGACGATGCGCCGGATTGGCCGGACCTGCGGCACGCCGATCTCGTCGAGCCAGGTGCCCCGGGCCAACCCGAGGTAGGCCCGGCCGTGCGAGGCGAGATCCAGTGCGGCCACCTGGCCGGCGACCTCCACCGGGTGCATGGTGAACGGGTTGAGGCACGCCACGCCCAGGCGGATGCGCCGGGTGTGCCGGGCCGCCACCAGCAGCGGGAAGATCGGCGGTTGGTACATCAGGTCACCGAAGACCGACAGCACGTCGAAACCGTGCCGCTCGGTCAGCTCGGCCAACTCGGCGTACTCGTCGGCGGACTTGTCGGACTGTAGGCCGATGCCGACCAGCCCCTCGCTCACGTCAGCTCCCCCGTGGGGATCTGCCGGCGGCCCGTCCGCTCGATCCGCATGATGAGCCGCTCCTCCGGGTCCGGGCAGGCGACGTGGCTGTCCTGGGCCAGCCAGTCCCCCTCGGCCAGCTCCCGCTGCTTGGCGGGGATCAGGGGCAGGCACGCGGCCAGCGCGTACAGGCAGAAGTGCCCGCCGGCCGGGATGGTCAGCCGGTTCGACCCGGTCACGTCGAAGTGGTCGCCCGGCTTGAGGCCGCACACCGAGCGGCCCTCGATCCGCTCCACCACCACGCGCAGGTCGTACAGGTCGGTGGTGGGTTCCCCGGCGCTCATCGCACGGCCTCCGCGTGATGGTGCACGATCCGCCAGGTGCCGGCCTCGCGGCGCAGGACGTCGGTCACCCGGAAACACTCGTCCGGCGTGCCGTCGGCGAAGCGGGCCCGCAGCACGTAGCGCACCAGGCCGGTGTCGCCCCAGGCGTCGGCGTGCAGGTGCTCCGGCGCGACCGAGAGCGGCGGCGAACCGGCGGCCCGGGTGGCCCGTCGGTCCCGCAGGTCGTCCAGCGCGCCCAGGCCGGACAGCAGGCCGTCGGCGTCGGACTCCCAGAACGTCAGGTCGGGGTGCAGGTGTGCGTCGAACGCCTGCCGGTCGCCGAGGGACAGGTACAGGTCGGTGATGGTGGTGGTGAGCTGATCAGCGCTCATCGGCGGTCACTTCCGATCCAGGGGGTACGACAGGTCAGGGCAGGTTGGCCAGCCGGGCACGCAGCGGGTCCAGTCCCATGGGTCCGAGCGCCAACGCGGTGTGGTGGAAGCGTTTCCGGTCGAACGCGGTCCCCTCGCGCTGTTCGGCCTCCCGGCGGGCCTGCTGCCACAACCGCGCGCCGACCTTGAAGGCGAGGGCCTGCGCCGGCCAGCCGAGGTACCGGTCGACCTCGAAGCGGGCCGTCTCGGCGTCCAGGCCGGCGACGCGGGTCAGGACGTCGACCGCGAGCGCCGGCGTCCACCGCCGCTCCTCGGTGAACCCGTTGCCGGCCGGGATCGGCAGCCCGAGGTGCAGGCCCAGGTCGATGACCACCCGGGCGGCCCGCCACATCTGGCCGTCGAGCATGCCGAGCCGCTCGGCCGGGTCGGCGTACAGGCCGATCTCGTCGGCCAGCCGCTCGGCGTAGTGCGCCCAGCCTTCGGCGTACCCGTGCACCTGGCAGAGATGGCGTTGCCAGGGGTGCAGGTCGGCGGTGGTGAGGGTGAGCGCGTGCTGGAGATGGTGGCCGGGCAGACCCTCGTGGCAGAGGGTCCCGACGTGCCGCCACACCGGTACTGTCGACTCCCCCGAGGGCACCGACCACCAGATCCCGCCGGGCCGGGTCAACGCCGGGTCGGGCGGCGTGTAGTACATGACCCCGGAGGTGGCGGGGCTGATCCGACACACCACCCGCCGCGTGGCGGCCGGGATGTCGAAGTGGGTGCCGTCGAGCGCGTCGGTCAGTTGCTCGGTGCGCTGCCGCAACCACTCCTCCAGGGCGGGACCGGCCGGCACCCGGCGGGCCGGGTCGGCGTCCAACGCCGCCCGCGCGGCCGCCACCCCCGAATGGCCCAGCTCGCCCGCCACGGTACGCAGCTCGGCGGCGGTGCGATCCAACTCCGCCCAGCCGTACGCGTACACCTCGTCGAGGTCGACTGTCGCACCGAGGAAACTGCGGGCGGTGACCCGGTAGAGGTCGGCACCGACACCGTCCGCGTCGGACGCGACGGGTGCCAGGTCGGCCCGGAGGAACGCGGCGAAGCCCGAGGTGGCGGCGGTGGCCAGCCGTGCGTTCAGGCGCAGCTGCGCGGCGAGCGGGCCACCGGGGTAGCCCTCCACCAGCCGCCCGTAGAAGTCGGCGATGGTCCAGACCGTGCACTGGTTGGCGACCACGAGCACCTGCCGGCGGGCGACCAGGTGTCCACGCTGCGCCGACCGGCGCAGCGTCGCGGCGTACCGGGCGAGGGCCTCGGGCACCTGACGCAGGTGCGCGGCGACCACCGCCCAGTCGTCCTCGGTGTCCCGGGGCAGGTTGTCGAAGACCTGCCGGAGCAGGTGCACCGGGGTGGCCAGCGGGGCGAGCAGCCGGGTGGTGAAGCCCGCGTCGTACAGGTCGACCTCGCTGGCCAGCCGGTCGCGCAGGGCGTCGGCCAGGGCCGGTTCGCCGGGGCGGTGCGTGCTCGCCGAGGCGGCGGCCGTCGCGGTGCGTCGGGCCAGCTCCGCGCGGGCGTCGAAGCCGTCCGGCGAGAGGTCCGGGAACTGCGACCCGGGTGTACGCCCCGCCGCCTCGGCCGCCTGCGGGTCCAGCTCGGCGAGCGCGTCGAGGTACCCGTCGGCGACGTCGGTGATGCCGCTCATCGCGGTACGCCGAGCCGGCCGTGGTCGTCGCGGTACGCGACGCCGAACCGGCCATTGTCGTCGCGGTACGCGACGCCACCCTTCACCACGGCGTGCAGGGTGCGCAACGCCGACACCGAGCGGGTCGGATCGTCGCGCAGCACCAGCAGGTCGGCGTGCCGGCCGACCTCGATGCTGCCCAGGGTGTCGGCGCGACCCAGCCACTCGGCGGGGCGGACGGTCGCGGCCGTGAGCGCGTCCGCGACCGGCATTCCCGCGTCCACCATGAACTCCAGTTCGCGGACGGTCGCGGTGGTCTCGTCGTAGCCGGCATGTGGCGGCATGTCGCTGCCCAGGGCGATCGGCACGCCGTTGCGGATGGCGTGCTGGAGGCTCTCCCAGTGCCGGGGGCCGGCCGCGAGGGCCCGGTCCATCAGCCAGCCGGGCACCCCGGAGTCGCGGAAGAACTGCTCGCAGCGACTCACCACGATCGTCGGCACGTACCAGACACCCCGCTCGGCCATCAGCCGCGTGACGTCGTCGGTCAGCTCGTACCCGTGCTCGACGCAGTCGAGGCCCAGCTCGACGGCGCGGCGGACCGAGTCGGCCGGGCCGGCGTGCGCGGTGACCTTGCGCCCCCAGTCGTGGGCGACGCGGATGACGGCGGCCATCTCGTCGTCGAGCAGCTGCGGGGTGTCGATCGCCTCGTGCTGTCCGGCGATCCCACCGGAGATGCACACCTTGATCAGGTCGGCGCCGGCGCGGAGCTGCTCGCGGGTGGCCCGCCGGAACCCGTCCGCGCCGTCGGCTTCGAGGGCGTCGGCGTCCCAGCCGTGCCCGCCGGTGCAGCACAGCGCATGGCCGGCGGTGAAGATGCGCGGTCCGTCGACCGCGCCGGCCTCGATGCCCCGGCGCAGGGCGAAGTCCGCGTACCGGCTCTCACCGACGAGGCGGGCGGTGGTGACACCGGAGTGCAGGGTGCGCCGGGCCGAGTCGGCCATCAGCAGCACCAGCTCGGCCAGGTTGGAGTTGTGCACCGTGTCGGCGAGGTGACCGGGCAGCCCCAGCGAGAGGTGTACGTGCATGTTGGTCAGACCGGGCATGACGTGGTCGCCGCCCAGGTCGACCACCCGGGCGGCACCGGCCTCGGCGAGGACGTCGTCGACCGGGCCGACGGCACGGATCATCCCGTCCGCGCCGATCCAGATGCCTCGGTCCGGCTGGAGGGTGTCCTGGACACCGTCGTAGAGGGCGAGGTTGACCAGGACCTGTTCGGTGGGCATGCGCATGGGGGTGTCCTCAGAGTGAGCGCGCGGCGGTCGGTGCCGCCGCGGAGTCGGTGAGCCAGCAGGCGACGCTGCGGCCGCCCAGGTCGACGGTGGGCGGCTGCTCCACGCACCTGTCGAACGCGTGCGGGCAACGCGGCCGGAACCGGCACCCGGTGGGGGCGTTGCCCGGGTCGGGGACCTCCCCGGCGAGAATGGCGGGCAGACGCGGCGTGGGCCCGATCTGCGGCACCGCGTCGATCAACGCCCGGGTGTACGGGTGTCGCGGCGCGCGCCACAGCTCGCGGGTGGGCGCGGCCTCGACGATCCGACCCAGGTACATCACGGCGGTCACGTCGGCGATCTCGTGCACCAGCGACAGGTCGTGGGAGATGAACAGCATGCCCATGTCGAGGTCGCGGACCAGCCCGACGAGCAGGTTCACCACCTGCGCCTGGGACGAGGCGTCCAGTGCCGTGACCGGCTCGTCGGCGATGATCATCCGGGGTTCCGGTGCGAGCGCGCGGGCGATCGCCAGGCGCTGCCGCTGACCGCCGGAGAACTGGTGCGGATAACGGTCGGCGGCGTTGGCCGGCATGGCCACCCGGTCGAGCAGTTCACGCACCCGGGTCCGGCGGGCCGCCCCGGTGACCGTCGCCGGTACGCCGTCGAGGAGTTGGGAGCCGATGGTGCGCCGGGGGTTCAGCGAGGCGTACGGATTCTGGAAGACCATCTGAAGGCCGACCTCGGCATCCGACCGGGGTCGCCAGCCCAGCGGGGTGACCTGTCGGTCGGCGTACCGGACGGTGCCGGCGCTCGGCGCGCTCAGGCCGACCGCCACGCGGGCCAGCGAGGACTTGCCACAGCCGGACTCGCCGACGAGGCCGACGATCTGGCCGGGCAGCACCTCCAGGCTGACCCCGGCGACGGCCCGTACCCGTCCCCGCCCTCGGGAGCGGTACTCGACCTCGACGTCGGTGAAGGACAGTCGCGCGGACGCGGGGCTCGTCATGCGGTCACCTCCAGGTTCGGGCGGACCACGCAGGCCACCGACCGGTCGGCGTCGGCGGGGGTGAGCGGAGGCGGTGCCGTTGCGCAGGACGGTTCGGCGTACCCGCAGCGGGGTTCGAACGGGCATCCCGGCGGTGCCTCGCCGGGTGCCGGCGGCGCGCCCGGGATGGGCCGCAGCGTCCCGCCGGTCTGGGTGCCGTGCGGGCGGGCGCCGAGCAGCGCGGCCGTGTAGGGGTGCGCGGGCGCGGTGAGCAGAGCACCGGTCGGACCGGTTTCGACGACCCGCCCGGCGTAGAAGATGTAGCCCCGGGTGGTGAGGGCGCTGAGCACCCCGAGGTCGTGGGTGATGAACGCGACGGCCAGCCCGGTCTCGGCGCGCAGCCGGTCCAGCAGGGCCAGGATGCCGGCCTGCACGGTGACGTCGAGGGCCGTCGTCGGTTCGTCGGCGATCAGCAGTCGGGGGCGGGCGGCCAGGGCGATGGCGATGGCCACCCGCTGCCGCATCCCGCCGGAGAACTGGTGCGGGTAGGCGCGCAGCGCCTGTTCCGGGTCCGGGATGCGGACCTGGTCGAGCAGTTCCACCGCACGGCGGGCGGCGGCCCGCCGGTCCATCCGCAGGTGCACCCGCATGTGTTCGGTGAGCTGCCGGCCGACGGTGAGCATCGGGTGCAGGGCCGCGGTCGGGTCCTGGAACACCATGGCGATGCCGGCCCCGCGCACCCGCTGCCAGCCCCGGTTGTCCAGGCCCAGCAGCTCGGTGCCGGCGTAGCGGGCCGAGCCGCTGACCGCCGCCCCCGGGGGCAGCAACCCGAGCAGGGTCTGCGCGGTGAGGCTCTTGCCGCAGCCGCTCTCCCCCGCGATACCGACCAGCTCCCCCTCGTCGACTGTCAACGACACGTCGTGCAGGATCGGCAGCGGACCGCGCGGCGAGGGCAGGGTGACGGCCAGGGAGTCGACGTCGAGCAGCGGTGCCACCTCAGCGTCCCTTCGTGTAGCGGGGGTCGAGCCGGTCCCGCAGCGCGTCGCCGAGCACGTTGAACGCCATCACGACGGTCAGGATGGCGAGACCGGGGAACACGCTGACCCACCACATCGACAGGTCCTGTGAGCCGAGGGCCACCATCGAGCCCCACTCGGCGGCCGGTGGGCGGGGGCCGAGGCCGAGGAACGACAACGCGGCGAGAAGCAGCACCGCGTTGCCCAGCTCCAGCGTGGCCAGCACGATCGCCGGGCCGACGCTGTTGGGCAGCACGTCGCGGCGCAGCGCGCGGATCGGCCCGACGCCGAGCAGTCGGGCGGCGTTGAGGTAGTCGTCGCCGCGCATGCTCAACACGGCGCTGCGGATGACCCGGGCGTAGACCGGCCAGGAGACGATGACCAGGGCCAGCACGGCGTTGCGGGTGTTCGGGCCGAACGCCGCCGTCACCGCCATGGCCAGGATGATCTGCGGGAACGCGAACACCAGGTCGGTCAGGCGCATCAGCGCCTCGTCGACGAACCGACCGACGTACCCGGCGACCAACCCGAGCAGCCCGCCGACCAGCAGGGCCAGCGAGACGATGGCCAGGGCCAGCGGGATGGACAGGCGAGCGCCGTGGATGACCCGGCTGAGGATGTCCCGGCCGAGCGAGTCGGTGCCGAACCAGTGCGCCCCGGAGGGCGGCGCGTACGCGTCGGGGCTCTGCGCCAGCGGGCCGTACGGGGCGAGAACGTCCGCGAGCAGCGCCAGCAGCAACCACCCGCCGAGGATGGCCAGGGCCGCCATCGTGATCGGCTGACGCCAGACCGGCCGGCTGGTCGGGCCGCCGCGCAGTCGGCCGAGCCAGCGACGCCGGCCCAGGGCCCGCTCCGCCTTCGGGTCCGCGAGTGTCGTCATGAGAGCCGGATCCTCGGGTCGATGAGGCCGTAGAGCAGGTCGACGGTCAGGTTGACCAACGTGTAGACCAGCGCCACGAACAGGCTGACGCCGAGGATCGAGGGCAGGTCCAGTGCCGTGGCGCTGCGGTACGCGTACTGGCCGACGCCGGGCCAGCCGAAGATGCTCTCGACCAGCACCGTGCCGGAGAGCAGCGAGGCGAAGGCCAGCCCGGAGACGGTGACCACCGGGACGAGGCCGGCGCGCAGCAGGTGCCGGCGCAGCACCACCCGGGTCGGCAGACCCTTGGCGTACGCGGCGCGGATGTAGTCCTGCTGGAGCACCTCCAGCATCGCGGAGCGGACGAACCGGACCAGCATCGCCACGGTCAGCGAGGTCAGCACGAGCACCGGCAGGGACAGGTGCTGGGCGGCGTCCCACGCGACGTCCCACTGTCCGGCGAGCGCCGCGTCGACGGTGTACATGCCGGTGACGGTGGGCGGTGGGCTGAAGTCCGTGGAGAGTCGTCCGCCACTGGGGGCCAGGCCGAGCTGGTAGAAGAAGACGTAGAGCACGACGAGGGACAGCCAGAACGGCGGGGTGGAGAGCCCGAGCAGGGCGCCGATCCGGACGAGCTGGTCGGTGAGCCGACCGTTGCGGACCGCCGCGAGCATGCCGATCCCGGTGCCGATGAGCAGCGCCAGCACCATGCTCGGGATGGCCAGTTCCAGGGTCGCCGGCACGTAGTGCAGCAGGTCGTCCAGGACGGCCCGTCCGGTCTGCTGGGAGAGGCCCAGGTCGCCGTGCAGCAGGTTGCCCAGGTAGTGCAGGTACTGGGCCCAGAGTGGCTGGTCCAGGCCCCACTTCTGGCGGAAGGCGGCCACCGCGGCGGGGTCGTTGAGGGCCTGGTCGGAGAGGTTGGCGGTCACCGGGTCGCCGGGGACCACGTTGACCAGCCCGAACGTCACCACCGTGACGCCCAGCAGCAGGCCGGCGGTGATTCCCACCCGCTTGGCCAGGAAGGTCAGTAGCGGGTGGGCACCCCGGGGCCGGGACGCGGTCGTGGCGACCGCGCCCGGCTCACCGTCGTGGACTGTCGTCATGTCGTCGCCGACTACTTGCGGCCGACCGCGGCGACGTCCACCTGCCAACCGGCGGCGGTGTAGTCCGCGCCGGTCAGGTCCGTGGTCGCCACGACGATGGAGGAGTTGCTGGCCAGCACCAGGTACGGCGAGGACGCGTTCATCAGCCGCTGCCACTCCTGCATGGCGGCGGCCCGGCCGGCCAGGTCGAGGGTCTCGGTGACCTTCCTGCCGGCGGCGACCACGGCCGGGTCGGCCCGCTCGACCGTCCAGCCGGAGCGCAGCGCGGTCGCCTGCCCGGGTGCCATGTTGTTGATGAGCGAGTCGGCGACCGGGTAGTTCAGGCTCTGCGGGGTGAACCCGAGGGGTGACTTCCCGCCGCGCATCTCGTCGAGGAAGGTGGTCAGTGGCTGCGGGTTCAGTTCCAGCTTGATGCCCGCCTCGGCGGCGTCGCCCTGCACCTTGGTGGCCACCGTGCCGAGGTCCACACCCTTGTAGGTGATGGCCGGGTAGGTGAACTTCACCGAGGGGTTGGTCAGGCCGCCCTCGGCCAGCAGTGCCTTGGCCTTCGCCACGTCCCGCTTGGACTCCTCGCCGGCCGGCAGCGCGCCCGGGAAGGCGGGCGCGACCAGCCCGGCGCCGGGGGCGGCGCCCTTGCCGTACAGGGCCGCGATGCCCTGGTAGTCGATGGCGGCACGCAGGGCCTGGTTGAACTTCGGGTTCGAGGTGACCGGCGAGACACCCGGGTCGGCGTTGAGGAAGAGGAAGTAGACGGTGTCCTGCACGCCGGAGGTCTGCAGGCTGCCCGGCAGGCCGTCGAGGAGCTTGCCGGAGATGTCCAGGGAGATCTCGGCGGCCTCGGCTCGCTGCATGGTCAGCTTCTGGGTCTGCACGTCCATGTTGCGCAGCACCACCCGGGAGAACTGCGGCTTGGTACCCCAGTACTTCGGGTTGGCCTCCAGCACCACCTGTGCCGACGGGTCGTACGACTTCAGCACGTACGGACCGCTGCCGAGGGAGTTGGTGTCCAGGTACTGCTGTGCGGTGTCGCCCTGCGCGGCGTCGGCGCCGTCGCGGGCACCGTGCTCCTTGGCGGCCTTGGAGTTGAGCACCGCGGTCGACGGCATCGACAGCACGACCGGGATGTTCGGGTCGGGAGTGGCCGAGGCGACCACGACGGTGCTGTCGTCGGTCTTGGTCACGGTCAGGCCGCTGACGGTGACCGCCGGGCTGGCCTTGATGTTCTTCAGGCGGTTGAGCGAGAAGACGACGTCGTCGGCGGTGAGTGGGCTGCCGTCGGCGAACGTCACACCCTGCCGCAGCTTGAAGGTGAACGTCTTCGCGTCCGGTGACGCCTGGTACGACTCGGCCAGCGCGGGGACGGGCTTGCTCACGTCCGAGCCCTTGAAGGTGAGCAGGGTGTCGTAGAGGGCGTGCACGGCGGTCAGGCCGGTCGCCTCGTAGACCCGGCCAGGGTCGAGGGTCTTGAGCACGAACGAGGTGTTCACGGTGAGCGTCTTGGCCGCACCGCTCGCGTTTCCACCGCTGCCGCCGGCGCTACAGGCGCTGACGGAGAGGACGGCCAGCGTCGCCAGAGCGGACGCTCCGGCGAGGAGCCGGCGGGGGGACACCGACATGCTGTTCCTACCTTCTATCGCGCGGCCCGCCGTGCGGGATCCGCGGGGCTTCGACGCCCGGCGGCGACACCACGCATCGGCCGCGCCGATGGGAGGACGGTGTCGCGGGGTTCTCGGGGACGTCGTCTCGGGGTTGGATGTAGACCGGACGGCCAGCGTCCGGTTCGCGCCTCGGTGCGGCTTGTTCAGCATGGTCGAACATTGCCGCCTGATGTTCAGCGATCCTAAACAGGGCCGTATAGTCTGGTCAATCAAGATTCAGTCACACTGTTTTGGAACGAGGACACATGCTCGGTGACCGACTCCGCGACCTGCGTCAGCAGCACTCCCTCACGCTGCGCCAGCTCGCCACAGCCGCCGACGTGTCCCCCGCGCTGCTCAGCCAGATCGAGAACGGCGCGACCGACCCCAGCCTGTCCACCCTGCGAAAGCTCGCCCAGGTCTTCGACACCTCGATCGCGGAACTGTTCTCCGAGCCCGAGGCGCCGCCGGTGCACATCAGCCGGGTCGGCGCCCGGACCCGGCTGGCCGCGCCACCCGGCCAGATCACCTACGAACGACTCACCCCGGGCCGGGGCGACCTGGAGGTGCTCCAGGCCCACCTCGCACCCGGCGACGCCAGCTCGGCGGAACCGTGGGCACACCCGTCCACCGAGTGCGCGATCGTCGTCACCGGCGAGGTCGTCGCGCAGATCGGCGGCGAGTCGTACACCCTCACCGCCGGCGAATCGGTCACCTTCGACTCGCGCCTCGCGCACCTCTACCGCAACGCCAGCGGCGAACGCGCCCACCTGATCATCGCGGTGACACCGCCGACCCCCTGACCGGCCACGGTGGACGGATGTGGGGATCGACGGAATGCTCGACCGGTCCTAGCATGTCGACGAATGGATCTTCGAGATTGGCCCCTGCCGACCCCCGGCGACCAGCCCAACCGAAGGGAGACGCGCGTGCGTCGACCCCGTCATCTGGCACTACTGAGCGTCGGAGTGTCCGGCGCCCTGGTGCTCACCGCAGCCCCCACCGCAACGGCTGCCCCGCCCGCCGCCACCACGCCCACCGGCATCGTGGTCAGCGACGGCATGACCCAACCGGTGTTCTCGCTCGCCGACGCGATCGAGGAGCGGGTGTTCGTCCAGACCCCGGTGGACACCGACCACGACGGCCGGCTCGACCGGGTCGCGATCGACATCTCCCGACCCCGGGAAACCGCCACCACCGGCTTCAAGGTGCCGGTCATCTTCGAGCACAGCCCGTACCGCAAGGGCACCTGGGGTGACGTGCCGTACCCGAGCGTCCTCGTCGACGAGCTGCCGCAGAACGGTCTGACCGACCGCTCCGGACGCCGAGCGCTCGACGCGGGCACCCAGCGGGCCCAGGCGAAGGCCAACCTGCCCGGCTCGCTGGACGACTACTACGTGCCACGCGGGTACGCGGTGGTGCTCGGTCAGAGCGTCGGCACCGGCGACTCGGACGGCTGCCCGACCAGCGGCGACCAGGCCGAGACGCTGGGCACCAAGGCGGTCATCGACTGGCTCAACGGCCGGGCCAAGGGGTACGACGCCAACGGCGCCCCGGTCACCGCCGGCTGGACCACCGGCGCGGTCGGCATGACCGGCGTCTCCTACAACGGGACCCTGCCCAACCAGGTGGCCACCACGGGGGTCAAGGGACTCAAGACCATCGTCCCGGTCTCCGCGATCAGCAGCTGGTACGACTACTACCGGGCCAACGGCCTGGTCGTCGCGCCCGGCACATACCAGGGCGAGGACCTCGACATCCTGGCCCAGTACACCGCCGGGCAGGCACGCGCCGAGGGGCCCTGCGCCGACGAGCTCGCCGAGATCACCGAGGAGCAGGACCGGATCACCGGCGACTACTCGAAGTTCTGGCAGGACCGCGACTACCTCGACGCCCGCAACGTCAAGGCCAGCGTCTTCGTCGTGCACGGCCTCAACGACTGGAACGTGAAGACCGAGCACTTCGCCGGCTGGTGGGACCAGCTCGCCAAGCGCGACGTACCGCGCAAGATCTGGCTGCACCAGGGCGGGCACGGCGGCCCGGGCAGCAGTGCGTCGGTGACCCTGCCGGACGGCCGGACGTGGACGTACAAGCAGACCGAGAACCGCTGGTTCGACTTCTGGCTGTGGAACGTGCGCAACGGCATCATGGACGAGCCGACCGCGGTGCTCCAGCGCGAGGACCGGGCCTACACCACGTACGCCAACTGGCCCGACCCCGCCGCGCGTGAGGTGGGGCTGCGGTTCGCCGCCACCGACGCCACCGCCCCGGGCACGCTCACCACGGGCAAGCCCTCCAAGGCCAAGGTCGAGCAGAGCTTCGTCGACGAAGGCCGGACCATCCACCCGGACACCCTGGTGTCCAACCCGGACACGGCGAGCGCCAACCGGCTCGCGTACCGCTCGCCCGAGCTGACGCAGAGCGTGCGCATCTCCGGGCGGCCCGAGATGCGGCTGCGGATGGCGATCGACAACAAGCCGGACGCGAACCTCACCGCGTACCTGGTCGACTACGGCCCGGCCGGCTCGACCGCCGCGCCGACCGTGGTGACCCGGGGTTGGATGGACCCGCAGAACCGCAACAGCGACGCCCGGACGACGCCGGTCAAGCAGGGCAAGATGTACGACTACCGGTGGACCATGGAGCCGAAGGACTACGTCTTCCCGGCCGGGCACCGGATCGGCGTGGTCGTCTTCTCCAGCGACCAGGAGTACACCCTGCTGCCGTTGGGCGGCACCGAGCTGCGGGTCGCTCCGAACGACAGTGAGCTGCGGCTGCCCGTGGTCGGCGGGCGAGCCGTACTCGGCTTCTGATCAGCTCTTCGAACGGGTGGGGCGGTCCGACGCATTCGGGCTGCCCCACCCGCACGTCGGGACCAGCCCGCCCCTGTGGCACCACCCGTGTGCCACATACGGCGGCGTTGTCGACGCGCTGTCCCTGACGTCGGGGGTTGGCGCGCCCCGCGCCCCGCGCCCCGCGCCCCGCGCCCCGCGCCCCGCGCCCCGCGCCCCGCGCCCCGCGCCCCGCGCCCCGCGCCCCGCGCCCCGCGCCCCGCGCCCCGCGCCCCGCGCCCCGCGCCCCGCGCCAAGATCCTCACAACATCCCCGATGTTGCTGCCTCCGACACGCGGGAGACACCAACATCCCCGATATTGCGCGGATCTTGACCACGCACACCGCCCCGAGCGTGCTCGATCCTGGATGTAGTGGCCTCGTGGCGTCGGGAGGCGCCTGTTTCCTGGATCGAGCACGATCATGCGGGTCGCGAGGTCCGCACGGGCATTGCTCCCTGGCCGGCCAGTCTGCCCGACGCTCTGCCCGCTGGGTCGGCCGAGCCAGACCGCGCATCGACCTGCGGCCGGGCCGGTCTTGTACGGCGCCCCTGCCCCGAGTCGGGCCGGGCCGCGCACCACCTCAGATCGGGCGAATCCGCCCGACGCTCTGCCCAGGCCCCGTGCCTCGGCCCCGTCTGGGCGCGCGAACGGCGCAGACCCGCCTGATCCACTCGGCTTTCATGATGTCGGGGTATCCCCGGCACCTGGACGCCGCGTTTTCAATGAACCCGAGTCGATCACGCCGCACTGGCCGCCATGTCCGTTTCGCCGGCTGGGCGCCTTGTCCGGTTTGGCCTGGGGTGTCGGGTGGTCGGGGCCACCCCGGCGGCGGAATCGGGGGCCGGCCGGGGTCGTTATACCTGGCATGCCACTGCGGCCATCGGGTCGTGGGGCGCGGCAGCCGCCGGGAACATCCGGCTGGCCGCCCCGGTTACATCCCCCGCACGGCCGAGCACCACAACGGCCGCCCCCGCAGGTAGGCGGAATGACCCGCCACCGGCAACCGTTACACCCTGTCCCGACGCCGACCCCCCTTCTCGCGGGTCACCGGGCAACAAGACTTCCCCCGCACGGCACGCACCCCCGTTACTGCCGTGTGGGCACCCCCGATGCAGAGGAGCACGCCATCATGCGTACCGATCTGATCCGTAAGACCGCTCTGACCGCTGCTGGCCTCGCGTTCACCGGTGGGGCTATCGCCGGACCGGTGACCGCCGCGTACGCGGCGTCGGACGCCAAGCCGTCCACCCAGACGCAGAGCGACCGTAAGCCCGCTGGTGAGCGTCAGCTCGGCGTGCGCTACGAGGCGCAGCCGAACTTCTACTACTGCGGCCCGGCCGCCACGCGTAACGCCCTGAGTGTGCAGGGCAAGGAGATCAGCGTGGACGCCATGGCCAAGGAGATGGGCACCACCGAGGCCGGCACGAACTCGATCAACGACATCACCCCGGTGCTGAACAAGGAGACCGGTAAGAACGACGCCTACCACTCCGTCGAGATCAGCACTCCCAAGGCCGACGACAAGCAGACCGACAAGCTGCGCGCCGACATCGTCCGCACCGTGGACGACGGCCGGGCCGTGGTCGCGAACATCGCCGGCACCAGCGTCGACACCGACGGCGGCGTGCACTCCTTCGAGGGCGGGCACTACATCAGCGTCGTGGGTTACCGCGACGGCGGGAACGTGGTGAAGATCGCCGACTCCGCCGATGCGAACACCGCCTCCTACGAGGTCACCGTCGAGCACCTCGCCGACTGGATCGCCACCCGCGGCTACGCCACCAGCTGACCCGGCACCACTGCGAAGGGCCGGACCCCACCACGGGGTCCGGCCCTTTCGTCGTCGTCCTTTCCACCAACTGCGGTACGTATTGACAAGTTTCGACTTCGGGGTGAGGCTTGGACTACTGAGAGCGCTCTCTCGCAATGGCCCATCCGGCCACCACCAGTCTGGCCAGGACACACTCCGCTGCCTTCGGCGGCGGCGCCGGAGCTGTCCCTGACCCGTCCCCCGACAGGAGTCACGATGGACAGGGCCGCACCCCTCTCCGGCATCCCCCGCCGACTGCGCCTCGCCACGGCGATCGGCGCCCTGCTGGTGCTACTCGGCACGTACCTGGTGTCCACCACCAACCGGGCCGACGCCGCCCCCGGCCAAGCCGGCGCCGACTACGGCGCCAACGTCATCCGGGTCGCCGAGTTCCCCGCGGACTGCACCTACAGCCACCGGCTGCCGGACGACCCGATCATCTTCCCCGGGCTGCCCGGGGCCTCGCACATGCACAGCTTCTTCGGCAGCACGGTGACGAACGCCAACACCACCCTTCCCGACCTGGTCAACTCCCCCACCACCTGCAATCCGCGGGTGGACGTCTCGTCGTACTGGGTGCCGACCCTGTACCGGGACAACGTGCCGGTGGAGCCGGCGATCGCCACGTTCTACTACCTGGGCGAGGGCGTACGCGCCGACGTCGTCGCGAACACCCAGCCGTTCCCGCTGGGGCTGCGCCTGGTCGCCGGCAACGCGAAGGCCACCGGGCCGAACGACAGCATCGCCCGTTGGTCGTGCCTGCACGCCGGGCACGTGCCGCCGTCGAAGGACTTCGTGAACTGCCCGTCCGGCACCATGCTGGAGTCGTACCTGGACTTCCCGCAGTGCTGGAACGGCCGGGACCTCGACTCGCCGGATCACAAGAGCCACCTGGCGTACCCGGTGAACCAGGCCTGCCCGAGCACCCACCCGGTGCACGTGCCGAAGTTGCGCCAGGTGCTGCGGTACCCGGTCACCGGTGACCCGTCGCGGTTCCGGCTGGCCTCCGGGCCGGGCTACACCATGCACGGCGACTTCTTCAACGCCTGGCCGGTGGCGGAGCTGGCCCGCCGGGTCCAGGACTGCATCCGTCCCGTCATCAAGTGCGGTCACGACGGCCGACCGATCTGAGCGACAGCTCCACACCACGGCGGCGGGTCCGGTCAACCGGGTCCGCCGCCCTGGTTGGGAAGGGAGATCGGATGCGTCAGCCCACGGCGTCCATGCTGCTCACCGCCGTGCTGCTCGTCGCCGGCTGCGGCACCGGGCCCCGCGACCCGACCAGCACCACCGCGCCGGCACCGACCGGGCCACCGGCGACGGTCGCAACAGCACCGACGAGTACGGCGGGACCGTTCAGCCCCACCGACGTCGCCTGGCTCCAGTTGACGGTGGCGATGGCCGAACGCCTGCTGCCCGTACTCGAACTCGTGCCGGCGCGGACCACGGACCCGGCCTGGCGACGTCTGGCCGCCCAGGTCGAGGCCACCGCGCGCGCCGACCTGGACCGGGCCCGCCGGCTGTTGGCCGATGCCGGTGCTCCGGCGACCAACCCGCACGAGGGCCACGACATGCCGGGCATGGTCACCGCCGAGGAGGTGACCGCGCTGCGGGCGGCCACCGGGTCGCCGTTCCACCGGCTGCTCGCCGGGCACCTACGCGCGCACCTGGCGCAGGCGGCCCGGGTCGCCGTCGCGGAGCAACGCGCTGGGGCCCACCCGGCGACCACGGCCATGGCCGGGGCGGTGATCCGGGGCGGCAACGCCCACCTCACAAGGCTCGACCGGCTCGACCGACCGACCTCGACCGCCCGCGCGACCGCTCAGTGACCGGCCGGCGTCTACCGTCCCGCCGGCCGGCACGACCGCGACCGCTCGGTGGCCTCCGGCCGCTGGCACTCAGGCGGTGTAGCGCGCGGCCAGGTCGACGACGCGCCGGGCGGCGGCCACCATCGCCCGGTCGGCGAACCGGCCGTCGGGCAGCACCACGGTCCCCGAGTCCCGCAGTTCCGCGTCCGCCACGGCGGCCAGCAGTTCGGCCGCGCGGGTCACCTCCCGGTCGGCCGGACGGAACGCCTCGACGATCACCGGAAGTTGGCGCGGGTGGATCGCCGTGCGGCCGAGGAACCCGAGCCGCCGACCGACCGCACACGAGGCGGCCAGACCGGCGAGGTCCACGACGTCGGCGTACACCGACATCGCCGGTGGGGTCAGGCCGGCCGCGCGGGCCGCGACCACCACGCGGCCGCGCGCCCAGAGCAGCCCGTCGTCGTCACTCACCCCGAGGTCCGAGCGGAGGTCGGCCTCACCGAGCCCGATCGAGGCCACCGCGGGGTGGGCTGCGGCGATGGGGTACGCGGCCTCCAGCCCGAGGGCCGACTCGATCAGCGGGTGCAGGGGTACGTCGACCCGCTCGGCGAGGGCCGCCACCGTCGCGGCCGACTCGACCTTCGGCAGCCGTAGCCCGCTCAACCCGGGCCGGCCGGTCACCGCCGTCAGGTCGGCGTCGACGTCCGGGCCGGTCAGCTCGTTGACCCGGACCTGCACCGGCACCGGGTGTGTCTCGGCGAGGAACTCGGCGACCGCGTCGCGGGCGTACGCCTTGCGCCGGGCGACCACGGCGTCCTCCAGGTCGAGGATGACCGCGTCGGCTCCCGAGGCGACCGCCTTGGCGAACCGGTCCGGACGGTCACCTGGCACGTAGAGCAAGCTCAGCAGCATCACAGCACCCCCCGCTCGCGCAGCGCGGCCAACTCCTCGTCGGTCACGCCGAGCGCCCCTAACACCGCGTCGGTGTCCTGACCGTGCCGCCGTCCGGCGTGCCGGATCTCGCCCGGCGTCTCGGTGAGCCGGAACGGCACGTTCTGCATCCGTACCTCACCCAACTCCTCGTCCGGCACGGTGCGTACGGTGCCGAGTGCCGCGTACTGCGGATCGGCGAGGATGTCCCGCACGTCGTAGACGGGCGCGACCGCAGCCTGCGCCTCCTCGAACGCGGCCACCACCTCGTCGCGGTCCCGCTGTGCCACCCAGGCGCTCACCGCGGCGTCCAACTCGTCGGCGTGCGCGGCCCGGCCACTGCCGGTGGCGAACCACGGCTCGTCGACCAGCTCGGGTCTGCCCACCAGCCGCAGCACCCGTTCGGCGATGCTCTGCGCGCTGGTGGAGACCGCCACCCAGCGCCCGTCCGCGCACCGGTAGGTGTTGCGCGGGGCATTGTTGTTGGACCGGTTGCCCAGCCGGGGCTGGACGTAGCCGAGCTGGTCGTACCAGGTGATCTGCGGCCCGAGCATCGCCATGATCGGCTCGATGATGGCGAGGTCCACCACCTGCCCGGTTCCGGTGGCGTCCCGGGCCCGCAGCGCCAGCATCACCGCGTACGCGGCGGCGAGCGCGGTCACCGAGTCGGCCAGCCCGAACGGCGGCAGCGTGGGTGGGCCGTCCGGTTCGCCGGTGGCCGCCGCGAAGCCGCTCATCGCCTCGGCGAGCGTGCCGAAGCCGGGCCGGCGCGAGTACGGGCCGACCTGCCCGAACCCGCTGATCCGGGCGATCACCAGCCGTGGGTTGACGGCGTGCAGCTCGGCCGGGCCGAGCCCCCACCGCTCCAGGGTGCCGGGGCGGAAGTTCTCCACCAGCACGTCGGCGTCGGCGAGCAGCCGGCGCAGCAACGCGGCACCGTCCGGGTCGGACAGGTTGAGGGTGACGGTGCGCTTGTTGCGGCCGAGGACCTTCCACCAGAGCCCCACACCGTCCCGGGCCGGGCCGTGCCCCCGTGACGGGTCCGGCTTGACCGGATGCTCCACCTTGATCACGTCGGCGCCGAAGTCGCCGAGGAACGCCGCCGCGAGTGGCCCGGCGAAGAGGGTGGCCAGGTCGACGACTTTGACCCCGTCCAGCGGCGCGGTCACCGGGTCACCTCCGGCTCGTCCACCAGATCCGCCGCGCAGCGGAAACCGACCTGGTCGGAGCGGGTGAGACCGGCGCCGGTGAGCAGCAACTTCACCGAGACGTCCGCCGGTTGGGGGCCGCCGTCGAGATACCAGTCGGAGCCCTCGGCCCGATAGGCGGCACCGCCCTTGAGGATGGCGAAACGGGTACGCCCGTCGGAGTGCTCGCTGTCGGTCAGGTTCCACACCAACGGCTCACGCCGTACGAGCAGCCCCGCCTCGGCGGCGACCTGCCACTCGTCCTCGGTGGGCAGACGCAACCCTGCCCACTCCGCGTACGCCCTCGCGTCGGCCAGCTCCACCCCGGTCACCGGGGCGTCGGCCGGTCCGCACCCGGCCGTGAACCGCTCCGGACGCATCGGCCGGTAGCGCGAGGCTCGCAGGAACTCGGCGTACTCGCCGTGGGTTACCTCGTGGGTGGCGATGGCGAACCGGCCGAGTCGCACGCTGCGGCGCAGCGTGCCGGGGTGGTGCAGCCGGGGCGGCAACGGCTTCCACTCGTCGACGTAGGGTGCCTCGCCGTACAGCCCGGTCTCCCGCACCCGGTGCCGGACGACGAGGTCCCGTCGGCCGCCGTCGACGGCGACCATGCCCGGCGGCAACTCCGGCCGGGGCGCCCACGGCGTGCGGACGCGTACCGCCTCGCGGGCCGGGAAGGCCGGGTCGCCGGTCGGCGGCTCGTGCTGGTGCGCGGCGGCGGCACCGGGCGCCACGGCCGCGATCGCGCCGGCCGGGAGCGGGCCGCCCACCGCCAACCGACCGTCGGCGGTCTCGGTGACGGTCAACTCGGCACCGGTGACCAGGTCGACGAAGCGTCGCCCGGCGTTCGGGTCGGTGAGCAGCCACGGGCCGTCGTGGTCCGCGCCCCGGTTCACCACCGTCCACAGCGGCTGGTCGTCGTGCGTCCAGCGGGACGCGTACACCTGGCCCTGGCCGGGGTGGTCGGCGAGCGGCACCCAGTCCTCGGCGCGCAACCACGCGGCGTGACTGTGCTGCACCCGGCGCATCGCCCGCAGCACCGCCCGGTCCCGCTCGTTCCAGCCGACCCAGACGCCGAAGACACTCTCCCAGACCAGTACGCCGACGCCGTTGAGCCAGGCGGAGTGCAGCTCGTCGAGGTGGTCGCGGTGCCAGCGCCGGGTGTGGTGCAGCACGTGCCGCCGCTCGAACCACTTGGCCCGCAGCACACCGGGCACCTCGGAGTCGGCGAACCACTGCGCCCAGGACATGGCGTGGTCGGCGATGCGGGCCAACGGAACCCTGCTCTCGCCTTCCAGGACCATGCCGGGGCGCACCGCGTCCAGCGCGGCGCGCAGCTCCCCGGCGCCCTCCTTGAGGGTGTCCAGGAAGACCCCGTCGACGCCGAGATTGCCGGCCAGCGCGGCGACCTCCTCGGCGTCGGTGCCCGCCTCGCGCCGGGTTCCGGTGTCCCACGGGTTGTAGTCGACGAAGACCCGCACCCCGCGTTCCTGGAACGCGCGCACCACCTCGGGCAGCTCCGGCACGTCCCGGTACCAGTCGAACTGGTTGCGGTCGTCCAGGCCGATCACCGGGTACGCGTGCCAGAGCACCACCCCGTCGAAGCCGCCGAAGTCCCGCCCGGCCGCGTCGAGGAACCCGTCGACGGTGAAGACGCCGCGCTCGTGGTCGTAGAGCGCCTCGTCCCAGAGCCAGGCCAGGCAGACGCTGAAGCAGTCACCGGCGATCTCGTCGTAGTGCTCGCCGACGTAGCCGATCCGGTCCCGGGCGTCGGCCCGCCAGCGGGCGAGCTGCTCCCGCCAGGCCGGCCAGTCCGCCGGATCGCCCGGCGCGGCGAAGATCTTCGCCTCGTCCAGGGTGCTCAGGTCGGCGTGCCCGCCCAGCGGCACGTCGGTCGGCAGGTCGATCGGGCGCGGGACGTACGGGTTGAAGCTCACGGTGCACCTCGGTAGGTCGCGTCGTAGAGGGCGTCGATGGCCGGCCGGTCGGGCAGGGCGGTGGACGCTCCGGGCCGCTGGGCACAGGCCGCGCCGGCGGCACAGGCCCAGCGCAGGCTCGCCGTGACGGTGTCCTCGCTGATGGCGCCGCCACGCTCGGCCCAGCCCACGGCGAGCGCGCCGGTGAACGCGTCCCCCGAGGCGGTGGTGTCGACCGCGTCGATCTGCGGCGCCGGGACCGCGAGACGCAGGCCGCGCCGGTCGGCGTACGCGGCGCCGCGCGCGCCGAGGGTGAGAACCACCCGGGGCACCAGCTTCAGCAGCGCGTCGAGCAGCACCGGCGGGTCGTCGGAGGAGACTCCGGCCACGACGGCGGCCTCGTGTTCGTTGACCACCAGCACGTCGACCAGGTCGAGCAGTTCGGTGGGCAGCGCCGCGGCCGGAGCGGCGTTCAGCACCACTGTGGTGCCGTCGGCCCGGGCCCAGTCGGCCGCCTGGATCACGGCGGTCAGCGGCACCTCCAGTTGGAGCAGCAGCACGTCCGCCGCCGCGATGGTGGCCCGGTCGTCGGCGTCCAGCTCGGTCAACGTGCCGTTGGCACCGGGCGCGACCACGATGAAGTTCTCCGCCTCCCGGTCCACGCCGATCAGCGCGACACCGGAGGGACCGGCGACGGTCCGCAGGCCACGAACGTCCACGCCCGCGCCGACCAGGCTCGTCCGCAACTGCGTACCGAACTCGTCGTCGCCGACCGCGCCCACGAAGTCGCAGGCCGCCCCGGCCCGGGCGGCGGCGACCGCCTGGTTGGCGCCCTTACCGCCGGGCACGGTCCGGAAGTTCTCGCCGAGCACCGTCTCACCGGGGCGAGGCAGCCGCGACGCCGTGACCACCAGGTCCAGGTTGCTGCTGCCCACCACCGCCACGTGTGCGCTCATGCCACGTTCCCTTCCGTTCCGCCCTGCTTCGCCAGGGTGAGGGTCCGCTCGGCCAGCTCGTCGAAGCCGATCCCGTCGAAGCCGCCGATGCTGCTGGCCAGCTGGTTGCGCAGCGGGGCGACCCAGCGCGTCGGCAGCCCGGACGCACCGGTGAGCGCCCCGGTCACCGCACCGACCGTCGCGCCGGTCGAGTCGGTGTCCCAACCGCCGCTGACCACCGCGGTGATCGACCGCTCCAGGTCACCCCGGCCGTACGCGAGCGCGGCGGCCACCAGCGCGGCGTTGTTGCGCACGTGCACCCAGTGCAGGTGGCCGTGCCGGGCGTACAGCTCGTCGACCACGGCCTCCCAGTCGTCGGTCCCCGCGCCGAGGGCACGGGCCTCGCGGACCGTGGCCGCGAACCGGCTGCGCGGCGGCAGGACCGCTTCGGCAGCGTCCAGCACCTCGTCCACCGTGTCGGCGACCGGAGCGGCCGCGGCCAGGGCGGCGGCCCAGATCGCACCGTGCGCCCCGCCCCGGACGTGACTGACGGCCGCGTCGCGCAACGCCAGCTCGGCGGCGCGGTCCGGCCGACCGGGGTTGACCCAGCCGTACACGTCGGTGCGGATCTGCGCGCCGATCCACTCCCGGAACGGGTTGTGCCGGCGGGCGCTCTGCGGCGGCGCGTACCCGAGGAGCAGGTTGCGGTACGCGACCCGCTCGGCGGTGAAGACCCGCCCGCCGGGCAGCCAGTCCAGCCACGCCTGCGCCACGTCGGCGCTGGTGAAACCCCGACCGTGCGTCTCCAGCACCCGCAGGGCCAGCAGCGCGTAGTTCAGGTCGTCGTCCTCGGGCATGCCGTCGATGTTCTCGGCGAGGCTGGTCGGCGCGCTGCGGCGGTTCCACGGCCAACGCGCGGCGACCTCGGCCGGGAGTCCCTTCGCGGTGAACCAGTCGCGCAGTGGCCACCGGTCGGTCGCGGTGAGGATCTCCCGGATGCCCTCGCGGGGGATCTTCTCCACCGGCTTGCCGAGCAGGCAGCCGACCGCACGGCCGAGCCAGGCGCCGTGCAGCCGGTCGTACCTCACCTCGGTCGGCAGCGACCAGCCTGCCGGCCAGCCGGCGCGCACCGTGGCCAGGTCGTCCGGCTCGTCGGCGGCGTTGACGCTCGGCAGCGCGTCGGCGGCGTCCAGCAACTCCACCGCGAGCGCCCGCAGTTCCGGTGCCGCCGGGGTCGGCGACGCCCCGCTGACCGGCGGGGTCAGGTCCCCGCCGGCCGCCGTCCAGCGCGCGGCGAGCGCGGCGACGTCGCGTCCCTCGTCCCGGCTGGCCGCCAGTTCGTGCGGCAGCAGGTCCTCCGGCTGCACCCAGGTGATCCTCACCGGGTCGACTCCCGCGCCAGCGCGGCGAAGCGGTCGGCCCGCCGGGCGAACCGGGCCTGGTCGCGCTCGAAGACCTCGCCGGCCACCGCCGCGAGGACGCGGGCCGGCTCCACCAGGTCGGTCTTCGACGCGGTGGCGACCACGTCGGACCACTCCGCCGGCACCACCGCCGCGCCGCCGAGCGCCCCGGCGATGGCGGCGGCCATGGTGGCGGTGGAGTCGGCGTCCCGGCCGTAGTTGACCGACCCGAGCACCGCGGCCCGGAAGTCACCGCCGGCCACCACCAGCATGCCGAGGGCCACCGGCAGCTCCTCGATGGCGTGCAGGCGACTCGGCCGCCGCGCGCCCAGCCCGGGACTGCGGTACTCCTCCCCCACCGTGTCGTAGGGGGCGACCGCGGCACGCAGCGCCGGGATGGCCTGCTTCCAGTCGTGGTGGCCGCGGGCCTCCTTGACCACCGCGTCGATGGCCGCGCGGGTGCCGTCGCGGGCCAGGTCCAGGGCTGCGGCGACGACGTCGTCGACGCCCGCGCCGGGAGTCGCCGCCGCCGCGACCGAGGCCGCGAAGACGGCGGCGGCCTCCCGCCCGTAGCTGTGCTGGTGCGCGCCGGCGATCTCCACCGCCTCGGCGTACGCCCCGGCCGGGTCGCCCGCGTTGACGATGCCGACCGGGGCCATGTACATGGCCGCGCCACAGTTCACGATGTTGCCCACCCCGGCCTCACGCGGGTCAGCGTGGGCGTGGTGCAGCCGGGTGACCAGCCACCGCTCGGCGGCGGCGAGCCGGTGGAAGGTCACCCCGTCGCGCTCCAGGTCGGGGATGTACACCACCCGCTCGATCAGGTCGGGAACCAGCAGCTCCACCACGTCGTACGCGTCGAGGTGGTCCCGTTTGGCCGCGTACGCGCGGACCAGGGCGTGGGTCATCAACGTGTCGTCGGTGAGGTGCCCGTCGCCCTTGTGGTACGGCGCGAGCGGTCGCGCGGTGGCCCAGTCGGCGTGGTACGGGGGCACGATGCCCTCGACCCAGCCGCCGAAGCGCGCGCGGATCTGCTCGGGCAACGCCGTCTCGGTGGCGCCACCCAGGGCGTCTCCGACCGCGGCGCCGACCAGGCAACCGACCGATGTGTCGAGCAAGAGTGACATGTCGTTACCTCGAGACCTGCTTGCCACCGTCGACCAACTGCGTACCGAGCTGATCGATGGTGATCTTGTTGGCGAAGTACTGCTGGAGAGCCGGGGTGGCGTACTTGGTCTTCCACTCCGGGTAGCCGTCGGCCTGCTGGAACGGGGCGACGGTCAGTTCCTTGGCACTGGCTGCCGCAACGTCCCAGCCCTGCTTGCCGGCGGTGAGCTTGACCAGTTCCTCGTTGGCCTGCTTGCCGGTCGGCACCAGCCAGTCACCCTTGGCCAGCGCGGCCATGTTGGTCGGGTTCAGGAAGTACTCGAGGAACTGCGCGGCCTGCTTCTTGTGCTTGCTGTCGGCGGCGACGGACAGCGTCTGCGGGTTGGCGGCCTGCTTGGCGGAGAGCCCCTTCAGCGGCGGCAGCGTGACCCACTCGAAGCCGGCCGGCGCCTGCTCGACCATCTGCTGACGCAGCGACACCGAGCCGGGCAGCATCGCGTACTTGCCGCCGAAGAAGCCGGGCAGGGTGTCCGCGCCGCTCATGCCGAGCGCCTCCGGCGAGGCGGACTTGGCGGTGTAGAGCATGTCGTGGATCCGCTTCGGGATCTCCTTCTCCCCGTCACCGACCTTGACCTCGGCGCGCCGGCCGTCGCCGTAGAAGAACTTGCCGTCGTAGTTGAGCGCCAGGTTGAGCACCCGGTTGGTCGGCGACTTCAGCGCCCACGCCGCGCCGTACTGGCCGGGCTTGGTGAGCTTCTGGGCGTTGGTCTGGAACTCGTCCCAGGTCCATCCGCCGTCGGCCGGCGGCACCGCGACGCCGGCGGCGTCGAGCAGCTTCTTGTTGGCGATGACGACCTGCGACTCCAGCAGGAACGGCACGCCGGTGACCTTGCCGTCGACGGTGGCGGTGTCCCAGATGCCCTTGTCGATCTGGCCCTTCAGGTCGTCGGAGACCAGGTCGGACAGGTCGGCCAGGTAGCCCTGCTTGCTGAACTCGCCGATCGAGGACGCCTCGTAGTGCACGATGTCCGGCGCGTCGCCCCCCTCGAACGACGTGAGGAGCTGGTCGTGCACCGAGTTCCAGTCACCCTGGACGTACTCGACCTGGATGTCCGGGTGTTCGGCGTTCCATCTGGCGACGAGGTCCTTGTTGACCTGTAGCGACTCCTTCTGCCAGGCGAGGCTGAGGAAGCGCAGCTTGACCGGGCCGGACGTGGCCTCGTCGCCGCCGTCACCGCACGCGGTGAGCGCGCCGAGGCCGACGACCGCGACCGCGGCGGCCGCGGCGAGCCGACGGAATCGGGTACGGAGCATGGGGGTTACCTCCTTGGTGGTGGTTGGGGGAAGCGTCAGCCCTTGACCGCGCCCGCGAGCGACCCGGACGAGAGCCGGCGCTGCATGAACGCGAAGAAGATCAGGCTGGGAAGTGTGGCGAGCAGTGATCCGGCGGCCAGTGGCCCCAGTCGGGCGGTGCCCTCGATGCCGACGAACCGGGCCAGCGCCACCGGCAGGGTGGCCAGCTCCGGGGTCTTGATCAGCACCAGCGCGAAGAAGAACTCGTTCCAGGCCGAGATGAAGGAGAACAGCGCGGTCGCGACCAGGCCCGGGGCGAGCAGCGGGAAGACCACCCGCCGGAGGACCTGCACGCGGCTCGCCCCGTCGACCGAGGCGGCCTCCTCCAACTCCCGGGGAATGTTGCGGACGAAGCCCTGCAACATCCACAGCGCGAACGGCAGCGCCCAGACCACGTAGATCAGCACCAGTCCGGCGTGCGTGTTGGCCAGGCCGACCTGCCGCAGCACCAGGAAGATCGGGATGATCAGCAGCACGAACGGGAAGAGCTGGGACAGCAGCACCCAGCCCAGCGCGGCGGTGCCGAGCTTGGAACGGAACCGGGCCAGCGCGTACGACGCCGGCATGGCGACCAGCACGGTCAGCACCGCCGAGGCGAGCGAGACCTGGAGGCTGTTGAGCGCCGCCCGGCCCAGCTCCTGCTCGGTGAAGGCCTGGACGAAGTTCTGCAGGGTCGGGTTGTCCGGGATCAACGTCGGGTGCAGGCGGACCAGCTCACGTGGCGGTTTGAACGCCGTGGAGAGCAACCAGACCAGCGGGAACCCGAGGAAGATCAGGTAGCCGGCGAGCGCCAGGTACTGCAACGTCCGGCTGGTGCGGCTCGGTTTTCCGAACATGTCAGTTCGCCTCCCTGAGCCGGCGACGGAGATAGACGGCCAGCAGCGCGATGATGAGCACGACCATCACGTTGCCGAGCGCGGCCGCGTAGCCGTAGTTGCCGTAGCGGAACGCCTCCTCGTAGGCGAAGAGCATCGGCAGCATCGTCTTGCCGCCCGGCCCGCCGGCGGTCAGCACGTAGACCAGACCGAACGAGTTGAAGTTCCAGATGAAGTCCAGCGAGGTGATGGCCACGATCACCGGTGCCAGGGCGGGCAGCGTGACGTGCCGGAACCGGTGCCAGGTGCTGGCCCCGTCCACCGCCGCCGCCTCGTGCAGCTCACGGCCCACGCCCTGCAGACCGGCGAGCAGGACGACTGTGGTCTGCGGCATGCCCGCCCAGACCCCGACGATGATCACTGCGGGCAGCGCGGTGCTGAAGTCGCCGAGCCAGTTGGTGCGCAACCCGTCGGCGCCGATTCGGTGGAAGAACTCGTTGATCAGACCGGCGTCGGGGTGGTAGACGAGCTTCCAGAGGATGCCGACCACGACCGGCGGCATCGCCCACGGCACGACGGCCAGCACCCTGGCCACACCGCGGAACCGCAACTGCTGGTTGAGCAGCAGGGCCAGCCCGAGGGCGAGCAGGAACTGCAGGACGGTCACCCCGACCGCCCAGAGCAGGCCGATCTTGAACGAGTTCCAGAACAGCTCGTCGCCGAGCAGTTCCCGGTAGTTGGCGAGGCCGGTGAAGCTGACCTCGACGTTGCGCCCGGCCCGGGCGTCGGTGAAGCCGAGATAGATGCCGCGCAGCAGCGGAAACACCGACAGCACCAGGATCGGCAGCAGTGACGGCAGGAGCAGCAGGTAGATGGTGGTGCGGTCGGACCGGAACCGGTTCGGCCGGCGGGCCGGCTCGGCCCGCTCGACGTCCGGTCGTTCGGTCAGGGTGGTCATGCGGTCACCCCTTCGCTGGACGGGTGGGTGGTCGGTGGGCCAGGCGCGGCGGAGCGGGGTGCCGGCAGCGGCGCGGCGCTCGACGCCCGGACGGTGAGGCTCGGCGGCACCTGCTCGCGACGCGGCGGCAGGGTCGCGTCGGCCATGCGTTGCAGGAGGAGTTCGGCGGCGCGGCGACCTCGCTCGGCCGAACCGAGCGAGACGCTGGAGAGCTGGGGGAACATCATCCGGGCCAGTTCGGTGTCGTCCATGCCGACCACGGCGACGTCCTGCGGTACGCGGCGACCGGCAGCCAGCAGGGCGTGCAGCGCACCGACCGCGATCAGGTCGTTGGCGCAGACCAGGGCGTCTGGGTCGGTGCGGGCGAGAAGACGTTCGGTGGCTGCCCGGCCGGCCGCGTACTGGAAGTCGCCGACCTCGACCAACTCCTCGTCGAGCGCGATGCCGTGTCCGGCCAGGGCGGCCCGGAAACCAGCGTCCCGCGCGACGCCCGGGACAGTGTCGAGCGGGCCGTTGACGAAGCCGATGCGACGTCGGCCGGTGGCGACGAGATGGTCCACGGCCAGCGCGACGCCCTGCCGTGAGTCGGTACGCACGTTGTCCACCCCGGCGTCCGCGCCGAGCTGTCCGACGACCACCACCGGCACCGGGCTGTCCACCAGCGCGGTCAGGTGGTCGTCGGTGATCCGGATCGGCGAGACGATCATCCCGTCCACGTAGCGGTTGGCCAGCCGCCGCAGCAGGGCGGTCTCGTTGTCGATCCGCCCGCCGGTGGCGTGCACCAGCAGCTGCCGGCCGGAGGACGCGACCACGGCCTCGATGGCGCGCATCATCTCCACGTACACCGGGTTGCCGATGTCCTCGACGGCGAGCGCGATCAGGCCGGTGCGCTGCGACTGCAACGAGCGGGCGATCGCGTTGGGCACGTACCCCACCTCCGCCGCCGCCTCGCGGACCTTGCGGATCGTCTCGGGGCTGCCGCCGACGCCGTTGAGCACCCGCGAGGCGGACGCGATGGACACACCGGCGCGGGCGGCAACGGTGTGCACCGTGGGCCGGCCGTCAGCCGGTTCCTGTAAACGTTTACGACCCACGTCCGGCACCTCCACCCGATAGCTGTAAACGTTTCCGGGAGTCTGCTCCGCAGATGGCGGAGAGGTCAAGGGTCCGTTACGAAAACGTTTCCAACCCCCCACCAGCGGACCTGCTGCGGCCCTGCCCCGCCCCGCCCTGCCCGCAGGCTCCGGTGATCAAGAGGTTTGCGTCACGACACGCCGGACAGGATGACGCAAACCTCTTGATCATCGAGGCGGGGTTGCGGAGGGCGGGGGTGGGTTGGGGGTCAGGGCGAGCTGTCGGCCTCGCCAGCGGGAGCGGAGTCTGCGGTCGTGGCTGGCCACGACGATGGCGCCTGGGCCGGTGTTCAGTGCCTCCTCCAGCTCGTCGCAGAGGGTCGGCGAGAGGTGGTTGGTGGGCTCGTCGAGCAGGAGCAGATCCGGCGGGTCGGCGACGAGCACCGCGAGAGCGAGCCGACGGCGCTGCCCGACCGACAGGTCGGCCACCGGGCGGCCGAGGTCCGCCGGGGCGAGCAGTCCGAGGGACGACAGCGGTACGACCTCGGCCCGCTCCACGCCGACGGCCGCGTCGAAGACCTGCCGGGCCGTCCGCCGCGCATCCGCGAAGACGCTGTCCTGGGCGAGCAGACCGACCCGCAGACCCGGACGCCGCCAGAGCGCTCCGGCACCGCTCAGATGGCCGACGAGCACGGCGAGCAGAGTGGACTTGCCCGCGCCGTTGGGGCCGGTCACCAGAAGCCGGTCGCGGGCCTTGATCTCCAGGTGTGCCACCCGCAGTCGGCCGGGAACCTCCAGCCGGTCCGCCGTGACGATGACCTCGCCGCTGTCACCGGTGGCGAGCATGGGCGCGTGGAAGCGCAACGGCTCCGACGGCACGGGTACGGGGTCGCGCTCGATCGTCTCCAGTCGGCGGGCGGCGTCGCGGACGCGACGGGAGATCTGGTTCTGGACGCGCCCGGCGGTGTGCCCGTACCCCATCTTCTCGCTGTCGCGTGGGCCACGGCCGTGGGCGACCTGATGCCCGGTCACGGCCGCGGCCTCGCGCAGGTCGGCAAGGAGCGCCTGCTCGTCCTCGTAGCGCCGACGCCACCGTTGCGCCTCGGCGCGCTTCGCCGTCAGGTACGCGGTGTAGCCGCCTCCGAAGCGGACCGGCCCGTCGACCGCCGGATCCAGGTCGATGAGATCCGTGCAGACCGCGTCCAGGAAGGCCCGGTCGTGACTGGCCACCACGACCACCCCGGGCATTGCACGGAGTTGTTCCTCGCAGAACGCCGCCGCCGCGTCGTCGAGGTGGTTGGTGGGCTCGTCGAGCAGCAGCGCGCTCGGCCGGCGGATCAGCATCGCCGCGAGCGCGAGCCGGCCACGTTGACCGCCGGAGAGGACGCCCAGCGTCCGATCGTGGGGCAGCCCGCCGAGGCCGAGCCCGTCGAGGACCGTCCGGGCACGCCGGTCGGCGTCCCAGGCGTCGCGGTCCTGCGCCCGCTCCAGAACCTCGCCGTACCCGGCCAGCAGCCGGTCGTGCTGCTCGGTGCCCTGCGGCGAATCGGCGAGCGCGGTGCCGATCCGGTCCAGCTCGGCGAGGTCGGCACGGGCCTCGCGCAGCGCGTCATCGAGGACCGCGGCGATGGTCGTGGATGGACGGAAGGGCAGCTCCTGGTGCAGGAAGCCGACGTCCGGTGGGCGCGTGACGCCGCCGGAATCGGGTACGTCGACGCCGGCCAGGACCCGCAGCAGGGTCGTCTTGCCGGTGCCGTTCTCACCGATCAGGCCGATCCGGTGGCCGGGCGCGGCGGTCAGCGAGACGCCGTCGAGCACCCGCCGGTCGCCGCGGACCCGCACGAGGTCATGGGCGATGAGAGCAGGTCGAACAGACATGGGGAACCTCGGAGAACGATGATCCGGGTCGCGCACGGGCACCCGGCGGGAGCAGGGCATGACGACAGCGGCCGCGGCGACTGCGGCGCGATCACGCGCCCGTCGGCGGCCGGTCCGGGTGCTCACCCGGAGATGTCGTCGTCACCTGCCACGCCTGCTCCGATCTCCGGCAACTCGGGCGCAAGAATAACTCGCCGGCCGAGGGTCCAGCCTCCGCTGCCCTCGTTCCCGCCGACGTGCTCGACCGACCGCTCTCAGCCGGTCGCCAGCAGCCGGGCGATCGTCGCCGGCTCGGCCAGGTGCGGGAAGTGGCTGCCGGGCAGCAGGGTCACCTCAACCTCCGGCAGGGTCCCGGTCAGCCAGGCCAGGTAGCGGGCCGGCGGCTCGGACGAGGTCACCCAGCGGTAGGGGGTCGCCCGCTCGCCGATGGATCGCAGATCGCGGTGCCGCGCCGCGGCGATCTCCTCGTCAGATCCGCGCAGGATCTCGCCCCAGTAACCGAGCAACAGATCCGGCCGGGGATCGGTGGCGGTCGTCACGATCTCACGCGCCTCGGCCGGCAACGACTCGATGCCCATCCCGGCCAGCATGCCGTCCCACACCCGCCGCCAGTCCGGGCCGCGCAGTGTCGGCTCGGACTGGCGTACGGCAGCACCGAATGGGCCGGGCAGCAGGATCTGGTCCAGGTTCACCACGCCACGGACCGGGTAGCGGGCCGCGTACGTGGTGGCGACCACCGCGCCCACCGAGTGCCCCACCACGACCGGCTCGGCGAGACCCGCCTCGGTCACCTGGTCGTGCACGACCTCGGCGACCTCGGCCATCCGGTACGAGGTCCTCCTCGGTGAATCGCCGTGACCGGGCAGGTCGAGAGCGAGCACCTGCCGGGCCGGATCGATCACCGCAAGCGCACGCCGGACCGGATCCCACTGTCGCCGGTCGAACGTGAGGCCGTGCAGCAGCACCAACGGTGGGCGGTGCTCGTCGTCATTCATCTACGTGCCTTTCCTGCGTCCCGGTCTCCCGGTACCGCCCGAAGGTGAGGTGGCGGCGGAAGGTGAAGCCCATCGCCTCGTACAGTCGGATCGCGCTCGTGTTGACCGTGGCCGCGTGCAGGAAGGCTGTCTCGCCGCGCTCCTGGACACCGGCCGCGACGGCGCGGATCAGCCGGGTCGCGAGGCCGTGGCCCCGGTACGACGGATCCGTGCAGACCGCGCTGATCTCGGTCCACCCGGGCGGATGCATGCGCTCCCCCGCCATGGCAACGAGCGCACCGTCGCGCCGGATGCCCAGGTAGGGGCCGAGTTCGATGGTGCGGGTCAGGAACGGCCCCGGCTCGGTCCGGCGGACGAGGTCCAGCATCTCCGGTACGTCCGCGCGGGTCAGCACCACGGCCTCCGGGTCCGGTTCGGCGCGCAGACCGTCGGCCACGAGTTGCACGCCCAGAATCGCACCGGTCATCTCCCACCCGGGCGGAGCGCTGTCCGGGCCGCCCGGCAGCATGACCGACGCCCCCGGCCCGGCCAACGTCGCCAGATCCCCCCACGCCGACCGGTCGGCGGGATCGGCGAGCGCGTGGAACGGCGACACCTCGGACGGATACCGTGCGGCTTGTCCGCGTACCTCGGCGAAGGGTGCGTGTGGGCCGTTCAGCGAGGCCCAGGCCGGGTTGTCCAGCACGTCGACGTCAACGGTTTTCACGGTCTTCCCCTCGCTGAGAGACGGCACGAGTCAAGCTACCTCGGCACAACTCCGGTGTCGGTCGCCGGTGTGAGCGGCTCCACAACGGCCAGGGTTCACCCCAGGGAGTCTCCCTGGGGTGAGGATCGTCGACCCCGGGCGAGGGTGACAGGCATGAGAAGACGACTGATCATGTTGATGGCGGCTGCCGTGCCGCTGTCGGCCGTACTGCTGCCGATGGCCGCCGACGCGCGTGACGGCGGCACCGCCGCCGCGACGACGTGCGCGGCCGTGCCGGTCGCCCCGCCCGCAGGCGCCAGGGTCGAGTCGGTGACGGCGGTCGCGAACGCAGGCGGAACGGTCACGTTCCCCGCCGTACCCCCGCTCGACGCACCGCCGCCGATCACCGATGTGCCGGCCTGGTGTGACATCACGGTCACCCTGGCCCACCCCGGCGCCGACGACCACGTCCAGGTCAAGATCTCGCTGCCGCAGGATCCTCGACGGTGGACCGGTCGGTTCCAGGCCACCGGGGGTAGCGCCTACCTCGCCGGTGACTTCGGCGCCCCGCTGGTCAGCGCGGTGAAGAACGGCTATGTCGCCGCCGCCACCGACGCCGGCATCGGCCAGAATCCGGCCGACGTCAGCGGTTGGGCGCTCACCCCGGCCGGCACGGTCAACAAGCCTCTGCTGAAGAACTTCGCCTCCCGCTCGCTGCACGAGATGGCCGTCGTCGGCAAGGACGTCGCCAAGAAGTTCTACGGCAGCCCGGTGCGCTACGCGTACTGGAACGGTTGCTCGACCGGCGGCCGCCAGGGCTACCTGGAGGCCCAGGAGCACCCCAACGACTTCCAGGGCATCCTGGCCGACGCGCCGGCGGTCAACTGGGACCGGTTCGCGGTCGCGACGCTGTGGCCGCAGGTCGTCTTCAACGAGGAGAAGGTCCAGCCCACCCAGTGTGAGCTGGAGGCGTTCAACACCGCGGCGACCAAGGCCTGCGACACTCTCGACGGGGTCGCCGACGGCATCATCGACAACCCGCAGGACTGCCACTGGGACGCCCGGCGGCTGATCGGCACCACTGTCGTCTGCGAGGGCAGGGAGATCACGATCTCCGCCGCCACCGCCGACGCGGTCCGCAAGATCTGGGCCGGACCGGTCTCCCCCACCGGCAAGAAGCTCTGGTACGGCCCGAACAAGGGCGCGACCTTCGACTGGTTGGCGAAGGCGGGCGTGCCGTTCACCGTCGCCGACACCTGGGTCAAGTACTTCGTGCAGCGGGATCCCTCGTTCGACACGACGAAGCTGACCTACCAGCGGTTCGCGCAGATCTTCCGCGAGTCCCAGCAGCGGTACAACGACGTCATCGGCACCGACGATCCCGACCTGTCCGCGTTCGCCCGAGCCGGGGGCAAGCTGCTCAGCTGGCACGGCCAGGCCGATCAGCTGGTGCCCACCCAGGGCACCGTCGACTACCGCGAGCGGGTCAACCGGGTGTCCGGCGGCAACCGCCGGGTCGACGACTTCTACCGGCTGTTCCTGCTGCCCGGCGTGGCCCACTGCGGCGGCGGCCCCGGCCCGCAGCCGACCGGTGAGCTGGACGCCCTGGTCAACTGGGTGGAGAAGGGACAGGCTCCGGCCACCCTCGCCACGTCGAGCGCCGACGGCAGCGTCACCCGCAACGCCTGTCGGTACCCGCAGGTGGCCCGCTTCACCGGTCAGGGCGACCCGAAGGCGGCGGCGAGCTACCGCTGCGTCACGGCCTGAGCACAGCTGAGGTCGGCGGCCCGGAGCGATCCCGCTCCGGGCCGCCGCCGACCGGGCCGTCAGGCGGTGCGGGCGCTCGCTCGCAGGCGTTCGATGGTGAGGTCGAGGGCCGCCTCGAGGTGATCGATCTTCCCGGTGGAGAGCAGCAGCAGTACGCCTCCCTGGATGCCGGCCAGCAGCGCCGCCGAGGCGCGCTCGGCGTCCACGTCCGGGGCGATGTCCCCGGTCGACTGCATCTGCCGGATGCCCTCGGTGATCGCCGCCTGCCAGCGCCACATGAGACCGGTCACGATCGCCTGCGCGCCGGGCGCCCGCCGGCCGGTCTGGCCGAGCAGGCCGTTGAGCGGGCACTTCACCCCCTGCGCGAGGTAGCGCTCGACGAGCCGGTCGCGCCACGCCTGCCAGGCCGGCCAGGACGTCAGGTTGCTGAGCATCGGCTCCTGGTCGACGAGCACCTGGTCGGCCTCGTGCTGGGCGACCGCGAGCAGCAACTCCTCCTTGCCGTCGGGAAAGTAGTGGAAGAGCTGGCCCTTGCTGGTGCCGGTGTGGGCCATCACATCCTCCAGGCGCACGTCGTCGACGCCGCGCTCACGGATCTCGGCGGCGGCACCGGCGACGATCCGCGCCCGGGTCGCCTCGCCCTTGCGGGTCAACGCGCGTGTCATGAGACCTCCGTCACCGGCAGCCGCCCTCGACTGCCGGTCCAACCCTAGCCGCAGGTTTGGACTTGCAGGTCCATTTTTGCCGAGCAAAGGTCTGGAGCGCGGTCCGACACGGGCCGACACCACGATCGGGAGGACGCAACGATGAACCACTACTACCTGCTCGGGCGGTCCGGTCTGCGGGTGAGCCGACTGGCGCTGGGCACCATGAACTTCGGCGTCGACGGGTTCCACGCCGCGTACGGCAAGACCGAGCAGGAGTCGGAGCCGATCTTCCGCCAATACCTGGAGTCGGGCGGAAACTTCATCGACACGGCGGACTTCTACACCGCCGGGGAGAGCGAGAAGATCCTCGGCCGGCTGATCGAGCGGGCCGGTGTCCGCGAACGGCTCGTGCTCACCAGCAAGTTCACCAACACCGTCGACCCGAGCGACCCGAACGCCAGCGGCAACGGTCGCAAGCACATCATGCGGGCCGTGGAGGCGTCGCTGCGCCGGCTCGGCACCGACTACATCGACCTGTACCTGCTGCACACCTGGGACCGGATCACCCCGGTCGAGGAGGTCGTGCACACCCTCGACGACCTGGTCCGCGCCGGCAAGATCCGCTACGCCGGTCTCTCCGACGTACCGGCCTGGTACGCGGCCCGGGCGCAGAGCTACGCCGAGGCGCACGGACTGGCCCCGATGATCAACCTTCAGTTGCCGTACTCCCTGGTCAGCCGGGGCATCGAGGCGGAGTTCGTGGCGATGGCCCAGACCATGGGCATGGGCCTCACCGCGTGGAGCCCGATCGCCAGCGGCCTGCTCAGCGGCAAGTACCGGCGCACCGATGACGGCCTGAGCGGCACCGGCCGGTTGACCAACCCGGACGCCGGAGGTCGCCAGGTCAGCGCCAGCGAGTGGAAGGTCATCGAGGCTCTGCAGAGTGTCGCCGCCGACCTCGACCGCAGCATGGCGCAGGTCGCGATCAACTGGGTCGCCACCCAGCCCGCCGTCGCCTCGGTGATCATCGGGGCGAGCAGCGCCGAACAGGTCGGCAGCAACTTCGCGGCGCTCGACTTCGAGATCCCGGCCGACGCCCGTCGCCGGCTCGACGAGGCCAGCGCGCCGGAACTCGGGGTGCCCTACGTGATGTTCACCCCGCAGTACCAGTCCTGGGTGGTGAGCCCCGGCCTCGGCATCGGCGACAAGCCGGCCGGCTACACCCCGCCGGTGTTCAACGCCGCCACCCAGCCCACCAAGTGAAGGAACCTCAGATGACATCGAGCAACGACACCCTGGTACGTGAGTTCGTCGAGGCGTTCAACACCAAGGACGCCGACCGTCTCGTGCCCTACCTGCACCCCGACGTCGTGTTCCACGCGTACGGCGACCAGCAGGTGCGCGGCCGGGACGCGGTCGTGGAGGTGTGGCGCGGCGTCTTCGGGACGTTCGCGGAGATTCAGTTCGCGACCGTGCACCAGGCGGTCGACGGCGACGTCGTGATCGCCGAGCAGGTCCACGGCCTCGGCCTGCCGGGCCGACCGGTCGCGCCGGTCATGAACATGGCGATCTACGAGATCCGCGACGGCAAGATCGCCGCCTGGCGTGACTACACCAACCCCGAGTACGCCCAGAAGCTCGTCACCGGCTGACCCGCCCGCGTGCCCGCGGCCACGAACCCGCAGCCGCGGGTCATGGCCGCGGGCACCTCTTTTGCCGCAATCCCCAGTGGAGGAAGACATGCACGCCATCCGAATGCACGAGTACGGCGGACCAGAGGTACTCCGCTACGAGAAGGCACCCGTGCCCACCCCCGGTTCCGGCGAGGTTCTGATCAAGGTCGCGGGCACGTCGTTCAACCCGGCGGACGCCGTCATCCGAGCCGGTGTCCTGCACCATTCCCATCCCGTCCGGATGCCGCACATCCCCGGCACCGACGTCGCTGGCACGATCGTCGAACTCGGTCCGGGTGTCACCGACCACGCGGTCGGCGACCGGGTCATCGCGGCCCTGCCACGACCGGCGGACGGGGCCACCGGGGAGTTCACCCTCGCTCCGGCGGCGATGGTGGTCCCCGCGCCGACGAGCATCCCGCTCGCCGACGCCGCCGCCCTGCCGATCGCCGGGCTCACCGCCTGGCAGGGCATTCACGACCACCTGCGGGTCCGGCCCGGCCAGCGCATCCTGGTCAACGGCGCGGGCGGTGGCGTCGGTCGGTTGGCCGTGCAGTTCGCCAAGCTGGCCGGCGCCACCGTTCTGGCGGTGGCCGGCCCGGCCAGCATCAGGGCAGCCCGGTCGGCCGGTCCCGACCAGATCCTGGATTACGCGGTCGACCGGCTGACCGAGCCGGTCGACGCCGTGTTCAACACGGCACCCGTCGACGGGTCCAACCTGAATCGGCTCGTCGCCCTCATCGAGCCGGGTGGTCGTCTGGTCTCCATCACCTCGTCCCCGGCGACGGACCACCGACAGGCGGTACGCGCGATGGTCATGACCGTCCGCTGGGATCCCGCCCACCTCAACGAGATTGCCCGCCGGGTGGACGCCGACGGGGTCTCGCCAGGCGTCAGCGAACGCCTCCCGATGACAGAGATCGTCGAGGTGCACCGCCGGCACGCCGCCGGCCGCCTGTCGGGCAAGGTGGTGCTCAGTCACTGAACGAGGGGGCCTGTTACCTGCGGTCAGCGGTCGCGCAGGGCCGCCGCCAGCTCCCTGCGCGACCCGATGCCGAGCTTGGTGAAGACCTTGCGCAGGTGCCACTCGACGGTACGCGGGCTGAGGAACAGCGCGGCACCGATCTCCGGATTGGTCTGCCCGGCCACCGCGAGTCGGGCGATCTGCGCCTCCTGCGGGGTGAGCGCGACCGGCTCACCGAGGGTCCGCTTGCGGACGGTCTCACCGGTGGCGAGCAGTTCCCGGCTCGCCCGCTCGGCGAAGCCCTCCGCGCCCATCGTGGCGAATGCCTCGTGCGCGGCACGCAGCTGGATCCGGGCGTCGGCGCGGCGATTCTCCCGGCGCAGCCACTCGCCGTACAGCAGTCGGGCCCGGGCCAGTTGCAGACCGAGCTGGCCACCGGTGAGCCGATCGATCGCCTCCCGGTACCGGTCCTCGGCCCTCCCCGACGCTCCCGCCAGGGCGTCGGCGAGGGCCTGCACGCCGAGCGCCCACTCCGTGCCGGCGGCGCCGGTACGCTCCGCGAGGCGCTCGCGGGCCTCGGCGGCCACCTCGGCCTCTCCGGCGCGGACGGCGGCCTCGATCAGCTCACCGAGCGTCCAGTTGAACACGGCGAGGTCCACGTACTCGGTCGCCTGACGCGCGGCATGCAGCGCGGCCGGATACTGGCCGAGCCCGTTGGCCAGCACCGCTCTGGCGTAGCCGGCCAGGCCGAGCAGGCGACCCTCGCCACGCGCGTCGGCGTCCTTGACGGTGGCGTCGATCAGCTCCATCGCGGGCAACTCCCGGCCACGGTGGGCGGCCAGGGTGAGCGAGGCGGACGGATGCACGGCCATTCCGGTGGCCTGGCCGAGGGCGTCGGCCTCGTCGAGCAGGCCGGCCGCGTCGACGAACCGACCCGCGAACACCAGCGCGCCGGAGCGGAACGCCAACGCTGTGGGCAGCAGCGACAGCGCACCGGTGGCGCGGGCGAAGCCGACCGCCCGCTCCGTGAGCCGGAACCAGGCGGCGTCGTCCCACACCTCGTGCGCGACCGGCCCGGCCAGCCAGAGCAGGTGCAGGTTCTCGTCCGCCGTCATCGTTTCGAGAGCCCGGCGGAGATACGGGACGGCGTGCGCGTACCCGTCGAGGGTCCATGCCGTGAGGCCGGTCAGGAACAGGCCGGCCGGCTCGTCGCCAGCCGGCACGCCGCGGGCCGCCTCCGCCGCCCGGCGCAGGTCGCCGCCGGCAAGCCGGCCCGCGTGCACGGCGGCACCCACCGCCGAGAGGTACGTGGTGCGTGCCGAGGCGCAATCCAGTTCCCGGAGACGGCCAGCGGCAGCGAGCAGCGGCGGGCCGGCGGCTCGCCCGGGATCGAGCGCGAACGCGACCTGGGCCCGCAGACGCTCCACCCCGGCCCGCTGCAACGGTTCGAGTGGACCCAACTCGGCGGCTGCCAGCAGGTCCGGAACCTGACTCAGCTCTCCCGCGTCGAATCGAGCCCGCGCGGCGCCCAGGGCGCGTGCGGCACGCGACTTCGGGTCCGGGGTGAGCGCGACGGCGCGCTCGAGGAAGGACGCGGCGGCGGACCGACCGCCCCGGGCGAGCGCCCGACCGGCCGAACACTCCAGTTCAGCGGCGACCTCCTCGTCCGGGCCGACGGCGGCGTGCGCCCGGTGCCAGGCACGGCGGTCGGGATCCTGATCCGGATCGGTCGCCTCGGCGAGCACACGGTGCACCTCACGCAGCTCGTCGGCCTCGGCCAACCGCCAGGCCGCCGAACGCACCAGCGGGTGCCGGAACCGCACCCTCGCCCCGAACTCGACCAGCCCGGCGGCCTCGGCCGGCGCGGCGGCGTCAGGTTTGACCCCCAACCGCTGCAGGGCGCGCCACAGCAGCGTCACGTCGCCGACCGGCTCGACCGCCGCGGCGAGCAGGAGTTGGCGGGTGTCCGCCGGAAGCGCCGTGATGCGCCGCCGGAAGCCCTCCTCCATCCGACTCGCCAGGGGTGCTGCGGCCTGTCCGCCGAACCCGAACGCCAGCTCCGCCGGTGTCAGGCCGCGTGGCAGCTCGAGCAGGGCGAGCGGGTTGCCGCGCGTCTCGGCGACGATCCGGTCGCGGACCCGGTCGTCGACCGGCCCGGGTAGCACCGAATCCAGCAGCGCCCGCGCCTCCGCGGCCGGCAACCCGTCGACCCGCAGCTCCGGCAGGCTGCCGAGGATCTGTTCGTCCCCCGGGCTGCGGGAGGCGAAGACCAGCGCGATCGACTCCTCGTCCAGCCGACGGGCGACGAAGGTGAGGATGACCTCCGACATGCGGTCCATCCACTGCACGTCGTCCACGATGCAGACCAGTGGCTGTTCCGCCGCGGCCTCGGCGAGCAGCCCGAGGACGGCGAGACCGATGAGCAGCCCTTCCGGCGGGTCGCCGGGGCTCAGCCCGAAGGCGGTGGCGAGGGCGACCCGTTGTGGCTCCGGCAACCCGTCGAGGTGACCGAGCAACGGCGCGCAGAGTTGCTGGAGCGCCGAGTACGCGATCTCGGACTCCGGCTCCACCCCGGCGGCCCGGGTCACCCGACCGGGCGACGCATGCTCGCTGAGGTAGTCCAGGAGTGCGCTCTTACCGGCACCCGCCTCGCCGCGGAGTACCAGCACCCGGCTGTGCCCGGCGCGAACGTCACGCAGGAGTCGGTCGAGCATTTCCCGCTCGCGTCGGCGTCCCCGCAGCGCGGAACCCTCGGTGTAACTCGGCACGTCATCCTCCCCGGCGGAGGGTACACCGAGTGACATCACCGATCCCGAGTCCGGCCAGCTCAGAGGGCGGTCCCCCGCGCGTCGCCTGGGCGAGGGACCGCCGGGAGGTCAGGCGCCGAGACCGGCGGTCCGGGCCATGTAGTCGGCGTACCAGATCGGCCAGTCCGCATCCTCGTGACCGAGTTCCGCCTCGTGCCGGCCGTGCGCCGCAGCGGCGTCGCGAAGGGCCTGCTCCACCTCGGGCACCGAGCCGTAGACGACGTGGGCGATCCGACCCGGTTGCCGCACGGTGACCTCCTGGAGGACGAAGCCGTTGCCGTCCGGGTCGGTGAACGACGCGAACGAGCTGTACGACAGTCGCTCCGGCTGCGGGCCGGTCACCCGGTCGCGCGTGCCGGCGTGGTGGAACACGCCCCCGGCGTCGTGGAAGACCTCGCTCACCTCGATCCCACGGGCGACCAGTTCCGCGCGGGCGGCGACCACGTCGTCCACCACGAGGTGGATGCCCTGCACCGATCCCGGCGCGGCGTCGGACACCCCGTCACCGATGATGATCGAGGACGCCGAGCCGGGCGGGGTGAAGTGCACGACGCGGTAGCCGTCCGGGGCGACGTAGTCGACGTCCTGCCGGAAGCCGACCTTCTGGTAGAAGTCCCGGGCCCGGTCCACGTCCGAGACCGGCAGGACGACGACCTCGAGCTTGAAATCCACGATCTTCACTCCTTTGTGGCAACGGACGCCGTTCGCCGTCCGGTGTTCACCGTCGCGCGTCGAGCCCACCGGTCGCCCCAGGGAGAACCCCTGGCCGGTGCCCTGGGTCACCGGGCGGGGCCAGGTCGGTCGGACGGAGGCCAGTGCCTCGGCCAGGGTGTCTCCCTGGGGCCGTCGGCCCGCACGGCCGGCAGAGTTGCCCGGGTAATCGACACGACCGGCAGAAAGCTGACCCTCGGATGTCTCCCCTCTTTCGCATCTACCTCGTCCGTGGCCTCGTGGCGATCGCCTGGGCCGCCGGATTCTCGACCGTCAGCGACTCGCTCACTGCCATCACCGTGGTCCTCCTGATCGCGTATCCACTCATCGACGTGGTGGCCTCGCTGCTCGACGCCCGGGAGGACCCCGGCACCCCGGCCCGCACGCTGCAGATCTTCAACACCACGCTCAGCGGCCTGGCGGCACTCGCCCTGGGGCTGGCGGCGAGCAGCGGGATCGGCGCCGTGCTCTTCACCTTCGGCGTCTGGGCGATCGTCTCCGGCGTGGCCCAGTTCACCGTCGCCATCCGCCGCAACAGCCCCGAACTCGGCCGCCAGTGGCCGATGCTGATCGCCGGCGCGCTCTCGGTCATCGCCGGCGCGACCTACCTGCCCGCCGCCCTCGGCGCGGAGCCGAGCCTCAGCATGCTGATCGTCTACACCGCGGCTGGCGGTGTCTTCTTCGTCCTGCAAGCCGCGAGCCTCGCCTGGCGGCAGCGCCGACAGACCGTCCGGGTCTGACCGACCGACGCCGTGGGGGCAGGGCTCACCTGCCGCCACGGCGTCGTCGACGGTCACTGGCCGGCGCTGGTCCTGCCGGCGAGTCCGGATGTCGGCGCAGTCTCACCCTCGTACAGCGCGACGTACCGCCGGCGCCACTCGTCGCCGTCGGTGCCGAGGTTGAGGGTGTTGTGTTCGATGCCCAACGTCTCGGGCAGGGTGCAGACGCGCAGCGGCACCGCGTTCGCGTCGGCGATCCGGCGCGGCACGTCGACCGCCGCCCTCAGGTCCACCACACGGTCGAGCGGGCTGATCGCGACCGCCACGCTCCGCAGACCGGTCCGCCGGGGCGGATTCGGCAACGTACGGGCGATCGTCAGGTACTGGGTGACGGCAGCGAGGGAGTATCCGCGCGACGTGACGCGGTCCCGGAGGACGCGACGCCCGTACAGCACGATGAGCGGTCTGACCGCGTACGCCGGCGCCTGTCGCGGGTTCGGGCCGAAGAACGGCGACAGCAACAGCAGCCGCCGTACGGCGTTGCCGGGCACCTGGGCCAGCCAGGTGGCGAGCACGGCGCCGCCGGAGATCCCCACGACGCCGACCTCGTCTCCCAGGGCCACCGCGATGGCCCATGCCTGCGCGGCGTACGTCGTCAGCTCCTCGGCCTCGACCCGGTGGTGGGCCGTCCGGTCGACGGTCCCGTGCTGCGGGGCCCGGGGAACCCAGACGTTGTAGCCACGGTCGAAGAACGCCTGGGCCAGTTCGTCGTACTGCTCCGGCGCGAGGGTGTAACCGTGCAGCAGCAGGACGGCCCGGTCGGTACGGGAGCCATGGCTGAGCAGACGGCTTCGCGACTCCGGCCGGATCTCCGGGTCCGCCGCCTCGTCCGCGACGTGGGCCTCGGCGGCACGGACGGCGTCGTCGAAGTCGAGCGGTTGCGCCGGCGCGAGGCGGCGGCCCGGACGGCGCACCGGCCAGAGCCAGAGCCCGGCGACCGACGCCACGACCAGCGCCAATCCGCCGACGACGAGCGCAGTGATCTCCGGCATGGGCAGATGGTGGCAGGGACGGCGGCCGACGCTGGCTGAGGGGTGCGCCCCGGTGACAGGGCGCACCCCGCGCGGCTATTCCCGGGAGCTCGGCGGTGCGAAGGTCACCCGGGTACGCAACTGCCGGAACCCGGTCCGTTCCAGCTCCGCCAGCACCGCCACCCGGTGCGCCTCGACGTCGGCGATCACCTCCCGGGCGCCTCCGGCGACGAGCACCCGGACCGCCTCGGCCAGTAGTTCGGGCCGGGCCGCCTCGTCGAGCAGACCGAGGTAGGCGAGCAGGGGGAAGCAGGCGTCCCCGGCGGTGCCGGCCAGGCCCACCGGCCGGCCAGCCTCCCACGCGACCCGCCACCCCTGCACCGCGTCCCCCAACCAACCGAGGGGGTCGGTGGCCAGGTCGACGCCACCGACCGCTCGCGCGGTCTCGACGCCGGTCAGCACGTCGGGCTCGGCGATCCGAGCGACCAGGGCGTTGATCTCCGCCGCGTCGACCGGCGCCCGGAAGTCGTAGCGCCCGGAGGACGCCGGCAGGGGTGTGCCCGTCCAGGAGCACCGGAGCCGCTCCCCCCGCTCGACCAGCCCGGCGAGCCGGGCGGCCGCCATCGGCGCTCGTACCACGGCCAGCACCTCGGGTCGACGCCGCCAGTGCGCCGGCAGAGCGGCGTAGTAGAGACCGGGCCCGCCCAGCGCCTCGTGGGCGGCCTGCAGCAGCTCGGCACCGACCTCCGGCTCGGCGTCCAGGTCGAACCGTTCCAGCCACGGGGCACCGATGGCCCCCGGCGGGAGGACCCAGGCGGCCCGACCGACCACCCGGCCGGCACGCAGGGCGACCCAGGTGTTCTCGGGACGGTAGCCGCCGCCGGCGATCCCGTCGGCGTACGCGACCTGGCGTAGTTGGGGCAGCGGATCGGGCATGGAGTCGAACAGGTTTTCCTCGCCCGCGACGAGCGGACGGATGACGAGACCAGTCATGGCTGGGTCCTCCGGGAAGCGAGCGCCCCGGGTCAGATCCGCGCGGACGCCGGAGCGCGGAGGGGGCGCAGAACATCGGACATTGTTCTGACCTCCTTCCAGCTCGACGGCGTGCCCGACGACCATACGCGGAGCGGTCGCCGGCTCGCAATGGTTCGTCACAGCGTCGGGTTGGTCTCCGCCCCATGCCCATGCTTGTGGGCTCGCTGGTCGAACACGGTGATGCCGGCCAGGGTCACCGCCGCTACGGCCGCCACGGCGACCGGCGGGAACAGCACCATCGGCGGGGCAGCCACGACCAGCGCCGCCGCGCCGAGGAACAGCGCCCGACAGCGCGGTGCGTTTCGACTCTCCCGCTCCAGGAAGCTCCGCCCGATCAGGAACAACACCGGGCCGCCGAAGACGATGGCCACCAGGGCCCAGTCGATCGGCGGATGCGGATCTTCGATGATCTGCCCGAAGCCGACGGCGGTGCAGATGATGCCACCGACGATCAACAGCAGGCTGTAGCTCGCCCACCGGGACAGCTGGATCCCCTCCCCGCTCGGGGTCGGGGCACGACCGGACCCGACGTGGTAGAAGTAGATCCGCCAGAACGATACGACCGTCACGAACGCGGCGACGAGGGTGATGGTCCCCCCGGTGGTGAACCCCGGGAAGCTGACCGCCGCGCCGGCTTCGAGCACCACCTCGGCGAGCGCGATCATGAAGAACTGGTTGTACCGCTCGGCGAGATGCTCCTGGGAGACGGTTACCTCCGAGTTGGTGAGCTGTCTCCCGCCCTTGCGGGGAAGGGGGTAGGTGGTGGCCGCGCCGATCAGCTCGAGGGCGAGGGCGAGGGTCCAGAAGACGCCCCGACCGAGACCACCGCTGATGCCGCCACTGATCCAGAGGACGCCGGACGCCGCGTGCCAGGTCAGCACCCGCAGCGCGAATGCCCGACCCGGGTGGCCGCGCAGGGCGAGCACCAGGAAGAGCGGTCGGCCGACCTGGATGACAACGTAGGTGCAGGCGAATATCACGCCACGTTGGCCGAATGCCTGTGGCAGCGTGACAGCCAGCACCAGCGTGCCGAACATCGTCGCCAGCAGGACGGCCTGCAGATCGGGGCGCCGGGGGTCGTAGGTGCTCGACAGCAGGGCGTTGAGCGACCAGATCATCCACATCGCCGTGAAGAACAGGACGGTCTGGCCCGCCTCGGACAGCAGCGTGTGTCGGACGATGGTCAGGTCGTCCGCGACCCGCCCGGCCAGGCGGGCGAGCGCGAAGACGTAGACGATGTCGAACAGCAGTTCCAGGACGGTTGCCGAACTCGTGCTCCGGCTGTCCCCGAGCCCACGAAAGAACCCGGTGCGGGTCAGCACGGACGGCGGGTCAGCTCAGCCGGCCAGGGCCGCCGGCACGGGCGCGCCGAGGTGACTGAGAAGCGCGGCGACCTCGTGGTCCAGCTCAACGCCCACTGGGGTGATGTCGTCGCGGCTGAAGGAGGCGAAGGCGTGGCTCGGCTTCTCGATGTGAAAGCGCGTGCCGCTGCCGTCGTCGTTGCTGGTGATGGCCGTACGCAAGGGGGCGTACAACATGATCGCCGGGTCGTGCCGGAACATCCGTTCGGCGGTGGTGTGGTTGCCCATCAGGTACTCGACGCAGTGCCCCGAGTCCCCGGCGAGCCGCATCAACGGCTGGACGTCGCCGCTGCTCCAATAGATCAGGAAGTTGTACGGAGCCTGCCTCCTCGCCAGGTCGAGTACGTCGGACCAGGGCGCCTGGCGGGCCACCAGCGCGTGGTACGCGTCGCGGTCATAGGGCGGCACCGCCTCCTCGTAGCGCCGACGGAAGTCGGTGAAGGGCTCGTCGACGGGGATGTCCAGTCGCAGGGCCTGGTAATGGTGTTCGGCGACCTGCCCCGCTGCCATCGTCCCCGAGCCTCCTCGCCGTTCGGTCCCGCCCTCATCCCCGTGGGCGTACTTTATCCGGCAGTTTGATGGCTTTGGCCGATTATGGCGGCATACCGCCGCCACGGCGTATCGGCAACGTGAAAACCCGCACGTCGGGTGTCTAGAGCGCGTGAAGATTCTTGCCGCAGGCTGACCGGGTGCGATGTGCTGAACGACGTCGGGGTGAAGGACCACCCCGAGCGAGGTGAGAAGGACGACGGTGGCGAGGTCCAAGCGGCGCAACCCGGCGGGCATGTGCGAGCCCGGCCGTGTACGGACGGTCGGTGCGGCCCAGACAGCGCCCGAGCGTCCCCCGCACCCGGGCTGCGTCCGCCCGTAGCCCTGTCGCTCTCACCGCGTCGCGCGCGCGGGCCGGGTCGGTTCGACCTGGCCCGCCGCGCCCCCATCGGCGGTTCGCCGGATCATGGCTGCCGTCACCCTGCGGCACTAGGCAGTGTCTTCAAAGGTTCACAACCATTGGAGTAGCGCGGCGATAGTGACTGTGGCCTGGAACGAGGTCGCGGTCTTGTCGTAACGGGTCGCGACGCTGCGGCACTGCTTGAGCCGGTTGAAGCACCGTTCGACGAGGTTGCGCCGTTTGTAGAGCTGCTTGTCGAACACCGGTGGCCGGCCGCCACGGCTGCCGCGTCGGCGGCGGTTGGCCTGCTGGTCGGCGCGCTCAGGGATCGTGTGCCCGATACCGCGCCGGCGCAGGTCAGCCCGGATGGCCTTGGAGCTGTAGCCCTTGTCGGCGATGACATGGTCGGGCCGGACCCGAGGTCGGCCGGGTCCGGACCGCTCGACCCGGATCGCTGCCATGACGTGCGTGAATCGGGTGCAGTCGTTGACGTTGCCGCCGGTGAGCACGAACGCCAGGGTCCGACCCAGGCCGTCGCAGGCGAGGTGAATCTTGGTGGTCAGTCCACCTCGACTTCGACCGAGGGCGTGATCTTGTGGTTCGTCCGATTCGCAGGCCCCCCTTTAGCGCCCGCGGCGTGCTGATGGGCGCGCACGATCGTGGAGTCCACCGACACCAGCCAGTCAATGTCCCCAGCGGCGTCCGCGTCGGCCTGGACCCCGGCGAGCATCCGCTCGAACGTGCCATCAAGAGCCCACCTGCGGAAACGGGTATAGATCGACTGCCACGACCCGTAGCGGACGGGCACATCCCGCCACGCCGCCCCGGCCCGGATCTTCCACACGATCCCGTTGAGGACCCGCCGGTCATCGACCCGAGGCCGACCACCAGTCACCACCGACGGCAGACACCGCGACAACGCATCCCACTCAACGTCAGACAACTCATAGCGACGACCCACGCCCTACATCATCCGACACCATGATCCTTTGAAGACACTGCCTAGCGCGGGTCGACGGGGAACAGCCACGGCCTGGCCCGGGTCAGCGGGCCGACGTTGAGCCCCAACTCGTCGAGCACCTCGTCGACGTGGTGCATCGAGAACGGGATGATGTTCGTGCCGCGAGCGTGCCGTCCGTTGGTCCGCGCCGTCATCCGGAACAGCCGGGCGCGCATCCGGACCTCGGTCGGCAGCGGGTGGTCGTACCGCTCCACCGTCAGTGGGTCCTGGGCGCCCGCCGGCCGCGAGGTGACCAGCCCTGGGTCGGTGACGAGCGGTCAGGCCGCCCGCGCGACGCAGATCCTGGCGCCCAGGCGCGGACCCGCCTCGTAGATCATGTAGCTCACGCCGCCGTCGGTGCCGAAGCTGGGCGACGCGACCCGACCGTTGTCGGAGGCGATCGGGCTGTGGAACACCCCGAGGTGCACCTCCCGGTCGAAGGCATTGCCGACCTCGGTGAGGTGCATCCGCCCGTCGCCGCCGTGGTAGACGACGTACGCGGTGCCGTTGCGGGTGAGCAGGTGTGGCGCGGAGATGTCGCTGAGCCCGTCGCCGGCCGGTGAGATCAGCGGCTCCGGTGCGAACTGCCACTGGTCCCAGCCGTTCGGCGACCATCCCCAGAAGATCTTCCGGGTGCCGGGCCGGACGGTGTGCGCACCCATGTAGAGCATCACGTACTTGTTGTTCAGCCCGGTCACCCGGTGCTCGAACACCCGGGCGTACGACGTCTCGGTCGTGTTCGGCACGAGCCTGGTGCTCAGGATCGGCGTCTCGTCGCTGAAGCTGATGCCGTCTCGGGACCGAGCCACCCGGGTGGTGGTGTTCTCGCCGTGGAAGTAGAGGAAGAACTCCCTGCTGGAGGCGTTCCAGACGACGTGCGGCGACGAGACGTGGCTGACCGTCGTGGTCGGCAGCACCCGGTCGACGATGGGGTTGCCGGGGTGTTCGGTGTAGGGGCCTTCGAGCCGGTCGGCGTAGGCCAGGCAGATCCCGCCGGGCGCGTCGTGCGGGGCGTAGTAGAGGTAGTAGCGGCCCCGCGCGCCGCTGATCTTGTCGTAGACCCCGCGTACGCAGGGAAAGATCGTCTCTCCGGTGGGGTTGTAGGCCAGCGGGCGGTCGAACGCGTCGCGGACGTACCGGTAGCTGGGGAAACCGGCCGGCCCGGCCAGGGCCGGCGTGCCCGGAAGCAGGGCGCCGACACCGCCGGCGGCAGAGGCGGCGCCGAGCAGCGCCGCACCGCGCAACAGCCCACGCCGGCTGAGCTCCGTGGGTCGGTCGAAGGGCGGATCCGGGTACGCGTGTGCCATCTGGTTCTCCGATCGTGAGAGGACGCTCGTCGACCGCGGAGCGTGGTGGGTGGCGATGCGGCGGCGGCTCGGGAAGACACGGACGAGGGCGCGGCCAGCGTCACTGTCGGTGATCTGGCTGCCAGGCCGGAAACCCGGGTCGTCATCGACGAGTCTGGCGGCGTCCTCAGTCGAGCGTCAAGGTGCTAATACGAATTATCGAGCGGCATTCGGTGACCGAACTTCTCCGCCCGAGGGTCTTGACGACAGCCTCGGGTGGGCCGCACCATTTCACCTCACCGACGCTAATGCGTATTACCCCGGTAACGATTGGACACAGAACGTGACTGGTTCGCGCAGGCGAGTCACCCAGCACGACATCGCCCGGATGACCGGCGTCAGCCAGGCGACCGTCTCGCTGGTGCTCAACGGCCGCGACGACGGCAACGTCAGGATCGCCCCGGAAACCCGGGAGCGGGTCCTGCACGCCATCCGCACCACCGGTTACGTCGCCGACCCGGTCGCCCGTCGGCTCGCCGCGCGGCACAACCGCATCCTCGGCGTGTTCACCTACGAACCGGTCTTCCCGACCGGGACCGGCGACTTCTACCACCCGTTCCTGGTCGGCATCGAGGAGTGCGCCGAGCGGCTCGGCTGTGACCTGCTGTTGCTCACCAGCGCCCCGGTGTCGGGCGGCCGACGGCGGATCTTCCACGACGACAACCGGCTCCGGCTGGCCGACGGCTGCGTCCTGCTCGGACGCTCGCTGGACCGCGACGAGTTGACCCGGCTGGTCACCGAGGGCCAGCCGTTCGTCTCGGTCGGCCGCCGCGACGACGCGGGTGGGCCGGTGCCGTACGTCGGCGCCGACTACCCGACCGCCACCGCCACCGTGGTACGCCGCGCGCTGGCCGCGGGTCACACCGCGCTGGCCTACCTGGGCCAGGGCGCCGGCCCCGAGTCGCACGCCGACCGGATGCGCGGCTTCCGGACCCCGCTCGACGAGGCCGGACGCACGCCGCGGCACCTGCCGACCACCGACCGCTCCCCCGCCGAGTTGCTCGACGCCCTGCTCGCGGCGGGCGTCACCGCGGCGGTGGTGGAGGAGTACGCCGACGGCGTGGCCATCGCCCAACTCGCCCGCGAACGTGGGCTGGACATCCCGGCTGACCTGTCCATCCTGGCGCTCGGTGACCCCACCCGACCGGCCAGCACGGACATCGACTTCACCGGCTTCCGCATCCCCCGCCGGGAGATGGGGTGGCAGTCCGTCGAGGTGCTGACCGGGCTGCTGGAGGCGGACCCGGACACCGTGCCGCAGCGGTTGGTGCCCTGCCAACCCGTCGACGGCGCCACCCTCGCGCCCCCAAAGGTGACCCCGTGAAAGGACAGCTCTTGCCAGACATTCAGGCCGAAGTACTGATCGTCGGCGGTGGACTCGGTGGCGTCGCGGCAGCCCTCGCCGCGCTGCGCGCCGGCCGTTCGGTGGTGCTCACCGAGGAGTTCGACTGGCTCGGCGGCCAGCTCACCAGTCAGGCCGTACCACCCGACGAGCACTCCTGGGTCGAACAGTTCGGTGTCACCGCCAGCTACCGGAGGCTGCGTGACGGCATCCGGGACTACTACCGCGCCTACTACCCGCTGACCGACCGGGCGCGGCAGGCCACCACGCTCAACCCGGGGGCCGGGCACGTCAGCCGGCTCTGTCACGAGCCACGGGTCGCGGTCGCGGTGCTGGAGGCGATGCTCGCGCCGTACCGGGGCGCCGGTCGGCTGCGGCTGCTCCAGCCGTACCTGCCGGTCGGGGCCGACACCGACGGCGACCGGGTGACCGGGGTGACCCTGGCGCACCGGGACAGCGGCGAACAGGTGCACGTCGTCGCGCCGTACGTGCTGGACGCCACCGAGACCGGCGAGTTGCTGCCGTTGACCGGCACCGAGTACGTCACCGGCTTCGAGTCGTGCGGCGAGACCGGGGAGCCGAGCGCGCCGGACGAGGCGCAGCCGACGAACATGCAGGCGTTCTCGGTCTGCTTCGCGGTCGACCACGTCGACGGCGACCACACCATCGACCGACCGGCCCGGTACGACTTCTGGCGGACGTACCAGCCGCCGTTCTGGGGCGACCGGATGCTCTCCTTCCGATCCCCCAACCCGCGCACCCTGGAGATCTCCGAGCGCAGCTTCACCCCCAACCCCGACGACGACCCGTGGTTGGTGATGGCCGACCAACGGCTGAGCCCTGGCGACGGCAACCTGTGGACGTTCCGTCGGATCGCCGCTCGGCGCAACTTCCTCCCGGGCAGCTACGACAGCGACATCTGCCTGGTCAACTGGCCGATGATCGACTATTTCGAGCATCCGCTGATCGACGCGCCGGACCCCGCCCACCACATCGCGGCGGCCCGCGAGCTCTCCCTGTCGGTGCTCTACTGGCTGCAGACCGAAGCGCCCCGCGCCGACGGTGGCACCGGCTTCCCCGGGCTGCGTCTGCGTGGCGACGTCACCGGCACCGGCGGCATCAGCACCGGTGGCGACGTCACGCACAGCGGGCTGGCCCAGGCCCCCTACATCCGTGAGGCGCGACGCATCCGCGCCGAGTACACAGTCGTCGAGCAGGACCTCTCCCTGGCGGTACGCGGCGACAAGGGCGCGGTCAGCTACCCGGACGCGGTGGGCGTCGGCATGTACCGCATCGACCTGCACCCGTCCACGGGTGGGGACAACTACGTCGACGTGGCCTCGTGTCCCTTCGAGATCCCGCTCGGCGCCCTGATCCCCCGGCGGGTGGAGAACCTGCTGCCCGCGGGGAAGAACATCGGCACCACCCACATCACCAACGGTTCGTACCGCCTGCACCCCGTGGAGTGGAACGTCGGCGAGGTCGCCGGTCTGCTCGCGGACTTCTGCCTGGCCCGCCGGGTCACTCCCCGCGCGGTGCGCTACACCCCCGGCCTGCTGGCCGACTTCCAGAACCGCCTCGCCGACGAGGGCGTCGAGCTGCGCTGGCCCGACATCGCCGGCTACTGAGGGAGAACCCTGATGAGGAAACGGTTGACGGCCGTCGTCGCGCTCACCGCGATGCTCGGCCTGAGCGCGTGCGGCGGCGGCGACAGTGCCGGCTCCGACGGCCCGGTCTCGCTGCGGATGACCACCTGGTCGGCGAACGAGGCACACCTGAAGCTGTTCAACGAGATCGCCGCGGAGTACCGGAGCAGCCACCCCAACGTCGCGGAGATCAAGTTCGACCCGATCCCGTTCGAGAGTTACACCACCACGTTGACCACCCAGATCGCCGGCGGCAACCCGCCCGACCTGGCCTGGGTCCTGGAGAACGCGGCGCCGGACTTCGTCTCCTCGGGCGCGCTGCTGCCGCTTGACGAGACCCTGCGCAAGACCGACGGGTACGCCTACGACGAGTTGGCGCCGGCTGCGACGAAGCTGTGGCAGTCCGAGGGGAAGCTCTACGGCTATCCGTTCTCCACCTCTCCGTTCGGCATCTTCGTCAACACCGACCTGGTCAAGGCCGCCGGTGCGAAGAGCCCGGCCGAACTGATCGCCGCCAACTCCTGGACCTGGGAGAACGCCGTGACCACGGCCTCGGCGGTGGCGACCAGGACCGGCAAGGCCGGCCTGGTGGTACGGGACTTCGACTACAAGGGCTGGGACAACCTCTCCACCATCTGGACCGGTTGGGGCGCCCAGGCGTGGAGCGCGGATGGCAGGACCTGCGGCTTCAACGCCAGCGAGATGGTCGACGCGATGACGTTCCTGCACAAGGCGATCTTCACCGCGAAGGCGCTGCCCGGTCCGGGTACCTCGGCCGACTTCTTCGCCGGTGAGGCCGGCATGACGATCACCCAGATCTCCCGGGCCTCGCTGTTGGAGAAGCAGAAGTTCGGCTGGGACCTGGTGCCGTTGCCGGCTGGCCCGAAGGGTGGCTACTCGGTGATCGGCCAGGGTGGCATGGGCGTGCTGAAGAAGGGCAAGCACGCCGATGTCGCCGCCGACTTCCTGGCCTTCCTCACCAACCCCGCCAATTCCGCCAAGCTGGCGCAGTTCTTCCCGCCGCCGCGTACCCCGCTGCTGACCGCCGCGACGCTGGCCAAGACCAATCCCCTGCTCAAGCCGGAGCAGTTGCAGAGCGTGGTCATCGACGGGATCGCCAACGGTGTGGTGAAGCCCAACCACACCGGGCAGGCCGAGCTGAGCCAGGCCGTACGGTCCGCGCTGGACCCGATGTGGAAGCCCGACACGGACGTGCGGGCCGTCCTCGACGGGGTCTGCTCCGCGATCAACCCGCTGTTGGCGAAGTAGAGGATCAGCGATGCCGGTCCTCGTGGACGACGTGGCGGGCCGGGCCCAATCCCGGCCCGCCCCGGGCGGCGCAGCGGCGCCCCGACGACGCGGATGGTGGACGAGTCGCCGGCGTGACCAGTTGGCTGGCCTGCTCTTCGTGACACCGCAACTGGTGGGCACGGCCCTGTTCGTGCTGCTGCCGCTCGGCCTGGTGGTCTGGTACAGCCTGCACGAGTGGAACGTGCTCGCGGACACCTTCGACTTCGTCGGCACGGACAACTACCGCGAGTTGGTCGACGACCCGAAGCTGCCGGGCGTACTCCGGACCACGCTGTTCTTCTCCGTCGGCCTGGTCGTCTTCAACCTCGCGCTGGCCCTGCTGCTCGCCGTGCTGCTCAACCAACGGCTACGCGGCACCGTGGTGTTCCGGACGTTGTTCTTCTCCCCGGTGGTGGTCTCGCTCGTCGCCTGGACGATCGTCTGGGGTTTCCTGCTCCAGGACAACGGCGGCGTCAACGGGGTGGCGGGCGCGGTCGGCCTGGACGGCCCCAACTGGCTGCGCGGCGAGTGGACCGCGCTGCTGTCGGTGATCGTCGTCCAGGTGGTCAAGAACGTCGGCCTCAACATGGTGCTGTTCCTCGCCGCGTTGCAGGGCGTCCCGGCCGAGTTGTACGAGGCGGCCCGCGTCGAGGGAGCGAGCCGGTGGACCCAGTTCCGTCGGATCACCGTGCCGCTGATCAGCCCGACCATCCTGCTGACCTCGATCATCACCGTGGTCGGCGCACTGCAGGTCTTCGCCCAGATCGCGGTGCTCACCCAGGGCGGACCGGGCACCTCGACCACCGTGCTCGTCTACTACCTCTACCAGCAGGCGTTCCAGTTCCACCAGTTCGGCTACGGCTCGACGCTGTCGGTGCTGCTGTTTCTGATCGTGCTGACGCTGACCGTCGTGCAGTGGCGGATGCGCAGGAAGTGGGTCTTCCATGAACAATAGGCTGCCGTTGCGGGCCCGGGTGGCGATCTACGGGCTGATCTGCCTGCTGGCCGTGCCGTTCGTCTTCCCGACCTGGTGGATGGTCACCTCGTCGTTCAAACCGGTCGGTGACATCTTCGCGTTCCCCCCGTCGCTGATCCCCACCGACCTGAGCTTCTCGGCGTACCAGCGGGTGTTCGAACTGCAACCGTTCGCCCAGCAGTACGCCAACAGCGCGTACATCGCCGTGGTGGTCACCATCGGCACCCTCGCCGTGTCGTCGCTGGCCGGCTACGCGTTCGCGCGGATCCGGTTCCGAGGACAGCACGCGCTCTTCCTGGTGGTGCTGGTCGGCCTGCTGATCCCGAGCGAGGTGACCATCGTGCCGCTGTTCCAGATGTTCAACTCGGTCGGCCTGATCGACACCCACTGGCCGTTGATCCTGGTGCCGATGCTCGGCGCGCCGAGTGTGCTGGCCACCTTCATCATGCGGCAGTTCTTCGTCACCCTCCCCGGCGAGTTGGAGGAGGCGGCGCGGGTGGACGGCCTGGGACGGCTGGCGACCTTCTGGCGGATCGCGCTGCCCCTGGCCCGCCCAGCCCTCGGCGCGGTGGCGATCTTCACCTTCCTGCACAGTTGGAACCTGTACCTGGAACCGATCGTCTTCCTGTCCACCCCGGAGAAGTTCACCCTCCCGCAGGCGCTGACCCAGTTCGTCGACGCGTACGGCGGCCCGATGTGGGACGTACAACTCTCGGCGGCCTCGATGACCGCGCTGCCGGTCCTGGTCGTGTTCGTCATCGCGCAGCGGCAGTTCATCGAGGGCCTCGCCCACACCGGCCTGAAGGGGTGACCCCATCGGGCGTGTGTCCGCTGCTCGCCCGTGCATCCGACGATCGTGTCGCCGCTACCCGAAAGTGCGCCGGAGCCAGTCGTCGTGTGCCAGGGGCAGGATGAGCAGGCTCAGATAGACGGTGAACGCCGCGAGCAGGATCAGCAGCACCGTGGTGGCGACTGTCCCGAGCGCCCCGGTCTGCCGGGGGGTGGGGACGATCCGCGGCACTCGACGCCGGTAGGCAGCGCCGAGTGCCGCAGCCAGGATCATGACGGGTATCGCGAGGATGATGCCCTGCACGATGATCTCGTGGGCGACCCGGGAGAACGACTGGGCGTACACCACGCCGAAGCATCTCCTCGGCGCGGGCGAGAAGTCCCAGACGTTGACGTGGCAGGCGATCGGGTCGGTCACGAAGAAGATCACCAGAGTGGACAGCACCGCCGTCGTCGAGCCGGCCAGGGCCGCCAGTGCCGGCCGGTCCGGGCCGGGTCGGCCCACGATCACAGCCATCACGACCGCGACGGCGACTGCGGCGATGGTGACGCCCGCGGCATCGTAGATCGCGAAGAACGCCACGCCGTCGACCACCTCCTGCTGGCGAGCCCAGACCGGTAGCGCGGCCTTGGCCGCGAAGGGCAGCACGGCTCCGATCACCAGCACGCCGGCCGCACCGATGGCGCCGACGGTGAGCGCGGCCCCCAGCCTCAGCGGCTGGAGATCCGGTACTCCACGGTTCCGGCCCCTGCGGATGATCGCCGGAACGAGCCAGAGCACCGTCACGAAGAGCAGCGTGAACGGGTTGAACACCAACCGGAGCGCGGGGTCGAACCGCACATCCGCCCACCTCGCGATGCCGCTGTACCAGCCGATGTCCGCGCCGATCGCCGGAGGCTCACCCCAGCGGATGGCGAAGCCGCTCGGCACCGCGCTGGCGGGTAGCCAGACGGCGAAGAGGAGGCCGCCGAGGAGGGCCGCGACCGCCACCACGGTTGGCATGGCCCACGGCGCAGTTTCCGGCGCAATGAGCACGCCGCGGGCCGTCGACGTGATCCAGCCGGCGATCAGCACGCCGGCCGTCATCAACAGCAGCGTCGAGACGACCCAGGCCGACGGGCCGACCAGGCCACCCGGCACCTGCACGGTCGCGGCCACCTGAAGGGACAGGAACGAGCCGGCGCCACACCCGGCGGCGAGCACGACAGGACCGACCAGCCAGGTCAGCGCCGACGGCACCCGGGCGGGATCTCTCGCGACGGCCCGCCAGATCGCCACCGCGAGCAACGCGACGGCGACCACACCGACGAGGAAGCCAACCGCCGCGAGCGCCAGTCGAGGATCGCTCAACACGTTGATGCCCACCAGGAAGCCGGCGTTGGCGCAGACCAGCCCGGTCGCGATGCCGACGCCTGCCAGCTCCCACAGACCGACGGTGGACAGCAACCGGTGGTCTGCCACGGTGGCGAGCCGCCGACGCGGATGCGGGTGGGTGCCCCACCTGCTCCACCAGTACCGGGACGTCGGCAGGCGCTCCAGGACGGATCGCAGTGCGTCCCCGCTGCCCTGTGTTGCGGCAGCGACGTCGGCGTGGGTCTCGCGCACGCGCAGGATCGCGTTGCGGGTCAGGTAGACCACGGCGGTCAGCACCAGCAGTGAGCCGAGGCGGTAGACGGTCGGGCCCGGATCCTCCACGAGTTGGACGTCGCGCCAGTGCCAGTCGAGCGGCGTGCGGAACAGCTCAGGGTGCACGGCCAGGACAAGGTAGGGCAGGAGCGCGACGGCGACGAACGATCGCCAGATGCCGATGGTCAGGTAGGTCCGATCCACGTCCTCATGACGCAGGTGTGCCAGCTCGTGCAGCACCACCGCCCGAAAGGCGGGCCGGTCAGTGGTGTGGAGCAGCAGCAGCCCGGCGTCGAGTTGCACGTATCGGTGCCAGGGCAGGCCGAATGCCTGGCCACCGGTGGTACGGGCGAAGGGCGCGAAGCGCCAGTCCGGTGGGGTGCCGAGGCCGATCTCGCGGCTGAGCTGCTCCAGCTCACCCCACAACCGCGGTGAGGTGCTCTCGGACAACCGCTTCAACCTGCGTCGACGCACGATCCACCAGGGGTGCGACAGGTACGACGCCAGCGCCACAGCAATCAGCAGGGCGACGCCGCCGGCGACGAAGGCCACCTGGTCGACGAGCACGGGGGTGAGGCACTCGCTCAGCCGGCGGTGCGCGGCGTCCGACCTCTGGGCGTCCTCCTCGGTGACGATCGGGGTGTCGGACCAACCGGGTGCTGCCGATCGCTCCGCCTCACACAACTCGATGGCGGTCGACAGACGGTGCAGCCGGTCCGGAAGAAACGTGTAGACACTCAGGAAGGCGAACCCGCTGGTGGCCAGGACGACCGCGGCCAGAAGCGCGAACCGGAGGGTGGACGCCGCCGGTGTGGCAATCGGACGGGCCGGTCGGGGCATGGCCGACCCGGCCCCGTCGTGCCGGGGAGCGGCAGTCCAGGTCACGCCGGCCCACCACCGACCTGACCTTGGCCTACCACCGCGTCGGCGATGAGCTTCGCCTGGTCGGCGGGGACGCCACCCTGACGGGCCACGCGCTCAACGATTCGGCGGACCTCCCTCCACTGCTCGGCGGTCAGCGTCAGCGGCGCAGTCTCGTCGGGGGCGGGATTCGGACGACGACCGATTCCGAACAGGCGTCGAATGCCGTCGGCCGTCGCCTTCACGCCCTTCAACGCCGCTTCGGTGGCCACGTACCGGACCACCTCGCTCATCGCGGCCAGGAGAGCTGGCGTCACGATCACAGCGAGCTCGGGCAGCCCGAACGCGAGCGGCCCGCCGACAGCGCCGTTACGGGCGAAGGCTTTCGGATCGGCAAAATAGGCCGCGCTCAGCAGCGGGAACAGTTCGTCTCGCTCGGCTGGTGAGAACTCCCGCACCAACGGCCACACGAGATCACGTAGCAGGGCCTCATCCGGGTCAGCGCTCATGAGATCCTTCCCGACCCCGGCGATCATCGATCCGGGCAGCGTCGAGCATAGTGGACGCGGTCTATCACTGACGGTGACCGGAAGGCGATCGAAGCACCGGGCGGGCGTTCCGCTCGGTGCTCGCGCCGACGAAACCGTTATCCCCGTACGGCCGGCAAGTCTCCTGAGGGGAGGAGTTGGTGGCGATCAACCACCACCTCATCGCTCGTCAGCAGTGCGACCACGTGAAGGAGTGGAATCGATGCGCGCAACCGGCCAGGGTGAAGCGGACGCCGCGAGGGGAAACCGGGGTGCCCACGCGGAACCCCGACGCGGGTTGCTCGGCCGCCTTCCGCTCGGTGCGCGACGTCTGCTGTGGCCGCTCGTCGTGGCCGCCGTGGTCGCCGTACTGGTGACCGGTGTGATCGTCGTGGTGCAGCCGACCGGGCCGACGCCCGTCCCGGCGGCGACGCAGGCGCTCGACGCGCCGCCGCCCACCGGCCCGGAGCCCGGCACACCCACCGCGACCCCGCCCACCGGCACGGCGAGCCCGACGGCAGTGACTCCCTCGGCGACGCCGACGACGAAGCCGACAACGGGGCGTCCGGTCGTCCCGGCGGCACCGACGGTGACCTCGAAGCGCAAGGGTGTCGGGGTGTGGACCTTTGACGGCGTCAACCAGGCGCTGGCGAACTCCGGGGCGAGTTGGTACTACACCTGGGACGTGGCGCACCAGGGCGTCTCCAGCCCTAAGGGCGCCGAGTTCGTCCCGATGATCTGGGGGGCGAAGAGCGTCACCGCCACCAACCTGCAACAGGCCAAGAAGAACGGCAACTACCTGCTCGGGTTCAACGAGCCGGACCTGAAGGGCCAGGCGGAGATGACCGTCGAGCAGGCGTTGGACCTGTGGCCGCAGTTGCAGGCCACCGGCCTTCCGTTGGGCAGCCCGGCGGTGGCCTGGGGCGGTGACCGGCCCGGCGAGTGGCTCGACCGCTTCATGGCCGGCGCGAAGCAGCGCGGCTACCGCGTCGACTTCATCGCCCTGCACTGGTACGGCGGCGACTTCACCGCCGCCAACGCGGTCAACCAACTCAAGTCGTACCTGCAGGCCGTGCACGACCGGTACAAGCTGCCGATCTGGCTCACCGAGTTCGCCCTGATCGACTTCTCCAACGGCGTCCGCTTCCCCAGCCAGGCGCAGCAGGCCGCGTTCCTCACCGCGGCGACGCGGATGCTGGGCGGGCTGTCCTGGCTACAGCGGTACGCGTGGTTCGGCCTGCCCGCCACGGACAAGGACCAGACCGGGCTGTTCCGTACCGGCAGCGAGGCGACCGCCGTCGGCCGCGCCTACCAGGCGGCGCGCTGACCTACAGCACGTCGACGTGGTCCCGCCAGGAGTGCTGCGGCTCGTAGCCCAGCACCCGGCGGGCCTTGTCGATGCTGAGCAGGGTCTCGTGCTCGCCGAGTTCCTTACGGATCTCGACGCCCGGGTAGACCTCGGCCATCAGGCTGGCGCTGGACCTGCTCATCACGGTGTCGGCGTTGGCGATGACGAAGACGTCCGCGCCGGGCTGGTCGTGGACGAGCGCCCGCTCGACCGCCTGCGCGCCGTCGCGGGCGTCGATGTAGCCCCACAAATTCCACCGGCGCAGCGACGGGTCGGCGTCGAACGAGGGGAACGGGGCGTAGTCCTCGACGTCCATCACGTTGGAGAACCGCAGACCCACCATGACCAGCTCCGGATCCCAGCGGCAGAAGTGCCGGGCCATCTCCTCCTCGAGTGCCTTGTTCAGGGAGTACGTCGACTCGGGGCGCGGCGCGTACTCCTCGTCGACGGGCGCGTACGGCGGCGGGGTGTCGAACGGCAACCCGAGCACCGTCTCGCTCGACGCCCAGACGACCCGCTTGATCCCGGCCGCCCGGGCCGCGGCGAACACGTTGTACGTCGCGGCGGAGTTGTTCGCGAAGGTGGTCGCGTTCGACATCAGGCCGGGTGCCGGCACCGCCGCCAGGTGCACGATCGCGTCGACCCCACCGGCGTGTTCGTCGGCGCCCCCGGTGAACGCCTCCACCACCTGCCCGTAGTCGGTCAGGTCGACCAGCAGGAACTCGCCGTCCACGTCGCGCGGGTCGCGGCCACCGGCCCGGTCCACCGCCAGCACGTCGACGCCCACGGCGCGCAGGTGCGCGACCACGGCACGGCCGAGTTTGCCGGTGGCACCGGTGACGACGACGCGCCTGGGGAGTGCGGATTCGCTCATGCTGACATCTTCTCCGGCGAGGCGCGACGCCCCGGACGCGGGTCCGGACACCGCCGTTCACGCCGTGGGCAGCCAGCCGAGGGTCTTCATCGTGGAGAGGCTGGTCGCCTTGAGACCTTCGGCGGAGACGGTCCAGAGCACTCCGTCGACCACCAGTGACCGGCGGATCGGCGTCAGACCCTCGGGACCTCCCGTGTCCGGCGTGTGGTCGACCGTGCCGACCTCGGTGAACCCGCCGTCGCCGGCTCGCAGGGCCACAGCCACGTTGCTCGGCCGGCCCGTGCCGTGGACGGTCAGTGGGACCACGACCAGGCGTTCTGCCGGCCAGTAGAGGAACGCGTGCGGGTCGAACTCCGCCTCGGAGTGCCCCTGCCTGACGTGATACTGGGCGACCCGGGTCGGCTTGGCCGGGGAGGAGACGTCGAAGAGCGAGAGCTGGGTGCCCTGGATACGGCCCTGGCCGGACGCCTCCTGCCCGACACCGAGCAGCCGTCCTTCGCCGGCCGGATGCAGATACGCCGAATACCCGTTGATCTTCAGTTCGCCGGTCACCTTCGGCGCCCCCGGATCACGCAGATCGACGGTGTAGAGCGGGTCGGTCTGCCGGAAGGTGACGACGTACCCGGTGCCACCGACGAACCGTACCGCGTATATCCGTTCCCCCTTGCCCAGCCCGGCGACCTTTCCGACCTGGGTCAGCGCCGTGCCGTCGGCACGCAGGACATACACGCTGGACGTTGAGTTCGGCCTGTCGCCCCAGGTACGGCCACTGGTGGTGGCCACTCTCAAATGCCCGTCCCACTCGGACATGGCGTACTGGTTGACGAGCCAGCCCGGTACGGACGCGGCGGCGACGTACCGCGGGGCACCGGTGCCAGTGATGTCGAACTGGTAGATCTCGGTGGTCTCGTCCCTGGGATCCGGTGCGATGTTCCGCGAGGTCAGAATCGGCAGCACCCGCCAGCGCTGATCGTTGGCGACGTACAGCCGGGGTCCGTTGCTGTAGACGGTGTCGCCGTCGGCGATCACGGTGACCGGGTCGCCAGCACCGAGCGCGGCCGCACCGAGGTCGAAGCTGAGCACGGTCACCAGCGACGTGCCGGAGTAGACGGCCGGCCGGCTCACCCGTTCGCAGCCGACCCGTCCGGCGCTGGTTCGCCCGCCGGAGGTGACCTCGTACCGGGGCAGCCAGTCGTCGGCGGTGGCGTTGTCGATGATCTCGCGGTTGGCGGTGGTGCGCTGCTCGTCGGTGGCCCGTTCCCGATGCGGGAAGTTCAGTCGGGGCGCGGAGCGGACCACGACCCGGACCGTTGTCCCGACCTGGCGGGCGTCCACCAGATCGCCGTCGATCCGGTATTCGCCGATGATCTTCGGCTGGCCGGACAGGTCGACCATGATCAGCTGAGGGCCGACGATGCCGTCCGGCGCCGGGGCGTCCACGACCCGCCCTCCCTCGGGGACGGCCGGTTTCGCCCTCCCGGCCCACCCGTCGCGGCGCAGCACCAGTGCCCGGTCACCGTGCAGCAGCAGGGCGTCCTCGGCCCCGCCGAACTGATCGGCGCCTGGTGCCAGTTCCAGCTCTCCGGTCAGCCGGCGGGTGGCCGGGTCGACCACGTACAGCGTGCCGTGCTGCACGGTGACGATCCGCCTGCCGTCGGTCTTGACCAGGTCCGGTTCATCGGCCCCGGCCTCGTGTGTGTTGGTGCCGGAGTAACCGGGGGCGGCGGCTTTGGACGCCGTATCCGCCGCCCCCGCCACGGCGGGCGCCGCAACCCGTTCGGCGCTACCGAGGGAACGCGCGTCCCCGCTCAACCCGAACCCCCAGGGCCCGACGTACGCCCGGGCAGCCGCCTTCAGCTGCCGCAGCGCCTCCGGGCAGGAGTCGAACGCGACGAGCCGGAATCCCCCGGCCGGCACTCCCCGGTCACGCGGCGGCGCGGGGACCGGCTCCGCCGTACAACCGGTGACCAGCGCCAGGCCGGCGACCAGGGCCAGTCCGATGACGCGAGCTGGAGTCATCACTCGGACGGCGCCGTTGGCGGCCGTTGGCTGGGGTACGTGGGCGCTGCTACGCGTCATGCCCCCTACGACGTGGCTGCCCCGGGCTGGGTTCCCGGCATCTCCCGCGCCACCCCGGAGGTGAGTTGACGAGCTGCTCAGTTGTTCTGTGGGAAGCCGAGGTTCACACCGCCGTGCGACGGATCGAGCCACCTGCTGGTGACGACCTTGGCCCTGGTGAAAAAGTGCACGCCTTGCGGCCCGTACGCGTGCGAGTCACCGAACAGCGAGTCCTTCCAACCCCCGAACGAGTAGTACGAGACCGGAACCGGGATCGCCACGTTGACGCCGACCATGCCGACCTCGATCTCACTCTGGTACCGCCGTGCGGCGCCACCGTCGTTGGTGAAGATGGCGGTGCCGTTCCCGTACGGGTTGGCGTTCACCACGTCGACCGCCGCGTCGTAGCTGGGGACCCGCACCACCGAGAGCACCGGACCGAAGATCTCGTCCGTGTAGATGGACATGTCCACGTCCACGTGGTCGAAGAGTGTCGGCCCCAGCCAGAAGCCGGCGTCGTCACCGTCGATCGAATGGCCGCGGCCGTCGACCACCAGCTTCGCGCCCGCGGACCGGCCGGCTTCCAGATACGACCGCACCCTGTCCCGGTGCGCCCCGGTGACCAGCGGTCCCATCTCACAGCCCAGGCGGCGACCGTCGCCGACATGCACTCCGGCGATCCGCTCGCTGATCTTGCCGACCAGCTCATCGCCGACCGGATCCACCGCCACGACGACGGAGATCGCCATGCAGCGCTCACCGGCCGAGCCGAATCCGGCCGAGACGGCCGCGTCCGCGGCGAGGTCGAGGTCGGCGTCGGGCAGCACGACCATGTGGTTCTTCGCGCCGCCGAGCGCCTGCACCCGCTTGCCGGCACGCGTTCCGGTTTCGTAGACGTACCGGGCAATCGGCGTCGACCCGACGAACGAGACCGCCTTGACCTCCGGATGCTCAAGGATCCGGTCGACCGCCTCCTTGTCGCCGTGCACGACGTTGAACACGCCATCCGGTAGCCCGGCCTCGGCGAAGAGCTCCGCCAGGAAGTTCGCCGCGGACGGGTCCTTCTCGCTCGGCTTCAGCACCACGGTGTTGCCGCAGGCGATGGCGTTGGGCACGAACCACAGCGGCACCATCGCCGGGAAGTTGAACGGGGAGATCACCCCGACCACGCCGAGCGGCTGCTGGATCGAGTACACGTCGACCTTGGTCGAGGCGTTCTCGCTGAACCCGCCCTTGAGCAACTGCGGGATGCCGCAGGCGAACTCCACCGCCTCCAGCGCACGCTGTATCTCGCCCGCCGCGTCGGAGAGCACCTTGCCGTGCTCGGCGGTAATGATCTCGGCGAGGTCGGACTTCCGGGCGTTGAGCAGTTCACGGAACGCGAACATCACGTTCGCGCGTTGGGCGAGCGAGGCGTTGCGCCACCGGGAGAAGGCTTCCCGGGCGGCGGTGACCGCCTCGTCGACGTCCGAGGCGTTGGCGAAATCGACCTGCCCGCCGACCCGGCCCGTCGCGGGGTCGTACACGTCACCCGTGCGCTGGGCGATGCCGTTCCATGCCTTGCCGCCGATCCAGTGCGTGATCCTCATGCCGACACCGCCTCGATCGCCTCGGCGAGGATGCCCAGCGCCTCGTCGGCCTCGTCCTCGGTGAGCGTCATCGGCGGCGCCAGCCGGATCACGTTGCCGTGCAGGCCGCCCTTGCCGACCAGCAGTCCGCGACTGCGCGCCTCCTCCAGAAGGGCGGTTGCGGCCGCGGGGTTCGGTTCGCCGGCCGGGCCGACGAGCTCGAGGGCGAGCATCAGACCCTTGCCGCGTACGTCGCCGACCACCGGATGCGTCGCGGCGACCGAGCGAAGGCCATGGATCAGGCGGTTTCCCAGCTTTGCGGCGTTCGCCTGCAGGTCGTGGTCGAGGAGGTAGTTGAGGGTGGCGAGGGCCCCCGCGGTGGAGATCGGGTTGCCACCGAAGGTGGAGATCGAGTTGGCCCGCAGGCAGTCCATGAGTTCGGCACGCGCGACGACCCCGCCGATCGCCAGACCATTGCCGAGTCCTTTGGCGAAGGTCATCGCGTCCGGCACGACGCCGTGCGCCTGGATGCCCCAGAAGTGCTCGCCGGTACGGCCCCAACCGGTCTGGACCTCGTCGGAGACGAGCAGGATGCCGTACTCGTCGAGCACCTTCTTGAACTCGCGGAACAGGCCGTCGGGCGGGGAGGCGAACCCGCCCACGCCCTGGATCGGCTCGACGATCATGCACGCCACGTCGCCGGCGGTCGCGGTCTCGATCACCTCGCGCAGGTCGGCGACGCACGCCTTGACGTAATCGGCGTCCGACAGGTCCTTGAAGGGGCTGCGGTACCGGTAGCCACCGTGCACCCAGCTCACCTTGATCGGGCTGAGCTCACTGGCCGACCAGCCGCGGATGCCGGTGATCGCGACCGTGGCGAACGCGCGCCCGTGGTACGAGTTGCGCAGCGCGAGCACCTGCCCGCTGCGCCGGTACTGCGTGGCGAGCATCAACGCGGTCTCGTTGGCCTCCGTACCCGAGTTCGTGAAGAACACCTTCGCGTCCGGGATCCCGGACAGCTGCGCGATCTTCTCGGCGAGCTCGACCTGCGACTCGATCAGGTACAGCGTCGAGGAGTGCAGCACGCCGGTGTCGATCTGCGAGCGGACCGCGTCGCTGATCTCGGCCACGTCGTAGCCGACCGAGTTGGTGAGAATGCCGCCGAAGAAGTCGAGGTACGTGCGGCCCTCGCGATCGGTCACCCGGCGACCGCGCGCGCTGGCGATCTCGATCGGCTCCTCGTAGTAGAGGGCCAGCCACTTCGGCAGCACGGACCGGTGTCGATGCAGCAACTCCCGATGCGCCATCGCGTCCTCCGTTTCTCGTACCTCAGCCGAGTGTCCCGAGACTTCAGTGCTCGCCGCCACCGACAACCTGTACGGGTCGGCATTGATGGCGCTACGTTGTGTGCATTCCCCGCACGGGAGGGCGCATGTACCCGACGGTCGCCGAAGCCATAGCGCTGCCCGTAATCCGGCGCGGTCGGCCACGCGTCGTCGCGGGGTCCGTCGGCATGCAGCGGCCCGTCCGGTGGGTTCATGCGGCGGAGGTCGCCGACATCGCACATCTGCTGCGCGGCGGCGAGCTCGTGCTGACCACCGGCATCGCGCTGCCGGACGAGGAAGCGGCACTGACGGCGTACATGGACGACCTGGCCGCGGTCGGCGTGGCGGGGCTCGTGGTGGAGTTGGTCCGGCGCTGGAGCGACCACGTGCCGGACGCGCTGGTGGCGGCTGCGGAACGACACCGGCTGCCATTGATCACGCTGGCGCGGGAGACCCAGTTCGTGTCCGTCACGGAGGCGGTCGTGGCGTTGATCGTGGACGCGCAGCTCGCCGAGCTGCGGGCGGCTGAGCAGGTGCACGAGACGTTCACCGCGCTCACCGTCGCCGGGGCGGAGCCGGCCGAGGTGTTGCGCGAGGTCGCGAGGATCTCCGGGCTGCCGGTCGTCCTGGAGACGCTGGGGCACGACGTGCTCGCGTACGACACGGCCGGGCAGGACCCGATCGAGCTGCTGACCGACTGGGGGCAGCGATCCCGCTCCGTGGCGGTGTCCCAACGGACCGCCTACGACGAGGAAGCCGGCTGGCTCATCACCGCGGTCGGCGCGCAGGGCGCCGACTGGGGACGGCTGGTTCTGCTCTCGCCAGCCCCTCCCCCGCACAGGCACGTGGTGGTCGCGGAGCGGGCCGCGTCGGCACTGGCGGTGCACCGGCTGGTGGCGCGGGATCGGGAGAGCCTGGAGCGGCAGACGCACCGGATGCTGCTCGCGCAACTGCTCGGCCAGGCCCTGCCTCCTCCCGATCTGACCACCCGGGCGGCCGCGTTGGGCGTTGCGCTGGAGCGGCGGAAACTGGTCGGGGTGGCGATCCGACCGGGGAGCATCACGCCGCGCGCCCCCGCACTAGCCACGCAGGAGGTGTTGCGGGACCTCGCGGAGGCCACCGCGTTGGCCGCGCGACGGGCGAGTGTGCCGGCACTGGTGGGCGTCGTGGACGACACCAGCGTGCGCGCGTTGTTGTCGTTGCCAGCGCAGGCGGAGGTCGATGCGATCCTGCGGCGCCTGGCCAGAGAAGTTCACCGCTCGGCGGCCAGTGCCGTGGTGGTGGCCGTCGGCACGACGGTGTCGCAGCTGTCCGATGTGCGGCGCAGCCTTGGCGAGGCCGCACACGTCGCCGGTGCCGCGCTACGCTCCCCCGGCGTCCAGGTCTACCACCGCCTGGACGACGTGCGACTGCGTGGCCTGCTGCACCTGCTGCGCGAGGACGAGCGCGTCCGGGCCTTCGCTCACCGGGAGCTCGGACCCCTGTTGGCGCGCGACGACAGCCAGGGCAGCCGGCTCGTGGAGCTACTGCGCTGCTTCTGCGAGCAGGGCGGGAACAAGTCGGCGGCGGCCGGCGCCGCGCACCTGTCACGTACGGCCTACTACCAGCAGCTGTCGCGGATCGCGCAGGTGCTCGGGGTGTCGCTGGAGGACCCGGAATCGATGTTGTCGTTGTACGTGGCGCTGCTGGTGCACGAACTCGACGACGCGTGACGGGTCAAGGGCAGAAGGCCCGAATCCATCCACCGAGGCGATTGACAGCTCCGCGCGGGCATGCTTGTGGACAGAGTGTGCCCCGATCATGGCAAGCGTGGACACTTTGCCGCTGCCCGTAGCGGGTCCGGCACACCCACCATTCCGAGATAAAGATCGTGCTGATCCGCCCCCACCCGCAGCACGCGCCGGTTGGACGGCCACTGTTGCGGCAGCGTGACAGGGAGGTGACCGATGGCCGTTGAACCCCTGCCCCCCGCCGAGACCACCGCGGTCGAGCCGGGCACACAGATCACCCATCCGGATGGCCGAGTCGAGTTGCGTGACTTCTCGACGATCGCTGACAGCCGCTACTTCAACGAAGAACTCGCCCCGGTGCCGATCGAGAAGCGCACCTGGACCACGTACAACTTCGCGGCGCTGTGGATCGGCATGGCGCACAACATCCCCACCTACCTGCTCGCCGCCGGGCTCATCCAGCTCGGCATGAACTGGGTGCAGGCGTTCCTCACGATCACGCTGGGCAATCTGCTCGTCCTGATCCCGATGCTGTTGAACAGCCACGCGGGCACGAAGTACGGCATCCCCTTCCCGGTGTTCGCCCGCGCGTTCTACGGAGTCCGCGGCGCGAACCTTCCGGCCCTGCTCCGCGCGTTCATCGCGTGCGGCTGGTTCGGCATCCAGACCTGGATCGGCGGCGAGGCGATCTACGCGATCGCCGGTAAGCTGCTCGGCTCCTGGTGGGTCGATGCGGCGACGGTGATGGACTACCCGTGGACGCTGTGGGCCTCCTTCTTCCTGTTCTGGGCGATCGAGATGGCGATCATCTGGCGGGGCATGGACACCCTGCGGCGCTTCGAGAACTGGGCCGCACCGTTCGTCATCGTGGTCGCCGTCGCCCTGCTGATCTGGGTGCTGGTCGAGGCGGGCGGGCTCGGCCCGATCCTGTCCGAGCCGTCGAAGGTGGGTTGGGGCGCCGACTTCTGGAAGCTGTTCGCGCCGTCATTGATGGGGATGATCGCCTTCTGGGCGACGCTGTCGCTGAACATCCCCGACTTCACCCGGTTCGGCGGCAGTCAGCGGCAGCAGGCGTACGGCCAGATCCTCGGCCTGCCGACCACGATGTCGTTCTTCGCCATCCTGTCGATCATGATCACCTCGGGGACGGCCGTGATCTACGGTGAGGCGATCTGGGACCCCATCCAGCTCGCGGCCAAGTTCGAGAACCCGCTGGTCGTCGCACTCGGCCTGTTCACCGTCGTGGTCGCCACGCTGTCGGTGAACGTCGCGGCGAACACGGTCAGCCCGGCGTACGACTTCTCCAACGCCGCACCCCGACTGGTGAACTTCCGGACCGGCGGCCTGATCACCGGCGTGCTCGGCATCCTGATCCAGCCGTGGCGCCTGGTGCAGGACCCCAATATCTACATCTTCGTCTGGCTCGGGTTCTACGGCGGCCTGCTCGGCGCGGTCGCCGGCGTACTCATCGCCGGGTACTGGATCCGACACCGCACCAGGCTCCAACTGCCGGCCCTCTACCGCCCTGAGGGCAGGTACTGGTTCTCCGGCGGATGGAACTGGCCCGCCGTCGTCGCCACCGTCGTCGGCGCGGTCCTCGCGGTGGGTGGCGCCTACTCCGCACCCGGCACGGGGCCGTTCCCGTCCGACGGGCTCATTCCGTTCCTCAAGCCGCTCTACGACTACAGCTGGGTGGTCGGTCTGGTCGCCGGGTTCCTCGTCTACCTGGCGTTGTCGATGCCGCGCACCGCGCACACGCACGGGAAGGGGAAGCAATGAGCAACATCATCCGAGCCGGGCTGGTGCAGCAGAAGTGGACCGGCGACAAGGAGTCGATGATCGCAGGAGCGGTCGAGGCCATCCGCAGCGCTGCCTCGCAGGGCGCACAGGTGGTCTGCCTGCAGGAGTTGTTCTACGGCCCGTACTTCTGCCAGATCCAGGACGCTGACTACTACTCGTACACCGAGGCCATCCCGGACGGGCCGACGACCGCGCTCATGCGCGAGGTCGCCGAGCAGTACGGCGTGGTGCTGATCGTGCCGATGTACGAGCAGGAGCAGCCCGGTGTCTACTACAACACCGCAGCGGTGATCGACGCCGACGGCACCTACCTCGGCAAGCATCGCAAGAACCACATTCCGCAGGTGAAGGGGTTCTGGGAGAAGTTCTACTTCCGGCCGGGGAACCTCGGCTATCCGGTGTTCGACACCGCCGTGGGACGCATCGGCGTCTACATCTGCTACGAGCGGCACTTCCCCGAGGGCTGGCGGGCGCTCGGCCTGGCCGGCGCGAAGATCGTGTTCAACCCGTCGGCGACCAGCCGCGGCCTGTCGGAGTACCTGTGGCGGCTGGAGCAGCCCGCGGCGGCGGTCGCCAACGAGTACTACGTCGGCGCGATCAACCGGGTCGGCGTGGAACCGTTGGGCGACAACGACTTCTACGGCCAGTCGTACTTCGTGGACCCGCGCGGGCAACTGGTCGGCGAGGCGGCGTCGGACACCGAGGAGGAGGTCGTCGTCCGCGACCTGGACATGGACAAGCTGGCCGAGGTCCGTGACCTGTGGGCCTTCTACCGCGACCGCCGTCCCGACACGTACGAAGCGCTGGTGACGCCGTGAGCATCGTCATCCGCAACGGAACAGTCGTCAACGCCACCGGGGCGTACCCGGCGGACGTGCTGGTCGAGGGCGAGCGGATCGCTGCGCTCGCCGCGCCCGACTCGGGTCTGGCGCAGCAGTGGGCGTCCGGTGCCGAGCGCGTGATCGACGCCGCCGGGAAGTACGTGGTGCCGGGCGGTATCGACGGCCACACCCACATGGAGATGCCGTTCGGTGGCACGTTCTCGGCGGACGATTTCGAGACCGGGACAGTCGCGGCAGCCTGGGGCGGCACGACGACCATCGTCGACTTCGCCGTGCAGGGCAAGGGCACGTCGGTGCTGTCCGCGCTGGACAAGTGGCACAGCAAGGCCGACGGCAAGTGCGCGATCGACTACGGGTTCCACATGATCATCTCGGACGTCAACGACACGTCTCTGAAGGAGATGGAGGCCTGCATCGACGCGGGCGTCAACACGTTCAAGATGTTCATGGCCTATCCGGGCGTCTTCTACGCCACCGACGGGGAGATCCTGCGGGCGATGCAGAAGGCCCGGAACACCGGGTCGATGATCATGATGCACGCGGAGAACGGCATCGCCATCGACCAGCTCGTCCTCCAGGCGCTGGCCAACGGTCAGACCGACCCGGTGCAGCACGGCCTGACCCGGCCGCCCGAGCTGGAGGGCGAGGCGACCTCGCGGGCGATCGCGCTGGCCAAGGTCACCGGCGCGCCGCTGTACATCGTGCACCTCTCCGCCGCGCACGCCCTGGACGCGGTCACCCAGGCCCGCGACACCGGGCAGAACGTGTTCGCCGAGACCTGCCCGCAGTACCTGTTCCTGTCGCTGGAGGATCTGGCCAAGCCCGACTTCGAGGGCGCGAAGTACGTCGCCTCTCCCCCGTTGCGCCCCAGGGAGCACCAGGCGGAACTGTGGCGGGGCCTGCGCACCAACGACCTGTCGCTGGTGTCCACCGACCACTGCCCCTTCTGCTTCAAGGACCAGAAGGAACTGGGCCGGGGAGACTTCTCCAAGATCCCGAACGGGATGCCGGGCGTCGAGCACCGGATGGACCTGCTCTATCAGGGCGTCGTGAAAGGCGAGATCACCCTGGCGCGCTGGGTGGAGATCAGCTCGACCACGCCCGCCCGGATGTTCGGCCTCTACCCGCGTAAGGGCGTCATCGCGCCGGGCGCCGACGCGGACATCACGGTGTACGACCCCACGGCCCAGCAGACCATCTCGGCCAGCACCCACCACATGAACGTGGACTACTCCGCGTACGAGGGCATGGAGCTGACCGGAAAGGTCTGCACCGTGCTGTCCCGTGGTCGGGTCGTGGTCGACGACAACGCCTTCCACGGCGCGGCCGGGCACGGCAGGTTCCTGAAGCGCGATCTCAGTCAGTACCTGGTGTGAAGAGGAGAAGCGATGGACTTCGGTGTCGTACTCCAGACCGACCCGCCGGCACGCGACGTCGTTGCCGGCCTCACCGCCGCCGAGGACAACGGGTTCCGCTACGGGTGGACATTCGACTCCTGCGTGCTGTGGCAGGAGCCGTTCGTCATCTACTCGCAGGTCCTCGCCGCAACCAAGCACCTCATCGTCGGGCCGATGGTGACCAACCCGAGCACCCGCGACTGGTCGGTCACCGCGTCGCTCTTCGCCACGCTCAACGACATGTTCGGCAACCGCACGGTGTGCGGAATCGGCCGCGGCGACTCGGCCCGGCGGGTCATCGGCCAGCCGCCGGCGAGCCTGGCCACGCTGAAAGAAGCGATGCACGTGATCAAGGAGCTGGCCGAAGGCAACGAGGTCGAACACCACGGCACGCCGGTGCGTATCCCGTGGGTGCGTGACGGCAGGCTGGAGATCTGGATGGCCGCCTACGGCCCGAAAGCGCTGCGGCTGGTCGGTGAGCAGGCCGACGGCTTCATCCTGCAGACGGCCGATCCCGACATCGCCCGCTGGACGATCGGCTCGGTACGCGATGCGGCCACCGCGGCAGGTCGAGATCCCGACTCGATCACGATGTGCGTGGCCGCGCCGGCTTACGTCGGCACCAATCTCGCGCACCAACGGGATCAGCTGCGCTGGTTCGGCGGCATGGTCGGCAACCACGTGGCCGACCTGCTCGCCCGCTACGGTGATTCCGGGGTCGTGCCGAAGGCGCTCACCGACTACATCGAGGGGCGCGAGGGCTACGACTACGCACACCACGGCCGCGCCGGCAATCCGTCCACCGACTTCGTGCCCGATGAGATCGTCGACCGGTTCTGCCTCGTCGGCCCCGAGTCAGCCCATGTCGACCGACTGCAGGAGCTCAAGGAGATCGGGGTGCACAACTTCGCCCTCTACCTCATGCATGACGACAAGGAGAAGACCCTCTCCTCGTACGGCAAGAACGTCATCACGCAGGTCTGATCCGGAGCACCGACGGGTGCCGAGTCGATCTCGTACCCGGGTGCGACGGTGCCTGCCGTCAGGCTCAGGCAGTGGCTGCCCGACCCATTTCGGTGAGGATTCCGGTCCCCTGACCGAGCTCGATCAGGTAGCCGTCCGGATCACGCAGGTAGCACCGGATCTCGACGCCATGGTCCTTCGGCTCGGTCAGGAACTCCCCACCCCGTGACCGCCACTGCTCGTAGACCGCCCGGACGTCGGTGACCCGGACGTTCATCGCGCTGCTGAGCGTCCGCGAATCCGGCGGCGCCTGCGCCTGCACGCCCGGCTTGTCATCGGTCGGACCACCCTCGTCGTTGATCACGATGTAGCTGTTGTGGAACTGCAGGATCGCCGGCTGGCGTTCCCGCACCACCGTCGCCCCCATCACCCGCTGGTAGAACTCCCGTGAACGGTCCACATCCCGCACGATCAGCAGGTGCGTGAGCACCAGCCCAGCCTCCGGCCGGAAGTAGTCGGGCGCCTCGCTCGCCATCACGCCTCCCCCGCGTCCAATCGTCGCGGGGTACCCGGATGCGCCGCAGGCACACCCGCTCGACCGCTGCTCACCCCAGCCGGGCCGACGACGGCCGCCCCACTGTCCCGCCACGATCCTCATCCACCGGCGATCGGGCGGGCACCTGCGTAACGTGCAGGGGTAACCCCCTGACGCGAAGAGGAGACTTCATGTCCAAGCCACCGCTCCCCGAGGCCGCGGTCGCCATGCTGCAGAAGCCGAACCCGGCGGTCATGACCACCCTTCGCAACGGTGGTCAGCCGGTGTCCGCCGCCACCTGGTACCTGTGGGAGGACGGTCGGATCCTGGTGAACATGGACGAGAGCCGCCGCCGGCTGGAGCACGTCCGCAACGACCCGCGGGTGTCGCTCACCGTGCTCGACGAGGCCGGCTGGTACACCCACGTCAGCATCATCGGGCACGTCGCCGAGCTGCGCCCCGACGCGGACTTCACCGACATCGACCGGTTGTCCCGGCACTACACAGGCAACGCGTATCCCCGGCGTGATCGTGGTCGGGTCAGTGCCCTCATCGAGATCGACCGCTGGCACGGCTGGGGCTCGCTCAAGGACAACGACCAGGTCGGCTGACGGAGGTCGACCAGCGGAACCGCCAACTGCCACCTCCGCCGCGACGCACCCCGGGCCGCATTCGGCCCGGGGGCGTCACGTCGTGACCCCAGCCTCCGCCCAGGCCCGCAGGTAGTCCTTGATCGCCCGACGGTTGCGCTGCAACACGTCGATGCGCCGCTCGATGCTGACGAGCTGGCGTCGCAGCCCGTCCAGGTCCTTGGGGGCCGGGCACTGGCCGGGATCCGGCCGCTGTGCCTCGGGCCCCAGGCACGGCAGGACCTCGCGGATCATCTCTGTCGTCAGGCCCGCTTCGAGAAGCTCGCGGATCTGCAGCACGCGATCGACGGCCGGCTCCCCGTACGTCCGATAGCCGTTGCTGGATCGGAACGGGTGCAGGATGCCGACCTCTTCGTAGTAGCGCAGTAGCCGCGGTGCGACCCCGTCCGCGCTGCCAGGTCTCCGATCTTCACCGACGCCCCCAGTCCTGTGGGTGATCGGAAACGACGGGTCTCGTTTCCGCTTGACCTTCACATTAGTGGCAAGGTTTACCGTTTCCCAGTTCGCGGCCGGCCCGCTCAGGCCGGTCCACGTCACGACGAGGACGAGGGTGACGACGTTTCCATGACAGGTCCCACGATGAACCGCAGTACGTCCGCCGCGCCCGGGTGGACCACCGACCGTATGGCCAGCCAGAAGGGGCGCACCTTCGTGGTCACCGGGGCCACCAGCGGCCTCGGTCTGGTCACCGCACGAGAGTTGGCCGCACATGGAGGGCGGGTGCTGCTGGCAGTGCGCGACGTCACCCGTGGCGAGACGGTCGCGTCGTCGCTGCGACGGGCCAATCCCGGCGCGCAGGTCGAGGTACACCAGGTCGACCTACTGGACCTCGACTCGATCCGTCGGGCCGCCGAGCAGATCGGGCAGGAGGCAGCCGTCGACGTTCTGATCAACAACGCGGGGATTTCGGCGGTCGGTCACTCCGTCACTCCGCAGGGTGCCGAACATCACCTGATGGCCAATCATCTCGGCCACTTCGCGCTGACCGCGTTGCTCGAACCGGCGTTGCGTCGGTCGACCGCGCCCCGAGTCGTCACGGTGACGTCCTACCTGCACGCGAAGGGCGTTCTCGATCTGGACGACATCGGTTGGCGACGGCGGAAGTACGCGCCACTGGCCGCCTATTCGGCCTCCAAGCTGGCGAACGCCGTCTTCGGAGTGGAACTCGCTCGACGTGAGCAGACGTCGCCGAGGCCGATCACGAGCGTCCTCGCCCACCCGGGCTACAGCAACACACCCATGCAGCGGAAGGGAACCGGACTGATGGGCGTCGCCATGCGCGTCTCCGGCAGGCTCTTCGCCCAGGGCGTGGAGATGGGGGCACTCCCTCAGCTCTTCGCGGCAACCGAGACCGAGCTGGCGCCCGCGGCCTACGTCGGCCCGGATGGCAAGGGTGGGCGATCCGGCTACCCGCACCTCGCGACGTTGTCGTCAGAGGCACAGGACCGAACACTCGGACGTCGGCTCTGGGAGCGCTCGGAGGAGATCACCGGTGTTCGGTGGCCCGGTGCGCCACGCTGACGGCCGCGCCACGAGAGTCGGACAGCTGGCCCGGTCAGCCGTACGGCTGACCGGGCCAGCACCACGCCCGTCAGGGCGTCGACGTCGCGGTGGACCGGGCGCCGACCCGGGTCACCAGGTAGCCGAAGGCCGCCGCGGTGAAGAACATGACGATGCCGTAGACGGCTCCCGGGATCGCCATCTGGGTGCTGTCGAGCAGCGCCGGGCTGAGCGCGATCGTGATGGCCAGGGTGCTGTTGTGGATGCCGATCTCGAATCCGGCAGCCGTCGCGGCGCTCCGGTCGACTCCGGCGAGTCGCGGCACCCCGTACCCGATGGCGAGGCTCAGCAGGTTGAACGCGAGCACCGCCAGGCCCACCGCGACGAAGTAGTCGGCGATGTTCTCCCGTTCACCGAGCACCGCGCCGGCGATGACGGCGACGAGCACGACGACGGAGAGGATCCGGACCGGGCGGTTCAGGCGCTCGGCGACGTGTGGCGCCCGGGCGCGGATCAGCATGCCGATCGCGACCGGGACGAGCACGATGGCGAAGACCTGGAGCACCTTGTCGAACTGCAGCCCGAGGCTCCGTCCGTCGGGCAGGAAGTACGCCGCCGACAGGTTGACCAGGATCGGCAGGGTGAACACGGCGAGCACCGAGTTGATCGCGGTCAGGGTGATGTTCAGGGCGACGTGCCCACCGAAGAGGTGACTGTAGAGGTTGGCCGTGGTGCCGCCCGGTGATGCGGCCAGCAGCATCATGCCGACGGCCAGTTCCGGTGCCAGGTCGAAGGCGAGGACGAGGCAGAAGCAGATCGCCGGCAGCACCAGCACCTGACACACCAGGGCGATGACGGCGGCCCGCGGGTGCTGGGCCACCCGGCGGAAGTCCGCGATGGTCAGTCCGAGACCCAGACCGAGCATGATGACGCCGAGGGCGATGGGCAGTCCGATCAAAGTCAAGGCGGAGTCCATGGCACAACATCGTTACCACCGGGTAACGCCGTCACAATCCCCCATGTGGCTGGACGGCTCTTGACCGTGGACGGTGACCGGCTTAACTTCATCGATCAGATAAGTCTCTTAACTAATTCTGCTTGATGTCTCGTGGGAGTGTGCCGATGCGACCATTCCGTCACCGCCGTCTCACCGCCGTCGTCACCCTGGCGACCCTGCTGATCACCGCCGCCCCGCCCACCGCCGCCAGCGCGGGCGACAAACAGCAGCGCCGCACCGGCTACCACCGGGTCGGTTACTTCACCCAGTGGGGCATCTACGGCCGGGCGTTCCCGGTGAAGAAGCTCGACACCTCCGGGGCGGCGAGCCGCCTCACCCACCTCAACTACGCCTTCGGCAACGTCAGCGAGGACGGCCGCTGCTACGTCGACGGTGGGCCGGGCGAGGGCGACGCCTGGGCCGACTACCAGCGACCCGTGCCCGCCGAGGAGAGCGTGGACGGCGTCGCCGACGCCCCGGGCCAGGCGCTCAACGGCAACTTCAACCAGCTCGCCAAGCTGAAGGCCAAGCACCCCGATCTCCAGGTTCTGATCTCGCTCGGCGGCTGGAGCTGGTCGACGTACTTCTCGAACGCCGCCCGCACCGACGCCTCCCGCAAGGCGTTCGTCGCCTCCTGCATCGACCTCTACCTGAAGGGCGATCTCCCCGGCAGCCCGGGTGCCGGGGCCGGCGTCTTCGACGGCATCGACCTCGACTGGGAGTGGCCCAACTGGGAGGGTGAGCCCGGCAACGTCATCCGCCCGGAGGACCGGGAGAACTTCACCAAGCTGCTCGCCGAGTTCCGCCGGCAGCTCGACGCGTACGGGCGCACGACCCGCGCGCACCACCCGCTGACCGCGTTCCTGCCGGCCAGCCCGGCCACCATGGACGCCGGCTACGAGGGTCGCAAGATCTTCAAGTACCTGGACTTCGCCACCGTGCAGGGGTACGACTTCCACGGCGGCTGGGACGCGAAGGCCAACCAGCAGTCGGCGCTCCGCGTCCCGGCGGGCGCCCCGGACAACCCGGACTTCTCCGTCGAGGTGGCCATCGACGGGTGGATCGACCGTGGCGCGCCGCGCGACAAGCTGGTGCTCGGCATCCCGTACTACGGTCGCGGCTGGACCGGCATCACCGGCGGCGGCAACGGCCTGTTCCAGCCGGCCACCGGGCCCGCGCCGGCCACCTTCGAGGCCGGGTACGAGGACTACAAGAAGCTCAAGACCCTGGCCGGTAACGGCTACACCGTGCACCGCGACCTGCGCGCCGGGCACGCCTGGCTGTTCGACGGTACGACGTTGTGGACGTACGACGATCCGGCTGTCGTGTTGCAGAAGACGCTCTACATCCGACGGGCCGGTCTGGCCGGCGCCATGATCTGGTCGCTCGACGGCGACGACGACAACGCCACGCTGACCAAGACGATCGGCCTCGGCCTGACCACCTGGTAGCCGTCGACCTCCGACCCGGCCCGCCGTCGACCGATCGTTCGGTCGGCGGTGGGCCGGCTTCACCTCACTGGGTGCTCCAACGATCGCTGTACCGCAGGGCCGGCCTTCCGTCCGGTCGCGTGGGCAGCCGATCCTCCTCCGGGCCGGGCGGGGTGACCCCGTGCAGGGTGCCGCCCGCGAAGTGCGAGAGGGCGTGCAGGATCTCCGCCCGGCTGTGCGGGAAGTGCCGGAGGTCGGCCACTGGAAAACCGCCCAGCTCTGCCGAGTAGGTGAACTCGCGCGGCTTCTCCACCTCGGGATAGTCCCGTTTGAAGGCGATGACGAGGACGTTGCCGGCGACGAAGATCCGGTCCAGGTGGTGCCAGGCGATGAACCTGTTGTGCGCTCTGGTCTGAATGCCGATGCCCTGCTTGGAGAGGGAGACGACGAGCGGTCTCTTCGAGAGCGCCAGATGGCCGGTCAGAACGTCCTGGAACTGGACGACGAGCAGGAAGCCGATGGTGAGAAAGCCGGCAAGCGTCCACACCTCGCCGAGAGCGTGGGACTCGAGCAAACTGATGAACCGGGTCTCCCCCAGCACCGGGTCCGGGGTGGCGTAGAGCGCGGTCATCGCACCGAAGACGACGGCGACCACGAACGGGGTGCGCCACCACATCCGCAGCACGCCACTCTCGTCCCTCGGTTTCTGGCCCCCGAACCACCACAACGCCAGGGCAAACACGCAGGAGCCGAAGGGAACGACGAAGTGCGAGTAGTCACCGAGCAGCGGCACCACGACTCGCATGGCCACCGTCACCATCAGGAGCACGGCGACCACACCCCAGATCACGATGGCCAGGCCCCACTTGATCCTTGCGTCCCCCGGGAACCCTTCTCGCGCGTCGCGAGCGGCGGTGAGTGCCAGGGCGGTACCGACAGCCGCGGCGGCGATGTCGAGGATCGTGAGGAACACCCCCGGGCCCGGCCAGCCACCCCGGCTCGACGTCACCTCGGGAACAACGAGCCGCGCCAACAGGAACACGGTGTAGAGGGCAGCGATGCCAACGGACACCGCGAGCCGTCGCCGTTGCACCCGCAGGAGTTCCCGGTGCAGTGGGTGGAACAGCCGCTGCGGTCGGCGAAGTGTGTCGAGCACCGGCCGGGCCACGGTCAGTGCGGGCAGATTGCTGGCCGGAGCAACGGCGGGCGTCTCACCCGAGGGTTGGTCCTCGGCCGCCGGTGGAGCGCCGGGCCCCGGACGTAACACCAGGTCGGCCGCAAGGTCGGTGTTGCGTTGACGCGGACGGGGCAGGCCCTGGCTGGGCAGGGTCACCGCCAGGTGCCGGTACACGGCGCTCAGGGTGAGGTCTTCCCCGTCGGGATGGCCGTCGCGCACCGGTGGTCCGTGCCGGAGCAGGCTCAGCAGCTCGCCGGTGAACGCGGTGTGCTCCGCGCCGACCGGGGCGATCGCGGCGACGTTGTCGGAGGTGGCGGTCAGGGTGAACGTCCCCTGGATCTCGCTACGGTCGGCCAACCCGTTCTCGACGTCGGCGGCGGACATGGTGTTGAGCGCGCGGCCCGCGAAGCAGCAGTCGAGGATCAACACCCGGGTACGCGCGGGGCTGTCCCGCATGGCGTCCCGGATCCAGCTGAACGGGATGGCCGTGTACTTCAGCCAGTCCGGTCGGGGGTTCGTGCCCGACAGCGCGAGGAACAACTCCCCGTTGTCGTCCAGGAGCCCATGGCCGGCGTAGTAGACCAACAGCAGGTCCTCCGCCTCGCCGCAGCGTTCGGCGATGGTCACGCCGGCCTCGCCCGGGTGCGAAAGATCGAGGAGCTGCGTGCAGCGGTCCACGGCGACCAGGTCGACCGGCCCGGTGGTGACCAGCCGGGCCAGCTCGGTCACGTTCGCCCGCACGGCCGGCAGATCGTCAAGTGCCTGTTGACTGTGCGTGGCAGTGCCGATCAGCAGCGCGGTCGACCTGGTCGGGTCGGGGCGGCTCACCTGTCGTTCGTCTCGACAGACGGTTCGTGCTCGGTCAGCGCGCGGACGGCAGCTCCGATGAGCGCGGTGACCTGGTCCATGTCCCGGGCCCGACGGACGTCCAACTCGGCCGACGACCCGTCAGGAAGGGTCAGCTTCACCGTCACGTCCTCGCGACGGTGGGTCAGCCAGCCGGCGATCGACTGCACCAGCACCATCACCGCGCCGCCACTGCCGACCGCCACCAGCAGCACGTCGGTGGCCCCGGCCGACATCTCGTCGGGCCGAGCCGTCGAACCGGGCGCGGGCCCGGCGGTCACGTGCCCGCGGAGCCGATCCTCGGCACGCAGCCAGGACGCGAGGGATCGCCGAGCATCGGCGGAGGGCAGATCCGGGTCGACCGAGAGCGTGATCGTCTCCTGAGACGCGGGCACCGTCTTCTCCTTCCGGCGAAGGCAAACCCCACTCCCTCATCCTGCCAGCCGGTGTCGCCTTCGGGCAGCCCACAGAGTCACCGAAGTCGATCAGCCCTTGACCGTCGTGTCGGCCGGTTCATAGGCTCCGGCCACTGCGAGGCTTTTCCCGAGAAGGGAACCCGAGACATGCCCCCATCGACGCGTCCGTTCTGGATGGTTCCTCCGAAACGGCTGGCGGGTGCCGCCACCATCGCACTCCTACTCGGCATGACTCCCCTGCTCAGCGGCACGTCCGCCGCGACCGCCGCCCGGCCCACCCCCTGCAGCAGCGATCCGGGCGCCCGGTTGACCACCGTGCCGAGCCCGCAGGCCGTGCTCGGCTTCCCCCTCGGCGCGGGGCAGGAGCGGGTCGTCACCAACGACGAGGTCCGGACCTACCTCGGGGCCGTCGACAGCGCCTCCAACCGGGTCGTCACCGGGGTGATGGCCACCAGCGTGCTCGGCCAGCCGCTGCCGTACGCGGTGGTGTCCAACGAGCGCAACGTGCGGCCCGCCGCCCTGCGAAAGATCGCCGACGACGTACGGGACCTGCGCGACCCGCGCCGGACCAGCGCGCGGACGGCCGCCCGTACGGCGAAGGACAGCCCGGCCATCGTCTGGGTCACCGCGAACGTGCACGGCGGCGAGAAGAGCGGGACCGACGCGGCGCTCAAGACGCTGTACGAGTTGGCCGCGGGCCTGTCCTGCGAGGTCGCCCGGCGCAACGACAACCTGGTCACCATCATCGTCCCCACCCAGAACCCGGACGGCCGCGACGCGACGCGGCGGCAGAACGAGTTCGGCTTCGACATGAACCGGGACTGGTTCGCCCGCACCCAGCAGGAGACCGACGGCAAGCTCGAACTGCTGCGCCGCTACCCACCGCAGGTCTTCGTCGACGCGCACGAGATGGGCGGCCGGCAGTACTTCTTCCCACCCAACGCCGACCCGATCCACCACGAGATCGCCGGCGAGGCGGTGGACTGGATCAACCGGATCGGCGAGGCCAACAGGGCCGGCTTCGGCTTCAACGGCGCCTGCGACGACACCGTCACCACCGAGTGCTACTTCAACTACGACACGTACGACATGTTCTTCATGGGCTACGGCGACACCGTGCCGACCACCGGCTTCGGCGCGGCCGGCATGACGTACGAGAAGGGCAGCGCCTCGGCGGTGGCCGACCGCGTCCAGCAGCAGTTCCACACCCAGTGGTCGACGCTGGGCTGGGCCGCCGCGAACAAGCGCGAGGTGCTGGACGGCTACTTCGACATCTGGACCGACGCGCTCGCCCAGGGCCGGGCGGGCACGCTGGAGCCGAACGAGGTGGTGCAGCCCACCAACGAGGTCCAGTTCCCGGTGCCGGACGTCACGATCCGCTCGTACTTCCTGCTGCCCGACCGGCAGCTCGCCGACGTCCGACAACTGGTCGAGCGGCTGCGCCGGATGGACGTCGAGGTGTACGAGGTGCGCAAACCGACCCGGGTGCCCACCGCTCGGGTCTTCGGCGGGCGCACCGCCACGAACGTGACAGTGCCCAAGGGGGCGTACTGGATTCCGATGGACCAGCCGCAGAAGCACTGGATCCAGGCCGTCATGGGCGAGGACCCGTACGTGCCGTTCCCGTACTTCTACGACGTGTCGTCCTGGAGCAACCCACTGCTGATGGGTGTCTCGGCCATCTACACGGGCGACACCGTCAAGCCGAACGCCGAGCTGGTCCGCACGGTCGCCGGTGGTCGCACCGCTCCGGCGTGGCCGTGGGGCTCGTACACGTACCCGCTGGACTCGGCCGCCTCCGCGGAGCTCACCTTCGCCCTGCTCGGCCGCGGTGTTCCCCTGGTTCGTGACCTCCCGACCAGCAGGGTCGCCATCCCGGCGGCCAGGGTGAGCCGTACCGTCGACGAGCTGGCCACGTCGCTCGGGGTGACGCTCACGCCGGGCGGTCGGCCGACCGGCACCCGCGTCGACCTGCCCGACGTCGGGCTCTTCCAGGGCACCGGCATCTCCACCACGTCGGGTTCCCACGGTGAGGCGCGCTACGTGCTCGGCAAGCGGTGGGGGCTGGACCTGAAGCCGGTCACGACGGCCGACATCAACGACAACACCGCCGCGTTCACCGGGCGTACCGTGCTGCTGGTGCCGGACGGCAGCAGCCCGACCGGTGGTCTGACCGCCAGCGGCCAGGCCAACCTGCGGGAATGGATCGCCCAGGGCCACACCTACGTGGGGCTGCGCAACGAGGGCACCCGGTTGGCGCGCGCCGCCGGGCTCACCTCCACCACCGAGAAGACGAAGCCGGCCGACTACCTGGTGATCGGCTCGCACCTGCGGGTCGACGTGGACACCGCCAGCCCGGTGGCGTCGGGTCGCCCGGCGGAGGACTTCGAGTTCAACAACAGCGACCCGATCCTCACACCGAGCACCACCGGGACGAACGTGCTCAGCTACCCGACGGGTGACACCTTCTGGGCCAACGGCTACACCGTCGGCGCGGACACGCTCAAGGGCACGGCGGCCGTGGTGGACGAACCGACCGGAGCCGGTCGGGCGGTGCTGTTCGCGTTCAATCCGCTCTTCCGGGCGTACAACGAAAATGGTCTGCACCTGGTGGCCAACGCGCTGCTCTACCCGGCGGGCGCGGCTCCGGACGCCCGGCGCGCGGCCGGCGTCGACGCGGCGCGCGCCAGCGCCGCCGCCGCGCCAGTGCCGCCCGACCTGGGCGGCGGCTGGCGACCGATCACCATCCAGGTCGCGGTCGGCGACCTGCCGCGCACGCAGGCCATCGTCGAACGCTTCACCACCGACGCCCGGGTGTCCGCGAAGGACGATTCGGCGTACGTCGTGATCCCGAACCCGCAGGGACTCCAGGTGGACGAACACCCGTTCGCACGGGATCTGGTACGCGCGCTGAATGCCGCCAAGGTGCCGCTGCGGTCGGTGGTGGGCTGACCGACCCGTGCACAGCGAAGCGCCCGTCCCCTCGGCTGGGGCGGGCGCTTCGGCGCGTTCGGGAGTCGGTTACGACCGCCGGGCGACCTCGGTGACGAACGCCCGCCAGGTCACCGGCCCGAAGACCAGCGCCGGCCCCTCGGGGTCCTTCGAGTCCCGCACGCCCACGATGCCGGGCAGGTTGTCCGCGACCTCGACGCAGGCGCCGCCATTGGTGGATGAGCGGGAGGCTTTCCGCCACTGTGCACCCGTCAAGATGTCCATGTCTTTGCTGCTTCCTTCAGTAAGTCGAGGGTTTGCCCGAGTGGGAGAGCCTCGCCTCGGACGGCGTCCCACGACAGTCCCAGGCTAGCAACACCCTCGGGCTGCTCTACGATCTGCGCCGAGAGCTGGTTGTCCACATAACCAACACGTGACCCGTCGGGCATGTCGGCCAGAATGAATGCGCCCGCCAGCCCTGAATACATGCCAGTAGACATCGGAACCACGTGCAACTGAATATGCGGTTCCTCCGCGCAGCTCATCAAATATTCGACCTGCTCGGCCATCACGTCCCGCCCACCGCAGGCCCGTCGAACCGCCATCTCGTCCAGGACTACGAAGAGCTGCGGCGCCGGGACACGGGTGAGAACCGCTTGCCGTTCCAACCGCGCAGAAACACGCTGATCGAGCTCGAACGCCGGCACCCGTGCGGCCCGGAAGGTTGCCCGTGCATACGCCTCGGTCTGAAGGAGCCCCGGCACGAACGCGTGCTCGTACCAGCGCAGCGCAGTCGCCTCACGCTCAGTCTCGATCCACTCGCGCAGCCAGACCGGCGCAGCGTCTCCCTTCACCAGCTCATTCCAGAGCGTCGTGAAATATCCACCGGTGTCGAGTGTCTTATCCACGGCCGCCAGATAGGGCAGCGTGGGCTGCTTCGTTCCGGTCTCGATGGCACTCACCTGAGAATCTGAGCAAAACACCTGCTCTCCGAGCTGCGCCTGAGTCAATCCCGCCGCCGTCCGGCGTCTTTTCAGCTCGCGAAGTAGGTATTCAGAGGGTGAGATTCCCACGACTTCCACGCCCTTCCGCACGATTCCGCGCCGTTCCCCACCGACCCCGACCTGATGGCCACATTCCGTGATCGAGCGGTAACCATTCCGATCCTAGGGGTCCAGCATCCAGGGTGGAACCAGCGGCGCGGCCGGTGGAGGACCCGAGACCCGGCGGACGCGTTCGTAGCGGGGCCGCCCCTTGGGCGAGCACTCACGGGGCGGCCCCTCCCAACGTCAGCCAGGGGAGCATCATGAGCATCGACCAGCCGCGGCAGGTGCAGTCCGGTGACCTGTTGTGCCTGACCCGCGCGGCGAGCCCACAGTTCGCTCGGCCCATCACAGTCCGCGTGATCCGCGCCCTCACCGACCGGCACACGTACCACGGTTGGTTGTGGATCGACGCCTACCAGCTCGGCCCGAACGGCGACGCGATCGCGCGCCGCGCGCTGTACCTGATGCCCGCGGGCGCACAGTGGCTCACCTCCCCGCCGAGCCGGCCCACCGCCCGGCGTCCGGTCCGGCGAGCCCCGGTGCGGGTCGGCTGATGCCCCGTCACTCTCCCGGCCACCGGCCCGTGCGCCCGACCTGGCGCTGCGGTACGTGCGGCATCGCCTGGCCCTGTTCGCCGGCGAAGCTTCGCCTCCTCGGCGAGTACCGCCTTGACCGGCCGGCGCTGCTCGTCCACCTGGCGACACTCCAGGCCGAGGCCGTTGCCAACCTCGCGGAGCTAAACCCGAGCGCCCCACCCGCCGACCTGACCCACCGCTGAACGATGGCCGCGATCGCGTGGGTGACCGGCCACTCGTCGACGATCCAACCCTCGCTGGTCATCCGGACATGCGATCTCAACGGTTCGATCACCTCCAGCGGCAGGACCCACCTGCGCTCACGTCGGTCACCGGCACCGAACCTGGTGACCACGTTCACGACGTACACGAGGGCGACCGTACCGAAGATTGCGACCCCGCACCGTCGCGCGGCCCCGGCCGACGGCTCGACGCGATTGCCGTGACCACCGGGCGGCCCTGAGGGCCGGCAGTGGGGGTGGGCGCCTGTCGAGCTGATGTCGTAAACGATTCACGCGGGCGGGACGAGAGGATGAATCGTTTACGACATCAGCTCCATAGCGTCTCGAACAGTGGTGTCGCCCTCCCGGACCGGACTGGGGTCCTGGCGGCGGCTCTACGGCTTGCGGGCGACGCCGCTGTAGCCGGTGCGGGCGACCTGCGGGTCCTCGGTGGCCGGCGGCTCGGCGTACGGCCACATGTTGACCAGCCCAGGCGGCTCCAGGACGAAGTCGCCGAAGAACCCGGAGATGTCGGCGTGGCCACGCGGCACGAAGGGGCTGTTCGCCCGCGCGTAGATCGCGGAGATCCGGGCCATCAGGTCGGGGTGCGTGTCGGTGCTGGCGTGCGACAGCGCCAGGTAGCTGCCGGGGGCGAGCGCGTCGCGGTAGGTGGCGACGATCCGCTGCGGATCCTGTTCGTCGGGCACCAGGTGCAGCACGAACATCATCAGCACCGCGACCGGGCTGCCGAGGTCGATCGCGGCGCTGATGTCCGGGTGGCCGAGCACCTGCTCGGGGTCCCGCAGGTCGGCCTGCACCACCGACACCGACGGCGAGCCGGCGAGCAGGGCGCGGCCGTGCGCGCAGACCACCGGATCGTTGTCGACGTAGACGACCCGCACGTCCGGGTCGATGCGGTGCGCGATCTGGTGGACGTTGTCCCGGGTCGGCAGCCCGGACCCGAGGTCGAGGATCTGCCGGATGCCCCGCTCCCGCACAAGGTGCTGGACCGTCCGGGCGATCAGCTCGCGGCCCTGCCGGGCGGCCTCGGGCATCCACGGCGCCACCTGCAACACCATCTCGGCGGCAGCCCGGTCGGCGGCGAAGTTGTCCTTGCCGCCGAGGTAGTAGTCGAACATCCGCGCCGCGTTCGGCTTGTCCGGCTGCAGGGCCACCTCGGGCTGCGACTGCGTCATGATCGACCACCTCTCCCTGTCCGGTCCCGCAGCATAACGTCCACGGTGGAGGGATTCCGCCCCCGTGGGCCGGCCGAACCGCCGTCTGGCCCGAGGCTCCGGCTGGCCCGCACGATCGGGCCAGCCGGAGCTGGTGTCAGTCGGTGGCGCAGACCGTGCCGTTGAGGGTGAACGCCGTGGGGAGCACGTTCGGCCCGCTGTACCCCCCGACGAAGCCGGCGCTCACGCTGCCGCCGGCGGCGATTCGCCGGTTGTCGTCGGTGGGCGTGACCCGCACGGCGGTGCCCACCTGCTCCCAGGTGGCGCTCCACCCGCTGCTCACCTGCTGCCAGCCGGTGGGCCAGGTCCAGGTGAGTGTCCAGCCGTCGATCGGGCTGGTCTGGTTGTTGATGATCTCGACGCCACCGATGTAACCGTTGCCCCAGTCGTTGTTGGTGGTGAAGCGGACGGTGCACGCGCTGGCGGCCGGGCTGCCGGTGGCGAAGGTGAGCGGCGGTGAGGCCCAGGAGACCCGTCCGGCGGTGTCACGGGCCAGCACGTTGACGGTGTACCTGCTGCCTGGCACGAGGTTGTCGACAGTGAACGAGGTGGACGTCGTCTCGCCGAACTGCTCGCTGACCGTGCCGTTCTGCCGGTGCACCTCGTACTTGGCGATCGGGCTGCCGCCCGGGGTGGCCGCCGGCCAGGTGATCGTCGCGGCGCGGTCGGTGACGCCGCTCGCGGTGGGCTGGCCCGGTGCCGTCGGCCGTCCGCCGGTCGCGTCGGCCGGGCGCAAAACGAGCGTGGTCAACGAGTACGCCGGCAGCGTCCGGCTGGTCGCCGAGCCGGACTGACTGGTGGCGATGCCGGTGGCACCGTTGGTGAGGGTGGACACCGTCGGCGCGACGGTCGACGGGGTGAACCCGGCGTAGTCGATGGTGACCGGGTGGGCGTTGTCCGGGTCCTTGTTCACCAGCAGCACGGCCAGCTCACCGTTGCCCCGGCGGACGGCGTGGGCGGTGACCAGGGGCTCGTCGGTGCCGGCGCGAACGAACTGGTCGCCGGTCTTCGCGAAGAGCTTCATCATGGTCAGCCCGTGGTACGGCGCGAACGGTGTGTTCAGCGGCGGTTGGCAGACCGAGCCGTCCTCGGTGCAGGCACCACTGGAGAGCATGCCGAAGTCGCCGTAGTCGGTCTGGCCGGCCACCTGCGTCACGGTGCCCATGCCGTTGTGCACGTTCCACCAGTGGGCGGTGAAGACGCCGCTCTCCAGCAGGCCGCTGTAGACGTCGGCCAGGAAGAGTGCCGCCGGCTGGGTGTTCCGGCCTGCGTCGACGTTCAGCTCGGTGAAGCTGATGCCGATGCGGTCGGCGTTCGCCCCGGCGAACCGGGCGAGTTGCTGCCGCAGCAGGTAGGTGGCGTCGGGCAGGTGGTTGACGCGGGCCAGCGACTCGGCCGCGGTGCCGCCCGGGTACCAGTGCACGTCCACGAAGTCGATCTTCGGGCCGGCGATGGAGAGCACAGTCTGGTTCCACGGGCCCGGGTCGCTGCCGGCGGTGATCCCGTCCGGCCAGTTGCCGGGCATCGTCAGCACCGCCCCGACCTTGATGCTCGGGTCGACCGCCTTCATCGCGTCGGCGTACTCGACGACCAGCCTCGCGTACTGTGTCGCGCTCTTGTCCGGGTGGTCGTCCGCCTCCCACGCGGACCCGTAGTGGCCGTTGCCGTAGTTCTCGTTGCCGACGGTCCAGTACCGCGCGCCGTAGCCCTTGGTCACGTTGGCGTACCGCACCCAGTCTGCGGCCTCGGCGGGCGTGCCGGTGCCGTAGTTCGCGATGATCATCGGCTGTGCGCCGGCCCGGCGGACCCCGGCCATGAAGGTGTCGAAGTCGGTGTTCGGCGCGACGTACCCGCCGGGGGCGGTGTGGTCCCTCCAGTGGTAGATGTCGGCGTACGAGCCGCCGGGGTAGCGCATCATCTGCACGCCGGCGTCGCGCAGCAGGTCCGACGTTTCGGCGGTGCCGAGGTTCTGGTCCCAGATGGCGTGGTTGACGCCCAACGCGGTGCCCGGCACGGTGGCCAGTCCCGCCCGGGCGTTGACGGTGACGGCGACCGCGTCCGGTTCGGGTGCCGCGGTGGCGGTCGGCGGGTTGACGCCGGAGAGCGCGGTCGCGGCGAGCAGCAGGCTCGCCAGCAGTGTCGCGCGGCTTTTCGGAATGTGCATGGCGAGATGTCCTTCGCGGTGAACGACGGTGGGTCGCCCAGCCGGCAGGGTGCGGCGCGCTGGCAGGCGGACTCGTGGACGGACGGGCCCCGGCGTCCCGTCGCTCGTGCCCCGTCCCCCGAAATCCGTGCTCGGATCCCGGCTGCCCAGTGGACGGCGTCAGCCTCGCGCGTGCGGCATGCAATCGACGGCCAAGAATGTCATGGCGCACTGGACGATCTCAAGGGGGCCAGCTGAACCGCCTGGCGGGCACCTGACGCGGATCGACTCAGGGTTGCGGACCGTTCGCGGTTGGCAGCCCTGAGCCGTCTTCGGCTGCGGCACGTCTGCGGCGGGCCAGGTGACCGGCGAGCGCCAGCAACACCACGGCCTCGGCGACCAGCACGGTGACCGCCCAGCCGGGCCCGACCCAGCGGGCCAACGAGTCGTACCAGAATCGGATCAGCAGGGTCAGCAGGGTCACCGCGAAGGCCGCCGACGCGACTCCGTACCCGGTGTAGATCAGCCGTTCCCGACGGCGGTAGCCGGCGGTCGAACGGGTGCCGCCGCGCAGCAGCTGACCCCAGAACCGGTACGTGTCGGTCCGCAGGTCGGCGAGGTTGAGGGCGTGGCTGAGCATGTGGTAGCCGTCCAGCCGCAGGAACGGCACCAGGTTGAGCGCGGCGGTCGCGCTGCCGAACAGCAGCATGGTCCCGGCGAGGTCGCGCAGCGCGCCGGGAGCGGCCCAGGCCCGGATCGCGGCGAACGGCACCAGCGCCAGCATGCTGACGAACACGCCGGCGAACGCGATGGCGACCCGCCGCCGGGGGGTGAACAGCACGATGTCGTCGACCTTGCAGTACGGCGCCAGCAGCGGGAACCGCCACATCACCCCGATCTCGCTGACCCGCCCGCCGAAGTGCCGGCAGGTCAGTCCGTGCGCGCATTCGTGCAGGAAGACGATCAGCCAGGTGATCACCACGGCGGCCACGATCGCGGCGAGCGGACGGTGTCCGCCGCCGACCCCGGCCAGCAGGTCCGGCAGCTGCGCCACCACGAAACCGGTCACGGCGAGCACGGCCAGCAGGGCGGGCAGCACGAACCACCAGCTGAACAGCGGCCCGAGCCGGGGCAGCAGCAGGGTGAAGAGGCGATCCGGGTCGAACAGCGGCCAGCGGGCCGACAGCGGTCCACGCCGGGCCTTCGCGGCGCCCTCGGCGGCGGACGCGGTCAGCCGGGCGATCTCCTGCGGGTCGGTGGCGCCGTCGAGCAGTTGCCGGCGGTGCAGCATGCCGAAGAGCTGCTGCCAGTTCTCCGGCCCGAGCCGACGCTGGTACGTCGCGGCGTACTCGGCGGCGATGTCGTCGACGGTGCGGGTGCCGTCCATCCGGGAGAGCAGGAAGTGCTCCCGAGGGCCGACCCGGTAGAACCAGCCGGTCTCGGCGTCCCGGACGTGGTGCACGAGCTTCTCACCACGCCACTGGCCGGGGCCGAGCGCCACCCCGGCGCGCAGTCGGGGGCGCGTCCAGGTCGCGTCGACGGTGGTCATCGCGCGCCGGCCGGCGCGTCGTCGAGCAGCGCGGCGCGCATCAGGTACGACAGGTAGATCTCGTCCAGGATGCTCACCCCGAGCCGGTTGTTGGTCATGTGCACGTACGAGCTGAGCAGGATGGGCAGCGCGGCGTCGAGGTCCGTGATCGGCGTCGGGTCTGCGCCGCCGCGTTGGAACAGCAACTCGCCGCCCTGGGCGAGGGTCACCACCCGCTCCCGCAGCGCGGCGCAGTGCGCCAGCCAGCGGCCCTCCACGCCGCCGAGGCGCGTGGCCGACCGGTCCCGGGCCCCGGCGCGGATGTCGGCGAGCCGGCCACGCAGCGCGACGTCCATCCGCCGGTAGCTGGTGTCGAAGCTGGCGTGGTAGTCGTCGCTCGGCTCCGAGTAGGAGACCTCCCAGAACGTCCGGTACTCGTCGAGGAATCCGGCGATGTGCTGGTCGTCGTCGAGGAAGACGGCGCACATCATCATCGTCAGCTGGGCGGAGAGGCCGAGCAGCACCGGGCGGACGTGCACGTTCGTGGTGCCCAGCAGGTCGAGCACCACGTCACTGGAGTGCTCGAAGTGCCACTCGGCCAGCTCGACCCCGGCGGGGCCGCCGTAGCGGCCGTACTCCCGCTCGTACGGGATGTGGTGGTGGCTGTTGTTGGCCCGCATGGGCATCACGCCGTCCGGGCCGTACTCCTCGTCCCAGCGCTGCCGGCCGTACTCGGCGAGGAACATCTGCTTGTACAGGTCACCGAGGCCCGCGCTGTCCACCTCGTACAGAGCTGGCCGGCGACGCAGGAACGCCCCGATGGCCGCGTCGACCCGGGCGCGGACCACCGCCGGGTCGACGCCGGGGGCGGGCAGCACCCGCAGGCGTACGTGCGGCCCCTCCATCCAGTACTTGATGAAGAAGTACCGGCTGATGAGCCCATCGGCCCGCAGCTCGTCGACCAGCGGCCGGACGCCCTCGACCAGCATCGGGTTGGCGTTGCTGGCGTAGAAGACGTGCACGCTGAGCCAGCCGTGGTCGACCGGCGAGGGGTGGTCAGTCATCGTTCACTCCGTCTCGAACGCCGTTGAGTTCGACGGTCAGCTCGGTCACGTAGGTGCCGGCGTCACCGCGCACCATCTGCTCGTCGCGGCCCGGCAGCATCTCGGTCAACACCAGTCGACCGCCCGCGCCGCGCGCCGTCGCGTCCAGCAGGTGCAGCGAGAAGTGGCTGTCAAAGTCCACGTAGAGGGGCTTGTGGTCCGGCCGCGTCGCGGGCTGCGCGGCGGCCTGACCGCCGTCGTCGGTGGACGCCGGGGCGAGCCGGGTGCCCTCCGGGGTGGCGAAGACGCGCCGCGGCAGCCCGTTGTCGCGCCGCCACCGCTGCCACACCAGGAACCACTGCGCGTCGCTCTGCTCCGGTGTACGGGTCGGCAGGTGGTCCGGGTGCAGCTTCCACATCCGCCGTTGCAGCACCAGGTCGCCGTGCACGATGCGCGGGTACCCGGCGATGCCCCGGCCGGGCAGCGGCACGGTCGTGCCGGCCCACAGGTCCGGCTGGGCCATGCCCAGGTAGGCGAAGGTGAGCAGCACCTGCTGCACCTCCGGCAGCGCCATCGGCAGCAGGAAGCCGAGGTAGACCGGGATGACCTCGGCGTCGAGGCGCCGCGAGCGCAGCAGCAGCCGGTCGGTGACCGGGTCGTGTTCGACGCTGAGGTCGTCCATGTCGATCTGCTCGGCCGCCGGCCGGTGGCTAACCTCCCCCGGGCAGACCAGCTCGTACGGGGTGACGACGGGGTGCAGGTTGAGGTTGGTGGCGTCGTAGCCGCCCTTGAGTTCGGCGAGGACCGCGCCGGGCGGCTGGAGGCGCAGGAGTTCGGCGCGCAGCGTCCCGGCGAGGTCCTGGTCGGCGAAGAGGTGCGCGAAGCGGGAGAAGAGCAGCGTCATGCCGGAGTACACCCGGTTGACCACCACCCGGTGCCGGTCGCCCTGGTCGGCGAGCTGGAGGAAGAACGACCGGGGGTCGAGCGTGCCGAGCGTCTCGGGCACCATGGCGGCGACGTCGGCCATGAAGGCGTCGTCGAGGGTCAATTCCTCGGCGCCGGCGGGCAGCCGGTCGTACGCCTCGTTCATCCGCCGGGCCACCTCCAGGCGGGCGTCGTCCAGCGCCGTGATTTCGTCCTGCCGGAACCAGTTTTCCTGCCGGACGTAGCGGTTGTCCTCGTCGAATGCGCGACGGCGCATCATCCGGCCGCTGTAGTGCTCGAAGAAGTCCTGCTGGAACTCGTGGGCGAAGGTGAGCAGGTCGTCGCAGCGCCCACCGTCGCCGTACCGGGCCCGGAAGAAGCCCTTGGTGGCCAGCCTGCGGGGCAGGTTGATGTCGAACACCGGCATGATCCGGGCGAGCGCCCGCAGGCCGGGCAGGATCTCCCGCTCCCAGCGGATCCGGTCGGCGGTGACCGGGGCGTCGGTGTGCCGGGTGGCGTCCTCGTAGACCAGGGTGCGGGGGGCTGGAATGTCGGCGCGTCCGAGGTCAGCGTGCGCGGCGACCAGCTCGTCGCGGATCCCGTCCAGCGCGCGGCGGCGGCCCGGCACGTCCTGCTCCGGAAACGCGGTGGCCAGCCGGTTGGCCCTGGCCACCCGCTCGGCGAGGCGGTGGGACCAGTCCCTGTCGATCTGCCGCAGCGCGCCGCGGTAACCGTCCACGGGGTCGTCGGCGTGGATGTCCAGTTGCAGGTTCGGCACCACGAGCAGGCCGACGCGCAGCAGGTGGTGCAGGTACTGGGCGATCTCGTCGGCGGGCCGTCCGTCGGTGGTCAGCTCGGTGACCAGGTCGGCCATCCGCCGTACCCGATCGCCGTCGAGGGCGGCCAGGATGTCGTGCAGCACCCGGCCGGTGGGGAGCACGAACAGCGACTCGTGGATCGACTCCAGGGTGATCGCGGCATCGCCGTCCTCCGAGCTGGTACGGCGGCGGCGCAGGTACCGCAGCCGGCCGTGGGCGATGCGCCACCCGGTGGTGAGGGTCACCGGCAGGTCGGCGCGCAGCGTCTCGTCGGCGAGCACGATGGCCGACAGTCGGCCCAGCGCGGCAAGGTTGAGCCGGGCGCTGCCGCGCGCCGCCGCGACGATGCCGTCGGTGCTCGGCACGACGTGCAGCAGCTCGCCGGTGCCGGTGTCGAAGGTGCCGACGTTCACCGTGGTCAGCCGGCTGAACGGGCTGGTCTTGGCGGCGGTGCGGTAGGCGTACTCCAGCAGGGACCGCTCGATGCGGCGGGCCCGCTTGCCCAGCGGCCCGGTGCCCGTGACGTAGCCGGCGAGGTAGCGGTCCAGGGAGGGGGAGGCGAGCAGGATGCCGCCGCGCAGGTCCGGATCGTCGGCGAGGGCACGCAGCACGGCCCGCCGGCTGTCCAGCTCGTCGTCGAGCACCGCCGGGCCGGCGGCCAACTCCTCGCGGTACGCCGCGAAGGTGTCCAGCCAGCGGGTCAAGTCGCGATGGGTGTCCGTGCCCAACGCCTCGGCGGGCCAGTCGGTGGGGTCGGCCGGGCGGGGCACGCGGAGGTTGAACACGTCCCGGCGGAGCCGGATGAGCCGCCGCCGCAGCCCGTCATCGGTCAGGTTCCGACCGACCGCAGCCTGCAACGCGTCGGCCAGGTCCCGTCCGGTGGCGCGCAGCCGGTCCTCCAGGTCGAGCACCCGGCGGGCCCAGTCGGCGCTGCGGTCGAAGGCGAGCCGGTCGGCGACCTCGATCGGTAGTCCGGCGGTGCGCAGCATGAACACCCCGGGCATCCGCCAGGAGATCGGGGTCGCCGGTCGTGCGGGCAGGGACACCGTCACGGGTTTCTCCTTCGTCGGGTCGGCGCGGGTCGGGCCGTCACAGCCGGTACGCCACATCGGCGGTGGCCTGCGGGTGCCGCCCGAGCAGCAGGAAGAGCACGGTGCGTTCGTCAGTGCCGTCCAACCCGAGGGCGGTGTTCATGGCGAGGTTGTCGAAGCCGAGGACCGCTCCGCAGCCGAGGTCCTGGGCGGTGGCCGCGCAGTAGGCCCGCTGGGCGACGGTGCCGACCTCGGCGTTGAGGATCCGGTAACCGCGCGGCCCGAAAACGTCGAGGGCCGCGTCAGGGCGCCCGGAGATGGCCAGCACCGCGCCGACCTGCCCCATCGTGTAGTTGGTGAGGAAGTACTGCTGTTGCAGGAAGGCGGCCATCCCGCCGTCGGGTTCGGGACCGGCCGGCAGCAGGGCGTGTCGGCGCTCGCAGTAGGCGTAGCTGCCGCCTGGCAGGCCGTCGACGTGGTTGGCGAAGACCCACAGCCGGGTCAGCTCGGGCCCGCCGTCGGGTCGTTTGACGTCCGCCGGGTAGCGGCGGCCAGCGGCGGCGAACGCGAGGGTGGTGCCGAGTTCGGCGGCGGTCAGGTCGGGCGGGCGGCGGAACCGGCCGAAACTGCTGGACCGGCCGGACAGCACCGTCGACAGTGGACGCGCGAGTCGGTCGAGCTGCGCGGCGGGCAGCGCGACCGGCTCACCGGGCAGGTCCCGGGGCGCGGCGCTGTCGACGGTGTCCGGGGCGGGTGCGGCGGGGGCCGCTGCCGCGCGGTGCACGGCGGTGACCGCCGCGAAGTCCCGGACCCGCCGGGACCGCTCGAAGGGGGCATAGCGGACATGGACGTCCGCGTCCACCGGCGGTCCCGCCGGACCACCGACGTTCAGGGGTACGACCGCGAAGACGCTCTCCGCGTCGCCGTCCAGGTCGAGCAGGCGGTCCAGGGGTGCCGGGTCGAAGCAGAGCGACCGCCGCAGGGGTACGCCCAGCGCGGGCGCCAGCAGGTCCCACGAGCCGAGCAGCGCGCCAAGATCCTGGGTGACCACGTGGTAGCAGAAGCTGTTGTACTTGAACGAGTTCTTCCAGAACCGGATGCCGGCCAGCAGGTAGCTGTCGCCGGGGGCCGCGTCGCCACCGAGGGCGGCGCGGACGGTGCCGGTGACGTCGCCGACCAGCAGCCGCTCCAGCACGTGCGCACCGGTGTGGTAGTGGTAGACGCCCGGCAGCAGCGGCCCACCGGCCCCCGCCACCAGGTACACCTCCACCGGGTACATGCCACCGCCGGACGCGGTGCCGCGCCCCCACACCGCGTGCTCGAAGTGCGCCCGCTTGGCGACGTCCTGGTTCCAGTTGACCGTCAACCGCCGGTCCAGCACCCCGTACGACAGACGCAGCAGGGCGGCCAGTCGGGCCAGCGACCAGCCGGCGGCCGGCGGCAGGTGCTGCCCGGTGTGCAGGTCGCGCAGGGTGGCCAGCTCGGGCAGCCCGGCGGGCAGCGGCAGCCGGGGCGCGTGGGGGTAGCTCTTGTGCCGCGACGGCTGGTCGGCCCAGTCCACGTCGTAGTTGAGCGGTTCCATGGGCGTGCGGGCCCGCCGGAACACCGCCTCGGTGTACTCCCGGACGACCTCGATGGCCTCCTGCTGCATGGCGCTGCTCCTACGGGAAGGGGTGCGGGTGGGGGTTGCGACCGGTGGCGCCCAGCCCGTCCGGTCCGTGCCGCCCACGGGCCACATACCGGTCCAGGCGCTCACTGAAGAGCACCCGTTGCCGCTGCCAGCCGAAGTCGATCGGGACCAGGGCCGGCGCCAGCACGGCCATCGTGTGCACCCCGGCGACCTGCTGCTCGGGGCAGGTCTGGTCGACGGCGACGACGTCGCCGCCGAGGCCGGCGATCAGGCCGGCGAGGTACGACATGTCGGCGCGCAGGTCGTCGTGCTCGGGCCGGGTGGCGAGCCAGTCGCCGTACAGCTCGGACATGGACCGCAGCGGCGGGTCGTCGAAGAGGAACGCCGCGTGCCGCGCCATCTCCGGCAGGCCGTAGAGCAGGGCGTGGTGGCTCAGCTCGGTGACCCGGGTGTAGTCGCGGATCATCTCCCGCAGCTCGGGTTCGCTGGCGGCGACCCGCTCGTCGAAACCGGGCACGTATGAGGCGGTTTCGCAGAGCGCCGCGCGGACCGCGTCGTCCGGGTCGAGGCTGGCCCCGGCGGCGAAGCAGAGCTGCCCGAGCCCGTCGCCGCGCTTGACTGCCACCGCCGTGACGACCGGGATCGGCAGGTCCGCGCGGGTGTCGAAGAGTCGGACGTCGTAGCCGAGCAGGTCGACCCGGTCGAGCATGAAGTGCACCCGCTCGTCGCGGCACGTCGCCGGGTCGATCTCGGCCAGCCGCGCTCTGCCGTACCAGGCGAGCAGGAACGCGTCCCGCTCGACCAGTTCGAGCATGCCGTGCAGCAACGCCTCCTCCGGGCAGCTGCCGCTGGCGCAGCCGTTGGAGCACTCCTGGACGAACTTGCGCTGGTCGGTGCGGCGGTCCAGGTAGTAGACGAGTTGCTCGGGGACGAGACGGGGCTGCTCGTCGCGCAGCGACCACCCCCACACCCAGTGCATCGGCTCGTCCGGGGAGTACGGGGCGTAGTAGAGCCCGTGCCCCTGGTAGAACGCCGGGTGGTAGCCCAGACCGGACGGGTCGAGCGCCGCCGGGGCGAGGTTGGCATAGCTGTCGAACACCTCGGTGCGCCTGGTCCGCGGGAACTGACCGGCGTACCGCTCCAGGCCCTCCAGCAGCGCGTACGTCTCACTGCCGCCGTAGCTGTTGGCGTGCCCGCTCCACCACATCTCGTGCAGGTCGTAGCGGCTGCGGACCCGGAAGTAGCCGGTGACCGGGGCGGTGGCGGTGGCGTTGTACGCCCGCAACGCGTTGCCGCCCAGCGCGCCGACGACGGGGTTGGCCAACGCCCCGACCGGCAGGTCCAACTCGTCGGCATTCCGCAGCCGGTACGACGTCAGGTCGGGCTTCGGCCGACGGGTCAGCGCGGGCACGGCCGCCTCGGCGGTGTCCGGCGCAGTGGTGGCGCAGGCCGGGCACTCCGAGTCGGCCAGCACCTCCACCAGGGTCGTCTCCAGGGTGTCCATCCGCAGTTGGTGCAGCCGCGCGACGCCGGGGCGGTCGGCGCGGGTCCGGCAGGCCTGCCGGAACAGGTGCCAGAGCGCGTCGACGGCGAACGGGGTCAGGTGCGGCAGGGGCGCCACCACCCCGACCGGAGCGTCGTGCTCCAGAGCGTGCCGCTCCTCCCGAAGCCGGATGGCCTGCCAGCGACGCTGCACGCAGAGCGGACACGGGCCCGGCAGCGCTCCCGGTGCGGTGGTCCCGGTCCAGCGGGGGCCGACCAGCGCGGTCACGCCGTGCAGCCAGATCGGCACCACGTCGCTGGTGAGCCCAGCACCGGTGTCGGCGTACGCGTCGGTGAGGCCGAGGGCGGCGATCCGTACGGTGATCCCGGCGGGCGGTGGCCCGTCCTGGGCCGGCTGGTCGGCCCGGTCCTGGAGCCGCTCGTGGAACGCCTCGCCGAGCTGCTTGAGGCTGCTGTCCCACCCGGTGGAGGTGGTCCGGACGTCGACGATCATGCGGTTCACCTGTCTGCGGTCGCTGCGGTCTGGGGTCGGGACCGGGAATCCCCGCCGGCGTGGCTCGCCGGCGGGGACGGCTGCGGCGGTGGCTATCCGCCGCCGCATCCGGTGCTGGTGCTGCTGCTGCAGCAACTGGACGTGCTGCAACTGCAGCAGCTGGAGCAGGAACAGCTGGAGCTGGACCAGTCCATGACCATCGCGTCGATCGCGTCGACGTCCTCGATCTCGAACGTCTCGGTCTCCAACGCGCGGAGTTCCTCAGTCAGATCCGGCATTCCCTCTACCTCCCCTCGGGCGTACGCGGGCCTCGGCGCTGACCGGCCGTCCGGAGCGGCCGGCTGATGTCGAGGCTCAGCTGGTGCTGCTGCAACTCGACGAGGTGCAGCTACAACAACTGGACGTGCTACAGCTGGAGCAGCTCGACGTGCTGGTGCTGCTGCTGCAGATGTCCATGTGGTCGGCGGACAGATCCGCGATGTCCTCGACCTCGAACGTCTCGGTCTGCAGGTCGCGCAGCTCGCCACGGACCGATTCGGACAGTGCGGCGGATGCCAGGGGTTGGGTCACGGGCCTCTCCTTGTGCCGCGGTCAACGCCAGTCGTGGGTGGGTCTGCGTCCGCACCACCACGATGGAGCCAGCGGAGGCACGCAGGGGCTACTCGCCGGTGTCGGCCGGCGGCGGTTGGTGCGTTCGGATGCGACGTCCCACCGGGTGACTGGATTGCGTCAGCGTTCGGGGGTCAACCCCCGGTCACCCCGGTCAGCCGCAGCTGGAGGTGCTGGTGCTGGTGCTGCAGCAGCTCGATGTGCTGCAACTGCAGCAGCTGGAGCAGGAGCAGCTGGAGCTGGTAGCGGCGAGCGCCTCGCCGCCGTCCTCCACCTCCTCGATTTCGAAGGTCTCGGTCTCCAGCTCGCGGAGCTCGTCGTTCAGGGTGATCGGCATGTTTCCACCTCCTTCCACGGTGCGTGCCTCGCTCGGACCATTGGTGTGGTGGTTTCAGTCGGCCGCCTGGCCGTGGTGGCGCAGCAGGACCACGCCGCTGCGGAACGCGCCGCTGGCGCGTACGTCGCGGGTGGTGGTCTCGACGAGCAGCGCGCTGATCCCCCTTTCGCCGAGGGCGGCCAGTACGGCGGCCCGGTCGGTGCCACCCACCGGCGCGCCCGCGTTGCCGGCGCCGCCGGTGAGGGTGGCCGGGTCGAAGTCCGTGAGCACCGGGTCACCGAGGTCGGCGTCGGCCGCCTCGAAGTGCCGCACCTGGATCCGGCCGACCAGGTCGCGTACCGCGGCGAGCCGCGTGGCGGCCGGGTCGAAGCCGCCGGCGAGACGCCAGTCACGACCACCGGGGGTCTCGGTGACGGCGAGTACGGCGTGCGCCGGGGCGGCGCCGGTGAGGGCGAAGACCGCGAGCTGCCGGCCGAGGCGGTGGGCGGCCTTCACCACGAACGCGGTGTCGTCGTCGGCCACCAGCTCCTCCTCACCGACCACGGTGAGACCGCCGACGCCGCGCATCGCCGCGGTCAACGCGTGGTACGCCAGCGCGTCGGCCAGGCCCCGGTCGATGACACCGTCGAGGCTGTCGGCGGCGGCCGCGCCGGCGACCGTCCGTTCGGCGAATCCCTCGCCGTTCGCGGCCGACGTGGGCAGCGCGACCGCGGCGGGCACCCACACCGTGTCGGTGCCGCCCAGCACGGTCGCCGGCAGCCAACGGATCGCACGGTGCGGGTCATCGGGGATCGCCCCGCTCGCGGTGTCCAGCTCGGTCCACGGCACCGGATGCTCGCCACGGCCGCGCAACTGCTCGGCCGTGGCGCGGACGCCGGCGTGCGGGTCCGCGCAGCGGGCGGCGTGGTCGCGCACCGCCACCCGGTACGCGGCCAGCCGGGCACTCATCACGGTGTGCACGTCGAAGGCGGTCACCTCACGGGGCCCGCGCCGGCCAGGCAGCCGCAGCCGGGCGGTCTTCAGCGGCGCCTGCTCCAACGGGTCGTCCACGAACCGGATGAACACTCCCGCGTTCGGCGACACCAACGCCTGGGCACGCTGGTACGTCTCGTCGTCCGTGCCGCCGGGCCGGGCCGATCCGGGCACGTCCACGTCGCGACACACCGGGCAGGCCGGGTGCGGCAGCACCTGCTCCCGTGAGGACTCCAGGGTGGACGTCGCCAGCAGCAGCACGCCACCGGCCGTGTCCGGTGCCATCGCGCCGGTGAGTACGCGGAACAGCTCGAACGCGGCGGCGTTGCCGAGCATGCGCGCGGTCACCTCCGGCAGCGGCGCGGGCACGTCGGGGCCGGCGCCGACGGCAAGGTGACGCCAGAAGTCCGCGGCGTCGGTGGCCGGGGCGGCATCGGTGAGCCGGAGCTGCGCGCAGAGCCAGCAGGGCGTCCGCCCCGGCTCGACCGTGGGGCCAACCACCGCCCGCTCGTCGTCGGTGAGCACCGGGACCAGCAGCGGACCGTCCCGGTGGCAGATGCGGGCCAGCTCGGCCAGCTGGGGCAGGCCCGTGCGGTCGGTGCAGTACACCAGCGCGTCGGCTCCGGTCAGCTCGACCGGCCCGTCGTGCACCCGGACCTCGGCGGCCAAGCCGTCCGCGCGCAGCGTCGCCACCTCGGCCCGCAACGCCTCCGCGTAGCGCGACGGGTCGTCGTCCGGGTGCAGGTCGAGCTGGAGACACCCGTTGCGCAGCAGGCCGATCGCTGCGGCCAACAGGGTCGCTCCCCCACCGGCCAGCACCACCCGGGCGGTGTGGAAACGCAGGAAACGGCCGGTGGGGTCGTCGGCGAAATGGTCGACGAACTCGATCTGCGCGGCGAACCGTCGGGCCACCGGCTCGGCCAGCTCGGTGCGGTCGCCGGCGTCCTTCGCGAAGCCACGGGCCAGCAGCGCACGGACCAGGGTGAGGACGGTCTGTCGCTGCGCCTCATCCAGCGTGGCGGTGAGCTGCGCGAGAGTGTGCTCCCCGGTGAGGTAAGGGCTCAACGAGGTCAGCCAGCGGAAGGCGGACCTGCCCTTGATCAGGAAGGCGGTGTCCGGGCCACGCAGGTACGCGCCGGTCGGCGCATCAAGGAAGACCACATCGTGTCGCAGCTTAGGTCGCACTTCCAGGGTCTCCGCACCGTCCAGCGGCAGGCTCATCCGGGCTCCTATGCCAACGTTCACCATCGACTCGAAAGTGTCTACATGCTGCCCAAGGTCAACACTTTCGTCAACAGAATGTTTCGGGTCGGGTAGTGGCCGGAGTGAATTGAAGGGCACTGAGCTGCGGCGGCGAGAGATTTTCTCGGCGCGCGCCGACGCGAACCTTCCGGACCCGATCAACCTCCGCTAGTCTGTGGTCGCCATCGGACCCTTGCGCAGGTCAGGAGCGATTACATCGTTCCAGGCGCGAGGCTCCCCGGCGGCGCAATCCCCCACGGTGGATGGTCCCGCCGCCACCCCGACCTGCCTTAACGATCAGTTAATTGACCGCGCGTAATCAACTCTGCGTTGCGGTCGGGAATGAGTAAGGACCGTTCAGATGAAGGCGAAGCAAAATCTCGGCGGTGAACCCCGCCGGCCCACCGGACGATTGCGCCAGTCCGTTGGGGAATGACCGATTCGCCATTGAAGTCCACGAGGTGACCAAGCGTTATCCCGGCGGCGTCACCGCGGTCGACGGGCTCACCCTGCGGGTGCCCGAAGGGACGGTCTTCGGCTTCCTCGGCCCCAACGGCGCGGGCAAGACCACCACCATGCGGATGCTGGTCGGGCTCGTCCGGCCGACGTCCGGCCGGATCCGGGTGCTGGGTCAGCCCCCCGGCACCCCGAACGAGCTGGGCCGGGTGGGCGCGCTTATCGAGTCGCCGGCCTTCTACCCACATCTGTCCGGGGTGGACAACCTGCGGCTGGCCGCCCGATACGCGGGAGTGCCCGACAGCGCCGCCGACCGGGTGCTGGCCGAGGTGGGCCTGACCGGACGCGCGCGCTCGGCGTTCCGGACGTACTCGTTGGGCATGAAACAGCGGCTCGGCGTGGCCGCCGCGCTGCTCAAGGAGCCCAGCCTGCTGATCCTCGACGAACCCACCAACGGCCTCGACCCGGCCGGCGTCTCGGAGATCCGGGAGCTGCTCCGCTCGCTCGGCCAGCACGGACGCACCGTGCTGCTCTCCAGCCACGTGCTCGGCGAGGTCGAGCAGGTCTGCGACCGGATCGCCGTCATCAACCAGGGTCGGCTGGTCGCCGACGGCACCTCCGACGAGCTGCGCGCCGCGCTCGGCGGCGGGGAGCTGCTCATCGCCGCTGATCCGGTCGACAGGGCCGCCGCGTGCCTGCGCGACCACCGGGGCGTCCGGGCCGTCGAGGCGGTCGAGGCGGTCGACGGCACACTGCGGGTCAGCGCCGACCCGGCGCTCGCCGCGGAACTCAACCGCACGCTGGTCGAGGCCGGCATCGAGGTACGCGAACTGCGCACGGTACGCCACTCACTGGAGGAGGCGTTCCTGGAGCTAACGGGCACGACAGGGAGCAGCCGATGATCGCCTCGGTACGCGCGGCCTGGTTCGCCGACCGCAAACGGCCGGCGGTGTGGACCGTCACCCTCACCTGGATCGCGTTGGCGCTCGCCTTCGGCGTCGGCGTTCCGTACCTCGTGCACCTGGCTCTCGCCGGCAACCCGAAGCAGGCCGACGACGCCGCGTCGCTGCTGGACGCCGTACTGCCCGGCCAGCTCGTGCCCACCGGGATCGCGCTGTTCCCGCTGTTCGGTGGGGCGATCGTGGTCATCCTCGGCGCCGTCGTCGTCGGCAACGAGTACCGCTGGGGGACGCTCAATCTGATCTTCACCCAGCGTCCCCGAAGAGCGCAGGTGCTCGCCGGGCACGCCGTCGCGCTCTGCGCCCTCACCCTACTGCTCGCCGTCCTCACGTTCGCCGCCATGGCTGCCGTCACGACGCTGCTCGCACTGGTCGAAGGACGCGGACTGGACTGGCCACCGGCCGGCGACCTGGCCGGTGCCGTCGCGGCGGCCTGGCTGATCTGCAGCGCGCACGCCAGCCTCGGCTACTTTCTCGCCATCGCGTTCCGCAGCACCGCCACCGCGATCGCCGTCGGCCTCGTCTGGACGCTCGTGCTGGAGAACGCGATCAGCGGCCTCGCCCTCGTCCTCAGCCCCCTTGAGGTCGTCCAGAAGCTGCTTCTCGCCCCCAGCTCCGGTGCTCTCGCCGGCGCGCTGGGCGCCCGCTCCCAGTTCGAGGGCGGCACCCCCGGGGTGATCGAATCAGCCGGTGCCGTGCTGCCTGTCACCGTCCTGCTCGGATACGTCGTGCTGATGTTCGGGCTGGGCACCTGGCTCGCCGTCCGCCGGGACGTCGGCTGATCGGAAAGGATGTCGACATGGACTTCCTCCTCGCCTTCGTACTGACCGGGCTCGTCGCGTCCAGTGGCTGGATCGTCTGGGGTCTGGCCCGTGGCTGGGCCCGCACGCGGGACCGACGGCACCAGTTGCGGCTCGCCCGCGCGCGGTCCGCGGCCGAGGTGCGCCGGGCCGAGGTCCGGGAGATCGAGCTGGCCAACGAGACCTACCAGGACTTCGTCCGCCGCCACCCGGAGACCTGACGCCGGAGGCAGCTCGGCGTAGCCCCGCTCGGCTGGATGCGCGAAGACGCGCTTCCGAAACGATCGGCGAAGGCGCTCCCACCACCACTGCTGTCAGGTGACGAGCCGCGCCGCTGGCATCCCCCAATACTGGGTGATCGACCAGGACACGGCGCAGACTGTCGCCATGTACCGCCTGGAAGACGACCACTACGTGGTCCGCGCGACCATGCCGCTCGCCTGGCTCCTCAACACCGGCCTGGAGGAGCACGACCTCGGCTGAGGCGGTTGACCAGATCCGAGCGCGGCCGGAATAGTCTCGCGGGCATGCGGGGACGGTTGATCACGGCCAGGCGGTGGTACGGGGAACATCGGCGGCTCGTCCGTCGTACGGTTCTCGCGTTCGTGGCGGGTGCGGTGGTGGTGACCGGAGGCACCGTGGCCAGCGTGACGTGGATCCGCGACACGGCGGACGGCCACATCTACGACGAGGCGACCGTGCCGGAAGCGCCGGTCGCCCTGGTGCTGGGCACGAAGGTGGACGCGGACGGCAGCCCGTCACCGTTTCTCGCGGCCCGGTTGGAGATCGCGCGACGGCTGTTCGAGGCCGGCAGGGTGCGGGCGATCCTGGTCTCGGGCGACAACATGAACGCGGACTACAACGAGCCCGCCGCGATGCGGAGCTGGCTGGTCGACCGGGGGGTGCCGGCGCGGAAGGTGGTGCTCGACCACGCCGGTTTCGACACGTACGACTCGTGCGCGCGGGCTGAACGCATCTTCGGGGTGCGCCGGGCGACGGTCGTGACGCAGGCGTTCCACCTGCCCCGGGCCGTGGCCCTGTGCCGGGGCCTCGGCATCGACGCCAGCGGGGTGGGTGACGAGACCGCGAGGCGGTACGCGCAGACCTGGCGGATCAGCTCGTACCGGGAGAACGGCGCCTGTCTGAAGGCCGCGCTGGATCTGCTCTCCGGCCGGGACCCGGCACACCTCGGCCGGCGGGAGGTCGGCGTCGAGGACGCCCTGCGCGAGGGCTGACCGGCGTCACGCCGGTCGTCGGGGTGGCGCGGCGCTGTCGCGGACGATCAACTCGGTGGCGAGTTCCACCCGAGGGCTTTCGGTCTTCTCGCCGCCGGCGAGACGCAGGACGGTCCGTGCGGCCAGCATGCCCATCTCGGCGAGGGGTTGGCGGACGGTGGTCAGCGGCGGGGAGCACCACCGAACCTCCGGTAGGTCGTCGAAGCCGACCACGCTGATGTCGTCGGGCACCCGTAGGCCACGTTTGCGGACCGCCTCGTAGACGCCGAGTGCCATCTGGTCGCTGGAGGCGAAGATGGCGGTGGGCGGGTCGGGCAGGGCCAGCAACTGCGTACCGGCGCTGAACCCGGACTCGTGGTAGAAGTTGCCCGGCCGGATGAGGGCGTCGTCGACGGGGATGTCGGCGGCGCCGAGGGCGGCCCGGTAGCCGTCCATCCGGGCCCGGCTGCACATCAGGTGCGGTGGGCCGGCGATGAAGCCGATCCGGCGGTGCCCCAGGCTGATCAGGTACTGGTTGGCGCTCAGGCTGCCCGCCCAGTTGGTGGCGCCGATGGTGGGTGACTCCTGGGGGTCCACGCCGGCGGGGTCGATGATGACGACCGGCAGGTGCAGCCGACGCAGCTCGGCCTGCAATGGTGGGTTCACCATCGAGGTCACGAAGATGACCCCCTCGGTGGAGCGCGTACGCATGTTGTCGAGCCACTGCTTGGCCGAGGAGATGCGCCAGTGGATGGCCGACACGACGGTGCCGACGCCGCTGGTCTGACCGACGTCCTCCACCCCGCGGATGATCTCCACGGCCCACGGGCTGTCCAGGTCGTTGAAGACCAGGTCGATGAGGGCCGCGTCGGTACGCCGGGCCGGTGACCGGCGACGGTACCCGTGCCGGTTGAGCAGCGCCTCGACGCGTTCCCGGGTGTCGGGAGCGACGTCGGAGCGGCCGTTGATGACCCGGGAGACCGTGGGCACGGAGACACCCGCCAACCGCGCGATCATGGCGATGGTGACGTTTCGGCCGTTCTCCGCGCCCACGGTCCCCCCTCGTCGTACCGGAAGCTTCAGGTCTGCTCGCGGTGGTGCGATGTCATCCCTTGACGCTGCCGGTCAGACCGCCGATGAGTTGGCGTTCGGCCACCGCGTAGAAGCCCAGGGCCGGAAGCATGGACAGCACGACGTAGGCGAGCACCCGAGCGGTGTCGTCGGCGTACTGGCCCTGGAACGCCTGGACCCCGACCGGAAGGGTCCACCAACTCTGGTCGCTGAAGACGACCAACGGGAGCATGAAGTTGTTCCAGCTGGTCACGATGGCCAGCACCGAGACGGTGGCCAGGGCGGGACGGGCCATCGGCAGCAGGACCTTCCAGAAGAACCCGAAGGGGCCGCAGCCGTCGAGGACGGCAGCCTCCTCGACCTCGGCCGGGATGGTCCGGAAGAACTGGCGCAGGATGATGATGGTGATCGGCAGCCCGAAGGCGGCCTGGGGCAGGATGACGCCGAGCGGGTTGTCCAGCAGGCCGATGCCGCGCAGCAGCACGAACAGCGGCAGGATGGCCACCGCGAACGGGAACATCAAGCCGATCGCGAACAACGTCACCAGGAACTCGCGGCCCCGGAAGGCGTAGCGAGCGAAGACGAACGCGGCCATCGCCGCCGCGCCGACGACGATGAAGGTGCTACTCACGGCGATGAGGAGACTGTTACCGAGCTGCCGCCAGAACACCCCGTTGCCCAGGATCTCGAAGTAGTTCGGCACCCACGGGTCGGGCCAGCCCAGCGGGTTGGTGGACAACTGGCCGTTGTCCTTGAAGCCGCCGAGCACGCCGAAGTACACCGGCACGACGATGAGCACGCCGACGGCGATGCAGACGAGGTGCAGCACGACGCTGCGGGTCCGCTGGGCGCGACTCGCCGTGGCGGTCATCGCTGGCCTCCCTGGGTGGTGATCGCGCCCGCCGTGTCACGACGCAGGACGATGCGTTGGTAGAACAGGGCGAAGACGAGGCTCAGCAGGAACATCACGATGCTGATGGCACTCGCGTAGCCGACCTCGAAGCGACGGAAGCCGAACTGGTACATCGTGACGGCCAACGTCTCCGAGGAGTGGATCGGCCCACCACCGGTGAGCACCCACACCATGTCGAACAGTTGGATGGTGCCGATGACCGACAGGAAGATGCTGATGCGGATCGTCGGGCCGAGCAGGGGCAGGGTGACGTGTCGGAACGCCTGCCAGGCGGTGGCGCCGTCGGTGACCGCGGCCTCGGACAACTCCTTCGGGATGCCCTGCCGGGCCGCCAGGAAGAGCATCATGTAGAGGCCGAAGTACTTCCAGGACACCACGAGGAAGACGGCGTACAGCACCGTGTCCGGGTCGGCGAAGACGGTGCCCGCGTCGGCGCCCAGCCACCGGGCGACCCCCTCCCCGAGCCCTCGGTTGGGGGAGAACACCAGGGTGAACAGGACGGCCGTGGTGACCTCGGAGAGCACGTACGGGGCGAAGAAGATCAGCCGATAGACGGCCCGCCCGCGAAGTGGCTGGTTGAGCAGCATGGCCAGGGCCAGCGCAACAGGCAGCTGCACGACCAGGGACAGCACCACCAGCACCAGGCCACGCTGGAGGTCACCGCGGAACGTCGAATCGCCGAAGGCACGGGTGTAGTTGTCGAACCCGATGAAGTTCTCCGGCAGGCCGAAGCCGTTCCACTTGAAGAAGCTGGCGTAGGCGGCCACCACGATGGGGGCGAGGACCAGCAGTACGAACAGCGCCAGGGCAGGCGCCAGGAACACGGCGAGGACGCCACCCCGGCCCGGCCGGGGCTGGCGGCCACGCTTACGCGCGGTGCCCGGCCCCGGTGCCGGCGGATCGGTCGCCGTGTCGCCGCGCCTCAGGTCGGACACGGTCGATGGCCTGGTCATTCCTGCTCCACTCGGGTTCTACGGCCGGCTACGGACGGATGAGGGGTCACGATCAGACGGTCTTTGCCACCTGCGTGATGTCCTTGACGATCGCCGCCGGCGACTTCGAGCCGGCGATGATCTCCGCGACGCTGTCGTTGATCTGCTGCCCGAGTGCGGGTGCATACGCCTGGTCGAGGTAGAGCTGGAAGCCGGTGTTCTTGGCCAGGGCCTCCGCGACGGCCTTGTTGTTGGGGTCGCTGATGGCGGAGGTGGCATCCTTCACCGTGGGCAGCACCGCGCCGGTCTGCGCGGACCGCTTCTGGTTCTCGACGCTGAGCAGGAACTTCAGGAAGTCGATGGTGGCGGCCGGCGCGTCCTTGCCGACGGCGAAGCCGTTGCCACCGCCGAAGACCTCGGTCGCGGCGCCCTTGCCGCCGTCCACGGAGGGGAACGGGAAGAAGCCGAGCTTGTCGCCGAGGCCCTTCTTGCTGGTGGAGCTGGACGCCTGCACCGCCGGCGCCCACTGGCCCATCAGCTCCATGCCGGCGTTGCCGTTGCCCATGGTGGCGGCCTGACCGTCGGGCGAGCCGAACTCCGCGCCGAGGAAGCCCTTCTGGAACGGCTGCAGGTCGACGAGTTCCTTGAGCCGCTCACCCGCGGCGACGAGGTCGGGGGTGTCGAAGTTCTTGCTGTCGACGGCCTTCTGCAGCGCGTCGACACCGCCGATGCGCATCGCGAGGTAGGACCAGTAGAAGTGGGCCGGCCACTTGTCCTTACCGGCCAGGGCGACCGGGGTGATGCCGGCGGTCTTGAGCTTGCGGACCGCGTCGAGCACGCCGGTCCAGGTGGTGGGGGTATCGGTGATGCCGGCGCGGGTGAAGAGCTCCTTGTTGTACCAGAACCCGACCATGCCGATGTCGAACGGAATGCCGTAGATCTTGCCGTCGATCGTGTATGGCTGCATGGCGGCGGGCAGGATGCCGGCGACCAGGTCCTTCACGTCGTCGGTGAGGTCCTTGACCAGGCCCGCGTCGACCTGCTGCTTGAGCACGCCGCCACCCCAGGACTGGAACAGGTCCGGCGGGTCGCCGGCCTGGGTGGCGGTGGTGAGCTTGGCCTTGAACGCCTCGTTCTCCAGCGGCTGGATGGTGAACGTGACGTTGCTGTGCGCGGCCTTGTACTCGTTGGCCATCGCCGCCCAGACCGGGAGCATCGGGTCGGTGTTCTGGATGTGCCACCAGTTGATGGTCTGCGGGGCGTTCGGGTCGCCGGAGTTGTCGTCGCCGCTACAGGCGCTCAGCAGATACGCGCCAGCGCCGGCACCGGCGAGGCCGAGCAGCTTTCGGCGGGAAAGGTGCGGGGTCATGATCCATCCCTTCGGGAACTCACGGGGTGCTCGGTTGCCGGCCGGGCCGGCGTGGTGGGAACCTATGGATCTCCGGAACTTTCAAAAAGCTTCGCCGGTATTACCGGTCGATGGCCGGCACGCTACGAGCTGTTTCCGTAACGGTCAAGCCCTCTGTCCTATTGCGAAAAGACCGGCTAGCGTAGGCAGGACTTCCAGCGATCCGGGACCGCAAGTTTCCGGAAGTTCCAGACAGCCCGTCCAGAGGAGCCCTCGTGTCGACCGACATCGCTAACGTGGCGACCGCTACCCGGTCGATCCGCAATCCCGTCCTCGCCGGGTTCCACCCGGATCCGTCGATCCTGCGGGTCGGCGACGACTACTACCTGGCCACCTCGACGTTCGAGTGGTATCCGGGCGTGCGTGTGCACCACTCGCGTGATCTCGTGAACTGGCGCACCCTGAGCGGGGTCATCACCGACCGCCGCCTGCTCGACCTGCGCGGCTGCGGTGACTCCAACGGCGTGTGGGCGCCCGACCTGACGTACCACGACGGTCAGTTCCACCTCGTCTACAGCGACGTGGCCAGCTTCGCCAGCGGCTACTGGGATCCACAGAACTTCCTGGTCACCGCCGAGGACATCGCCGGCCCCTGGTCGGACCCGGTGAAACTGCACGGGCGCGGTTTCGACGCCGCGCTGTTCCACGACGACGACGGCACCAGTTGGCTGCTGAGCATGAGCGCGGACTGGCGACCCGGCCGGGACCGCTTCGGCGGCATCGAGATCCAGCAGTACGACCGGGCCGCGCGTCGGCTGGTCGGCCGCCCGCGCATGCTGTTCACCGGCACTGCGGTCGGGGTCACCGAGGGTCCGCACATCTACCGCCACGACGGCTGGTACTGGCTGATCACCGCCGAGGGTGGCACCAGTTGGGAGCACCAGGTCACCGTGGCACGGTCCCGGGAGCTGTTCGGGCCGTACGAGGTGGATCCGGACGGGCCGCTGCTCACCTCCGTCGGTCGCCCCGACCTGCGGCTGCAGAAGGCGGGTCACGGCAGCATGGTTCGCACCCAGACCGGCGAGTGGTACCTGGCCCACCTGGTGGGCCGCCCCTACTCCCCGCTGGGCAGTTGTGTGCTCGGCCGGGAGACCGCGATCCAACGGGTCGAGTGGCCGTCGGGTGACTGGCCGAAGATCGCCGGAGGGGTTCCGGCAGACGAGGTCGTCGCACCCGACCTGCCCGCGCACCCGTGGCCGGCAGAGCCCGAGACCGACCACTTCGACGCCCCCGAGCTGGGCCTGTGCTGGTCGACGCTGCGCCGGCCGGCCACCACGGACTGGGTCGACCTGCGCGCCCGTCCGTCGCACCTGCGGATCCACGGCGGGCAGTCGCCGGTCGGCCGGCAGGCCCCCAGCCTGGTCGGGCGACGCGTCGGCGCGATGCACTGCTCGCTGGAGACCGTGGTGGAGTTCGACCCGGTCGACCACCGGCAGCTCGCCGGGATCACCACCTACTACAACACCCTGAACTGGCACCACCTCTACCTGACCCGGGACGACGACGGGCGCACGGTGCTGCAGTTGCTCAGCTCCGACAACGGGCGGCGCACCCCGTACCCCGATCTGACCGTCGACGTCAGCGGCGTCACCCGCGTCGGTCTGCGGGCCGTGTTCGACGGGCCGGTGGTGCGCTTCGACTACGACCTCGGTGTCGGTTGGCAGCCGGTCGGCGTCGACCTGGACGCGACCATCCTGTCCGACGAGCACGCCGCGTTGATCATCGACGGTGAGCCGGCGGCGTGGGGTTTCACCGGAGCGTTCCTCGGTCTGTGGGTGCAGGACCTCGGCGGCGACGGCGGGTACGCCGACTTCGACCTGGCCACCTACCGGGAGCAGTGAGCACGCGGACGGCACCCGGTGGGTGCCGTCCGCGTTCCAGTCGTCCTACTCGACCTGGGCGGCGACGGCGCGGAGCTGGCCGAGGGTGGTGCGGAAGCCGTGGCCGGACGCGGCCGGGTCCTCGGTGACGAGGCCACTGACGGCCATGGCCTGCGAGCGGGACGCCGCGACCGCGTCGTCACCGGCCCCGGTCAGGTCGAACACGCCGAAGTCGCCGCTGAGCGTGCGGAACGTCGGGGCGGCCGGGTCCTTGGCGAGGTAGAGCACCGCGACCTGGCCCGCTTCGAGCGTGGACATGTGGGCCATGTCCGCCACGCCCCGGTCGAGGCCGGCGAGGGTGATCCGCGTCCCGGCGCGCACGGACGTCCCGTTCGCCGCGCGCAGCACCTCGTCGACCCGAAAGCCCGCCGCCTCGACCTCACCCCTTACCACCAGGTCCGCGGTCTCGCTGAGCTGACGCACCGTGCCGTACCCGCGCAGCTTGCCCTTGACCGGCGGGGGCGCCGCGCCGGTCGGCGTGGCCTCGGTCGGCGTGGCCTCGGTCGGCGTGGCCTCGGCGTTGCTCGTGGCGGGCGCACCGACCGGATCGGGGCCGTCGGGGCCGCCGCAGGCGGACAGCGCCGCCAGGGCGAGCACGGCCGTGGCCGCGGCCCACAGCGGCCGGGTACGGCGGGCGTCGACTGCCATGGAGCGCTCCTTGCGTCTCGGTGCCGTCCCTGGTCTGCTCGCCGGGACGCGGTACTGCTGACGACATCTAACTGTGCGGTCCGGGCATCGAGCTCGCGGGTGGCCGTCGACGAGATGAACATGCCTCGTCACGGACGGCTGACGTCGATTGACGACGCACCGACGTACTGATATCTGTTAATACAGTTTCCTGATGCTCGCGGTGCCCACCGGGGCCGAACCGCCGCGCCGGGCACCGACCGGCCGGCGGCATGCCGCCCCTTCCCCGAGGAACACCATGGTTCGCAAGAGAACAGCCGCCTACGTCGCGAGCACCCTGCTGATCGGCGTCGCCGCCGTCGGTTACGGCCTGCCGTCGGCCAGCGCCGCGACCGCCGGCCGGATCACCGGCCTGGCCGGCAAGTGCGTCGACGTGGCCGGCGCCAACCCGGCCAACGGCACGGCCGTCCAGCTCTACGACTGCAACGGCAGCGCGGCCCAGACGTGGACCGTCGGCAACACCGACAACTCGATCCGGGCGCTCGGCAAGTGTCTCGACGTGACCGCCGCGTCGACCGCCAACGGCGCCAAGATCCAGTTGTACGACTGCAACGGCACCGGCGCGCAGAAGTGGACCGCCAGCAACGGCGCGCTCGTCAACTCCGGCTCCGGCAAGTGCCTCGACGTCACCGACCGCAGCACCGCGAACGGCGCTCGGCTGCAGATCTGGACCTGCGGTGGCACCTCCAACCAGCAGTGGACCCTGCCCGGCGGCGGCAGCAACCCCACCCCCACGCCCACCACCCCGACCGGGACCAACCTCGACGACCCGGCGAAGAAGGACGTCGCCATGCAGCTCGTCTCGGCTGCGGAGAACTCGTCGCTCGACTGGCGTGCACAGTTCTCCTACATCGAGGACATCGGCGACGGACGCGGCTACACCGCCGGCATCATCGGCTTCTGCTCCGGCACGGGCGACATGCTCGAACTGGTGCAGGCGTACACGAACACCAAGCCGGGCAACGTGCTGGCCGGCTACCTGCCGGCGCTGCGCGCCGTCAACGGCACCCCCTCGCACTCGGGCCTCGACCCGAACTTCCCCCGCGACTGGCGGACGGCGGCCAACGACTCGGTCTTCCGGGCCGCCCAGGAGGCCGAACGGGACCGGGTCTACTTCAACCCGTCGGTACGCGACGGCAAGAACGACCAGGTCCGGGCGCTCGGCCAGTTCGCCTACTACGACGCGGCCGTCATGCACGGGTACGAGGGCATGCGGCAGATCCGCAACCGCGCCCTCGCTCGGGCGAAGCCACCGGCGCAGGGCGGTGACGAGCGGACCTGGCTCAACGCCTTCCTCGACGAGCGGGTCATCGAGATGAAGAAGGAGGAGGCCCACTCGGACACATCCCGGGTGGACACCGCCCAGCGGGTCTTCCTCAACAACGGCAACTTCAACCTCAACACGCCGTTGGTGTTCGCCGTCTACGGAGACCAGTTCCGGATCGGCTAGTGCGCACACGCTCAGGGCGCCGGCGAGCCGGCGCCCTGAGCCGTGCTCGGAGCCTGGACACGGCGCCCTGAGCCGTGCTCGGAGCCTGGACACGGCGCGGGGAGCAGCCTTGCCTTGACGCTGACGACAAGGTTTAGCCTGGTCGCGACGGGCTGGTCGAGGAGGTCTGATGCTGATCGGCGAGCTGGCGGAACGGGCCGGCACGAGCACCCGAACGCTGCGCTACTACGAAGCCCACGGGTTGGTACACCCGCAGCGCTCGGCGAACGGCTACCGCGTCTACGACGAGGCGGAACTACGGGTCGTCCGGGAGATCCGGGCGCTGCTCGACGTCGGCTTCGGCCTCGATGACGTCCGTCCGTTCGTTGCCTGTCTGCGAGCGGGCAACGCGTCCGGCGACGTCTGTCCGGATTCCGTGCTGGTGCTGCGACGCAAGCTCGCCGAGGTCGACGACTACCTCGATCGGCTCGGAGCGGTCCGTCAGCAGTTGCACACCCAGCTCACCCACGCCATCGCGCACCGGGAGGAAACATGCCCCAGGAAACGACCGTCAGCTCTCTGATCACCGCCACCGACGACACGTTCGCCGAGCTGGTGCTGGCCAGCGACCGGCCCGTCGTGGTCGACTTCTGGGCGGAGTGGTGCCCGCCGTGCAAGATGATCGAGAAGAGCCTCGTCGAGCTGGCACAGGAGTTCGGCGACCGGATGGTCATCGCCAAGCTCAACTCCGACGACAACCCGCAGGCCACGCGGCGCTACGGAGTCATGTCCCTGCCGACGCTGCTGGTGTTCCGTGGGGGCGAGGTCGTCGGCTCGGTCGTCGGGTCCAGGCCGAAACTCCACCTGCGGCAGAGCCTGACCATGCACGCCGGCCTGTGACCGATCACCGCCCGTGAGTCCTCTCCGCTCCGGCTGACATCAATCGATCATGGTAACTGAAAGTGTCGTACATCTGCTCTAGTCTCGGGTCATGGTCGAGGAGTTGGCGCAGGCGGACGACGCGGTCGCCGCCTGCGTTGACGACGCCGCCTGGGCTCTCGCCGACGACGAGCTGATCACGGCGCTCGACGCCGCACACCGCCTGGAGCAACGCCTCGCCGCCGTCACGCTCGCCCTGGTTCGTGAGATCGACGGTCGAGGCGCCGCCCGCGCGCGGGGCGCGTCCAGCACAGCGGTCTGGCTGCGCGAGCGACTGCGCCTCACCGTTCCCGCCGCCCGCCGGCTCATCGACCTCGCCACCGCACTGGACACCGGCAACCCGGGGGTACGACAAGCGTTGGCCGACGGGCACATCACCCTCGACCAGGCCCGGGTCATCGCCGACACTGTCACCACCGTGCAGGCGTCGGCCGGCGCGGAGGCCGCCGACAAGGCCGTCGGTGTGCTCACCGACTGGGCCGGCCAGTTCGATCCCACCCTGCTGCGCAAGCTCGGCACCCGCATCCTCGACCACGTCGCCCCCGACCTCGCCGACGCCGCCGCCCGTGCCGCACTGGACGCCGAAACCGCCCGGGCGACCCGCGACCGGCACCTCACCATCTCCGAGCAGAATGACGGTCGCTTGCGGCTCAGCGGCATCCTCGACCCGGAAACCGCCGCAGTGCTGCGCGCTGCCATCGATCCGCTGAGCGCACCCTGCGGGCCCGACGACACCCGATCCCCCGGGCAACGTCGACACGACGCCCTCAGCGATGTCTGCCGACTCGCCCTTCGCGCCGACGCACTGCCGGAGCATGGCGGCGAATCCGCGCAGATCGTCGTCACCACCAGCTTCGACGCCCTCGCGGGGCAACTCGGTGCCGGCACCCTCGACACCGGCCTCCACCTCACCCCGGACACGGTGCGCCGACTCGCCTGCGACGCCACCATCCTGCCCGCCGTCCTCGGTGGCACCGGCCAGGTCCTCGACGTCGGCCGACAACGCCGACTCATCACCGGCCCACTACGACGAGCCCTCGTACTACGCGACGGCGGCTGCACCTTCCCCGGCTGCGACCGACCACCACGCTGGTGCGCCGCCCACCACATCCAACACTGGGCCGACGGCGGCCCCACCAACCTCGACAACTCAGTCCTGCTCTGCGGCCACCACCACCGACACATCCACCACAGCAAGTGGACGGTTCGCCTCGGCGACGACGGCCATCCGGAATTCGTGCCACCGGCCTGGCTCGACCCCGAACAACTACCACGCCGCAACCACTACCACCGACGCACATAGCGGCGGAGAGCACGAAGATCCGAGCAACCCGACGAGCCGAGACGTCGTCCGGCTACCCGCTCGTTGCGGGATGCGCTCCTGCACCACAGTGTGCCCGTCGTCATCCGTCGGTGGCCTGCGCGATATCTTGCGCACCGGACACGAGACAGGGATGGGGCTCCATGGGGCGCACAGGACTGCCAGGCTCAGCGGTCGTCAGCACGGTGATGTCGGCGTTCCTGCTGGCCGCGACCGGATGCGCGGCGCAGGAGGACACTTCCGCGCCGGCAGCTGGTGCGCAGTCATCACCCCCTGCGGTGGCGATGCGCGTCGACAGGCCAACCATGCTTCTGGGCACCTGGCCCGAGTCCGTGGATCGAGGTCTACGCGACCGGGCCGAGCAGAACATGAGCAACGTCAAGAAGCTGCTGAGCACCGAGCCCACCAGCCTGGTGGGCACCGCCTACGTCCGGGCGGAGGAGGTGCACTCCCGAGAGCGCGGGCTGCACATCCCCGACGATGACCAGCGGGTGATCATGATCAGCGCGGTGTCGGGCACGATCACCGATCCCACGGCGACGCTGGACAAGATCTTCGGCGGAATACCGAACGTCACCGACGTGCGCCCGGTCCCGCCCGGCCCTCTGGGCGGGACGACCGGCTGCGGCATCGGCCAGGCCGAGACCGGCCTCCGTGTCGACATCTGCGTGTGGAGCGACCACCACACACTCGGCATGGTGACCTTCGTCGGCTTCGCAAAGACGGATGACCCGCAAGGTGTGTTCGGCCAGATCCGCGCCGAAGTGGAGCAACCTGCGAAATGACTTGACCTCAAGCTCGGGTGAGGTCATAGCCTCCAATATCGGAGGTAATGCATGAGCATGGAAGTTACCGCGTGGATGTCCCTGCACCACGCGATGAACGCACAGGACGAGCGCCCACTGTCCCGCGCCACGTTGAAGCGCATCGCGCGATTCGCGCGGCCACACCGTGCACTGATCGTCAGGTTCCTGTTGTTGAGCGTGGTGACGGCCGTCCTCACGGTCGCGGCACCGGTTCTCGCCGGGCGGGTGGTCGACGCGATCGTGGACGGCGCCGACAGCGGCGTGGTGATCCGGCTGGCGGTGCTGATCGCCCTGATCGCCCTCGCCGAGGCCGGCCTGGGTCTGGTGACGCGGTTCCTCTCCGCGAGCATCGGTGAGGGGCTGATCGTCCAGCTACGGACGGCGGTCTTCGACCACGTCCAGCGCATGCCAGTCGCGTTCTTCACCAGGACCCGCACGGGTGCGCTGGTCAGCCGGTTGAACAACGACGTGATCGGCGCGCAGCGGGCCTTCAGCGACACCCTGTCGAGTGTGGTCGGCAACACCGTCACGCTGATCCTGACGTTGGCCGTGATGCTCACCTTCTCGTGGCAGATCACGGTGCTGGCGCTCGTTCTGTTGCCCATCTTCGTCCTGCCGGCCCGGCGGATGGGGTCGAAGCTCGCCCGGTTGCAGCGTGAGGCGGCCGAGCACAACGCTGCCATGAGCACCCGGATGACGGAACGCTTCTCCGCACCCGGTGCCACACTCGTCAAGCTGTACGGGCGGCCGGCCGAGGAGTCGGCCGAGTTCGCGGCCCGGGCCCGACGGGTCCGAGACATCGGCGTCCGTACCGCCATGCTGCAGTGGGTCTTCATCACCGCGCTCACCGTCGTCGGCTCGCTGGCGCTGGCCCTGGTCTACGGCCTGGGCGGCCTCTACGCCCTCCGCGGCAGCCTCGACGCCGGGACCGTGGTCGCCCTCGCGCTGCTCCTGTCGCGTCTCTACGCGCCGTTGACGTCGCTGGCCAGCGCCCGGGTCGAGGTGATGAGCGCGCTGGTGAGCTTCGAGCGGGTGTTCGAGGTCCTCGACCTCAAGCCGCTGATTCTCGACAAGGCCGACGCCCAGCCGCTGCCCGACGGGCCGGTCGCGGTGGAGTTCGACGACGTACGGTTCGGCTACCCCTCGGCGGACAAGGTGTCGCTCGCATCCCTGGAGGACGTGGCGAAGCTGGACACACGCGGCGGCGAGGAGGTGCTGCACGGTGTGTCGTTCCGCGCCGAGGCGGGGCAGATGGTCGCCCTCGTCGGTTCCTCCGGGGCGGGCAAGTCGACGATCGCGCAACTCGTGCCACGCCTGTACGACGTGGAGGACGGCGTGGTGAAACTCGCCGATGTCGACGTACGCGACCTGTCGGCCGAGTCGATCCGGACGGCGTTGGGCGTGGTGACCCAGGACGGGCACCTCTTCCACGAGAGCATCCGCGCCAACTTGGCGTTCGCTCGTCCGGACGCGACCGAGGACGAGATGTGGGACGTGCTGCGGCGAGCCCGGCTCGACGACCTGATCCGCTCGCTCCCGGACGGGCTCGACACCGTCGTCGGCGAACGCGGTTACCGGTTGTCGGGCGGGGAACGGCAACGGCTCACCATCTCACGGCTGCTGTTGGCCCGCCCGCGCGTGGTCATCCTCGACGAGGCGACCGCGCATCTCGACTCCACCTCGGAGGCGGCGGTCCAGGCCGCCCTCGCCGAAGCCCTGACCGGCCGGACGAGCGTGGTCATCGCGCACCGGCTCTCCACCATCCGGGCGGCAGACCAGATCCTCGTCGTCGAGGACGGGCGCATCGTCGAACGCGGGCGGCACAGCGATCTGCTCGCCGCCGGTGGCCGGTACCAGGAGTTGTACCGCACCCAGTTCGCCGAGGACCAGCCGGCCGTCCAGGAGCAACGGGTCGCCGTCTAAGCCTGAATCCGTGGACGGGTCGTCCGATCGGGAATTAGTTGATCTTGTCGGTTTGAGAATGTGGTTGGTCCGCTGGTCGTGGTCCAGCTTGCTCTGGTGCTACTCGTCGGGCAGTTCGGTGGGTGTGTCGTGTGGTGCGGCGCCTACTCCGAGAACAAGATCTACAAGTACGCCGTGCAGCCCGACGGCAGCACCGGCGCTCGCAGCGTCTTCGTGAACTACATCGGCGGCCCGGACCGCGCGAGGATCGACTGCGCCGGCAACGTGTACTGGGCGTCGGGCTCGGACGGCCTGGTGCACGTCTACTCCCCCACGGGCGCCCAGCTCGGCACGATCCGGTCCGGCACCTCCGGTACGACGAACGTGGCGATCGGCGGCCCCGACCGGCAGACCCTCTACATCACCTCGGGCCCGAGGAACGACTCCGGCCTATACAGCGTGCGGCTCAACGTCCCCGGCTATCCGTACTGATGAGGATGCCGTTCCCGGACAGTTTGATCTGCGCGAGAACGGCATCCTCCGAACCAGCTATCGAGTATTCAGGTACCCGGTAACCGGAGGTGCCTGTGGCTTACAGCTCGATCGGCCAGCAGTCTTGGTTCCAGAAATTGCAGGGGTAGGCCGACGGGCCAACCTCGCCGCTGCCGGCAGCCCCGACATTCGACGTACCCAGCCCGAGCAGCGTGAGCGCGAACGCCGCCGTGGTCAGCGCGATGCCAGCACGCCTGACAATACTCGTCACAATCATTCCTCCGTTAGCGCACGAACATATACGTCCACGTTAGAGGTAACCGCTGTACTCGCTGTGGATTCCCAGTGGACGTCTTCCGGATGCCGGGGTGGGCAGGTGGAGACGAGCGGCCGGGATATCGGGAGTACCCAGCCGTGACCGGGCGGCAGCCAGCATCGCGGGCGGGCCGCAGACGTAGACGTCCTGGCCGGGCCGGGCCGGGCCGGGCCGGGCCGGTGATGCTCAAGGGCGACGGTCAGGGCATCGCCCTGTTCGGCCGCCTCGGCGCACGGGTCGTCGGAGAACGTCGGCACCACGGTCAACCACTCGTGGGCGCATTGCAGCTTGTCGAGGCTGATCGCGTCGTACAGGTCGGTGAACGAGCGCGCGCCGACGACCAGCGTCACCCGCCGGCCGTCCGGTGCGGCAGCGACCTGCTCGACGAGGGCGCGCAGCGGCGCCAGCCCGGTGCCACCGGCGACGAGCAGCAGATCATCGGATCGCGCCGCGTCGAGGCTGAGGCCGGTGTGGCCAGGTGGGCCGAGCCAGAGCAGCTCCCCGGGGCGTACCTCATGGACCAGTCGGTGGGAGACGGCGCCCGCGCGCGGGTCGTTCGCGGCGTTGACGCCCAGCGCGACCCCGGCCACCGCCAGCACCGCCGACCCGCCGACCGCCGCCAGAAGCAGATTGGAGCGCTTCATCGTGGTGTCCACTTTCCTCGGTTGTCGACTCCGAGGATCGGTCAAATCGGGATAGCAGCACGCTGTCGGGACGCTAAGGCCAGGTTAGGGCGGTCCAGGGGGCAGGTCAGCCGCGCCGGTTGAGTTCCGCCTCCAGCCGCTGGACGAGGGTCTTGCGGTCCTTGCTGGCGCGCTCGTTACGCAGGGCGGTCCTGAGCTGTCGCGTGTCGAGACCACGGACCAGCTTGACCGCCTCGGTGACCGGCATCTCCGACATCCGGCCGGCCGTGGTGGCGTCTCGACGCGCCCGTTTGGCCGGCCCGGTGTTGGCGACGTACTGCTTGCCGGTTCGAGAGGCTTCGCGCTTCTTGGTGTCGGTTGCGCGCTTCTGACTCTCCGACATCTCGTCCCAGGCCTTCTTGGGCAGGTAACGGCCCGTCGTGCCGCCCTTGCGCGCCCGCGTGTCGCCCTCTTTCGTCTGCCACTTCTCGTTGCCCCAGCGCTGCAGAGCCTTCTGCCGCTCGTCCTTTACGCCCAGGAATCCCCCACCGCGCTTCTTGTACTCCTGCGTGACCAGCTGCGACTTGCGCGCCGACCACTGCCCGGGCCGGCCGCCCTTGTCGGAAGCCTTGATTTCTTCCTTGATCTGCTCTCTGAGCTCGGGTTTCGTATACCGCGCCATGGCTGGCAGCTACCCGGCACCGCAGCGCCTATGCCTTGGGCGGTGACGTCGGCGGCCCGAGCCAGAGCAGCACCTGCGCCCCGCCACCCGGACCGGCACGCAGGTCGAGACGACCCCCGGCGGCCACCGACGACGAGCGCCGGATCCTGCACGTCGGCACCGGAGGGCCCCGGCGCAGCACCGCGCGGGCGCAGGCGTCGAGTTGCGCCGCGGTGAACGGCTTGACCACGTAGTCGTCGGCGCCCGCGTCGAGCACCCGCACGATCTCGGCCTCGTCGTCGCGCGCGGTGGCCACGATGACCGGCACCGAGCTGACCGCGCGCAGCATCCGCAGCAATTCGCGCCCGTCCAGGTCGGGCAGGCCCAGGTCGAACACGACGAGGTCGGGCCGGTCCTCCAGCGCGTCGCGGAGCCCGGCCATCGCCGTCGAGGCCGCGGCCACCGCATGGCCGCGTTCCCGAAGGGCACGGATCAGCGGGGTACGGATGGTCAGGTCGTCCTCGATGAGCAGCAGCGCTGCATCGGCTCGGAGCCGGTGTCCGTCGCCGACGACTGATCCCACCACAGGCCGGTGCAGGTGGGTTTGTCGCGATGGGCCACCATGTCGTCATGGTGGCGGCGTGGCGGGACGAGTCTGGTCAGCTGCGCACCTGGCGGGTGGGCCGCCGCCGTCTCGCCTGGCGTCCCCGCTTTCCTCAGCCCGAATGGCTCGCCGGCGGGGACGGCGGGCCGTTCGAACTGCTCGTCGTCGCCGTCCTCCTCCTGATTGGCCTCGGCTACCTGCTCAACTGGCTCGCCGCGCTGCTCGCCACCTCGGTCGTCTGGCCTTGGCGAGCAATCTCCGGGCGTTGGCCGGTCGTGGCCTACCCGCTCGATTCGTCTCTGGTCGCGACGGATGACCAGCGCGGCGACCGGCCGTATCAGCAACGGGTGACGGGCCGCGCCGCCGCCATGGCGCTGACCCGGCAGTGGGTGCGCAACGTCGAACAGCAGGGTCACCCGGACGTGGCTGTAGACCACTGACTGGCCGGGCGCCCTGCTGTCCCACCGACTGCGAGGGTCGAATCAGCTGGTCTTGATGGTCAGCGTCGGCGGGTTGGCCGACTCCCTGCTCCCGATGGTGACGGGGCGGTCGGCGGTGACCTGCAGGCTCAAACTCTGATCACCGAACCACTGCGCTATCGCGAAGCCAGTGACATCGATGGACACGTGAGGACTGTCGCCGGTGCAGGTCACCTCTCGCAGCGATGTCACCGTCGCCGACGGCCGGGTGTTCCAGGACGTCCCACTCTCTGTCCATCCGCCGTCCGCGCCGCCGTTGACCCTGAGCGTCACCGGCTGCGTGGCGCACTGACTGACGTACACGTTGACGGCGACCCGGTTCATGTCGGCCACCCCGGCGAGGCTGTACCGCAGCAGACCCACGCGATTGCCGGTGTCGACCGCGAGCGTGGCCCCGCTGCCATGGGCCGCCGCCGGACTGGCAGCGTCGACGTAGGTGTCCGCGAGCGCCGGCCGGTCGGCGTGCTCGGCTCGGAGGATCAGTTCCGGCGGGTTCACCGCACTCTCCCGAGAGGTGATGCCGATGTACTTGTTGCTCCCCGCCGGATCGCCGGTGATCGCGAAGGAGGCCCGTCCGTCGGCGGCGTTGCGCCGGAGATAGTCGGTCACGTCCAGCTCCACCATGCCGCCGTCCACGGACACGTTCAACGTCTTCAGGGTCGCGCCGGGAGCGGGCCTGCTGTTCCAGCTGACCAGACCCTCGTTCCAGGCATCGCCGGTCTCGGAGACGACCACCCTGTCCGCAGCAGGGACGGCGTCGGTCACCCGCGCGTGGAACTGCAGTTTGGCGTACTCGATCTCGCCGTACTGCGCGATGTCGAAGGTCAGATAGGTGGCCCTCTGTCGAGTGGTGGTGTGTTTGACGGCGTTCACGGGTGACTGGCCATAGGCTTCGCCAGGCACGCCTGAATCGACCCAGGTGTCGCCGATGGGGATGGTCCTGGCGTTCGGCTGCTGCCAGTTGTCCACCTGTGGTCCCCGAGAAGTCAGGATGAGCTCCGGCTGACCGGTCGGGGCCTCCCTGTTGTTGAGCAGCACGAAGTCGCCGGTCCGCGCCGGCTCGCTCAACACGAAGGTGACCACCCCGTCACCGGCCGCCTGCTCCCGGACATGGCTGGTGACGTCGCCGCTGGCGTACGCGGGTGTCGTGCCGACCGCGAGGTTGCCGACCGGGCCTCCCTCCGGGAGGGGAGCATTGTTCCAGGTCAGCTTCTCCTCGCGCCAGTCGTCGTCGGCCGATTGGACCATCAGGTCGGTGGTGCATCCGGTGCAGGTCGTGTTGCTGCCGTACATCCGCAAGGTCGCGCTGGCGATGTCGGCTGGGTCCACACCGGCCAGGTCGAACTTGAGGTAGCTGTGCCGCGTCCAGCCGTCGCCGGTGCTCTTCACGACCAGACCGGTGCCGCCGTAGTTCTCGTCGCCGTTGTCCTTCCAGACCATCGCGTCGGCCGTCGGACGCAGTACCTGCGGGTCGGTCGCCACCACCGCGGTCTCGGTGGCGCCGCCGCTCTGGAAGGAGGTCACGCTCAGGATCGCCGGCACCGTCTGCAGCAGCCGTACCCCGGGCGACCCTGACACGAGGCCCCCGCTGGGAGTGTTCAACTTCATGTGCAGCGCGCCCGTACGACGCTGGGTCGGATCGGCCGCGGCGACCCTCATGGTGGTGGGCGTGCGTTGGAGCACCACCGAAGCAGCGTCGTCGACCGTGAGGAACGATGCTTCGCCCCACGCGTCCAGCCGCTGGGTCACTCGGGGCTGCCAGAAGTTGACGCCGATGACGTCGAGCGCGTTCTGCTGGACCGCCTGGATCGTCTTCTCGTTGCGCAGCACGCGGATCTGCGGATTCGCCGCGTAATCGGCGGTCTGCTGTGCGGCAGCCCCGGGCAGCAGCACGTAGCTGTACGAGGCGTTCGACGGGTTCGTGCCGTGGTCGATCCAGAGGGACACGTACGCGCGCAGGTGCGACGTCGCGCTGCCACCCGGGTCGATCGCCTTCCAGGCGCCGCTTCGGAGCTCGCGCTTGCAGTGCAGGGTCACCCCGCCCGGGAAGTAGTAGCCGATGTCCTGGCCACTCAGGTGGGCGTTCGTCGCGCCACTGATGACCTCGGTGCTGCCGTTGGTGGCGCAGCGTGCTGTCCCGTTGATGGTCAGCGCCTCGGCACCACTCACCCGCCGCTGGTCCACCGTGGTGATGATGGTGCCGGTACCGGTGATGCCGGCGCCGAGCGCGACGATCTCGTTGTCGTAGAGGAACCAGGACTTCTTCGCCGTGAGGTCCGAGAACGGGTCGCGCAGGTCCATGCCGACCGAGGCGTACCGGTCGTCGAGCGACGCGCCGCCGACCCAACTCGCCGTGGACGGCACACCGGTGGGGTGCGCTGTGGACCGGGCCGCAGTGGAGACGGTCGTGCCGGGCAGACGGGTGGCGTCCACCGTCGGCCAGTAGGCGTCGTCGTACTGGCCCAGGTCGTTCGGCAGGATCAGCTGCGTCATGCCGTACCGGGTGAACCATCCGCGCGGGTTCTGGCCGAGGGTCTCGTAGTCGAGGATCCGGTTGGAGAACATGCTCACCCCAGCCATGTAACCGGGCCGCTGGTGGGTGACCTGGTCCATGCCGGCGTACACCTTCGTGGCGACCAGATCCACCTCGCCTACCACAGCGACGTCGTCGATCACCGCGTAGGCCCGCGCCAGCGTGAAGAGCGAAAGGAAGTAGCTGTTCGGGTAGGGCGCGAAGGTGTCGCCGCTGATCAGACCCTTCGCCATGCGGCGCAGTTGCAGTGCTTCGGTCGCGGGCACTGCCTCGGCCAGGACGAGTGCCGCCCGCGTGAGACCGTGCCCGGACTGGTGGTTGCTGATGCTGGTCCCGGCGGGATCGCCGCGCCTTCCCGTCCCGGCCCGCGCGATCTCCCTCCCCCGCACGCCGGGGGTGCCGGCACCGCGGTACACCAGCGGCCGCAGGCCGTCGCGCAGCCAGTCGGCGAACGCGGTGCTGGCGGTGCTGGCGATCGCCCAGGGTGAGCCACTCAGGGCGTAGATCAGCTCCGCGTACGTCTGGGCCATCGAGGTGCCGTAACCGCCGCTGTACGGATGCCGGCCGTGCTGGATGAAGGAGCCGTCGTCATAGATGCCCTCGCCGACCTGCACGGTCGCCATCGTCTCCAGGGCGTTGTTCCGTGCCGTGGTGATGGCCGCAACGTCGTTGGCCAGGACTCCCATCATGACCTCGGTGGTGCATTTCCAGATGCGGTTCGCGCCACGGCTCGGTTCGGCGTAGTCATTGGCGTTGGTGCTGCGGCCGGACCGCGTACAGGTCGGCGTGAGCACCTCGATGGCCGAGAGGTAGTCCTGCACGGCAAGTCTCGGATGCCCCCACATCATCACCGCGATGTTGACGATCTGCTTGGGGATGGCGATCTCCCAGTCGTACCACTCCGCGGCGGGATGCGGCAGCGGCAGCTCGGCAGCACTGTTCGGGAACGTGTCGACGAGCGCGTTCAGGCCGCCGACCGTCGCGTCGGCCAGCGCTGCGTCGCCGGTGAGCGTGGTCCCCGGCGTGGCGTAGGCGGTGGCCATCTGTGCCAGCCGATCGACCGACCTGGACACGCCCGCCGTGGTGTCGTAGTCGAACTCGGCCGGCCACAGCCGGCCGTGTTCGGGATTGTCCGCGTCCGACACGGCCAGCGGATCGATGCTGTCGATGTAGCGCTGCGTCTGGGAAGCATCGGGGAGGCGGCCTTTGTAGCGGTCATCACCGGCGTGGTTCGTGTCACTGTCGGTCAACAGTTGTAGCCAGCGGTGGCGAACGGTCTCCACGTCGCTCGCCGCACGGGCGGGCGCCGCCACCGCCTGGGCCGCGCCGGATACCAGCAGGATGAGAACGAGCAGCAGCACCCTGGGGTGCCGGTGACCCCAACTCGACTGTCGAAAGCGGACACCCATGAGCTTCTCCCCCGTGAAATTGGGCGGAGCCTAGCAACGGCGTGGCCGGCACGGAGGCCCGTGCCGGCCACGTCAGTGGTGGTGGTTCAGCTCGTGTAGGCCTCCACCTCCCAGAGCGAGTGCCCGTATCCGGTGCCCCGGGCGGTGCCGTTGATCCGCAGGTAGCGGCCGTTGGCACCGAGTGCGGTGTGCTCGTCCACCCCACCGTCTGCGCCGGTCACCGCTTTCACGGTGGTCCAGGTGGTGCCGTCGTTCGAGGTCTGGATCTGGTACGCGCTGCTGTACGCCGCCTCCCAGCTCAGCTTGACCCGACCGATCGCGGTGGGACTGCCGAGGTCGACGCGGATCCACTGCGGGTCGGAGAACGTACTCGACCAGCGGGTGGTGAGGCTGCCGTCGACCGCCTGGGCGCCGGTCACATCGGCGCCCTCGTTGCTGGAGGTCGACGTGGGCTTGTTGAGCAGCAGGTTGCCGCCGGTCGGGCCGCCGGTGCCGCCGTACACCTCGAACTCGAACAGCGAGTAGCCCCAGGCGGTACCCCGGGTGGTGCCGAGGAGCCGGATGTACCGGCCGGACCCACTGAGCCCGGTCAGATCGTCCACCCCGCCGTCGCCGCCGGTCACCGTACGGATCGTGGTGAAGTTGACCCCGTCCGGCGAGGTCTGGATCTGGTAACCGCTGCCGTACGCCGCCTCCCAGGTCAGCTTGACCCGGTTGACCGAGTACGTGGCACCGAGGTCCACGTCGATCCACTGCGGGTCACTGAACGCACTGCCCCAGCGGGTTCCGGCCACGCCGTCGAACGCGTTGGCCGCGACGAACGCGCCCTCGAAGCTGGACGCCCGCGCCGGCTTGCCCCGGGCCAGGTTGGTGCCCGGCTCGGGATCGGGGTCCGGGTCCGGCCCGGGTCCGCCGGGGCTGGTGGAGAGGGTGAACTCGTCGATGTCGAAGTACGGGCCGGTGCCCTTGAAGACCAGGAACAACATCCGGGTGCCGGTCGGGGCGGTGACCCCGCCGGTGACCGTGGCGAAGTTGGCGTACCCGCCGGTGGGAACCACGGTGGCCGAGCCGACCAGCGGCCCGGTGGGTGAGTCGACCCGCAACTCCAACGTGCCGCCACCGCCGGCCGGCGCGCCGACCCGGGCGCTGAAGGACTGCACGCCGGTCAGGTTGTAGGGGCGGAACGAGATCCAGTCGTTGTTGTCGACGTAGCCGACCGCCGCGCCGCCGTGCCCCGCCGCCCCGGCGACGATCTGGATGCCGGACGAGTCACCGAAGTGCTCGGCCTGGCGTACCCGCGGTTGCAGCACCGCCTGGGTGTGCGTGGTCAGCGGCGGTTGGCCGCCGCCACCAAGGTCGGTGTACTCGGCGTCGATGATGCCGAAGATGTTCGCCGCCGTGTCGTGCTCGCCGTCGGCCGACGTCTGGATGACCCCGGTGCAGCCCTGCACGCTGCCGAGCTGGTGGCCGTGCGAGTCGTGGCCGAGGACGTAGTTCACCTTGACGCGGGCACAGTTGATCGCGCCGTCCTGGGCGTCGGTGACGGTGACGGAGAACGGCACCGCGTCCCCGAAGGTGAAGGTCTGCCCGTTCAACGGGGTGTTCACGGTGACCACCGGGGCGCTGTTGCCGACCGTGACGACCACGCTCGCGGTGGCCGTCTTGCCGGTGGTGTCCCGGACGGTGAGCGTCGGGCTGCGGGTCCCGTTGGTGGTGTACGTGAAGCTCGGGTTCGCCGCCGTCGAGTCGGTGCTGCCGTTGTTGTCGAAGTCCCAGGCGTAGGTGAACGGATCACCGTCCGGGTCGAGGGTGCCGGCCGAGGAGAAGGCCACGGTCAGCGGCGCGGTGCCGCTGGTCGGGGTTGCCGACACCTTCGCGACGGGTGCTCTGCCCTCGCGGGCGTACTCGATGCGGTAGAGCGCCGAGTTGGCGTCGCCGTTGAACCAGCCGGTGCCGTAGTCGAGCACGTAGAGCGCCCCGTCCGGCCCGAACTCCATGTCCATGACCTGGGTGCCGGTCCACGGGAACGGGTTGATCTTCAGCGGCTGGCCGGTCGAGTCGAGCTTGATGTTCTTGATCCAGCGGCGACCGAACTCACCGGCGAAGTAGGTCCCGTCGTAGTACTCGGGGAACGCCACGGGTGAGGTGTTGTTGCGGTCGTACCGGTAGACCGGGCCGCCCATCGGCGACAGACCGCCGCCGGTGAACTCCGGCGGCGAGCCGGAGCCGCCGTACGGCAGCCAGGCCGGGATGGCCGGCGGGAGCTGGGTGATGCCGGTGTTGTTGGGCGAGTTGTTCACCGGCCCGCCCGCACAGTTGAACTTCGCCCCGGACGGTCCGGACGGGAAGGTGTAGTCGTTGTACGCGTCGTTGCGGGCGGTGCAGTAGGGCCAGCCGTAGAAGCCGGGCCGGTCGATCCGGGCGAACTCGACGTTGCCCGCCGGGCCGCGGTTCGGGTCGGCGGTGCCCGCGTCGGGGCCGTAGTCGCCGAGGTAGACGATGCCGGTGGCCTTGTCCACACTCATCCGGAACGGGTTGCGGAAGCCCATCGCGTAGATCTCCGGGCGGGTCCGCGCGGTGCCCGGGGCGAACATGTTGCCGGCTGGGATGGTGTAGCCACCGGCCGCGCTCGGCTTGATCCGGAGCACCTTGCCCCGCAGGTCGTTGCTGTTGGCCGAGGTGCGCTGCGCGTCGAACGCCGGGTTGCGCCCGGCGCGCTCGTCGATCGGCGTGAAGCCGGCCGAGTCGAACGGGTTGGTGTCGTCGCCGGTGGACAGGTAGAGGTTGCCCGCCGCGTCGAAGTCCATGTCACCGCCGACGTGGCAGCACATGCCCCGACTGGTCGGCACGTTGAGGATCAGCGTCTCGCTGGCCAGGTTGATGGTGTTGTCCGCGTTGACGGTGAACCGGGCCAGCCGGTTGACGCCGTCCCAGACGGCGAAGTCGGCCGGGGTACCGGTGGCCGGGGCGCCGCCACCCGGTGTGCTCAGTGGTGGGGCGTAGAACGCGTACACCCAGCGGTTGGTGGCGAAGTTGGGGTCGGCCTTGATGCCCTGCAGGCCCTCCTCGTCGCCGGTGTAGACCGGCAGGGTGGCGGCGATCTTGGTGTTGCCGTTGGCGTCGGTGTGCCGGATCACGCCGTTGCGGGAGGTGTGCAGCACGCCCCGGTCGGGCAGGACGGTGAGGCTCATCGGCTCACCGGTCTCGGCCGCGCCCTTGGCCAGCTCCACCTGTTGGAAGCTGCTGTTGACGGTGCCCCCGCAGTCGGCATCGACCTCTCCGGCCGCGGTCCTGATGCCGCCGAGCAGATGCTGGCGGAAGTTCGCCTCGCTGTACGACGCGTCGGTGTGGCCCAGACCCGTGTACCAGGCTCGGCCGCCGGAGTAGTTCTGGCACCAGGAGATCGGGTGGTCGGCGCCCATGCTGCCGCCGGTGTAGGTGGTCTCGTCCAGGGTGGCCAGCACGTGCACGTTGCCCCGGGGGTTGGTCCGGTAGTTGTACAGCTCGTCGAAGCGGCTCCACCGCTGCGGCAGCGTCGCGGTGGACGGGTGCACCTGGTCGGCGACCTTGACGGTGACGGTCTGCTCGGCGGGGTGCGAGGCGAAGTACGCCCCGACCAGCCCGCCGTACCAGGGCCAGTCGTACTCGGTGTCGGAGGCGGAGTGCACGCCGACGTAGCCGCCGCCGCCGGTGATGTAGCGCTCGAACGCGGCCTGTTGGGCGGCGTTGAGCACGTCGCCGGTGGTGGACAGCCAGATCACGGCGGCGAACCGGTCGAGGTTGGCGTCGGTGAACTGGGCGGCGTCCTCGGTGGCCTCGACGGTGAAGCCGTTGGCCGCGCCGAGCTGCTGGATGGCGGCGATGCCGGGCGTGATCGATCCGTGCCGGAATCCGGCGGTCTTGCTGAAGACCAGCACGGTGAACGGTGCGGCGCTGGCCGTGGGTGGCGCGGCGACGATGCCGCCCGCCACGAGGATCGTGCTCAGCGCGATGCCGAGCCACGATCTCAGGGATCTGCGCACAGTGGGGTCCTTTCGCGGTGCGGGGACGGCGTGCGCCGATCACGCCAGGCGGTGGTGGGACGAGACATGTGAATGCATCGTTGCGTCCCGATCACGGGCGCGTCAAGCACTTCCCCACCATCCGTGAGAGCGTTATCTCCGCAGGTCAAGGACGACTGTGCAACACAAGATCGAATAACGGTTTTCGGGTCGCGATCCGCGCGTGGAGGGCCCCGGAGCGGTCGGGACCCCTCCACGCGGTCGTCCACTCGCGCTCAGCGCGAGTAGTACTCGACGACGAGCTGCTCGTCGCAGACGACCGGAACCTCCGACCGCAGCGGAAGCCGGACCAGGCGAGCGGTCAGGCCGGACAGAGTGACGTCGAGATAGGGAGCGGGACGTTCCGGAGCGTGCGCCCCGGCCGCCGCGACGACGAAGGGAGCCTTGCCTCGGCTGCCTTCCGCCACGGCGATGACGTCACCGGGTTGCAACCGCGCGGACGGCCGGTCCACGCGGCGGCCATTCACCGTGACGTGCTGGTGCGTGACGACCTGGCGCGCCTGGTAGATGGTGCGGGCAAGACCGGCGCGCAGCACCAGGGCGTCCAACCGACTCTCCAGCTCGACGATCAGCTCCTCGCCGGTCTTCCCCGGCCGGCGCACGGCGCGGTCGAACGCGCGCCGCAACTGCCCCTCGTGCAGGTCGTACTGCGCCTTGAGCCGCTGCTTCTCCAGCAGCCGGACCTTGTAGTCGCTGGTGGTGCGTCGAGCCCGGCCGTGCTGCCCCGGAGGGAACGGACGGCGTTCGAAGTAGCGCACACATTTCGGGGTCAGCGCGATGCCCAGGGCACGGGAGCGCTTGACCTTGGGACGGGTCTGATTCATCCTTCACCTCTCAAGTAAGGTAAGCCTAACCTTATTAGGAGATGATCGCCTTGAGCAAGCCCTCGACCAGCACGGCGGACTCCACCGACGACGCGGCCGCGCGACTCCGGTCGATGCTCGTCGCAGCCGATTCCCTCACCCTGCGCATCCCGGGCATCGAGGCGTACGTCGCCGGACGGCACGCCGTGTCGAGCGACGGGCGGTTGCGGATGGAACTACCGGCCAGGAGCCACCTGACCGACCACCTCACGCAACACCGGGAGACGGTGGCGATGGTCGAGGTGACCGACTTGGCGCCCACCCCGGTGCGCAACCGGGTCCGCGGGCGCGGCACTCTCACCGGCTGGCTGGCGATTGAGCCCGCCACGACCGAGAGTGATCAGGGACTGGTCGCGGTCCTCGACCTCGCCACCGCCGAGTTGACTGTCGACGGACGCACCACAGGCGTCGACCCGGACGCGTTCGCCGCCGCCCGGCCCGACCCACTGGCCGCCGCCGAGGCCGACCTGCTCTGCCACCTCGACCACCACCACCCGCAGACCGTCGAACGGCTGTGCCGCCTGGTACCCGCCCGGCAACTGCAGGGCGTCCGCCAGGTCCGGCCGGTGCGACTGGACCGCCACGGCGTCGTGCTCCGGTTGGAGCTGGCCAGGGGTGACCGTGACGTCCGGCTGAGCTTCGGTGCACCCCTTCGGCATCCGGACCAACTCGGGGCCGAGATCAAGGCGCTGCTTCACCAGGCGCACGGCTGTCGGACCCGACGTGTGCACTGAATGACCGAAGACGATCGTTGCGGTTAGGCAAGCCTGGCCTATGCAAAATACCTGCAAAAGGGGCAGCCGCTGGGGAATTGTCCCGTCGGCGCCGGGTACTGGGATTACCCGGCACCACCGACGAAAGCGAGAGCGCTGATGACTGACATGCTGGAGATGCCGCGGGTCCACGAGTGCACCGTCACCGACTGCGGCTACAACCACGACGGCTGCCACGCGTTCGCCATCACCATCGGGCAGGAGAACGCCAACTGCGCGACGTTCATCGACACGTCGGCCAAGGGCGGGCTGGACCGGGTCATCGCCCAGGTCGGGGCCTGTAAGCGCAGCGACTGCCAGCACAACGCCGAGCTGGAGTGCCACGCGCCGTCCATCCGGGTGGGCCCGGGGCAGGACATCGCCGACTGCCAGACGTACCAACCGCGCTGAGCGAGCAGACGGGGGCGGCCGGGACGGCTGCCCCCGGCCGCGTCTGAGCTCAGCGACCGCCCGCGACCAGCTCGGCGATCATTCCCTCGCAGCTTCGGACGACGACCTGCGCCCCGCGCCGCTGTGCCAGCGGAAGCAACGGGTCCTCGGCCCGGTCCCGCCACCGCCACTGCGCGTCGGCGGCGACCTCCCAGAGCCGCTGCGCGGTCGCCTCGTGCTCGACACCGAGCCGGGCGGCGAGGCCCACCCCGTTGCCCCCGACCAGCCGCTGCGCCTCGCCGGCCAACTCCACGTCGAACCCGAGCCGGGTGTTGCGCAGCGCCACCAGCAGGCGCAGCTCCCGGAACTCGTGCGCTCCGGCGAGGATCTGCTCGATCGCGCCGACCAGCTCGTCCGAACCCCGGGCAGGCTCGGCCCGCAGCAACGCCTCCACCGCGGCCAGCGCGGAGCGGGCCTTCAGCGCGTCACGGCGGTCGATGAAGCAGCGGGTCACCGACTCGCGCAACTCGGTGAGACCGCTGCGCCGGATCAGCTCGGCGGAGAGCTTGACCCGACTGTCGAAACCACTTCGGACCAGGGTGGCCGCCAGCCGGACACCGAAGATCCCGAACCGGTCCAGCAGCGCGGCGCGCACCTCGGTGTCCAGCCGCACCGGCAACTCGCCCCGGAGGAAGCGATCGGCCGAGATCAGGTGGGCGTCCAGCTCCGCGCGGGGCACGCGGGCCAGGGCCGCGAGCGCCGCGAAGTCCGACTCGCCGAGCATCCTGCCCGCCAGCCCGAGCATCCCACTGCACGCCACCACGTTGACGCTGAGCGCGCTCACCCGCGGATCGCGGTACTGCCGTCGAGCGAGTTGGCGGGCGGTGAGCAGACCGTCGATCCGGCCTCCCCCGGTCTCGTCCGCCCGGGACAGCACCATGATCACGTTGACCGGGGCGGCCTGTCCGACGGCGCCGTCCCGGGCCGCCTCCAGCACCCGCAGATCACTGTCACGCCCGTCCCGGGTCAGGTACAACACCGCGTCCGAGTCCCGCAGCACCCGCTCCAACAGGGACGCCCGGCCCTGCTCGACGTCACCGTTGACCGCCGGAGTGTCGATCAGCGTGATCTGCCGCAGCGCCCGCGTCGGCCACTGCACGACGATGTCGCGTACGTCGCCGGTGTCCCAGCCGAGATCCACCTTCAGCCCGGTGGCCGACTTCACCACCGCCAGCTCCTGCGGGGGCTGACCGGACGGGTACGCGGTGGCGCGCGGCACCGGGCCGTCCTCGTACCAGGTGAAGACGCCGTCGGCCCGCTCGACCGGTGCGACCTCCTCGCCCATCAGCGCGTTGACCACAGTCGACTTGCCGGATCGCCACGGGCCCGCGACCGCGATGCGCAGTGGTTGCTCCAACCGGGCCACCTGATGCCGCAGCTGCCCCACGACGCGCGGGTCGTCCTGGTAGAGGCCTATGGCCTGGTGCAGCAACCCCCACGCCGCCTCGTCCAGCCGCAGCCCCACCGTCATGCCTGCGGCTCCAACAGCAGCGGGGCGGACCGAGCGCCGGTCAACTGCTGCGCCTGCTCGTAGAGCGCAGCCAGTCGGGTCATCTTCAGCCGGATCTCGCGCTGTCGTTGCTCACGCAGCGAGGCATCGGTGTCGGCCTCCTGCTTCGCACTGCGGAACGACTGGACGATGGCCTCCTGCAACTCCTCGGTCAGCCCCGTGAAGTGGTCGCGCAACATCCGCTGCACCTGGCGTACGGCGTCCCGGCAGTCCCGGGTGATCCGGACGAAGACATCGTCGACGTGGCGCTGGATGCTGGACTTGACGGTCGCCTGGCGACGACGGAGCAACTGCTTGCTCTCGTCGCGGATGCTCTTGCCACCGAAGAGCGCCCCGATGCCGACCGAGACCGGGTTGATCATCGGCATTCCGGCCAGGGTGGTCGCCAGACCGAACATCAGCATGCCACCGTACGAGCCCTTCATGCCGGTGAACAGCTTCTGGCCGGTGGTGAACCTGTCGATCGTCGGCCGTTGCAGCTCCGGCAGCCGCCCGCCGATGTCGTCCGGCATCGACATCGACCAGGGCGGCAGCACGTCGTAGCCGTACCGGTTGAAGTTGGCGGCCACCCGGCGGGCGATCCAGTCGCAGCGCTGGATCAGCCACTCGTGGTTCGCCTCGGCCGCCTCGACGAGGCTCCGCTCCAGCCAGTCCTGAAAGGTGTCCCAGGCGACCAGCGGATCGGCCGTGTCGAACGCCTCGTCCACCGTGCGCAGGATCTCCCGCGTCCGATCGCGAAGGTCGTACTCGATATCGGAGAGCAGGTCGGCGATCTCGTCGTTGAGCGTGTTCTGCCAGCGGGTGGAACACCTGCGCAGCTCGTCGACCTCGCGCTGCGCCGCGTGCAGCCGGGAGATCGGCCCGGACTGCTCCTCGGTCTCCTGGGTCGCCAACTCGGCGCGCAGCGGAGCGGCCAACTGCTCCACCACCGCCCGGGCCACCGTCTGCACCGATGCCCGGGCCAGGTGGTTGGCCTTGCCAGCCAGATCGCGCTGCAGTCGGGCGATCAGCTCGGGAAAGCCGGACTCGGCGTTGAGGCCACGGTCGTCAGCCGCAGCAGCGCGCAGTCGCAGCGCCGCCGAGACCGGGATCAGCGTCGCCGGGACGCCGGCCTCCACCAGGTGTCGCCGGTTGCGTTCGGCGACCGCACGCCAGTCGGCCACCAGGTCGGTCTTGCTCTGCACAACGACCACGTTCGGGTGTGACCGCATGACGTGCAGCACCATGTTCAGCTCGGCGACCGACAGCTCACGGGTGGAATCGGAGACCAGCAGCACGATGTCCGCGCGGGCGGGAGCAGCGACCGACGCGGCACCGCCGACCCCGGCGATCTCGTCGGTGCCGGGAGTGTCCACCAGCACCATCCCGGCACCGAGCAGGGCGCGCGGCACCCCGATCTCGACGTACGCCGGGCCGCCGCCCGCGCGACGACCGACCATTCCGGCCACGCCCGCCGCGACCTGGTTGAGGGCCATCGGCGTTCGCTCGACGGTCGCCGCCTCGGCGGTGCCGGCGGGACGGCCCGAAGCCGGTGGCGGAGCCTGCGCCACCGCTGCGCACGGGGCGTCGGCGTGCCGCACGACGGTCGGCAGGACGGTCGTGCGGCCGTCGCCGACCGGGCAGGCCGGAGCGTTGATGATCGCGTTGATCAGCTGACTCTTGCCCTGGTTCGGTTCGCCGATGACCAGGACGCGCAGCGTCGGGTCCAGCAGCTGGGCGCGCTTCTGCCGCACCGTCTGGAGGAGGTCACCACGACCGTGTGCACTGCACGTGCGGGCGATCTCGTCCAGCACGTCCAACCAGATCCCGGCCATCACCGCACCAAGTGTGCGGATTTCGGCTCAATTATCAAGAGGGACCGGATGGGGAACCGGAGAGGACCGGACCGCCCGAGGCGATCCGGTCCCCCGCTCCGACCGGAGATCCGGGTCAGAGCAGACCGCCGGTGATACCCAGCAGCCCGTGATCGGACGAGGCGTGCGAGTCGCCGCCGAGCACACCATCGGTGGCCCCACCGGTCACGTCACCGACCGTGCCGGTGACACCGGGGAGGATGCTGTCCACCTGGTGCGTCACGCCGCCCACCGCCGACGGCACGTCGAGCGGCGGGACCACGCCGCCGACGACACCGTCGCCGTGCCCGAGGCCCAGCCCGCCCAGGGTGTGGTCGACACCGAGGGAGCTGACGACCCCGCCGATCTGACCGTGGGTGCCGGACAGGACACCATTGGTCAGGTCGCCGCCGATCAGGTTCGAGTCGGTGACACCGAGCAGACCGCTCGGGTCGCCGACGGTGCCGGTGACGTCACCGAGGACCGGGTCCGCGATCGCGTCGACCGGCTGCACCACGTCGGCGTCGAGGGTGTACGCCACATCGGAGACACCGGCCAGGTCGGTGTCGAGCCCGTACGGGCCGACGCCCAGGCCCACCCCCGGCAGCACGGTGATCCCGGCGGCGGCGGCCGACGGGTCGACCGCGATGGCACCGAGCACACCAGCCTTGACATCCACGCCGGTGGGCGAACTCGTGACGCTGATCTGCTGCGCCACGCTCTGCAACTGGCCCACCACGTCGGTGGTGTCGGTGAGCAGCGGGTCCAGGCCGAGCTGCCCGACGGCCGGGGCCAGCGGTCCGAGGCCCTGCCCCGGCGCGTAGTCGACGACCAGCGGCACCACGTCCTGCACGTCCGCCGCGGTGATGTCGGTGAGCCCCGCGCCGCGCAGCGCACCCTCGGGGTCGAGGTCGAAGGCCGACCGCGCGTCGGGGTTCGTCAGCAGGTCGAGCACGAAGTCGTGGAGGGTCTGGTGCGAGTCCATGTGCTGGTTCTCCTCGGATCTGGCGTCGGCGACGTGTCGTACGTCGACAGTGACGCTATGGGCGGGGCCCCTCCCCGGGCATCGGGGCTGAGCCCGAATCCGGGCCGGTTGAACTAGGGGCTTCGCCGCCTCGTACGTTAGGGGGACAGGGGGAAACCGTCCCGGCGAGATTAGGGTCCCGACCAGGGGCTGATCTCTGGTACGAACGTAGGAGCCCGCGGGTTTCGCCGGGGGTGGGTCGTCGGCAGCACCGACGCCTCCGCCACCGGCGGCCACCTCACGGGGGGAGATAGAGACGATGCCGTACGTCCTGGGGATAGACATCGGGAGCACCAACACCGCCGCCGCGATCGCACGCCTGCACGGCACCACCTGGACCCGTCCCGAAGCCGTCCCGCTGCACGTCGACTCCACCCTCGTACCGTCGGTGCTGTGCCTGTCGGAGGACGGGTCGCTGCACGTCGGCGAGCCCGCGACCGACGACGGCAGCCGCACCACGCGCGACTTCGTCCACCGCATCGGCGACGACGTGCCTCTGCTGCTCGGCGGCGAGGCCTGCGCGCCGCAGACGCTCACCGCGGAGTTGGCGGCCTGGGTGGTGGAACGGGTCCACGCCCAGGAGGGGGGCCCGGCCGAGGCGATCGTGCTCAGCCACCCTGCGGGGTGGCGCCCCTACCGGCGGGAGGTGCTGCACCGGGCCCTGTCGGGCTTCGGCCTGCGCAACGTGACGTTGCTGCCCCGCACGGTGACGGTTGCCGAGAGCCACGCGGCCCGCGGGTTCGCGGGCCGCACTGCCGTCGTCTACGCGCTGGGCGGCAACAGCTTCGAGGCGGCGTTGGTGCGCCGCACCCCGCGTGGCACCTACGAGACGTTCGGCACTCCGCAGGGGCTCGACTCGCTCGGCGGGGCCGACTTCGACGAGGCGTTGGCCGAGCACACCCGTACCGCGCTGGCCCGGGAGCTGGCCGCCGGCGCACGCCGCGGCACCCAGGCCGCGTTGCGCGGGCTGCGCGCGGAGTGCGACCGGGTCAAGCGGATGCTGACCGTCGACCTGACGGCCGACGTGGTGCTCGCCCTACCGAACGGCCCGGCCCGGATTCCGGTGACCCGGGCCCAGTTCGAGGAGATGATCCGCCCGACGGTGCAGGTCACCGTCGACCTTCTCCTGCGGGCCGTGCGCAGTGCCGACCTGACGCCGGAGCAGCTCGACGGTGTCCTGCTGGCGGGCGGTTCGACCCGGGTTCCGCTCGTCACCGAGCTGATCGGCGCGGCCCTTCCGGTCCCCGTCGAGGTCGAGCCGGACTCCCAGTTGACCGCCGCCACCGGGGCGGCGCTGGCCGCCTGCCAGGTGGTGTCGCCGCGCACCCGCCGACAGACACCGGTCCGCGACGCGGCCCCGGTCAGCGGCGCCGGACGGGCCACCCTCCCGGCACCCCGCCGCCCTCACCACGACACCACCGTCCCGGGCGATCCGCCACCGCGGCCCCCGGTCCGGGTCCTCCCGCTGGACCTGCCGAAACCGTCCCGCCTGGCGTTGGCGCGCAGCCGGGGACGCGAAGGATGACCCCAATGATCATGAACGACATCGCCGAATCCGGGTTGACGCTGGACCGGGGGCCGCAGGTCCTGCTGGACACGGTCGGGCAGGACCCGGCCGGGCCGCTCAGCGTCGGCATCGCCGGCCCGGGCGGTCACGGAAAGACCGCGCTGCTGGCGGAACTGGCGCGGGTCCACCAGCGCGCAGGAATCGCCGTACGCACGGTCGCCCCCCAACCGGACGAAGCGGTCGACCCCGACACCCTGGTGCTGGTCGACGACGCACACCTGCTCGACGACGCGCGCGTCGAGGTGCTGCTGCGCCTGGTCGCCGCCCGCCGGCACCGGCTGGTGGTCGCCCACCGCCCGTGGCCCCGGTCGGCGGCGCTCAGTGAACTGGTCGACGCGCTGCGCCGTGACGGGCAGGCCGTGCTCCTCACGCCGTTCACCCGGGAACAGACCGCCACCTACCTCGCCCGCACGCCGGAGTTGGGCGACCGTGACGACCTGGTCGACTTCGTCCACACGCAGACCGGCGGCGTGCCTCGGGACGTCGAACGGCTGGCCCGTGGCCTGTCCGGCGCGGAGAAGCTGACCGGCGCGGTGGTCAACCCGCCCCGGTCGGTGGTCGCCGAGTTCGGACCGGACCTGGACGTCCAGCCCACCGCCGTACGACGGCTGCTGCTCGCCGTGGCGGCGGGCGGGACGCTGCCGGTGAGCATGCTCGGCACGCTCCTCGGCCGGGAACCGGCGGCGGTGGACGACCTGATCGCCACGACCAGGGCGGCCGGGCTGCTCGGCGCCGACGGCCGGCTGGCGCCGATCGTGCGGCGGGCCGTCACCACGCTCAGTCCCACCACCGACCGGACAGCCGTCTGGCGCCGGCTCACCGAGTTGCAGCTCGCCCGCGGTGGTGCGGTGCTGCCGCTGGTCCGGTCCCTGCTCGCGGTCGGGGCACTCGGCGACTGCCCCGTCCCGACCCTGACCGCCGCAGCGAACGAGGCACTGCCCGACGAGCCGGCGTTCGCCGCCGAACTGTTCGCTGCCGCCACGGCAGCCGGGCGGCCGGCCGGTGCCGAGCAGGCGCTCGCCGCCGCACTCGCCGGCAACCTCGACGACGCCCTCCGGTTGGCGGACCGTCTGCTGGCCACGGCCGCACCACCCGACCGTCGCGAGGCGGCCGTGGTGGCCGCGACCGCGCTGGCGCACCGAGGTCACGTCGGGCGCAGCGTGGAGCTGTACCGGTGGGCGGGCACCCCGTCGGCGACGGCCTTCGCCACCGTCGGCGGGCTCGCCATCGGCGACCTCGGCGTCGCGGCCGAGCCACCGGCGGGTGACCCCACCGGCGAACCCCCGACCATGCACGCCAGCGCCGCCCGCCTGATGGCCACCGGCGTACGCGACAGTGTGTCCGGCCCACCGACCGCCGCCCTCTCCGCCCTCGTCCAGGCCGCCGCGCTGCTGGAACCGGACGGACGGGCGGCACTCCTACCGGACAGCCCGGCCGCGCTCGCCGCGTTGACGGCGGTGCACTGCGGTGAGCTGGAGATCGCCGAGCGGGTGCTGCACCGGGCCCTGGCCGCCGGTGTCGGTGGCCCGCTGATGGCGCGCCGCCACCGGCTGTTGCAGGCCTGGATCCTGATGGTCCGGGGCGACACGCACGCCGCGACCGAACGCCTCGCCACGGTCACGCTCGACGGGCGGCAACTCGAGTCACGCGACCTGCTCTTCGCCGCCGCGATCCGGATGGGCATCAGCCGGCGCAACAGTGACCTGGGCGCACTCAAGCGGGGCTGGGGGCAGGCGCTGGAGGCGGTGGTCCGGCACCCCGTCGACCTGTTCAACCTGTTGCCGTTGGGTGAGCTGGCCATCGCCGGCGCGCGGCTCGGTGACCTCGCCCGGTTGGAGCCGTACCTGCTGCAGGGGCGGGTGTTGCTGGGCCGACTCGGCGATCCCCCACTGTGGAGTGTGCCGTTGCGCTGGAGCGGGCTGCACGCCGCGATCCTGACCGCCGAACCGGCGGTCGCCGACGAACACGTCGCCGCGCTGCTCGCCGCCGCCGACCACAGCCGGTACGCCGCGGTGGTCGCCGCCGCGGCGGAGAGCTGGGTGGAGGTGCTGCGGGGCGACGTCGACCCGGTCCGGGTGGAGGCCGCCGCCCGAGGGCTGCACGACACCGGGTTGTGCTGGGACGGCGCGCGCCTCGCCGGCCAGGCCGCCATCCGCACCGCGGACCGACGGGCGATGACCGCCCTGCTGGAGTGCGCCCGCGCGCTGCAGGGGCGACCGTCCGGCGGCCACGGCGGGCAGACACCGGCGACCGGCGCGAGCACGGCACGGGTCGCCGCCCCCACCCAGCAGGGGCTCAGCGACCGTGAGTACGAGGTCGCCGAGCTGGTGCTGGCCGGGTTGACCTATCGGGAGATCGGCGACCGGCTCTTCATCTCGGCGAAGACCGTGGAACACCACGTGGCGCGCATGCGCAACCGGCTGAACTGCGCCAACCGCACCGAGTTGCTGGCCCTGCTGCGCACCATGGTCGCCGACCGGGCCAGCGACACGGCCGGGCAGCCGTGGCCACAGCGGGCCGTCCGATGAGGCACCCGCGTGCCTCCGCAACGAGCGGGGCGGAACGTGACGCGTAGCGAGCTGCGACTGATCCGGGTCAGGCTGGCCGTGCTGGCCGCCGTGCTGCTCTCCCTCTGGTCGTACGCGGCCTACGTGGCCACCCAGGACGCGGTGGACCTGCTGCGGGTGCGGGCCCTCGCGGACACCCTGGGTCAGCCCGTCGACCGCCTGATCCAGGGCCTGCAGACCGAACGTCGACTGACCGCCGAGACGGTCACGAGAGCCGCGCCGGCAGCGGCCCCGCTCGTCGGAGCACGCGAGGGCACCGACCGGGCCACCGCCGACGTCCGCGAGTTCGCCGAGGGCCGCGACCTTCGATTGCTCAGCGCCGGCGACGTCCGTGACCGGGCCGACGAACTCGTCCGGCGACTCGACGGCCTGAGCACGATCCGCTCCCAGGTGGACGCCGGGAGTCTCGACCTGGCCGAGGCGGTCGACGGGTACGACCAGGTCATCGACGTCGCCTTCCGGGTGTACGGCCCGGAGTGGGGCGCGTACGAGAGCGCGCTGGCCGCCGACACCCGCGCGGTCATCGCGCTGGCCCGCGCCCGGGAGTTGCTCGCCCGGGAGGACACCCTGGTCAGCGCGGCCCTGACCACCGGGCGGCTCGCTGCCGACGAGCGGCGCCAACTGACCGAACTCGTCAGCAGCCAGCGGTACGCGCGCACCGAGGCGGCGGCCGGGTTGCCCACCGACGACCAGGGCGAGTATCAGCGTCTGGTGGGCGGCCCCGACTTCGCGAGTCTGCTCGCTCTGGAGGAGTCGCTACTCCGGGGCGACGCCGGCACGACCCTGACCGGGGTCACCGTCCAGACCTGGCGGGCCGCCGTGGACGCCACGCTCGGCGCGTTGCAGACACTCGTGACGACCACCGCCCGCAGCAGTGCCGAGCGGGCGGCGCCGGGCGCGGCCGTGGTGATCGCGCGTACCGGGGCAGTGGTCGGGCTCGGCCTCATCGTCGTGCTCGTGCTCCTGCTGGGCTGGGTGAACACCGTCCGCCGCCTGACCGACGCACCGGCCCGGCCGGACGACGACGCCGCGGTCCCGGTCCCAGCGCCGTCCGGTGCCGGCGGGACGACGCCGGGCGGCGCCGACCACGACCTGTTCCTGCGGCTCACCCGACGCAACCAGGCCCTGCTGCGCGACCAGCTCAGCCTGCTGGACGGGATGCAACGCCGGGAGCGGTCCACAGAGGAGACCAGCGAGCTGTTCCAGCTCGACCACCTCACCACCCGGGTCCGACGCAACGTGGAGAAGCTGATCGCCCTCGCCGGGGCGACGCCCGCCCGCCGCTGGCGGCGACCAGTGCCACTGCTCGACGTGGCGCGCGGCGCGGTCGCCGAGGTGCCGGACTACCACCGGGTGCTCATCGCGCCGCACTGGCCGTGGTCACTCGCGGGCCCCGCCGTCACCGACGTCGTCCACCTGCTGTCGGAGCTGATCGAGAACGCCCTCGCCCACTCCGCGACGGACACCACGGTCCGGGTCGCCGGCGAGCACCGGCCGCAGGGCTGCGCGGTCCTGGTCGTCGACGACGGGCCCGGCCTGGACGCGTCCGCGTTGGCCGAGGCCAACCGCCTGCTCGACAGCCCACCGTCGGACGGCCCTCCCCCGGGTTTCGCGGGCCTGTACGCGGCCGCCGTACTGGCCGGACGATGTGGCGCCCACGTCGCGCTGCGTCGCAGCCAGCGCGGTGGGACGGCCGCGATCGTGCTCCTCCCGACCGGGCTGGTCACCCCGCGCGACAGCGGCCGTGAACCGGCCACCGCACCACCCGACACCTCCTACCCACACACCCGCGACGACGTCGACCCGCCCGCCCCGAACGGCGACGGTGAACTGCCGACACGGGTTCGCCACACCGGGCCGCCCGGCCCCGAACACGGCAGGACCAGCCTCGACACGGTCGAGATGCCGGTCGCTAGAGCAGCAAGGAGACACCCATGACGTCCGCAGTGGTCACCGACGACAGCCTGACCGGCGCCCTCGACCGCCTGGTCGACCGAGTGCACGGCGCGGAGTTCGCCGTGGTGCTCTCCCCCGACGGGCTGCCCCTGGGCGGCTCCCGGCGGGTGGGGGCGGAACTGGTCGAGCAGATCTCCGGTGTGGTCGCCGGCCTGATCGGGTTGGGGCTGGCCGCCACCCGGGTCTGCGACGGGGGTGGTCTGCGTCAGGTCGTGGTGCAGATGTCGCGAGCGTTCCTCTTTATCGCCACCATTCCGAACGGGACCATCCTGACCGTGCGGATCGCCGGCGACGACGTCGAGGTCGGTGACATGGCCTACGAGGTGGCGTTGTTCGTGGGGCAGGCCGAGCGGCACCTGCCCATCCGTCTGGGACCCGCCTCCTCGGCGACGATCGGGGACACAGGTGCGCAGCACCGGCACCGCTGACGAGGCGTGGTACGACGACGACGCGGGACCCGTAGCCCGGCCCTACACGATGACCGGCGGGCGCACCGCGCCCACGGGCAGCCAGTTCGACCTGATCGCACTGGTCGTCGCCCGCCGGGGGGTCACGCCGCCCGCGCCGCTCTTCCCTGAACAGGCGCGGCTCGTCGAGCTGTGCCACCATCCAGTGTCGGTGGCCGAGGTCGGTGCCGAGCTGGACCTCCCGTTGGGGACCGTCCGGGTGCTGCTCGGCGACCTGCTCACGGCCGGGCTGATCGAGACGCACGACCCGCCGATGCTGTCGGAGCTGCCGACCGAGGATCTACTCGAGGCGATCCTCGTCGGGCTTCGCGGTCTGTGACAGGGCCGAAGCCATCCGCGACCCGCACGGATCGTGGGCGCGCATCCGGCGACGAAACCGAAGGGGAGACAGGCAGTGCCGGCAACACCACCCCAACCACGCCGTACCGTGGCGATCATCCTGCTGGACCGGGTCGTGGCTCTCGTCACGGCCACACGGCGGGTGCTCACCGGTCGGGACGACGTCTCGCGGGCCACCTGGGTGGCCGCGATCGCGGCGCTCGGGGTGCTGGTCCTGACGGCCGTCTCCGTCATCGGACTGCTGCGTACGCCGGAGAAGCTGACGCCGGTGACCCTCGACGCGCCGCCGTCCGTCGACCAGGTGGGCACGCCGTCGCCGGGCACTCCTCGAGCACAGGCGCAGCCGGCGGCGAGCAGCCCGGCGGTGCCCGCTCCCCCACCGTCGGCGTCGGCCACCGCGGTCCCACCGACAGTCGGGGCGTCGGCGCGGCCCACCCAGACCGGTGCGAGCACCTCGCCCACGCCGGCCGCCCTCAACGCCGACTTCTCCATCGCGGACAACGCACTGCTCAGTTACGGCGCCGCCGTGACGATCACCAACCCCGGGACGGTGTCGGTGCCGCAGTGGACGCTGACCGTCACCCTGCCCCGGGAGACGTTGCGCGTCAGTGCGGTCGAGGGCGCACGGGCCAGCCGCGACGGCGCGGTGTGGACGTTCGTGCCGGACGGAAGCGCCGGTCAGGTGCCGGGCAGCGCGTCGGTCCGGGTGACGTTCCGGGTCAACGGCTCACCGGCGGGTGCGGCCCCCGAGGCGTGCGCCATCGACGGGACCGCCTGCACCGGCCTGACGCACTGACCGGCTCGGGCCGGACCCCGACGCGGATCGAGAGCGGTACACCGAGCGTTCCGTCGACAGCCACGCCCGATTGATCATCGGTTCGGAGACGCTTCGTACCGTTCCGACCATGACTGTCCCACCCGCACCATCGTCGCTCGACCGCACCGGGTCGAGATTCGGCGCCCTGCGTACCCGGGTCGCCGCCACCGTCGCCGTGCTCGCCGTCGCCGGCGGTGCCGCGGTCACCGTCGCGACCTCGTCGCCCGCCACCGCCGGGCCGGGCAGCGTCGTCGTCTCGGAGAGTTTCTCGTCCGGGTCGCTGCCCGCCGGTTGGAACGCGGTCGACGGCACCTGGAAGGTCGAGAATGGCCGACTGTACGGGACCTCCGCCAGCTCCAGCGAGAACAACAAGATCACCTTCGGTCGGCACCTGAACGACTTCCGTCTCGAGGCGACCATGCGCTTCGAGACGGTCTCCGCAGCGACCCGCTGGGCCTCGCTCGGCATGGACGTCCCCGCCGACGGCGCGACCCCGTGGTGGATCGCCACCATGCGCAGCGGCACCACCGCCGCCAACGGTCTCGAGTTCGCCCAGCGCACCACGGGCAACGCCTGGGTCGTGACGAACACCGCCTCCGCCCCGTACGCCGCCGGCACCGGCCGGGACGTCCGGGTGGCCGTCGAGGTGCACGGCAACCAGGCCCGCTGGATCTTCGACGGGCGGGAGGCGATGCGGACGAACAGTCTCCAGCGCTCCACCGACGGCGTGCAGGGGCTCTTCGTCAACGGCGCGACCGTGTCGTACGACGACGTCACCGTCACCGAGCTGGCGGCGAACGGCTACCTGCGACCCGAGGGCAGCCCGTTCACGGTGATCGCCCACCGGGGCGCGTCCGCCGCCGCACCGGAGAACACCCTCGTCGCGCAGGAGATCGCGCGTCGCGGCGGTGCGGACTGGATCGAGAACGACGTCCAGCCGAGCAAGGACGGCATCCCGTTCATCCTGCACGACGGCACCGTCGACCGGACCACCGACGGCACCGGCAACATCCGGGACCTGACCGCCGCGCAGATCAAAGCTCTCGACGCCGGCTCCTGGTTCGGCCCGCAGTACGTCGGCGAGCGGGTGCCCACACTTGCCGAGCAGCTCGCCGACCTGCGGACCCGGGGCGGCAACCTGCTCGTGGAGATCAAGGGCAAGCACACCCGGGACGAGGTCGCCACCATCATCCAGGTGATCCGGGACGAGCAGATGATGGGCCGGGTCTTCGTCCAGAGCTTCGAGGTCGACGCCCTGCGGTACACCTACGAACTCGCCCCCGAACTGCCGTTGGGCCTGCTCCGCAGCACCCTCGACGCCGACCCGGTGGCGATCGCCAAGGAGCTGCACCTGACCGCGTACAACCCGAACGGCAACGCGCTGCTGGCCAAGCCGGAGGTCGTCGCCCCGCTGCACGCCGCCGGGGTCGCCGTGATGGCGTGGACGATGGACTCGGCCGGCCTGTGGCAGCGGTTGGAACGGATCGGCACGGACGCGATCATCACCAACCGGGCATCCGAGCTGGTCGGCTGGAACGCGGCGATCCTGCAGCGGCCCTCCGCCGACCCGACCGTGGAGATCACCTCGCCGGCAGACGGGGCTCGGCTCGACCGCGCGCAGTCCCCGGTGATCGCGGTCGCCGCGACCAACGCGGACACCGTCACGGTCACGCTCGACGGCAAGAAGTCGGCCGCCGGGCGAAAGCTCGACCTCACCAAGCTGACCGCGGGTCGCCACACCATCTCCACCCAGGTGACCGGGCCCGAGGGTGCCGCCACCGCGACGAGCACCTTCACCGTGACGGTGAGCCAGGCCGGCCTCGGCTACCTGATCCTCACCTCCGGAGCCGATCCGAGCGCCGTCACGGCGATGACCACCAAGCTGGTCCACGCCCAGTACGCCGAACTGGCGACCTACGCCGACCGGCAGGCCGGCAAGCTGGTGCCGACAGGGGTCGCCGGCGTCATCGCCGGTGACGCCCGCACCCTCGCCCTGAGGTAGCACCCCCGCACGTCGGTCCCCGCCGTCGCAGCCGACGGCGGGGACCAGTCGCGCGAAACCCCTCAGTGGACGGTCACCGATGTCGGCACCGAACTGCACCATGGTCGCGGCGAGCAGACCCCGGTGCGGGCTCCGCCGTCAGGCGCGCCAGACGGGTCGGGCGCCGGCCAGCGCGGCCTCCTGGTAGGGCGTCCGCGGCGAGCCCACGGCGACGACCTCCACCGGCCACTTCTGCCGCAACGACACCCACAGCGTCGACATCACGCCCGAGTACGTCGACATCTCGTCCGTGCCCTCGGCCACCTGCAACACGTACGTCCACGTCCCCGCCTCGGGTGCGCCGTCGAGCGGTGCACGCCAGGCGCGGTGCAGGGCGAGGCCGTGCCGGAGCGGGGCGTCGGCGGAGAGCAGTGCGTCGGCCGGGGCCGGGTCCGGGGCGTCCGCGGGGCCGTTCGGGCTGAACCGGTACGACAGCGGCGGCACCTGCGCCACGACCGGCACCTCGTCCAGGTCGGGCCCGTCGGGCTCGCCGAGGAAGGTGCGCATCAGGTCGCGTTCCTCGGCCGTGACGCCGACGCCCTCGTACGCCAGGCTGAGCAGGAGGGTGGCGTCGGCCAGGTCCAGCTCACCTGCTGCGTACTGCTCCCGGACGGTGCCGAGGACGTCGTCGGAGAGCCGGCCCACGAGCCGCCGGCACACCTCGGCGACCGCCGCGTACGTCTTCGTATCCATGGTGTTCATTTCTTCTTGTAGTCGCCGAGTTCGGTCCGCGTGACGTTGCCCTGGTCGTCCTGGACCACCCTGATGATCTTGTTGCCCTTCGGACCTTCCCAGGTCCAACTGCCGTCGCCGCCGACGTCGGGATTACTGTATCGGGGCGGGTTACCCATCGGGATTCCCTGCGGAGCGGGGTTCGGCGCCGGCGGGTTGCTGATGACGCCCGGGTTGGTCTTGTCCGGCGGGTAGGCGGTGCGGATCTCGCCGTCGGCGAGCACTGTCGTCTTGACCTGCACCCCGTCGACGACACCGACGTAGTCGTAGGCCCACGCCGGGTTGCCGTCCGCGTCCTTGGTCGGGTACGGCCCCTTGTTCGGCGGCCCCTGCTGCGTCACCCGGTGCGCGGCGTCGAGGATCTTCGCCTCGTCCCAGCTCTTCGGGAACTCCGTCTTGTTGGAGAAGCCGGTGCCCGCGAGGTGACCGCCCTGCCGACCACCGTCGCCCTCGAGGATGTGCTTCCTCGACGCGTCGCTGTGATGGATGCCGCCGGCGGTCGGCGGAGTGGTCGGAGCGGGGGGCCGGGTCGGCCTCGGCGGTGTGGTGGTGGACCCTTGGCCGACACCGGGTGGATGGCCCTGCTGCGTCGCCTGGCCGGTGGCCTGCTGAGCGCTGGAGATGCCGTTGCCGGCGTTGATACCGCCGTAGCTCTTCGGGGGTCTGCCCGCACCGCCACCGCCACCCGTGCCGCCGCTGCCGCCGCCGGGTCTTCCGGGCTTCGCCATGGACGCCTTATCCGTTCAGGATGCGGGTGAGGTTGGTCAGGCTGGTGATCAGCGCGCCCACGTACATCAGGATGCGCCCGGCCCACTTGACGACAGCCGCCGTGATCTGCGCGGCGATGACCGGGATCGTGACGACGAAGATGGCCTCGACGGCCCAGACGACGACGCGCGCCACAAGGTCGGCGATGAGGTCGCGCACGATGTCGCGGGTGAAGGCCACCAGGTTGCCCGCGCCCTCGGTGGCCGCCGCCAGCGCGGCGGAGACCGCGCCGAGCCCACCGAGGGCCTCGACGTTGTGATCCATCAGATTGTGGTACGCCACCGCGGCCTGCCCATACCACTCGGGCAGGTCGCCATCCAGGTGCGACCGGAGGTCGTTGGCCATGCTGTGCAGCTCGGCGGCCATGTTGTTCCAGGTGGCGGCGTGCGAGGCGACCACGTCGGGCATGCCGGTGAGCTTGTCGAGCATGTCCCGCAGCGGCTCGAAGTATTCCATCGCCCAGCCCAGACCGTTGGCCAGCAGCGCGCTGAACGGGTCCAGCACGGTCACCGCCGCGTCCAGCCCGAACGCGGCACCCGCGAGCAGGTCGTCGACCCAGCCCTCACTCCTGATCGCGTCGACCAGGCCCTCGACACTGTCGGCCAGGGAGGCGCCCGTCCAGACCTCCCGGGTTGACGTGACGTCGGCGACCAGCGACATGTCGGTCATCGCGTCGCCCTCACGGGGTCAACTGGCTTCCGACGTTGGTGATCAGGCTGGCGTTGTCCCCGTCGACCGCGTCATAGTCGTCGGCGGTGCGGCGCAGCCCGGTGGCGGCCAGCGTCAGGTTCTCCTCGACGCCGGCGAACAACTCGTCCTGCCGAACGTGCTTGCTCTCCAGCACCCCGGCGATCCAGCCGCACAGCAACCCGTACGCCGAGTCGTCCTGCGCGATGTGCGCGCTGGCGGCCTTCACCGCCGCGAACCGCCCCGCCAGCGCGTCGATGTTGCGCGCGTGGGCTCGGATCTCCTCCGCGTCGACCGCGAAGCCGTCCTCCATCGAAATCACCGCCAGCTTCGGTGGTCGTCGCCGCGCCCCCGCACCATGATCATCGGTGCTGGAGTCTAACAAGCACCGTCCATCCAGGTGACCCCACGTCCAGCCCCTCGACCGGACCAGCCCGCTGGCCACCCGCTGAGCGGGGGCGACCGGGTGCCGCGCCGTCGGGTGGCGAGGATCGCCCATGCTGGAGTGGTGATTCGCTTCGTACTGAACGTGTTGTGGCTCGTCTTCGGCGGCGGCATCGTGCTCGCGGTCGGGTACGGCTTCGCCGCCCTCATCTGCTTCGTCCTGGTCGTCACCATCCCGTTCGGCGTCGCGTCGCTACGCCTCGCCGTCTACTCGCTGTGGCCGTTCGGCCGCACCCTGGTGCCCAAGCCCGGCGCGGGCGTCGCCTCGGGGTTGGCGAACGTCCTCTGGGTGGTACTGGCCGGCTGGTGGCTCGCGCTGTCCCACATCCTCGCCGGCATCGCCCTCTGCGTCACGATCATCGGGATCCCGTTCGGCATCGCCAACTTCAAGCTCGTTCCGGCCGCGTTCTGGCCCCTCGGGCGTGAGGTCGTCGACGCTCCCTGACCCCCTGCGGGCCGGTCCAGACCGGCCCGCGCCCGTGCTCAGGTGAGGGAAGTAGGTCAGGAACTACTTTTCCTCACCTGATCACGATGGGTCGCTGCGGACAGCGACGAGGAGGCGTCGGCGTTGCGGCGGGAGGTCGCGGGCGCGTCCAGCAGACGGGGAAGGAGGACCAACGCACCCCTTCCACTCCTAACGTATAGCGCACTGGGGGGCTTGCGGCAAGACCCCGTTCCTGACGCAGAATCGTCGGCCGAGGCCAGATTCTGCCGAAATGGAAGTCATGAATTGGATTCCTTGCCTACCTCCGTGTTCGACCTCCCCGATTCCCTCTCTCCCAAGGCCGACCCGGCGCTCATCGCCCGCGACGAGCGGCACTTCGCGGCCATGGCGGAGAGCCTCGCGCAGGTGACCGCCGAGCTCTCCGACCGCCTCGACACCGCGCGCAGGGCCCCGGGCGGCAAGGGCCGGCAGGCGGTGGACCGGGACGAGGAGGTCCGCCGGCTGAGCGCCCGCCTGCGTGCGCTCAGCCGCTTCGGGCTGGACCTGTGCCTGGGCCACGTGGTCGAGGCGGGCAACCCCGATCCGGTGTACGTCGGGCGTCGTGGTCTCACCGACAGCGAGGGTCGACGGTTGCTGCTCGACTGGCGCTCTCCCGCGGCCGAGCCGTTCTTCGGTGCGACCCACGCCAACCCCATGGGCCTCACGAGCCGCCGCCGGTACCGGTGGACGCGAGGCCGGATCAGCGACTACTGGGACGAGGTCTTCACCCCGGACGGGTTCGTGGGCCACGCCGCCGCGCTCGACGACCAGTCCGCGTTCATCGCCAGCCTGGGCAGCGCCCGGTCGAGCCGGATGCGCGACGTGCTCAGCACCATCCAGGCCGACCAGGACGCCATCATCCGCGCGGGGTCGGCCGGGGCGCTCGTCGTGGACGGCGGACCGGGCACCGGAAAGACCGTCGTCGCCCTGCACCGCACCGCCTACCTGCTCTACTCCGACCCGCGCCTCGGGCAGCGCCGGGGTGGGGTGCTCTTCGTCGGGCCGCACCAGCCCTACCTGGCGTACGTCGCCGACGTCCTGCCCAGCCTCGGAGAGGAGGACGTGCAGACCTGCACCCTGAGCGACCTCGTTCCCGAGGGGGCCACGGCGACCGTCGACACCGACCCGGAGGTGGCGCGGCTGAAGTCCTCCGCCCGCGTGGTCGACGTGATCGACGCGGCGGTCAGGTTCTACGAGGACCCTCCGGTCGAACCGATGACGATCAGGACCGACGAGGCCGACATCCGGTTGCGCGCCGACGACTGGGCCGACGCGTTCCAGGCGCCGGGGCCGGGCACCCCGCACAACGAGGCACGCGACGAGATCTGGGAGGAGTTGCTCACGATCCTCGTCGACAGGTACGACGGCGACGAGCCGGACGATGTGCTCCGGGCCGCACTGCTGCGCAACCAGACGCTGCGGGCGACCTTCAACCGCGCCTGGCCGGTGCTCGACGCGGCCGACCTCGTCGGTGACCTGTGGTCGGTGCCCGCGTACCTGCGTCGGTGCGCGCCGTGGCTCAACCCCGAGGAGGTCGGCACGCTGCAACGCGAGGACGCCCGGGCCTGGACCGTGTCCGACCTGCCGTTCCTGGACGCGGCACGGCAACGGCTCGGCGACCCGGAGGGGAAGGGTCGCAAACGTCGGCACGACCCCGCCGCCGCCGTGGAACGTGAGCACATGGCCCGGGTCGTCGACGAACTGCTCGCCGCCGACGCCTACGACGACGGTGAGGGCCTGTTGACGATGCTGCGCCAACCGGACCTGCGCGAGGTCCTGGTCGACAGCTCCGCACTGCCGGACGCCGACCCGGACCTGCTCGCCGGCCCGTTCGCGCACATCGTCGTGGACGAGGCGCAGGAACTGACCGACGCCCAGTGGCAGATGCTGCTGGCACGCTGCCCGTCGCGCAGTTTCACCATCGTCGGCGACCGGGCCCAGGCCCGACAAGGGTTCACCGAGTCGTGGCAGGAACGACTCCGACGGGTCGGGCTCGACCGGATCACCCTGGCCACGCTGACCATCAACTACCGGACGCCGGCAGAGGTCATGGCGGTGGCCGAGCCGGTCATCCGGGCCGTGCTGCCGGACGCCAACGTGCCGACCTCCATCCGTGGCAACGGGCTGCCCGTCGTCCGGGGATCGGTGTCCGAGCTGAGGTCGATCCTCGACACCTGGCTCGCCGCGCACACCGACGGGATCGCCTGTGTGATCGGCGACCCGACGTTCCCGCCGACGTCGCGCGTCCGGTCACTGAGCCCGGAGCAGGCCAAGGGCCTGGAGTTCGACCTCGTCGTCCTCGTCGATCCGGAAACGCTCGGCACCGGCATCGAAGGCGCGGTCGACCGCTACGTGGCGATGACCCGGGCCACCCGGCAACTCGTACTCCTGACGAGCGATGTCCGCTGATCGGGGGCAGACCCGCAGATCAACGCACGAACTACGCGGATCGCTCGAACAGGCTGGAACCAGGCACCGGGTGACGCCGTACGGACCTGCTCGGACACCCGTTCCGCTGGGAAGGCCCTGGCAGACCATGCGCTCTCGCTTCCCCGCCCGCGACGGTCAGCGTCGCCTGCGGCGACCGGTTGCGGTTCGAGCCGGGCCCGCTGGCGGACTCCCCCGCCCTCTACGAGGACCGCTTGCAGACCGTGGTGTGGGCGTACCAGAACGGGGTGGTCCGACGGTGACGGCCGCATCGCGGTGCGGCAGGCGTGGCCACCACCGTCGAAATTTCGAGCCCTCCGGTCCCGTGCGGTATCCGACAGCCGTCCACCTGCCGTCGACAGTGGACGAAGCCGGAGTACGATCCCGCTCACACCTCAGTGGTGACCTCCAGCTCTCGACCCCTCGATAGGAGCCTGGCATGGCCGGTCCGGACGCCGAACTCGCCGCGAAGCTTCAGCCCGACGTGCCGCACGCGGCGCGGATCTGGAACTACTGGATGGGCGGGAAGGACAACTTCCAGTCCGACCGGGCGGCCGGCGACGCCGTGGCCGAGGTCTACCCGGAGATCGTCGTCATGGCGCAGCAGTCCCGTGTGTTCCTGGTGCGGGCCGTCCGTTACCTCGCCGGCGAGGCGGGCGTCCGGCAGTTCCTGGACATCGGCACCGGCCTGCCCACCATGCAGAACACCCATGCGGTCGCCCAGGGGATCGCGCCGGACGCGCGGATCGTCTACGTCGACAACGACCCGATGGTGCTGGTGCACGCTCGGGCGCTGCTGGCCAACACGACCACCGAGGGCGTCACCACCTACGTGCCCGCCGACTACCACGACCCGGAGAAGATCCTCGCCGAGGCGGCGCAGACGCTCGACTTCGGCCAGCCCATCGCGGTGATGTTCATGGGCGTCATGGGCTACGAGCCCGACCTCGACGTGGTGCGCTCGATCGTCGAGCGGACGATGGCCGCGATGCCCTCCGGCAGCTACCTCGTGCTCTGGGACGGCACCGACACCAGCCCGGAGGTGGTCTCCGGCGCCGAACGGCTGGCGCAGAGCGGCGGCGTCCCGTACATCCTGCGCAGCCCGGAGGACCTCGACACCTGCTTCGCCGGGCTGACCAAGGTGGAACCGGGCCTGGTGCCGATCCCCCTGTGGCGACCCGAGGAGGCCGACGCCGCCGGCATCGACGCCTACGGTGCCGTGGCACGCAAGCCCTGACCCGCTGGACGCCGCCCCGCCTCCGCCGTCACGGCGGAAGCGGGGCGCCGTCGTTCAGCGGGCGCAGCCCACCGTCAGTCCGTCGGGCACCGAGCTGGTCGCCACCAGCACACCGAACGTCGTGACACCGTCCAGCGCCAGCGTTCCGTTGTAGGAGGCGTTGCGGACCGTGACGTCTACACCGACCGTCTCGGCCACGCCACCCCAGACCGACTGGACGCGCTCGTCACCGGACCACCGCCAGGACACCCGCCACCCGTCCAGTGGCTGGGTTCCGGTATTGCGGACCGTGACCGTGGCGACGAAGCCGCTGCCCCAGCGCGCGTCGATCGTGGCCGTCGCGCGGCACGCCGTCAGCGGTGCGGTCCGCGCCGACGCGAGCACGTACGGGTCGCGCCGACCCTCGACGTCGGTGAACCGGTACCAGTACTCCGTGTCGGGTGTCAGCCGGTCGACGGTGACCGAGCCGTTGCGCTCCGGCCCGGAGACGGCCACGGCAACCGGCGCCCGCCACTGTTGGGCGTCCTCGCGGCTGGCGAAGAGGCTGACGGTCATCGGCGGGTCGTAGCCGCAGGGCGGGCGGAAGAAGATCGAGTACGAGATGGTCACGCTCGTGGTGGTGACCCCGGTGACGTTGGCCGTGATCGGCAACGCCGGCGGGCAGGCGATCGTCGGCGAGGGCGTTGGCGTGGCCGTGGGCGTGGGCGTCGACTCTGTGGTGCCGCTCGCCCCGCCCCAGACGGCGAGCGCCACGGTCGTTACGGCGAGGAACATGCGAAACATCGGTACCTCCGTGTTGCCGGGCACCGATGACCAGGGTGGCTGCCGGTGCCGCGCTCGGGGCTCCGGCCGTCGACGAGGATTGCCCGGCACGGATGGCATCGCCACCTCGTGCGCCCCGTGGACCGGAGAAGATGTGGTGCGCGCTGGCTCCCGAGCACGACCGAACCACAGCATGGCAGTCGACGAACATCGATACAAGGCAGTCGCGTCAGCCGCGGGAAGACCGAGCGGGTGGCCTCTGCACATCCTGACGGGCACCACGACGCAACCCTCGCGATGGTGTAATGCGTCGTCCCGCTAGCCCAACCGAGTCAGAGGGTTGCCCCGTGCGCATACAGCAGCCGACAACCGCCGGAATCGCCGTCGGCATGCTCCTCGCCGCCTTCCTGATCGGCACGCCAGCGCCGGCTCACAGCGCCGGTCCGGCACAGGCGGCGGCGATGCCGCTCACTCAGCACGTCAACCCGTTCATCGGCACCGGTATGAGCAACGCGCCGGAGCCCGTGCCCGGTGGCGCCGGTGGCAGCACGGTGCCGGGGCCGGTGCTGCCGTTCGGGATGGTGCAGTTCAGCCCGGACACGCCCCTCGCCTCGCCGTCCGGCTACCGCGACACCGACACCACCGTCGAGGAGTTCAGCCTCACCCACTTCAACGGTGCCGGTTGCGCCAACAACGAGGACATCGGCATCCTGCCGATCACCGGAAACGTGACAACCTCGCCCGGCACGACGTGGACGTCGTACGCCGGGAAGTACAGCAAGGCCAATGAGGTGGCGGCACCGGGGTACTACCGGACCGTCCTGGACAACTACGGCGCGACCCAGGTCGAACTCTCGTCCACCCACCGGACCGCGGCGATGCGACTGACGTATCCGTCGTCGGAGAGAACCGCGCAGGTCCTGTTGAACACGAGTCGCAACGCGACTGGTCAACGCAGCGGCTCGGTGGACATCAAGGGTCGCACGGTGACCGGCACGTTCACCGGTGGCGGTTTCTGCCACTCCACGAAGACGTACCAGATCTTCTACTGGATGGAGTTCGACCGCACCCCGACGGCCTCCGGCACCTGGCTCGAGAACACGGTCTCGCCGGGTTCGACCCAGACCAGCGGTGTCCGCTCCGGCGGCTACCTCACCTTCGACGCCACCACGAGCCGGGTCGTCCAGGTGAAGATCGGGATCTCGTTCGTCAGCCTGGCCGGGGCACAGGCCAACCTCGCGGCGGAGCATCCCGGCTTCGCGTTCGACACGGTGCGCGCGAACGCCGACAGCGAGTGGAACGCCATCCTCAACCGGGTCCAGGTGGCGGGCGGGACCGCGGTCGACCTGCAGAAGTTCTATACGGCGCTCTATCACGTGCTGGTCAACCCCAACCTGGCCAGCGACGTCGACGGGAAGTATCGCGGCTTCGACAATCAGATACACAGTGCGAGTCATCCCGTGTACCAGAACTTCTCCGGCTGGGACATCTACCGCTCGTGGGCCGCGCTGATCGCGCTGGTCGCGCCCGTCGAGGCGAGCGACATGGCCAAGTCGATGGTGCTCGCCGGCCAGCACGGCGGCCTGCTGCCCAAGTGGTCGCAGAACAACAACGAGCACGCCGTGATGATGGGCGATCCGGGTCCGATCGTCGTGTCCAGCATGTACGCGTTCGGTGCCCGGAACTTCGACACCGGGGCGGCGCTGACCCTCATGGACCGCAGTTCGTACGGCGGCACCATGCAGGGCATTCCGCTGCGCGCCCGGCAGGACGGCTACGTCGCGCGGCAGTACGTCCACGAGAACGCCGCCGACTCGCTGGAGTATTCGGCGTCCGACTTCGCCGTCGCGCAGTTCGCCCGCGCGCTGGGCGACACCGCGAGGTACAACGCGTACATCCGGCGGTCACAGTGGTGGCGCAACCTCTTCTACGCGGGATCCGGCTACCTCCAGGACCGCAACGAGGATGGCTCCTGGCCAGCGCCGCTCAACCCGGTCAGCCAGACGGGATACGCGGAGGGCAACGCGACCCAGTACACGTGGATGGTCCCGCACAACTACCGCGCGCTGATCGAGCTGATGGGCGGCCGGCAGACCGCCGTGCAACGACTCGACCACCATTTCACGCAGCTCAACGGCGGCCTGGGCAGGCCGTACTTCTACATCGGCAACGAACCGGAGCACGGCGTGCCGTGGATCTACCACTTCGCCGGCGTACCCGCCAAGACCAGCGCCGTGGTGCGGCGGGTGGTGACCGAGTCGTTCACCACCGGCGCTGGCGGTCTGCCCGGCAACGACGACCTCGGTGCCACGTCGTCGTGGTTCGTGTGGGCGGCGCTTGGCATGTACCCGACGACGCCGGGCAGCGACACGCTGGCCCTGCACGGCCCGTTGTTCCCCTCGATTCTGATCGACCGGCCCACCGGCGACATCCGGATCGATGCCACGAACGCCGGCAAGGACAACCCGTACGTGCAGGGGTTGTCCGTCGACGGGACCGGGACCTCGCGGCCGTGGCTGCGGTACGCGGACATCGGCGCCGGAGCGACGCTGAGCTACACGATGGGCGCGAGCCCGTCGAACTGGGGGACGGACCCCGACGACGCGCCGCCGTCGCTCGACGACGGGTTCAGCCCGCCGCCCGCGCCCGACCTCGGCCCGAACCTCGCCGCCGGCCGCCTCGCGACCGGATCAACACCCTGTGCGGCTGACGAGGCCCCGGCCATGGCGTTCGACGGCGACCTGGGCACCAAGTGGTGCACGCTCGCGACCGATCCCAAGGTGCTCCAGGTGGACCTCGGCGCGACGCAGGACGTCACCGGGTTCGTGTTGAAGAACGCCGGCCTGAGCGGCGAGTCGACGGACCTGAACACCCAGAAGTACACCATCTCGACCTCGACCGACGGGACCACCTGGTCCACGAAGGTCAACCCGATCTTCCGACTGCGGGCGAGTCGCAGCTACTACCCGGTCGCCGCCACACCGGCGCGGCACGTGCGACTCACCATCACCGAGGCCAACGGCGTCGGGGGCGCCGCCGCCCGCATCCCCGAATTCGAGGTGTACGGAACGGGCGGCGGCCCGACGAACCTGGCGCGCGGTGGCGCCGTCCGGGCCGCCCCCTCCTGCGCCGCCGACGAAGGTCCGGAGAAGGCGGTCAACGGCACGGTCGACGGCGGTGTGACGGACAAGTGGTGCGCGTCCGGCCCGGACAAGTGGCTGAGTGTGGACCTGGGCGCCGCCCGCGCGCTGACCGAGATCACCGTGCGGCACGCCGGCGCCGGTACCGAGACGCCGGCCTGGAACACCCGCGACTACGACCTGCGGGTGTCGGACGACGGCGACACCTGGACGACTGTCGCCCAGGTGCGCGGCAACACGGCGAGCGTGACCCGGCACAGCATCGCGGTCAGCGGCCGGTACGTCCGGCTCGATGTCCTGGTGCCCGCCCAGAACACCGACGCTTCGGCGCGCGTCTACGAGCTGGAGGTCTACGGGCTCAGGTGATCGAGTTGTAGACCGGAACCCAGCCCAGGCTCTGCCCCGTGGAGGAGAACACTTCGATCTTGCGGACCACCGAGCCCGGCGTGCTGGCCGCGGCGCTGTTGCCGACCCCGATCCCGCCGACGGCGATGAGCTTGCCTTCGGTGCGGATCTGGCCCGCGCCGCTGCGACGGATGACGACCGTGTCGGCGGGGGCCTGGTAGGGGACAGCCGCCTCCACGGCATTCCACGCCAGCGTGACGTCGGTCGACGCGGTGTCCACGAAGACCGCCGGGAACGACGGATGCGTCTGACGCACATGGTTGCCCACCACGACGACCTTGGTGGCGCCCTGGTGGATGGCGACGCAGCTCACGCCCCGGCTCGCGTTCAGGTTCGCCACCTTGTTGCCGACGACGGTGACGTCGCTGGTGGACAGGACGTTGATCTGGCCCTTGCAGTTGGTCACCGAATTGCCGGTGATGGACACGCCGACCGCCTGGCCCGACCGAGGAATGTTCCCGCCGAGCGCGCTGCCGTCGATCTCGATGCCCGGATTCTGGCAGCCGATCACGGTGTTGTCGGCGACCACCAGGTTCGTCACCTGCTGCACGTAGACGCCGGCCTGGCCACACTCGGTGATGGTGTTGCCGGAGATGACGGTACGGTCGGCGCCCCGCCACACATTGATGCCGTCGTAGTACTTGGACGCCGCGCGCCAGACGCCGCCCCAGTCCTTGGCTTCCTGCGACGACAGCCAGTCCATCGCCACGTGGTTGTTGGTGATCCGCACGTCGTGACCGTTGCTGGAGATGCCGAGCCGGACATCCTCGGTGGTGCAGTTCGTGATGAGGATGTCATTGGACGTGCCGGGGGTGTTGTCCCACACGCTGATGCCGGTGTGCCGGAACCCTCGGGACACGACCCCGTCGACCACGACACCGGTCGACGCGGTGATGACCAGACCGCTGTACCAGTACGTGGCGGCGTTGTCGACGAGGTTGAGCCCGAGCACCTTCAGCCGGTGGCAGTCCTGGATCTGGAGCACGCCGAGGACCGACTCCTTCTCGGTTATCGGCGGGGCGTCGACCAGCGTCAGGGTGGCCCCGTGGCCCCGCAGCGCGGTGTCGGTCAGCCCGGAGAGCCGCACCTGGTTGCTGACGCGGTACGTCCGGCCCGCCGGAAACAACACGCCCTTGTTCGGCGTGGCCGCCCGGGCGGCGTCGAACGCCGCCTGGATCGCCGCGGTGTCGTCGGTGACCCCGTCGCCAACCGCGCCATGCGCGAGAACGGAGATCCACCCGTCGTCCGTGGCGGGTATCGCCGCCTCGGCCGGCTTGGCCACCAGAGCGGCCCCGCCCGCGAGGGCCGTGGCCGCCAGGCCGGCGCGCAGAGCCGTACGTCGTCCCATCGATGTCATGTGATCGCCTCCCGTGAAACGTGCCCAATCACCATCGCGCGCACCCTATCCGTCTTGTCTCGACCGGTGGGGGCACGCGTTTCGGGGGGGGTCCCGCCCGGGAGGAGAGGCCGTGCGCAGGCCGGTCGGACATCGTCCGCCTGCTCTTCGCCGGACGGACACGCGCCGGGCGCCCGCGCCGACAATGATCCATCATTGTCTATCACTTCGGACGTGGGAGCACACCATGCTCGACAGAAGCAGCACGGCCTGGCGATCCCGGGCAGCGAGGGCGCTGATCGCGGCAGCCGCCGCCGCAGTGCTGGCCGCCCCCCTTCTCTCCGCGCCAACGCCGGCCGGAGCCGCCGTCAGCCGGGCCGAACTCGCCCTCCGCTGGGCACCCATCCACTACCAGGACGTCGATGCCACCGGGAGCCACACGCTGAGTGGCCAGTCGGACTACATCAGCAAGGTCGACTTCGACGGTGACCTCAACGGCCGAAACAACTGGGACCGGGTCGGCCAGTCAGGCACCTCACTCGCTGCCCACGCCTACTACTCGGTCGTGGAGACGAGCACCCACTGGTACATCACGTACTTCTTCTTCCACCCTCGCGACTGGACGGACCACCCGTTCTTCGAGACCGAGCACGAGAACGACGGTGAGGGCGCCCTGTTCGCCATCGAGCGCGACGGCTCCACGTACGGCGTCCTCCGCTCGGCCGTCACCGTCGCGCACAGCGACTTCTTCTCGTACACGCCGGCCGGCAGCACCTGGACCGGTGGCCGGGAGAACATCGACGGCACACTTCAGTTCCAGGCGTCACCGCACGACACGTTCCAGCACCCGGTGACGGCACAGGAGGCGCAGGGCCACGGCCTGAAGGCCTACCCGCAGTACGCCATCAACGGCGACGGCCTGGTCTACTACCCGTCGACAGTCGCCGAGACGCCGAGCAGTGGCAACGACCGGGACGTCCGGTATCAGCTCATCGACATCTTCGCCGCCGGCGGGCTGTGGGCGCAGCGGTCCAACCCGAGCCTGTTCGCCAGCCTCGGCACGTTCGCCGGTGACACGTCCGGCGACTGCGGCGTCGGCACCTGGAGTTGTTCGACCAACTCGGCGAACGCGCCCTGGGGCTGGGACGACGGCAACGACGCCCCTGCACGCGGGGAGATCGCCAGCGACCCGGCGAAACTGTCGGCCGAGTACTTCACGGTGCCGGCGGGCCTGGCACGCAACTACAGCTACAACCCGTACGCCACGGCGGCGGCGGCGCTCGCCGAGGCGGCGAGGACGGCACCGCCGACCATCGACTGACGCCTGCCGCTCCCCGGTGACAGGTCCGGAAGACCCGTCACCGGGGAGACGGGGCCACCCGCACGCGGTCGCTCTCGTTGTCGGAGAGGAACAACGCCAGGGCGTGCCCCTGCTCCGCCACCGCGCTGCGGTCGGCTCGGCTGAGGTTGGTCAGTGGGTCGACGGTCACGGTGCCCGACTCGACGGCCCAGGTCGCGGCGACCCGGCCGTCGACGAGCACCACGCGTTCGCCGGCCACCGAGAGGAGACGGTGCGCGTCGTCGATGATCCGGCTGCGGTCGTCGTAGCCGAGGATCGCGTTGTCGAACGCCGGCAGGAACCGTACCGGGGCGGGTGTCTCCGGGTCGGGACGCGGCGCGTCGGGCAGGTCGATCAGTTTCCGGCCGCGCTCGTCGCGAAAGGTCACCAACTCGTCGCGCATCTCGGCCACCGTGGCGGGCAGACCGGTGAGGCCGCACCAGGCGCGCAGGTCGGCGGTGGCGGCCGGCCCGAACGCGGCCAGATAGCGGCGGACGAGCACCTGCCCGACCGGGTCGGAGCCATCCGGGGTCGGCGGATCGACCTTCCGGCCCACCCACGCGGAGAGCGGGACATGTCGCACGCCCCCCTTCGCGCGCCACACGCCGCGCGGCGGCAGTTGGATCAACGGGAGGAGTGCGACGGCCATCTCGCCCAACGCCCGTGGCCCCGACGCCGGCCAGCGTTCGGCGAGTGCCCGCCCGATCTCCGGCATCGAGCGCGGCTCACCGTCGGCCAGCACCTCCTGGGCTGCCGCGGCGAGGTCGTCGAGGTCGACGCCGTTCAGCTCGGCGCGGTAGACCCCGAGCACCCGTTGGCGCAGCATGGCGTCGTGGCGGGACCGCCAGGCCACGGCGTCGTCGGCGACGAGCAGGTGGACGGTGCGACGCATCAGGTGGGTGCGCACCACGTGTCGCTGGGTCAGCAGGTGCGAGAGCACCGCCGGGTCGAAGGCACGCAGCCGCGACCAGAGCCCGACGAACGGTTCCTGCGGCTCCTGCGCCTGCAGACCGCCGAGGTGCGCGACGGCGTCGGGGACCGGCATCTCGGCGCGAGAGAGCAGCAACTGCCGGGCGAGCGTCGCGCGGTTGAGCGCCCGCGAGTCGAGAACGGTCACGTTCTCATTCTCCGTCCCGGGCTGACAGTTTCCGTCGAGGCGGCCGGGTCGTGGTCGAGAACGACAGGTGCCGGATACGGGTTCGCCCCGCCGGTGAGCACCGGGCGGGGCGATTCCGTGCGGATCGACAGTTCAGTGCCGGCCCACGAAGATCCCGATGCCGTTGGCGACCGCACGCTCCGTACCGTCGGACGGGTTGTTGCGGGCGGTGGCCTCGGCCTGGCCCGGCTCGCGGACGGCGACCGTGCTCGATCCGCCGCCGTCCAGGTTCACGGCGTCGTGCGCGCCGAGCGAGCGCATCAGGTCGGCCAGTTCGGCGATCGTGAAGCCGGCGCTGGCCGGGGCGCGGCCGGCGAGGGCGACCAGGTAGACGGTCCTGCCGTCCGGGCTGACCCCGGCCGAGCTGCGTACCGCGGCGGTCTTGGTGTCGAGGCCGACCAGCGGCGTGCCGTCGCGCAGGATCGGCGCTCCACCGACCGCGAACGTCAGCTTCGGCTTGTCGGCGGAGTCGAGCTTCTCGCGCACCTGAACCCGGTCGCCGACGGCGAGGTCGTCGAGCGCGTCCGCGCCGCGATCCCGGCCGACCAGTACCTGGGTGTCGACGGGGATCGCGCCCGCACCGGGCGCCTGCCCCACTGCGGTCACCACACCGTCGCGCACGGTCACCTCGTAGGTGTGGGTGCTGCACGGGTCACTGCGGCTCGTGTCGGAGCCACAGGTCGACCGGACCCGCGAGGCGGCACCCCAGTCGGAGGTGAACAGGCCGACGCCGTCGACCGGGAGCGCGTACTGGTTGAGGCCGCTGAGGGCGATCGTGCCCTTCCTGCTGCGGACCTCGCCGTCCAGGCTCAGCGTGTCGACGCGGGCCTTGCCGTTCACGCCCACGCCGAACACGTCCCGGGTCGAGGTGCCGGGGGCGAGGCCGGGGCCGAAGCGCTGCGCGTTGGGCACCGCGAACTTCAACTCCTCGCCGTCGGCGATCTCCGGACCCGAGGAGGAGTAGGTCGGGGTGACGCCGGCGTGGGTCTCGCTGTTGTTGAAGAAGTCGCCGTTCACGCCGGCCACGGCACCCTGGTCGTTCGTCATGGCCGAGACGACCTTGCGCTGCGCGACCGCGTCGGGGTGCAGCAGGTCCAGGGAGACCTTGTTCTTCTGCAGGTCCGCCGTGAGCAGGTAGCCGACGGTGACGCCGCGAGGTGTGGCCACCTGGAACGAACCGTACGTGACGCCCGGCGCGAGCTGCTCGGTGGCGGTGAAGGTGATCGGGGTGCCCGCCTCGGTTACCGTGGCGGTCGCGGCGTGGGCTGCGCCGACCGGCGCCACGAGCGTGCTCAGCCCCGCGGCGAGCAGCAGCGCCAGACTCGGGCGTACGAGGTTGGATGACCTCATTGCCGCTCCTTTCGTGATGCGATTCCTGGCCTGCGCCGGGGGTGGTCGAACCGGCTGGCGGTCCGGCCGGGCCCGGCGATGATCTTCCTGACCAGCCGACCAGGCGGGGGTGAACACGGAAGGCGGTCGACGTGAACCGCCCGGGCCGTCTTGATCAACTGCCGGAGCCGGCGCGGGGGTGCCAAAAAGTTTTGTGGACTTCCTACAACTGAGCGACTGTTGGTTCAGTGGTTGCGCCATAGCGCTGGCCGCCGCCAGCCGGAAAGGTGATCACTGCTGGGAGCCGTCGTTCCGCGGCACCCAGTTCAAGGTCTAGCTAAGGGGTCAATCGGGTGTTCAACCGTGTCGCCATCGTCAACCGTGGTGAAGCCGCCATGCGGCTCATCCACGCGGTCCGCGAGTTGGCCGCGGAGACCGGCATCCCGCTCGAAACCGTCGCGCTCTACACCGACGTCGACCGCACCGCCACATTCGTCCGCGAAGCGGACATCGCCTACGATCTCGGCCCGGCGTCCGCCCGCCCGTACCTCAACCACCAGGTGCTGGAACGCGCCCTGACCGAGACCGGCGCCGACGCCGCCTGGGTCGGCTGGGGCTTCGTCGCCGAGGATCCGGCGTTCGCGGAACTGTGCGAGAAGATCGGCGTCACGTTCGTCGGGCCGAGCGCGGACGCCATGCGCCAGCTCGGTGACAAGATCGGCTCCAAGCTGATCGCCGAGGAGGTCGGCGTTCCGGTCGCGCCATGGAGCCGGGGCGCGGTCGAGACCCTGGCCGCCGCCCGGACGGCAGCGGCCGAGATCGGCTACCCGCTGATGCTCAAGGCGACCGCCGGCGGCGGCGGGCGCGGCATCCGCGTGATCCGGAACGAAGCCGAGCTGGACGACGCCTACGAGCGGACCAGCCAGGAGGCGGCACGGGCGTTCGGCAGCGGCATCGTGTTCCTGGAACGCCTGGTCACCGGGGCCCGGCACGTCGAGGTCCAGGTGATCGCCGACGGGCAGGGCACCGCCTGGGCGCTCGGCGTCCGCGACTGCTCGGTGCAGCGCCGCAACCAGAAGGTCATCGAGGAGTCGGCGTCGCCGGTGCTCGACGCGGCGCAGGCCGCCGAGCTCAAGACGTCGGCCGAGCGGCTGGCCGTGGCGGTCGGCTACCGCGGCGCGGCGACCGTGGAGTTCCTGTACCACCCCGGCGACCGGCTGTTCGCGTTCCTGGAGGTCAACACCCGCCTCCAGGTCGAGCACCCGATCACCGAGCTGACCACCGGGTTCGACCTGGTCAAGGCGCAGCTGCACGTCGCCTCGGGCGGACGGCTCGAGGGCGAGCCGCCGGTGGAGCGCGGCCACGCCATCGAGGCCCGACTGAACGCCGAGGACCCCGACCGTGACTTCGCGCCGTCGCCGGGGCGGATCGCGCGGCTCGACCTGCCCAGCGGCCCCGGCATCCGGGTGGACACCGGCGTCAGCGAGGGCGACACCATCCCCGCCGACTTCGACTCGATGATCGCGAAGATCATCGCGTACGGCCGCGATCGCGACGAGGCGCTCGGCAAGCTGCGTCGGGCCATGGCGAACACCACGGTGATCATCGAGGGCGGCGCGACGAACAAGAGCTTCGTGCTCGACCTGCTCGACCAGCCCGAGGTCATCGACGCCAGCGCGGACACCGGCTGGATCGACCGCGTTCGCGGCGAGGGCCGGCTCGTCACGCACCGCCACAGCGCGGTCGCGCTTGCCGCCGCCGCCATCGAGGCGTACGAGGAGGACGAGCGCGTCGAGCGGCAGCGGCTGCTGTCGACGGCGGCCGGCGGACGCCCGCAGGTGCAGCACTCCAGTGGCCGACCGCTCGATCTCAAGCTGCGCGGCGTCGGCTACCGCACCCGTGTGGCCCGGGTCGGGCCACACCGGTTCCGCGTCGGTATCGAGGCGGGCGCCGTCGTCCGCACCGCCGACGTCGAACTCGACCGGTTCGACCGGCACACCGGCCAGATCGTCGTCAACGGCATCCGGTACCGCCTGCTCACCGGCACGTACGGCCCGACCCACCTGGTCGAGGTGGACGGTGTGACGCACCGGGTCAGCCGCGACGAGGGTGGCGTCCTGCGCTCCCCGATGCCGGCGCTCGTCGTCGCCACGCCGTTGGAGGTCGGCGCCGAGGTCGAGGCGGGCGCACCGGTACTGGTACTGGAAGCGATGAAGATGGAGACGGTGCTGCGGGCGCCGTTCAAGGCCCGGCTCAAGGAGTGCGCCGTCTCGGTGGGCAGCCAGGTGGAGGCGGGTGCGCCACTGCTGCGCCTGGAGCCACTGGCGGACGACGCCGAGGAGGCCGCGGACGACCCGACCGCCGAGACCGTCGAGCTGGACCTGCCGACCGCCGCCGAGGACGTTCCGGCGGACGAGCGCAGCCGGCGCGGTCAGGAGGACCTGCGCGGGCTGCTGCTCGGCTTCGACGTCGACCCGCACGACGACCGTCGGGTGCTCGACGGCTACCTCACCGCGCGGCGGCAGGCCACCGAAGCAGGTCAGCGGCCAGGGGGCGCGGCAGCCGGTCCGCGGCCACTGGCAGCCGAGCTCGACCTCATCGAGGTGTTCGCCGATCTCGCCGAACTGAGCCGCAACCGGCCGACCGGTGAGGACGGCGGCGGTGCCCACGTGCACAGCGCCCGGGAGTACTTCCACACGTACCTGCAGAGCCTCGACGTCGAGCGGGCCGGGCTGCCGGACGCCTTCCAGACCAGGCTCGCCAAGGCACTCGGCCGGTACGGTGTCACCGATCTGGAGCGCTCCCCCGCCCTCGAAGCGGCCGTGTTCCGGATCTTCCTCGCCCAACAGCGGGCGTCCGCCGACGCCACGGTCGTCGCGACCCTGCTGCGCGCCTGGCTGCGGGAGACCCCGCCGGACGAGTCGTTGCGCGAGCCCGCCGGCCTGGCGCTGGAACGGCTGATCGCCGCGACGCAGGTGCGCTTCCCCGTGGTCGCCGACCTCGCCCGTGGCGTGGTGTTCGCCTGGTTCGCCCAGCCGCTGCTGCGGCGCAACCGGGCCCGGGTCTACGCCGAGGTCCGTGGGCACCTGCGGCACCTGGACGCGCAGCCGGACGCGGCGGACCGCGCCGAGCGCATCGCCGAGATGGTACGCAGCACCGAGCCACTGGTCCGACTGCTCGGGCAGCGGCTGGTCCGCGACCACCTCGACAACGCGGTGATGCTGGAGGTGCTGACCCGGCGGTACTACGGCAACAAGGCGCTCACCAGGGTGCGCGCGCACGAGGTCGCGGGCTGCACGTTCGTGGTCGCCGAACGCGCCGACTCCAGCGTCGTCTCCGCCGCCGTGAGTTTCGACGCGCTGGGCAGCGCACTGCGCGGCCTGGCCGAGCTGGCCAGCGGCGAGGACTCCGTCGATGCCGACATCTACCTCGGCTGGGAGAACCAGCCGGAGGACTTCGACGCGATGGCTGCCGCGATGGCCGAGGTCGTCGCCGCGCACCCGCTGCCGCCCCAGGTCCGCCGGGTCACCACCACCGTCGCGGGTCGTGGCGGAGCGGTCATGCACCACCACTTCACCTTCCGCCCGTCGGGCGATCAGATGACCGAGGACCGGCTGATCCGCGGCCTGCACCCGTACATCGCGCAGCGGATGCAGTTGGAGCGGCTGCACAAGTTCGACCTGACCCGCCTGCCGTCGTCGGACGAGGAGGTCTACCTCTTCCAGTGCGTGGCGCGGGAGAACCGGGCCGACGAGCGTCTCGTCGCGTTCGCGCAGGTGCGTGACCTGACCGAGCTGCGCGAGCAGGACGGCCGTCTGGTCGCGCTGCCGACCACCGAGGACGCCATCGCCGCCTGTCTCGACTCGATCCGCCGCGCCCAGTCGCTGCGGCCGTCGAAGACGCGCTTCAACACCAACCGCATCGTGGTCTACGTGTGGCCGCCGAGCGAGCTCACCCGCGAGGAGATGGAGATGATCGCCGGGCGCGTGCGCCCGACGACCGCGGGCGCCGGGCTGGAGGAGATCCTGTTCATCGCCCGCCAGCGCGACCGCCGGACCGGCGAACTGACCAAGATCGCCGTACGGATCTCGTTCGACGCGGCGGGCGGGGCGGAGCTGGCCGTCGGTGAACCCCCGGTCGAGCCGATCGAACCGCTCGACGAGTACCGGCTCAAGGTGCTGCGCGCGAGCAGCCGCAACACCGTGTACCCGTACGAGCTGACCGGGCGGCTCGGTGGCTTCGTCGAGTACGACCTCGACGACGACCACGTGCTGGTGCCGGTGGACCGGCCGAAGGGGCGCAACAGCGCCGCGATCGTCGCCGGGGTGGTCACGACGCCGACCGAACGGCACCCGCAGGGTGTCACCCGGGTGGTGCTGCTCGGCGACCCGACGAAGTCGCTGGGCGCCCTGTCGGAACCGGAGTGCCGGCGCGTGATCGCCGCCCTGGACCTGGCCGAGCGGATGCAGGTGCCGCTGGAGTGGTGGGCGCTGTCCGCCGGCGCTCGGATCTCGATGACCTCGGGCACCGAGAACATGGACTGGGTGGCCGCGGCGCTCAAGCGGATCGTCGAGTTCACCCAGGCCGGCGGTGAGATCAACATCGTGGTGGCCGGCATCAACGTGGGCGCGCAGCCGTACTGGAACGCCGAGGCGACGATGCTGATGCACACCAAGGGCATCCTGGTGATGACCCCGGACTCGGCGATGGTGCTCACCGGCAAGCAGTCGCTCGACTTCTCCGGTGGTGTGTCCGCCGAGGACAACTTCGGCATCGGTGGCTACGACCGGGTGATGGGCCCGAACGGGCAGGCGCAGTACTGGGCGCCGAACCTCACGGCCGCCCGGGACGTGGTGATGGCGCACTACGACCACGCGTACGTCGCTCCCGGCGAGGACGCTCCCCGGCGGGCGGTCACCTCCGACCCCACCGACCGCGACATCTCCGACTTCCCGCACGACGTGGCGGGCAGCGCCTTCGCCACCGTCGGGGAGATCTTCTCCGTCGAGGCGAACCCGGACCGCAAGAAGCCGTTCGACATCCGTACGGTGATGCGGGCCCTCTCCGACCAGGACCACCCGGTCCTGGAGCGTTGGGCGGGCATGGCGGACGCGGATACCGCTGTCGTGCAGGACATCCACCTCGGTGGCATTCCGGTCTGCCTGCTCGGCATCGAGTCCCGGTCGGTGCCACGGCACGGCTTCCCGCCCACCGACGGCCCGGACACCTACACGGCGGGCACGCTGTTCCCCCGCTCGTCGAAGAAGGCCGCGCGGGCGATCAACGCGGCCAGCGGCAACCGGCCTCTCGTCGTGCTGGCGAACCTGTCGGGCTTCGACGGCTCACCGGAGTCGATGCGCAAGCTGCAACTGGAGTACGGGGCCGAGATCGGTCGGGCGATCGTGAACTTCGACGGGCCGATCGTGTTCTGCGTGATCTCGCGTTACCACGGCGGTGCGTTCGTGGTGTTCTCGAAGGCGCTGAACCCGAACATGACAGTGCTCGCGTTGGAGGGCTCGTTCGCCTCGGTGCTCGGTGGCGCACCCGCCGCAGCGGTGGTGTTCTCCGCCGACGTCAACGCCCGGACGGCGGCCGACCCGCGCGTGCGGGACCTGGAGGCCCGCGTCGCGGCTGCCACCGGCACCGAGCGCGCCGCGCTGACCGCGGAGCTCGACGAGCTGCGCTCGTCGGTGCGGGCGGAGAAGCTCGGCGAGGTCGCTGCGGAGTTCGACCGGGTGCACAACATCCACCGTGCGGTCGAGGTCGGGTCGGTGGACGCCGTCGTCCGCGCCGCCGAGCTGCGTCCGCGCATCATCGAGGCCATCGAGGCCCGGCTGGGTTAGCCCGGCCGGTACACCCGCACCACGTCAGCGCCACCGGTCGTCGACCGGTGGCGCTGACCGTACGGGAGGGGTGAGGTGCTTGGCGGTCTAGCTGAACGCCGCGTTCAGCGCGACGGCGATGGCGAGCCAGATCATGACCGTGCCGATACCGACGCCGACCATGGCGAGCGCCTTGACGGCGGTTGTCATCCGGGTGTGGGCAACTGTCAGGTTCGCCCAGACGCCCAACGCCCCAACCAGCGCGCCCAGGATGCCGCCGACGGTGAACAGCAGGATCGGCAGCAGAACCAGGATGCGCAGGAAGATCGGCATGGAGGGCCCGGTCCGGTGCCGCACACCGTTGACCTCCACGGTCGGGTAAGGATCGGCCAGAACGTTGCGTACCGTGGCCTGGACGACACCACCGTCGACAGTCGGCAATGCGTAGCGTCTGCCCGTCCTGGGGGCCGGGACGCCGCCGACGGTGACGGCAGGGTGGCCAAAGAGTGCCTTGGTGGCGACGACGATCGGGCCAGCCACGCCGGCGACGCTGAGCGGTTCGGTGTTCACCGGCGTGATCTTAGCCAGATTCGTGGTTCGAACCCGTACCGCTACCGCCTCGGACCCTGGAACCCGCGACCCCGCGTCAAACCTGCAGGAGCAAGGGTCGTGGTGTCGCCGACGGCGACACGGCCGGGCCGGACAACGTCACCACGTCAGGTGGCTCGCCGCAGCAGTTCGTGGATGAGCGTGACGACCTCGTCAGGGGTGAGTGTCATGGCGTTCTCGCCGACGCTCACCTCGAACGAGCACCGGTCGGGCGCCGACGCCGACCGAACACGGCCAAACAGCTCCACCCCGTCGGCGGCGAGCAGGGCGTCGGCGGCCCGCGCCGCGGCGTCCGGGCCGACCGGAAGGTGAACGTGGAACAGGGGCGTCTGTGGCGGGTTCGGAAACGCGCGCGCTACACAATCAGCATTGATGGCCGCCGCGATCGACATGGCGTGCTCCCGGTGCGCCGGCAGCCGGGGAAGCAGGGTGTCCAGGCCGTGCAGTGCGCTGAGCGCCATCGGCCACCCGTCGTAGACGTCGCCGCCGAGCCGGCGACGCCACACCCGGGCCTCGGTCACGAGGGCGGCGTCCCCGGCGAGCGCGGCACCGCCGACGCCCTGAAGTCCCTTGTAGAACGAGACGTACACGGTGTCGAACAGCGCGGCGATCTCGGCGAACGGCCGCTGGTAGTACGTCTGTGCCTCCCACAGGCGCGCGCCGTCGAGGTGGATGGCGGCACCGCGCTCCCGCATCGCCGTGGTCTGCGCGACGAGGTCGTCCCACTCCGGCAGCAGACCCCCGATGTCACGTTGCGGCAGCTCCCAAACCACCGCCGAGAGCGGTTCGGCGACAGCGGTGAGATCGGCCCGGGTCATCAGCCGGTGGCGGTCGCCGACGGGCTGGAAGCGCAGCCCGTGCACGACCGCGTACCCCTGCTGCTCCCAGACCTCCAGGTGGCACTGCGGATGGGCGGCGAAGGCCCGCCGGCCGCGGCGGTCGGCGTGGATGCGCAGGGCCACCTGCTGCGTCATCGTCCCGGACGGGAAGAACAGGGCTTCGTCCTTGCCGAGCAGTGCTGCCACGCGCCGTTCGAGGACGGCCACCGGTCCGTCCGGCCCGTGCGGTGGCGTGTCGGGATCGACCTGGGCCAGCATCGACCGCAGCATGTCGTACGGCCGGCGGCGCAGATCCGAGTGCAGGAACAGGGAACGCCGCACATCCATTGCGGCAGTATCCACCCTCAGCCGATTCGTCGCCCGTGGCTCGGGTCGGTGTCGGCCTGCCAGGCCGTGGCGAGATCCTCGCGCGCCCGGGCGACCCGGGAACGGATCGTGCCGACGGGGCACTGGCAGACGTCCGCCGCCTCGGCGTAGGACAGGCCGAGGATCTGGGTGGCGACGAACGCCTCGCGGCGCTCCCGGGTCAGGCCGGCGATCATCTGGTGCAGGGTCACGCCCTCGTCGGCGCCTGCGGTGATCGCACCGGCGGCCTCGGCGGCCGCCTGCCAGTCCGGCACCGACGCCAACCTCGGCCGGGCCACCGCCGTCCGGACGTGGTCCACGGCGACGCGCCGGGCGATCGTGAACACCCACGTCCGGGCCGACGAGCGGCCGGCGAAGCCGGGCAGGTTGCGGAATGCCCGCAGGAACGTCTCCTGGGTCAGGTCGTCGGCCTCCCCCGGCCCGGCGAGGTGCGACAGGAACCGCCAGACCTGGTCCTGAAGGGCCCGGATGAACGCCGTGGCGGCCTGCCGGTCGCCCTGGCCCGCCTCCTGCGCCCACCGGGTCACCTGGGCGTCGTCAACGCCGCCGGTCCGCACAGACCACCGTCCTGTGTGCCACGGGCGCTCCTTCCGGCCGTCGGGCCGTCGTCGGGACGCCGCCGGTCGGCCGCGCACTCTGGTGGTCGCCGACCGGGCCGGAAAAGTTCCCGAGGTTCCCACGTTCGACTGATCTCGGTGATGTCCGAGATGACGGGAACCGGGTCCGCTCAGCTCGGGACGGGCTGGTCGGCGCTCTCGCGTTCTCTCGGGACCACCAGGTCGGGCATGCTCCACGAGCGCCACAGCTGGCTGTAGCCGCCCCCGGCCGCGAGCAGCTCGGCGTGCGTACCGCGCTCGGCGACGCGCCCCTGGTCGAGGACGACGATGCGGTCCGCGGTGGCCGCCTGGCTGAGCCGGTGGGCGACGATCAACGTGGTGCGACCCTCGGTGGCCGCCACGGCGGCCCGGTCCAGGTCGCGCGCGCCCGCGCTGCCCGCCTCCGCGGTGGCCTCGTCGAGGACCGCGACGGCGGGGTCGGCGAGGACGAGGCGGGCCAGCGCGAGTTGCTGGGCCTGCGCCGCGGTGAGCTGGCGTCCGCCCTCGCCCACCGCGGTCGCCAGACCATCCGGCAGGGTACGCAACCACTGGGTGGCACCGACGAGGTCGAGGGCGCTGGTCAACTCGGCGTCGGTGGCGTCCGGGTCGGCCAGGCGCAGGTCCTCGGCGAGCGGCCCGGCGAACACGTGCACCTCCTGGCTGACGAGGGCGATCTCGCGCCGGAGGCGGTGTTCGCCGAGGTGGGCCAGCGGCACGCCGCGCAGGCTCACCGAACCCTGGCTGGGCTCGATGATGCCGGCGATGATGCCGGCGAGCGTGCTCTTGCCCGCGCCGCTCGCACCCACGAGGGCGACGCGCTCTCCGGGTGCGAGACGGAGGGCGATGTCCCGTAGCACGACCGGTCCGTCGTCGTAGCGGTGCTGCGCGACGGTCACCTCCAGTGCCGCCGGCTCGGGTCGCTCCGGACGGGCGGCCCGTGGGCTGGCGGAGGACGCGGTGTCCGGAAGTGTGGTCACCCCGACCAGCCGGGCGAGGCTCGCCCCGGCCTGGAGCACCGAGTCCGACTCGAACAGCAGCAGGCCGATGGGGTTGAAGAGGCGGTGGAAGTAGAGGGCGGCGGTGGTCGCCGCACCGACGGTGGACAGGTCCTCGCGGACCAGCAGGAAGCCGGCGAGCAGCACGGCGGCCAGCCCCACGAACTCGGACCTGTTGATGCGCAGCCCGAACCGGGTGAACAGGCCGAAGATCTCCAGCGACAGGTCGCGGGCCACCCCGGAACGATCCGCGATCCGCGCGACGTGGGCGTCCTCCATCCGGTAGGCGCGTACCGTCGCCGAGCCGCGCAGCGCCTCGGCCGTCGCCTGCGTACGCTCGCCGGTCGCCACCCGCTCGCGGGCGTAGTACGGCACCGACCGCCTGAGGTACCAGCGCAGCGCCAGCGCGTACGCGGGTGCGGCGACCAGCCCGGCGAGGCCGAGTCGCCAGTCGAGGGCGAAGAGCCCCAGCGCGGTCAACACGACGGACAGCGTCGCGCCGAGGAAGGCGGGGCCGCTGGTGGCGATCACGTTCGTCACCACTGCCACGTCGTCGCCCGCCCGGGCCACCAGGTCCCCGGTCCCGGCTCGTTCCAGGGTGGCCGACGGCAGGTGCAGGGCACGGTCGAGGACCCGCTCGCGGAGTCGGGCCAGCACGGTCTCGCCGAGGCGTGCGGCGACCGCGGCTCCGGCCGCGGTGAGGAGCCCCGCGAGCACCGCGGCACCAGCGATCACGCCCGCCCAGGCCACGACCTGCGGTGTGTCGGTTCCGGCGATGACGTCGTCGACGAGGCGACCGAGCACCCAGGGGGCGACGAGCCCGGTCGCGGACGCGGCGACCAGCAACGTGCCGGCGACGGCGCTGAGCAGTGGCAGGCGGGCCAGTTCGGCACGGAGGGCGGCCCAGGTCTGCCGGCCGGTGGCCGTCGGCAGCAGGTGCCGGGGCTCGACACCGCTCGTGGTCGACGGGTCGGTCATCGCAGGATCTCCTCCCGGTAGCGGGTGTCGGTGGCGAGCAACCGCTCGTGCGGCCCCTCGGCGACGACCCGACCCTGGTCGATCACGGCGACCCGGTGTGTGATGTGCAGCAGGGCCGGGCTGGTGGTGATCAGCACCGTGCCGCGGCTGGCCGCCGCGCGAGCCGAGGCCAGCCCTTCGGCGAGCAGCGCCTCGGTCACCGCGTCGACCGCCGTGGTGGGGTTGTGCAACACCAGCACCGGCGGGTCGGCGACGAGCGCCCGGGCGAGCCCGATCCGTTGCCGCTGCCCGCCGGACAGGTTCGCCCCCCGTTCGGTGAGCCGGCGGTCGAATCCGTGCGGGTGCGCGGTGAGCACGTCGTCGGCGGCGGCAGCCCGCACGGCGGCCCGCAGGACCGTGTCGTCGACGTGGGCACCGGCGCTGAGGTTGGCGCGCAGGGTGCCCTCGAACAGCGCCACGTCATGCTGCTCCACCAGGACCACGGCGCGCACGGCGTCGATGTGCAGGTCCTCGGTGGGTACGCCGTCGACGGACAACGTCCCCCGGTAGTCCGCGCGGGGCACCCGGCCGGCCAGCAGCGCGACAAGTGCCTCGGCCTCGCTCGGGTCGTAGGCGAGCACGCCGAGGATCTCACCGGCGCGGACGCGCAGGCTGACGTTGTCCAGGCCCCCGTGCGAGACCGCGTCCAGGGCGAGCCGGGTCGGGCTCGGCTCGGGCGGCCCGGCGTCACCCGGCGCGAGGACCGGTGCCGCGCCGAGGACCCGGGCGACCCGCGCCGCCGAGGCCCGGGCCATGGCGAACAGTTGTACGCAGTATCCGAGCGTCTGCACCGGCTCGGCGATGAACTGGGCCAATCCGACGACGGCGACGAGTTCGCCGATGGTGAGCCGACCCTGGAGCGCGAGCCAGCCCGCGGCGCCGGCGACCGTCGCGAGGAAGAGGCCGTTGACCATGGTGGTGAGGCCGAGGTGCAGGCCCTTGGTGGTGGCGGCGCGGAGGGTCACGTCGAGGGCGTGCCGGCTGGCGCCCGCGTACCGTCGGGCCGCGTGGTCCTGGGCGCCGATGCCGCGCAGCACGCGCAGCCCGGTGACGAGGTCGACGGCGAGCGCGGTCGTGGCCGCCAGGGCCTCCTGCTGCGACGTGCTGCGCCGGGTGAGCAGGGGCGCCATCCGCTGGAGGGCAAAAACCAGCAGCGGTACGCCGAGAAGCACCCCGAGCCCGAGGGGGACGTCGACGACGAGCAGCGCGACGGCCGCGACCACGATCGCGGTGAGCGCCGCGGCGGTGAGCCCGGCGACGCGCACGACCAGCGCGGACAACTCGGCGTCGGAGGCCGTGACGGACAGCAGTTCTCCGTCGCGCAGGCCCGAGCGGTGTCCGCGCGGGTCGAGGGCGCTTCGGACGATCTCGACGCGGGTCGTGTGCGCCTCGTGTTCGACGGCGGCGTAGGCCAGCCGCGCGCCGGTCCGGTAGGCGAAGGCCAGGGCGGTGAACAGGGCGGCGAGGCCGGCGAGGGAGAGCAGCAGCGCGCGGACGTCCCCGGTGGCCACCGCCCGGTCGATGATCACGCCGATGGCGACCGGTACGAGGGCTTCGGTGGCCTGGTGGGCGCAGAGCAGCACGATGCCGAGCACCACACGGCTGCGCTGTCGGCGCAGGGCGCGGCGGAGCACCACGCTCCCGCTGATCTCGGCGACCGTCATGCTCGGATCGATGGGGGCATGGCGACGGACTCCAGTTAGTGAGGGCAGGCTAACCTAACATGCCCTCGGGAAGCCGGAGCGGGCGGAGTGTGCCGCCGACGCCGGCCGCCATGTCTCGACGGCAGCGGCCGGCGTCGACGGTCCCGCACCGGCCCCGGCTACCGCTCCCCCATCGGAATCGAGGCGGGCAGGCCGAGGCCCTCGACGGCCGCCGCGACCAGGGCCTGCGGGGCGAGCGAGACGTCGAGCACGAGGACCGACTCGTCCGGCTCGGCCGGCTCCAGCGTCGCGAGCTGTGATTCGAGCAGGCTCGCCGGCATGTAGTGCCCCTCACGTCGGGCCATCCGCGCTCGGATGACCTCCGCCGACCCGTGCAGGTGCACGAAGTCCAGGTGCGGCGCGCCCTGGCGAAGCACGTCCCGGTACGACCGCTTCAACGCCGAGCAGGCCAGCACCGTCGACCGGCCCTCCGCGCCGCGATCGGCGATCCACCCGGCGATGTCGGACAGCCAGGGCCAGCGGGTGGTGTCGTCCAGGGGTACGCCGGAGCGCATCCGTGCCACGTTCTCCGGGGAGTGGAACTCGTCCGCCTCGGCGAACGTCAGCCCGGTCGCCGCGCTGATCCCGCGCGCCACAGTGGTCTTGCCGGCCCCGGAGACGCCCATCACCACGACGTGCCGGGTGGGCCGGGCGTCGCCGCGCCACTCACCAGTCATGGACCGTGCCGTCCTTGAGCCGATTGAACGGCAGGTAGGCCGGCTCGTACGGGAATCGGGCCGCCACCTCCTCGTCCAGCTCCACCCCGAGCCCCGGCTGGTCGCCCGGGTGCAGGTAGCCGTCGGTGAACGTGAACGACTGCCGGAACACCTCGTTGGCCAGCGGGGTGTGCTTCATGTACTCCTGGATCCCGAAGTTGTGGATGGCCAGGTCCAGGTGCAACGCCGCGGCCATGCCCACCGGGGAGATGTCGGTGGGGCCGTGGATGCCGGACTTGATCTGGTACTGGGCGGCGAAGTCGAGCAGCTTGCGCATGGCGGTGATGCCGCCGGTGTGGGTGACCGCGGACCGGACGTAGTCGATGAGCTGCTCGCGGATCAGGGTCTGGTAGTCCCAGACGGTGTTGAAGACCTCGCCGATGGCCAGTGGGGTGGTGGTGTGCTGACGGACCAGCCGCAGCGCCTCCTGGTTCTCGGCCGGGGTGCAGTCCTCCAACCAGAACAGGTCGTACGGTTCGAGGGCCTTGCCGAGCTTGGCGGCCTGGATCGGGGTCATCCGGTGGTGACCGTCGTGCAGCAGCGGCAGCTCCGGGCCGAACTCGGCGCGGACCGCCTCGAAGACCGTGGGCAGGTGGCGCAGGTACGCGCGGGTGTCCCAGTCCTCCTCGGCGGGCAGCGGGGTGCGCTGCGCGGGCTCGTAGTCGTAGCGCTGACCGGTGGCGCTGGGTTGCGCGGCCACGCCGTAGACCGCGTTGATCCCCGGCACCGACGTCTGCACCCGGATCGACCGGAAGCCCTCGTCGAGGTGGCGGCGGATCGAGTCGAACAACTCGGGGATGTCCCGCCCCGACGCGTGCCCGTACGCCATGATGCCGGTGCGGGACGCGCCGCCCAACAGCTGGTAGAGCGGCATGCCGGCGGCCTTGGCCTTGATGTCCCAGAGCGCGACGTCGACGGCGGCGATGGCGGCCATGGTGACCGGCCCTCGCCGCCAGTACGCCGAGCGGTAGAGGAACTGCCAGGTGTCCTCGATCCGGTGCGCGTCGCGCCCCATCAGCAGCGGGGCGACGTGGTCGCGCAGGTACGAGGCGACGGACAGCTCTCGGCCGTTGAGTGTGGCGTCGCCCAGACCGGTGATGCCGTCGTCGGTGGTGATCTTCAGGGTGACGAAGTTCCGGTCGGGGCTGGACACGATGACGTCTGCGGCGACGATCTTCACGGGGTGCCTTTCGTTCTTTCCGGTCGGAGGGGCGGTCTCACCATTCGGCGAAGGAGCCGTCGGGGTGCCGCCAGGTCGGGCTGCGCCAGGCGTGCCCGCGTTTGTCCGCTGTCCGTACCGCGTGTTCGTCGACCTCGATGCCGAGACCGGGTGCGGTCAGCCGAGACACGTACCCGTCGACGAAGGTCAGCGGGGTCTTGTCGAGGCAGTAGTCGAGCACTTCGGCGCCCAGGTTGTAGTGGATGCCGATGCTCTGTTCCTGGATCAGGAAGTTGGGCGTGGCGAAGCCGACCTGCAGGCAGGCGGCGAGGGCGATCGGCCCGAGCGGGCAGTGCGGGGCGAGCTGCACGTCGTACACCTCGGCCAACGTGGCGATCTTGCGCACCTCGGTGATGCCGCCGGCGTGCGCGAGGTCCGGCTGGGCCACCGCGATGCCGGCCTGCAGGACGGGCAGGAACTCCTGCCGGCTGTAGAGCCGCTCCCCGGTCGAGACCGGGGTCGTCGTGCAGCGGACGACCTCACCGATCAGGTGCGAGTTCTCCGGCACCACCGGCTCTTCCAGGAAGAACGGCCGGTACGGCTCCAGCAGCGGAGCGACCCGCCGGACGTTGGCGAGGGTGAACCGCCCGTGGAAGTCGACGGCGACGTCCCGCTGGTCGCCGAGGACCTCACGGGCGACGGCCACCCGCTGCACCACCGCGTCGAGTTCGGCGACCGAGGCCAGCGAGCCCATCCGCCCCGACGCGTTCATCTTCACCGCGGTCAGGCCCGCCTCGATCCGGGCGCTGATCTGGTCGCGGATCTCGGCGGGCTCGTCGCCGCCGACCCAGCCGTAGACCCGGATCCGGTCGCGGACCGGCCCGCCGAGCAGTTGGTGCACGGGGGCGCCGTAGTGCTTGCCGGCGATGTCCCAGAGCGCCTGGTCCAGACCGGACACCGCGCTGGCCAGGATCGGGCCGCCCCGGTAGAAGGAGCCCTTGGTCAGCACCTGCCAGTGGTCCTCGATGCGCAACGCGTCCTGACCGATCAGCACCTCGCTGAGCTGGTGCACGGCCGTGCGTACGGTCTCGGACCGGCCCTCGCAGGTCGCCTCGCCCCAGCCGACGACGCCGGACTCCGTCTCGATCCGGACGAACAGCCAGCGCGGCGCGACGAGGAAGGTCTCCACCTGTGCGATCTTCGTCATCGAACGGTCAGCCCTTCGTGGCACCGGCGGTGAGGCCGGAGACGACGTACTTCTGCACGAACAGGGCGATCAGCATGATCGGCAGGGTGACCACGGTCGCCGCGGCCATCAGGCCACCCCAGTCGATGCTGGCGTACCCGACGAAGTCGAAGATCGCGACCGGGAGCGTCTTCGTGTCGGAGCCGGAGAGCACCAGGGCGAACATGAAGTTGTTCCAGGAGAAGATGAACGAGAGGATGCCGGCGGTCGCGACGCCGGGCACCGACAGCGGAAGGGTGATCCGCCGGAACGCGCCGATGTGGGTCAGTCCGTCGACGAGCGCGGCCTCTTCCAACTCGGTCGGCAGACCGTCGAAGTAGCCCATCATGATGTAGACGATCAGCGGCAGCGACACGAACATGTGGCTCAGGATCAGCACGGTGAACCCGCCGACCATCTTCAGGTTCGAGAAGACGTAGTACCACGGCACCAGCAGCGAGACGCCGGGGATCACCCGGGCCATGAGCACGACGAGCGCGGACTTCTTCATGGCGAAGCGACTCATCGAGTACGCGGCCGGCACCCCGAGCAGCAGCGAGAGCGTGGTCGCCGCGAACGCCACCCAGAGGCTGTTGCCGATGAACTCGAGATAGTTCGCCTGCTGCAGCACGGTCTCGTAGTTCTTCAGGCTGGGCGAGAAGACGAACGCCTTGGCGGTGTCGTAGATGTCCACGTTGGTCTTGAACGACGCGGCGATCATCCAGAGCAGAGGCGCCATCAGCGCGAACACCACGACGACGAGAGCCGACGTACGGAACACCTGGTACGGCTTGCTCGGCTTCATCGGCCCAGCCCCTTCTTGCGATAGGTGAGGGCCCACATCACCCCGATGATGATCAGGAAGAAGATGATGAGGACTGTCGACGAGACGCCGTAGTCGTTGTAGTCGAAGCTGAGGCCGTAGGCGTACACGTTGAGGGTCTCGACCTCGTGGAAGGACCCGCCGCCGCGCCCCTTCGTGGCGTAGAGGATGTCGAACGTCTTGAGCGCGTCGATGCCGCGCAGCAGGATGGCGACGATCACCGTGGGCATCAACAGCGGGAGGGTGACGTGCCGGAACCGCTGCCAACTGCTGGCGCCGTCGATCCGGGCCGCCTCCTGAGGCTCGTCGGACAGTGAGGTGAGCCCGGCGAGCAGGATCAGCACGACCATCGGGGTCCACTGCCAGATGTCGATGAACATCGTCGTGGGCAGGGCCGAGTGCTGGCCGGCCAGCCAGGGCTGCGGGCCGATCCCGACCCAGCCGAGCAACTGGTTCGCCATGCCGATGTTCGGGTCGAAGATCAGTCGCCACATCATGCCGACCGCCACCGGAGTGGCCACCAGCGGCAGGAGGATCGCGACCCGGACCCACTTCTCACCGCGGAAGGGTCGCCACAGCAGCAGGGCTATCGCCATGCCGAGGATGACCTCGAAGAACAACACGACGCCGGTGAAGAGGACCGTACGCCAGACCGCCGGCCAGAACCGCTCGGTGTCGGTGAGCACGTCGAGGTAGTTCTGGAAACCGATGAACTCGAACTCGGCGCGTACCGAACCCTCGGCGTCGGTCAGGCTCAGGTACCCGGTCCACGCCACCGGAAAGATGATCAGCAGGGCGACGAACGCCATGGCGGGTGCCGCGAAGAGCCACTTGCGGTGTTCGTTGGCCCAACGTGACCAGGCGGAGTCTTCCGGGGACGCCGCGGGGGCCTCGGGCGTGTCGGTGCGGGGGGTGATGACGGCTGACATGGGGATCTCCGGGTTCGGGGGTCAGGTCCCGGCGGGGCGGCGGAGCCCGTCGGCTCCGCCGCCCGGCGGTCGGGTTACTTCGCCTCGTCGTCGAGGAACTTCTGGAACGCCGCGTTGGCCGTGTCCGCCGAGGCGGCGGCGTCCTTGCCGGTGATCGCGTCGACGATCGGCTGACCGACGATCTCCCGTGCCTGCGCGACCTTGACCACCAGCGGGCGGTCGTGTCCGACGCCGTTGGCGGTGCTGACCGTGTTGGCCTCGGCGAGGTCCTTCGGCAGGGTCGCGGTGCTCGCCGGGTTCGCCCAGACCGAGGTGCGGGCGCCGGGGACGCCCGCCGTCTGCTGCGCCAGCGCCTGCTCCTTGCCGGCCGCCCACTGGATGAACTTCCAGGCGTTGTCCTTGTTCTCCGAGCTGTCGTTCACGCCGAGCGCCCAGGAGGGGATGTTGTACGGCTTCGATCCGGCCGGACCGGCCGGGAAGGGCGCGAAGCCGACGGTGTCGACGACCTTGGACTTGGTCGGGTCGGTGGCGTTCTTGTAGAGCGAGTTGGCCTCGGTGTAGAAGGCCGCCTTGCCCTGCGTGAAGATGGCCATCGCCTCGGACCAGCTCATGTCGGTGCTGATGTTCTCCGGGCCGTGGTCGCGTAGCAGCCCGCCGTAGTAGGCGTACGCCTGCTTGGCCTGCTCGGTGTTGACGGTGGCCTTTCCGCTGGCGTCCACGAAGTCGCCGCCGAAGCTGAAGAGGAAGCTGGAGAACTGCGTGACGGCGGCGGCCTTACCGGTACGGGCCACGAAGCCGGCGACGCCGGGGTTGTCGGCCTCGATCTTCGCGGCCTGCGCCTTGAGCTCGTCGAGCGTCTTGGGCGGCGCGGTGAAGCCGGACTTCGTCAGCAGGTCCTTGCGGTAGTAGAGGACCTCCTGCTCGGTGATGATCGGCAGCCCGACGACCTTGTCCTCATAGGTCGTCGCCTGCATCGGCCCAGCCTGGAAGTCGCCGATCTCGAAGGCGCTGTCGGACTTGGCCCTCTCGCTCAGGTCGGCGAGGTACTTGTTCTTGCCGAACAGCTTCCCCTCCTGCAGGGGCCGGTACATCATCACGTCGAGGTCGTCGGACCCGGCGTTCAGCTTGACGTTGTACTGGTCGGAGAGCTGGTCCTCGCCGAGTTGGGTGACCTCCACCTTGAGGCCGGTCTGCTTCTCGAACTCCGGTAGGGCCTTCTTGATGTTCTCCGTCCAGACGTGGTTGACCAGTGTCACGCGAACGGTTGTCGAGCCCTCGCCGCCGTCGTCGCCGCCACAGGCGGCCAGGCCCATGGCTGCGACCACGGCCAGAGAAGTGCCGATTATCGATCGACGTCGCACGCTTGTCTCGCCTTCTGTCGTGGCCGCCGCCCCGCAGGGAGCCGCTACCTCGGTGTTACATCCGCTTAACATCGGGATGCTAGGCCGAATAGACGGATCACTTCAAGAGGTTGATGTAAATGATATGATCTTTGCGTGGAACCGTCCTCACTAGAGGTTGCAGCCGCTCAGACCGTCCCTGCCGAGTCGGGGCTGCACGCCCGTGTCCTCGAACACCTCGGCACCGCCATCTGCGGCGGGGAGCTGGCACCCGGGGCGGTTCTCAACATCGACGAGCTGGTCGACCGGTACGCCGTCTCCCGCTCGGTCGTCCGCGAGGTGCTGCGGGTGCTGGCCTCGATGGGTTTCATCGAGGCCCGCCGCCGCGTCGGGGTGATGATCCTGCCGGCCAGCGCGTGGAACGTCTTCGACCCGCAGGTGATCCGCTGGCGGCTCGCCTCGGCTGGCCGGATGGCCCAGCTCCGGTCGATCACCGAGCTACGCACCGCCGTCGAGCCGCACGCCGCCTTCCTGGCCGCCACCCGGATCGGTCGTGACGAGGCGAGCGACCTGGTCGGGCTGGCGGCGAAGATGTGGGCGGCTGGCGAGGCCGGTGACGAGGAACGCTTCCTGCACCTCGACATCGAGTTCCACCGGCGCGTCCTGCTCGCCTCCGGCAACGAGATGTTCGTCCGGCTCCAGGAGCTGGTCGCGGAGGTGCTGACCGGCCGGCACAAGCACCACCTCATGCCGCACCATCCGCACGAGCAGGCTCTCCAGATGCACGCGGACGTCGCCCAGGCCATCCAGCGGCGCGACGGCGAGCGCGCCCGGCAGGCGATGGTGCAGCTCATGGAGCAGGCGTTCGACGAGATGAAGTCGCTGTGGGAGCAGACCGCCCTGCCCCACCGGAGCGGCGACCAAGCGCCTTGATCCACTCGGTTTCCGTGAAAGCGCGGCATCGGACCGCCTCCGACACCCCGATATCGGTGAACCCGAGTGGATCACCCCGCGTTCACACGGCGACCCGCGCCAGCCTTGCCGTCCCGGCCGTCCGAGCGCCGCGCCGCGTCGTCGTCGCCGATCAAGCGGCTACTTCCGGCCAGGACCCGCTCTCCGGCAGTCAGCAGGCCACTGCCGCTCACCGCTCCTGGCGCGCCGACGACGGCCAGGCCAGCCACCCCGGTCAGCCCTGCCACTCCGGCAACGAACCAGCGAGCCCGCCGCCTCTTCGGCGGGCGTGGCTGGTGTGCCGCCACGTCATCCACGTTCGGGTGTCGATGGTTGGACATCGAGCTACCTCGCTCTTCTGCGCACCCCATGGCTCCGCACGTCACAATTAGTGCAGAAAGCGACAAATCGGTTGCCGCCCCCAGGTGGAACGTAGTCGAGCGGCACTCGCGTTAAGGGTACTTATGCGAAGAAGTCCTACATTTGGTGCGAGATCCCCGACGTGCCCGCTCGGCAGCAGCGCGCACCGTCCCCGCTGACCGCCGAATCGCCGCAGCGGCACTCTTCGGCGCTCGCTTTGGCCAGGGTCCTGCTACCGGCGGCGTCATCGACCGCAGGTCGGGCAGGGCTGGGCCACGGCGCGGGCGGGATCGAGGGCGGTCACACTGGTGGGCGCCCGTCGACATGTCGCCACGGCGGCTCCCAGGCTGCCCGTCGCTCCGACGACGACGGCTGCGGCGGTCCCGGCGATGACCGCGAAGGTGGAGGGGCCGGACCCGAGCAGGTCGCGGGCCATCGCGCTCAGGACGTAGAGGCCGAGGAGTCCCACCGGAGCGAACAGGACCAGGGTGGCCCACAGCCCTCGGGTCTCACCGCGCAGCGACAGCACCGCCGCGACCAGCACGGCCGTCACCAGCAACGCCACCCCCGCATACGTGAGAAGAATGCCCCCGTCGTCGAAGCGGTAGTTCCAGGTTCCGCGACCGCTCAGCACCGGACCGGCCGTCAGGCCAGCCCCGAGCGCCGCTACCAACGGAACTGTGCGGTGCCACCGCGACCGACTGGCGGGAAGAGCCAGCGCGAGCAGGCCCAACGTCGCCTGTGGCACCAGGTGGAACAGCGGCGGCCGGGGCAGGCCGGCCAGGTCGGCCACCGGCACCACGGCAACGGTCAACAGGAGAGCCACGATGATGGCCAGCCGTGTCCAGCGGACCGGGGCAAGGGCGTCGACAGCGCCGGCCAGCAGCCACGCGCTCCAGACGACGATGCCGACGCTGACGAACGGTCCGACGGCCGGCACACTGCGGTCGGCAGGATCGACGATCTGCTCCGCCCCGGCCCACAGGCCGGACAGCGCGGTCGCGGTGACGAACGCCAGGACCGCAGCCAGCCGTACCCCCGGAAGGAGGCCGCCGGCCCCGGCGGCCCGCAGCCGCTCACGCACCGCACCCGCGACCAGGTCGGCGGCGTCCGCGGCCGAGGGCCAGCGGCGTCCGGGTGGGGTCAGATCGAGGTACGTGCCCAGCATCTCCTCGCCCCGCACGCGTCGGTAGTCGTCGGGGTACAGGCGCAACAGCAGGCGGTATCGCCCTTCGAGGTCGCTCATGCCAGCCCTTCCACGGCAGGTCGGACAGCGGGCCGGGGAGTGCGGGCCCGCTTGCCCAGGCGGGCGGTCGCGACCTCGACGTTGTGGCGCAGCCGCTCGGTCTCGGCCCGCAGCGCCGTGTCGCCGGCCGGCGCGAGGCGGTAGTAGCGGCGCAGCCGCCCGTCGACCGTCTCTTCCCGATCGACCTGGACCAGCCCTGCGTCGACAAGGCGATCCAGCGCGCCGTAGAGGGTGCCGGGGCGCAGCGACAGACGACCCTCGGACAGCACGGCGACCTCGCGGATGAGCCCGTACCCGTGCATCGGCTCGGCGGCGAGCGCGGCGAGGATCAGGAACGTCGGTTCCCGCAGCGGGGTGTCCATCTCCGCAATATAACGGTCGCGAAGCTATCGAGCGCGCGAATGAAACCCGGCGCGTCAGGACACTTTGATCGACAACGGGGGCACAACCCGTTGCCGGCAACGCACGATGGAGAAGGCGGTGCCGGCCCTAGCGACCGGTGTTGCCCCGGCGACCCGGGCCGGCGGCGGAGGGCCGGTGAGCGATCCGGGGTGCCCGCACGGCCGACGCGGTGCCAGCGCCCGGTCGGAAGTCCCGGGCCGCAGCGGCCACCATCTCGTCGGGGTCGCGGGTGAGTGCCTCCCGGATGTGCGGCGGGACGACCTCGGAGGTCGCCATCGCCAGGCGGACCTGCACCGAACGGTCGTCGACCAGGCGCACCAGATCCGCCTCGTCCAGCTCGACCGCACGCACCAGCGCGGCCCGGACGTCGACGACCGGGTCCGCGGCGAGCGCGCTGCGCTGCTCGGCGGTGGTCCGCGGGTTGCGGGCAACCCCCTTGCGTACGCGGGCGGTGCGATCGGCCATCAGGGTGGTGATCACGTCCGGGTCGTGGGTGTGGGTGCCGAGCCGTTCCCGTACCTCGGGTGAGACGTCGTCGGTCAGCCTGGCCGCCAACTCTGGCTCCAGCTCGCGACTCTCCGCGAGGAGACCGCGCAGCTCCTTGTCCGATGCCTCGGACATCACCCTGCGGATCGACTCGTCACAGGCCGGGTTGCCGGCGACCGCCCAGCGCACCCAGCGGTCGGCGTCCTTGACGAGGCGCATGAGGTTGGCGATCGAGGTGGAGGGGTTCCTCGCCACGGCCTCGCGGACCTGACGATCCTGGTCCCTGGTCAGCGGTCGCAGGGCCTGCGCGGGTGCGTCGGGCCGAGCGGCGACCGTCTTGCGGACCACGGCCGACGGGTCGGAGGCCAGGTCGATCAGGGTCATCTGTGGCGTGGTGGGGTCCTGAGCGAGGGCGAGCCGAGCGTCAGCGCTGCCACCGATCGGACGGTGGGCGGTGGTGCCGGTTTCGCTGTGCTGGTCGGCCTGGCCGACGTCCTGCTGTTTCCCCATCGCGCAATCATGTCACGCGCCCGATTTGCCGCCTGCGGGCGCGGGTAGTCGCAGGCCGGACATGCCGCCGTCCACCGCCAGCGACGTGCCGGTCACCGACCCGGTCGCGGGCGACGCGAGGTAGACGACGGCGGCGGCCACCTCGTCGGCGGTCACCAGACGACCGGTCGGCTGACGGGTGGCGAGCTGCCGCTTCTCCGCAGTCGGATCGGCCGCCCCGGCGAGCAGGCGGGCCACCCAGGGGGTGTCGACGGTGCCCGGGGCGACAGAGTTGACCCGGACCCCCTCGACCACCAGGTCGGCGGCCATGGCGAGGGTGAGGGCGTGCACGGCGCCCTTCGACGCCGAGTACAGGGCGCGTCGGGGCAGGCCGACGGTCGCCGCGATCGAGGAGATGTTGACGATCGCCGCGGACGACGACCGGCGCAGGTACGGCAGGACGACGGCGCTCGTGCGGGCCACGCCGGAGACGTTGACGTCGAGCACCCTGCTCCATTGCTCGTCGTCGTCCTCCTCCACGGTGCCCACGGCGGAGATGCCGGCGTTGTTCACCAGGATGTCGACGCCCCCGAACGCCTCGGCGACCGAGGCGACGGCCGCGCGGAGGGAGGACCGGTCGGCCACGTCGGCCCGTACGCCGTGGACGCGGGGGTCCTCGGGCAGGCCCGACAGGTCCAGGTCCAGGACGCCGACCCGGGCACCGGCGTCCAGGAACGCCCGTACGCAGGCGTCCCCGATTCCCGAGCCACCGCCGGTCACCACCGCCACGAGGCCGTCACACCGCATGCTTGTCTCCCCTGCCATCAGGCGCTGCCGAGCGTGTTCCGCTGCCGGCCGAGGCCGTCGATCTCGACCTCCATCACGTCGCCGGCGGCCAGGTACGGGAACCGACCGGAGAGCGCCACCCCCTGCGGGGTGCCGGTGTTGATGACGTCGCCCGGGTCCAGGACGGTGTACTGGGACAGGTGCCAGACCAGGTACGCCACGTCGAAGATCATGTCCTTGGTGCTGGAATCCTGCCGGGGCTCGCCGTTGACCCAGGAGCGCAGTCGCAACGCCTGCGGGTCGTCGATCTCGTCGGCGGTGACCAGCCACGGGCCGAACGGTTGGAACGTCTCGCAGGACTTGCCCTTCGACCACTGGCCGCCGGAGACGGCGAGCTGGAAGTCCCGCTCGGAGACGTCGTTGGAGAGCACGTACCCGGCGACGTGCCCGAGGGCGTCGGCCGGCGAGGCGAGGTAGCGGGCCCGTCGGCCGATCACCACCGCCAACTCCACCTCCCAGTCGGTCTTCGTCGAGCCGCGCGGGATCAGGACGTCGTCGTGGGGGCCGACGACCGTGTTGGGCGCCTTGTAGAAGATGATCGGGGCGGTGGGTGGCTCGGCACCCGACTCGGCGGCGTGCGCGGCGTAGTTCTGCCCGACGCAGAGCACCACCCCGGGGCGGGCGATCGGCGCGCCGACCCGCTGGCCGGTGACGTCGACCTCGGGCAGGTCGGTGGCTTCGCGGACCCGCTGGACGCCGTCGCCGGCGAGGAACTCCCCGTCGATGTCGGCGGTGAGCGACGAGAGGTCGAAGTGCCTTCCGTCGGCGAACAGCACGGGGCGTTCCCGCCCCACGGGCCCGACGCGCATGAACCTCACGAACCAACCTCCAGTGCGGGTGAGCCTATTTCCTATAGGATGCTGCCCTGTGCTGGTGTACCCGCTCACACCAGCACAGTCAAGGGGTTGTTGAGGAGACGAGATGGCCCAGCAGGAAGCTCACGAGGGCCGACTCCGTCCCGCCCGTCGACTCACCCTCGCCGAGGACGTCTACGAGTCGATAAAGACCCTGGTCATGGACCACCTCCTGCCCCCGGGCGAGCGCGTCAACATCGACGCTCTCGCCCGGGAGCTGGACGTCTCCCCCACCCCGGTACGCGAGGCGCTGGCCCGCTTGGAGGCCGACGGCCTGGTCCGCAAACGCCCCCTGTCCGGCTACAGCACCACGCCGCTGCTGAGCCGTGCCGAGTTCGACGACCTGTTCGACGTCCGGCAGCTGCTGGAGGGCGCCACCGCCGCCCGGGCCGCCACGCACGCCTCCACCGAAGCGCGCCAACGGGTCAGCGCCGAGGCGGCGGCGAGCATCGACGTCGAGGCCGGCGACGGATACCGCCGACACGCCGCCTTCACCGCGCTGGACGCGAAATTCCACGACCTGATCGCGGAGGTCTCCGGCAGCCCTCTGCTGCGGGACACCATCACGAGGCTGCACTCACACCTGCACCTGCACCGGCTGTACTTCCCGGTCGCCGGCGCGCCGGACACCAACACCGAGCACCAGCGCATCGCCGCCGCCATCGTCGCCGGTGACGCGGCAGCCGCCACCGCGGCGATGCGCGCCCACCTCAGCGCCGCCCGGGAGCGCCACCTGCCCGCGTTCGACCGGCTTCCCGCCCCCGGAGCGCCGCGCGACCCCGTGTGACCCACCCCCCGACCCGTCCGAGGAGCCGCCGTGCGCATAGCCCTCTTCATCACCTGCGTCAACGACCTCGCGTTCCCGGCCACCGGCATCGCGGTCACCCGAATCCTGCGGCGGCTCGGCCACACCGTCGACTTCCCCGACCGGCAGACCTGTTGCGGGCAGATGCACGCCAACACCGGCTACCGGGCCGAGGCCATGCCGATGGTGCGCCACTACGTCGACGTCTTCGACGGCTACGACGCCGTCGTCACGCCGTCCGGGTCGTGCACCGCGATGATCCGCGACCAGTACCCGCGCCTGCACCCACCCGCCGCGTCGGTGGCCGCCCGCACCTACGAGCTGTCCGAGCTGCTCGTCGACGTCCTCGGCGTCACCGACGTCGGCGCGGAGTTCCCGGAGACGGTCACCTACCACCCCACCTGCCACGGCCTGAGAATGCTGCGGTTGGGCGACCGGCCGCTGAAACTGCTGCGCCAGGTACGTGGGATCGACCTCGTCGAGCTGGGCGACGCCGAGGAGTGCTGTGGCTTCGGTGGCACGTTCGCCCTGAAGAACCCGGACGTCTCCACCGCGATGCTCACCGACAAGTGCGCCCGGGTCGGTGAGACCGGTGCTCGGGTGCTCGCCGCCGCCGACAACTCCTGCCTGGCCCATATCGGAGGCGGTCTGGACCGCCAACGGTCCGGGGTGCGGGCCGTGCACTACGCGGAGATCCTCGCCGCGACGGGGGCCACCTCATGAACCCTCCGGGCGCACCGGCCACCGGCGGCGGACGCATCCGCACGCCACTGCCGTTCCCCACCGCCGCCAAGCCGGCCGTCGCCGACACACAACTCCGGGCCAACCTGCACCGGGCCACCCGCACCATCCGGGCCAAACGAGCCCTGGTCGTCGACGAGGTGCCCGACTGGGAGGACCTGCGCGACGCCGGCTCCGCGATCAAGGCGGACGTCCAACGCCGGTTGCCGGAGCTGCTGGAGCAGTTCGAGGCGTCCGCCACCGCCGCCGGTGCCACCGTGCACTGGGCTCGGGACGCGGCCGAGGCATGCCGGATCGTGGTCGAGCTGACCCGGGCCGCCGGGGCCGACGAGGTCGTGAAGGTCAAGTCGATGGCCACCCAGGAGATCGAGCTGAACGAGGCCCTGGAGGCGGCCGGGATCGCCGCGTACGAGACCGACCTCGCGGAGCTGATCGTGCAGCTCGGCGACGACACCCCCTCGCACATCCTGGTGCCGGCGATCCACTACAACCGGGCACAGATCCGGGAGATCTTCCAGCGGCGGATGCCGGACGTGCCTGCCGACCTCAGTGACGAGCCGTCCGCGCTGGCCGAGGCGGCCCGCGCCCACCTGCGACGGCGTTTCCTCGCGGCCCGGGTCGCCGTGTCCGGCGCCAACTTCGCCGTCGCCGACACCGGCACCCTCGTCGTCGTGGAGTCCGAGGGGAACGGGCGGATGTGCCTCACCCTCCCGGAGACGCTGATCAGCGTCGTCGGCGTCGAGAAGCTGCTGCCGACCTTCAGCGACCTGGAGGTCTTCCTGCAACTGCTGCCGCGATCGTCGACCGGCGAGCGGATGAACCCGTACACCTCGATGTGGACCGGCGTCACCCCGGGTGACGGTCCGCAGTCGATGCACGTCGTGCTGGTCGACAATGGCCGGTCCGCGGTGCTGGCCGACCCGGTCGGGAGGCCGGCGTTGTCCTGCATCCGCTGCTCCGCGTGCCTCAACGTCTGCCCGGTGTACGAGCGGGCCGGCGGGCACGCGTACGGGTCGGTGTATCCGGGGCCGATCGGCGCGATCCTGTCGCCGCAACTGACCGGTGTGGCAGACAACGCCTCCCTGCCGTACGCGTCGACCCTCTGCGGCGCCTGCTACGACGTGTGCCCGGTGAAGATCAACATTCCGGAGATCCTGGTCCACCTCCGGCAGGAGGCACCGCACCCACCGGCGGAACGAGCCGCCATGCGCGTCCTGTCCTGGGTGATGCGCAGCCCTCGGCGTTGGGCCGCCGCCCTGCGCCTGGCCCGGACCGGCGCGGGACCGCTCGGCGCGTATCGCGAGCGGCGCACCGGTGCCCGTACGCTGCGTAAACTGCCCTGGCCCGCCTCGGCGTGGACCCGGTCCCGGGACGTGCCGCTGCCCGCGGCGCAGACCTTCCGTGAATGGTGGAACCAGCAGTGACCGCACGTGACGAGATCCTGGCGCGGCTCCGCACGGCCCTGGCCGACGACCCGCCGCCGGTGCCGGTGCCCCGCCGGTACCGGCGCGTCGACGACCGCTCCGACCTGGTCGCGGTGCTCGTCGACCGGTTGGAGGACTACCGGGCGGTCGTCCACCACGGCATCGACGCCCTGCCGGGGCTGCTGGCTCAGGTGGACCGACTCGCCGTCCCCACCGACGTCCCCGCCGACTGGCTGGCCGGCTACGCCGGACAGGTGTGCCCCGACGCTCCCCCGCTGTCACCGGCCGCGCTGGACGCGACGGACGCGGTCCTGACCGGCTGCGCCGTGGCGATCGCCGACACGGGCACCATCGTCCTCGACGCCGGCCCGGCGCAGGGCCGGCGGGCGCTCACCCTGGTGCCTGACCGGCACATCTGCGTCGTCCGCGCCGACCAGGTGGTCGGCCTGCTGCCGGAGGCGTTGGCCCGGCTGGACGCGCGTGCGCCGCTGACCTGGATCTCGGGCCCGTCCGCTACCAGCGACATCGAACTCAACCGGGTCGAGGGCGTGCACGGTCCACGCCGACTGGAGGTCGTGCTGGTCGGTTCAGGAGCCTGACGGCACCTGCTCGTCATCGCGGGTCTCGCCCGGTGCGGTCGTCTCCCGCAGCGGAACGCCGCGCAGGTTGAGCAGCATCACGATGCCCACGCCGACCACCAGCGCGATGTCCGCGACGTTGCCGACGAAGAACCCGGCGTAGTCGATGAAGTCCACCACGTGCCCGCGCGCGAACCCCGGCTCGCGGAAGAGGCGGTCCAGCAGGTGCGTCGTCGCACCGCCGAGCACCAGCCCCAGCGCCACCGCCCACGGACGCGACGTGACCCGCCGCGCCACGACCGTCACCGCGACCACGGCCGCCGCCGCGAAGACCGCGAAGATCCAGGTGTACGCGGCACCGATCGAGAAGGCGGCGCCCGGGTTGTAGACGAGCCGCAGTTGCAGCAGGTCACCGACGAGGGAGATGGCCTGCCCGTCCGACAGTGCGGACTCGGCCCAGTACTTCGTGGCCTGATCCGAGGCGAGCACCACAGCAGCGATCAACACGACGGCGCGAAACACCCCGGAACCCTAGCCGGTCGAGCGCGACCGTCACCACCGGCGGCGAGCCGTCCTGTCGGAGAGGACGACCCGGCGTCCGAGAGGGACGCGGAGAGGACTGTGGTCGCGGTCATGCCACGACTCGCCGTCGGCGCAGTCGGCGCGACACCAGCAGGGCCCCGACCGCGACCAGCAGCGCACCCCCGACGACGGCGGCGAGTTGGACGGCGGCACTGCGGCCACGGTTGGTGCTGCCGACGGCCGGCGCAGCACCGGCGAGCGTCCAGTCGTGAGAGTCCTCGCCGGAGCCGTACACCGCGCGTTGCCCGCCGGGGCCGGTCGCCATCGCCCGGTAGGCGGGGTTGAGGTCGGTGAGCATCCGCACCGCGACGGTGACCGTGCCGACCGGCCCCGGGCAGGTGTAGTCGATGGTCGCACCGGTCCTCGCCAGGGCCTTCAGCGGCGCGACAGCGCCGAGGCAGGGCCGCGCCCCGTCGGCCACGGTGATCTGCCTGAGCAGGTACGCGGGGAACTGCTCGGACGCCGCGATGACGGCGGGATCGGTCGTCCGGTAGTCGACCGCGCCGTCGAGCAGGACGCGGTCGGTCGGCAGCAGGCCGAGGGAGACTCCGAGCAGTGTCAGGTCGTCGGGGCCGCCGACCCGCCAGCGCACCCGCACGACGTCGGGCCGCTGCTCGTCGAGCGTGATGGACACGGTCTGCGGGTCACCGAACGGGTGCGCCGCCGCCGGGGACGGCAGCGCCAGGACGGCCGCCGCGACGGCGACGACCGTCAGCGGAGTCACCGTCACCGCGCTTCGTCGTCGACGTCGAAGCAGGGACAAGGAGAGCTCCAGGATTGTGCTGACACGATTCGCGACCACCCTGCTGACTGCCGGGAAACGCGCAGGTCCGGGCCGGTGTGTGGGACAAAACAGCGACATGAACAGTTCGTTGATCAATCCGTTGGCCGGTGCGGATGCGCGGGCGGTGCCACGGGCCGGACGTAGGACTCCCTGTTCATGACGCAGACAACTGGTATCCGTCCGACCTTCCGGCGCCTCGTGGCGTCGACCGCAGCAGCCCGGGATGCTCGTCCTCGTCGCCTGCTCGGCCCCGGCGACCCCGGACAGTTCAGCCGGCGGCGAGTTCGCCGAGCCCTCGACTGTCGGCGCGCCGACCGCCGAGCCGACGGCGGCGAGCGCGCTGCTCGACGCGGCTGGCTGGAAGCCGGGCGCGGGTTCCGCCATCCGCGACTACCAGCGGACCCAACGGGCCGGCGTCCTGGTCATCAGCCACGACCAGACCCTGCTGGACCGTTGGGCGGACCGGATCGTCGACCTGGACAGCAGGTCACCGGCGCGGACCTGACGACCCGGCCAACGCAGCGGACCGTTCCCCGCTCAGTCGGCGACGTCCACGATGACCTTGCCCTCGGCGGTGCCGTCGGCGACCAGCCGGTGGGCGTCCATGACCGTGTCGAGCGTGAACGTGCGTGGATCCAGTCGCGGGCGCAGGGCACCGGCATCGGCCAGCGTCGCGATCTCGCGCAGGATGTCGCCGTGGTGTTCGCGGCCCCGTCCGGTGAGCATCGGCAGCAAAGTGAACACGCCGGAGTAGGTCGCGCCACGGAACGACAGCGGGGCGAGCGAGTGCGACCCCCAGCCCAGCGCGCTGACGACGTGCCCGTGATAGGTGCGTACCGCCGCGAACGACGCGTCGAGCGTCGCGCCACCGACGTTGTCGACGACGATGTCGAACCCCTCGCCACCGGTGTGCCTCTCGACGTACTCCTCGACGCTGGTCGAGGTGTAGTCGATCGGCACGGCACCCAGGCTCTCGATCACCCGTACGCTCGCCGGGCCTCCCGTGGCGTACGCCTCGGCGCCCCTTGCCTGGGCGAGTTGCACACCCACGTGTCCGACACCGCCGGCACCGCCGTGCACCAGCACCTTCTGCCCGGCGCGGACCCCGGCGCGGTCGACCAGCCCTTCCCACGAGGTGACCGCCGCCAGGGGCAGTGCGGCGGCCTCTCGCATCGAGAGGCTGCTCGGCTTGCCGGCCAGCAACCGGGCGTCCACGGCGGCGTACTCGGCCAGCGACCCCTGCAGGTCGCCCACTCCCCCGCACAGCCCGTACACCTCGTCTCCCGGCGCGAACCCGGCCACCTCCGCGCCGACCGCGGCGACGACGCCGGCCAGGTCCAGTCCGAGCACCGCGGGCGGCTGGACGCGCGCGTGCGCGGCCTTTCCTGCCTGGATCTTCGTGTCGAGTGGATTGACCCCGCTGGCGATGACGCGCACCAGCACCTGCCCCGCCCCGGGAGCGGGTTGATCGACGTCCTCCACCATCAGTGGACTGTCGAACTCCCGCAGCACCGCAGCGCGCATGACGGTTCACACCCTCCGTGATCTAGACATCACCTGGACGCTATCCAATTGGGTTGCCGGCCGGGCGACATCCGGGTTGTCCTGCGTCCGCATCCGGCGCGCCCGGCCGGACGAGCGACGATCGCGGCGAGCCACCCGGGGAACGTCGCGACGGACAGCCCGAGCGGCTCTCAGCCGTCCTCGGCGCCGTCGAGCAGCGCCCGCCGCAGGGCCAACCGGTGTTCGCGGCGGATCTCCGCCTCCCGGTACCGACGCCGGTCCCCGTCGGTCTCCGGTAGCAGCGGCGGCACCGTACGAGGCTGGCCGTCGTCGTCGACGGCGACCATGACCAGGTGGGCGGTGGCCACGTCGGTGGGCGGCACCGCCCGGTCCCACCGGTCGGCGGTGACCTTGACCGCGACCTCCATCGAGCTGCGTCCGGCCCAGGTGATCCGGGCGTCGACGTGGACGACGTCGCCGACCCGTACCGCGCGCAGGAAGGCGGTCTCGTCGATCGCGGCGGTCACCGCCGGCCCGTCGGAGTGCCGGGCGGCGACCACACCGGCGACGGAGTCGATGAGGTTGAGGATCCGGCCGCCGTGCACCGTACCCATCAGGTTGGTGTGGTGCTGGTCCATGATCTGCGACAGGGTCAGGTGCGACGCCGACGGCGCGCGGCCGGCGATCGTGGCGGTGTCGTGCACAGCGGTAGTCCGTCCCTCGGGAAACCACACCACCGGAACGCGGACACGCTGACGAGGACGCGCCGACGTACGGCACGTCACCCGCTGAGCCCACCCGCGAGGCCGACGGCGGCGCACACGGTCGTGTGCGCAGCGCAGGCAGGTCTTCGGACTCGCGGGCCTGACCGGTCGTGCCGGTCTCCTACCGGCCGTCGCTTCCCAGGCCGACGGCCCAGTGCTGATGACGGCGTTCGTTCCCACTCACCGCTGCGGGGCAGTCCCGGACTTCCACCGGGTTCCCTCTTACGACGCCCTGCCGGTCACGACGGGGCGAACCAGCGCCGCCCGCAGCATAGCTGGCCAGGGAAGTCGCGGCACCGGGGGCACGGTGCGGAGACAGCGGCGCGGCATCGTCGGCTTTTGCCATGTGAGGAAAAAGATCGCCAGCTCTTGAAAAAAGCCTCACTCCGGTCAGGATATTCAGATGCGTCGTCTCCCTCAGACTCCGGGGCGGGTGCTCTCGGGCGTCCTCGCGCTCCTCCTCGCCTCGGCGGTCGCTCTCCTCGCGTCCGCCCAACCCGCCGCGGCTCACGGGACTCTCGCCATGTCCACGCCGGCGGGTGGCGCCACGGTGAGCGAGCCGTTGACGTCGGTGCAGCTCTTCTTCACCGAGAAGGCCGCGCCCAACGCGTTCTTCACGGTCACCGCTCCGGGCGGCGTCCGCGTCGACAACGGCTGGTCGTACGGGGAGCCGAAGCCGCTGGACCAGCCGGTACGGGAGTACTTCCTGGTCAACGGGCAGTTCGAGCCACGTGAGTACACCACCGGGTTCCCTGCGGCGGTGGCCGTCACCCACCTGCCGGCCAAGGGCCAGTACTCGGTGAGCTACCTGTCGGTCGCCTCGGACGGCGACACCGTGCGGGGCACGCTGACCTTCCGCTACAACGGGCGGGTGACGGCGGCACCCAAGGGGTGGAGCCCACCGACGACCCAGCCGGACCCGGCGTTGGTGGCCGCCAGCGAGCAGCACGGGTCGTCCGGGCAGGCGTCGGCGGTGCCGACCACCTCGGCGCAGCCGGTGACCCCGCCGTCCGGGGCCGCGGCGGCCCCGCCGACCGGGTCGACCGACGAGGGCGGCTCCGGAGCACCGGCCTGGGTCGGCTGGGCGGTGGCGGTCGCGGCGGCCGTGGCGGTGGCCGGATTCGTCGTCTGGCGTCGGCGGACGGGGTCCACCGGCCAACCCACCGGCCGGGGCCGCACCTCGCCGGCGACCTCCGGTCGACGCGGCGGCGGTGCCCGTACCACGAACAAGGCCGCCGCCGGCAAGACCAGCGGGGGCAGGGCCGTCGCGGGAAAGACGGCTGCGGGCAAGACCTCCGCGGGCAGTGCCGGCGTGGCGAGCGGCGTCGGTGCGCAGCCCACGGGCGGTAAGCGGCGACCCGTCACCGTGCCGGCGGCGCGCACGGGCACCGCGGTCGTCACGGCCCGCGCGGGCGTCGCGGCCGATCCGACGCCTACCGATCAGGAGGCGAAGGCCACCGCCACCGCTGACGACGAGTCGACTGTCGACCCCAGAGCACGGCCCGACACGGACCTCACCGCCGTGACACCCGGGTCGCGGCTGAGCAACGGCCACCTGGCGCTGCTCGTCGGCGGGCTGGTGATCGCGCTGCTTGCCGGGTTCGGGCTGGCCCGCATCGGCACCGGCGACCAGAGCCCGGCGACCACCGCCCGACAGCCGTCGGGCGGTCCGCCCGACTCGGGGCAGGCGGCGTCCGCGACCGACGGGCACCAACACCCGGCGGGCACCGGGCCGCACACGCATCGCGGTGACGGCGCGGCGGGCGAGACGCTGGCGACCGGCACGACGGTCAGCGCCGGTGGGTACACCCTGCAACCGCTGGAGCGGTCCCAACCCGCCGGGGTACGCGCCGACTACCGCTTCCGGATCGTCGGGACCGACCGGCAGCCGGCGACCCGCTTCGCGGTCGTACACGACAAGCCGTTGCACATGATCGTGGTCGGCCGCGACCTGACCGGCTACCAGCACGTGCACCCGACGATGGCCCCCGACGGCACCTGGAGCGTCCCCCTGACGCTGGCCCAACCCGGCGGCTACCGCGTCTACGCCGACTTCTCCGTCACCGCGGCCAACGGCGCGCAGTTGCCTCTCGTGCTGGGCGTCGACCACACCGTGCCCGGGGCACACACCCCCGCCGCGCTGCCGCCCGCGCAGGCACAGGCGACGGCCGGACCGTACGCGGTGTCGATGGGCGGCACCCCGACCGTGGGAGTGACGGCGCCGATGCAGTTCCAGGTCCAGCGCGCCGGCTCGACGGCGCCCGTGCAGTTGGAGCGCTACCTGGGCGCGTACGGGCACCTGGTCGTCGTCCGTGAGGGCGACCTCGGCTACGTGCACGTCCACCCCGAGCAGGAACTGGTCGACGGAGCTGTCCAGTTCTGGCTGACCGCGCCCAGCTCGGGCCGGTACCGGGCCTTCTTCGACTTCCAGGTGGAGGGGAAGGTGCACACCGCCGAGTACACGATCAACGTGCCCTGAGCCCGGAACTTTCTCCCTGCTGCGGCCGACCAACCAGCCAGCAGCAATCATCGGAGGAAGAACACATGCTCAGCACCAGCCCGCTCGGTCCGCGCCGCCGCTCGGCCGCCGTCCTCGCCGCCGCGATCCTCGCGGTGGGCGCCGCCGGATGCGGATCGTCCGACTCTCCGTCGACCGGGCAGGCGAGTCCGTCCGTGTCGACCTCGGCCAAACCGGACGCCGGGGTGCTCGGCATTCGTGACCCGTGGGTGAAGGCCGCCGACAGGGGGATGACGGCGGCCTTCGGGACCCTGGTCAACGACGGCGACAGCGATGTCACGGTGACCAGCGCCGCGACCTCGGTGTCGCCGATGGAGCTGCACGAGATGACCATGAAGGACGGCAAGATGGTCATGCAGGCCAAGCAGGGCGGCATCGTGATCAAGGCCGGGAGCACGCACGCGCTGGAGCCCGGCGGTGACCACCTGATGCTGATGAACCTGGCCAAGCCCGTGCAGGCCGGGGACGAGTTGACCTTCACTCTCAGCTTCGCCGACGGCAGGACCCAGCAGTTCACCGCAGTGGCCAAGCCGTTCACCGGCGCGCAGGAGAGCTACGCCCCCGGGCACGGCCAGCCCATGCCCGGCATGAGCGTCACGCCGGAGATGAGCATGAGCCCGGCATCGTGACCGGGACGCCCCCTGCCCGGCCGCTGAGCAGGCGTGGCCTGCTCGCCGGTGGGGCACTGGCCGCCGGCGGGGCCCTCGCCGGCGGGGCCACCATCGCCGTGACCCGTGGCGTCGACAGCGGGCAACCACAGGCCGCCGCCGACGCCACGCCGGTGGCGAGCGTCGGCGCACTGGTCGAGCCGTTCCACGGCGTCCGACAGGCCGGCGTGGCCACCGAACCGCAGGCCCATGCGGCCTTCGTGGCGCTCACGCTGCGGGCCGGCTCCGACCGGGCCGCGTTGGGTCGGATGCTGCGGCTGCTCACCGACGACGCCGCCCGCCTCACCCAGGGCAAGCCGGCCCTGGCCGACACCGAGGCCGAACTCGGGCTGCTGCCCGCACGCCTCACCGTGACCTTCGGCTTCGGCCCCGGCCTCTACCGTGCCGCCCGCGTCGACGACCGGCGGCCGGCCTCGGTCGTCGACCTGCCCGCGTTCCGCGTCGACCGGCTGCAGCCGGCCTGGTCGGGTGGCGACCTGCTGCTCCAGATCTGCGCCGACGACCCGATCAGCGTCGCCCACGCCCAACGGGTCCTGATCAAGGACAGCCGGCCGTTCGCCACCGTCCGGTGGGTCCAGCAGGGCTTCCGACGCAGTCCCGGCGTCGAGCCGGGCGGCCACACCCAACGCAACCTGTTCGGTCAGCTCGACGGCACCGCCAACCCCCGGCCAGGGCTGCCGATGGACTCCGCCGTCTGGGTGCCGGACGGACCCGCGTGGCTGCGCGACAGCACCACCCTCGTCGTACGCCGCATCAGCATGAACATGGAGACCTGGGACCTGCTCGGCCGCACCGACCGGGAGCTCGCCGTCGGCCGGCGGCTCGACACCGGCGCCCCGCTCACCGGCAACGCCGAACACGACGAGCCCGACTTCGCCGCCACCGGGCCGGACGGGCTCACCGTCATCCCCGACTTCTCCCACCTGACCCGTGCGCACGTCACCGACGACCGGCTGAAGATCCTGCGTCGGCCCTACAACTACGACGGCGCGCCGACCGCGGAGGGGCACGCCGACAGCGGGTTGATCTTCACCTCGTACCAGGCGGACATCGCCCGGCAGTTCCTGCCGATCCAACGCCGGCTGGCCGACCGGGACCTGCTCAACGAATGGACCACCCCGATCGGGTCCGCCGTCTTCGCCATCCCACCCGGCTGTCGACCGGGCGGATGGGTCGGCGAGCAGGTGCTCGGATGAGGCACACCAACCGGAGTGTCGTCATGCCCGTACCGCCGTCCCGCCGCAGCGTCGTCCGACTCGGCGCGGCGGCGCTCGCCGTCCTCGTCGCGCTGCTCATTCCGGCCACCCCGGCGTGGGCGCACAACACGCTGCGGTCGGCAACGCCGATCCAGCAGTCGACGGTCTCCAGCGCACCAACGGAGATCGTGCTCGAATTCATGCAGCGGCTCGACCCGACGTTCACCACCATCGTGCTCACCGATGCCGCCAAGCGGAAGGTCGTCACGGGCGAGCCGGTGGTCGCCGGGGCGAAGAGCACGGTCCAGGTGACCGACACCCTGCCGAACGGGACGTACACGGTCGCCTACCGGGTGGTCTCCGCCGACGGGCACCCGGTGCAGGGGTCGTACCCGTTCACGGTGGCCGACCCCACGTCCAAGGCCACGCCGGTTGCCGGAGCCGCCACGTCGGCCGTGCCGGCCGCCGCCGTCGAGCCCGACGGCGGCCCGGGTGCCGGCGTACTCGGAGCGGGTGCCACGCTGGCCGCCCTCGTCGCGGTGGCGGCGGTGCTGTTGTGGCGGCGGACGTCCCGCCGCTGATCCGACCGGCTGCCCGCACCTGACCATCCGTGGGAACCCATGGGTCCCGCTGTCCGACTACCCCTCAGGGCCGGAACGACGCGACACCACACCGGGCGACCACGTCAGTACGGGAGACACCCTCGGGGGTATCCCGACTATCCCGATCGGATCACCATGTCTCTCACCGAGCTGTCCGGCGCGGCGACGCCGGAACCCTCCACAAGCGCCGAACCCCCGGGCCGACCGGCCCGGCGCGCGTCGCCGTTCGGCGCGCTGCTGCTCCGGCTGCACTTCTACGCCGGCATCCTCGTCGCTCCGTTCCTGGTGACAGCCGCCCTGACCGGGCTGGCCTTCACCGTCACCCCGCAGCTCGACCAGGTCCTCTACGGCGACCAGTTGACCGTCGCGCAGGTGGGTGACCGTCCGCTGTCCCTGGCCGAGCAGGTCGGGGCCGCCCGCAACGCCCACCCCGAGGGCAGTATCACCGCCGTGCAGCCCGGCGACGGGGACCAGACCACCCGGGTGACGTTCTCCCTGCCGGAACTCGGCGAGAACCAGCACACCGTCTACATCAACCCGTACACGGCCGAGTCGCAGGGGCAGCTCACCACCTGGTTCGGCTCCACCCCGGCCACCACCTGGCTGGACGACCTGCACCGCCACCTGCACCTCGGCGTGGTGGGCGAGAACTACTCCGAGCTGGCCGCGAGTTGGCTCTGGGTGCTCGCGCTCGGCGGGGTCGTCCTCTGGTGGCGCCGCCGCGGCACCGCCCGGGCCACCGCCCGCCACCTGCTCGTGCCGGACCTGTCCGCCGGCAGGGGTGTGCGCCGCACCCGGGGCTGGCACGCCACCACCGGCATCTGGCTCACCGTCGGCCTGCTCTTCCTCTCGGCGACCGGCCTGACCTGGTCCCGCTACGCCGGGGCCAACTTCAGCGCCGGCCTCGACGCGCTCGACGCCCGCACCCCGGAGATCTCCACCAGCCTCCTCGCCGATCCCGTCGCCCCCGACGAGACCGGCGGCGGCCACCACGGCGCCTCCGGGGCGGGCGGGGTGGTCGAGTCGGCGGCCTTCGACCGGGTGGTGACGGCCGCCCGTGCGGCCGGTCTGTCCGGCCCGGTCGAGATCGCCCCGGCGGCCGAGCCGGGCTCGGCCTGGACCGTCACCCAGGTCGACAACACCTGGCCGGTCGCGAAGGACCGGGTCGCCGTCGACCCCGCCGGGGGTACGATCACCGCCCGCAGCGACTTCGCCGACTGGCCCCTGCTGGCCCAGCTCAGCGGCCTGGGCATCCAGGCCCACATGGGGATCCTCTTCGGACCGATCAACCAGATCCTGCTCGCCGCGCTCGCCCTCGGGCTGCTCTGCGTCATCGTCTGGGGCTACCGCATGTGGTGGCAACGCCGGCCCACCCGCACCGACCGACGCGCCCTCGTCGGCACCCCGCCGGCCCGTGGTGGCGTCCGTGGTCTGCCGCTCTGGGCTCTGCTCGTCGGCGTACCGGTGGTCGTGGCGGTCGGCTGGGCGCTGCCGCTGTTCGGGCTCACCCTGCTGGCCTTCCTCGTCATCGACGTCGTCGTCGGCGCGGTGTCCCGACGCCGACGACCTGCCGAGGCGCCGACGTCTCCGGCACCCGCCGGCTCCTGACCCACCGGTCCGGCCGCCCGTCCGACGACGGGCGGCCGGATGCCGTACCCGACCAGTTCGTCAGGCCCGGACGGGCGCACGCGGTGACGGCCGCACGAGAGCCGGCCACCGTGGTCAGATCACCGTTTGTTTGGTGGTCGGCAGCGCGTCGACGATGGACTTCTGCACGTTGATCGTGTCCGCGATGATCTCGTGGGGCGTGTTGGCCATCCACTGCATCACCGAGATGTCCTCGAACCGCGGGTGCCGGAACATCTCCAGGAGCACCAACGGCTCGTCGCCGGTGTTCTCGATGTAGTGGCCGTACGCGAAGGGCACGTAACCCACGTCGCCGGCCTGGAAGTCGAACGTCCGGGCAGCGGCCTGCGACGCGAAGACACCCATCCGTCCGGTGCCGGAGATGTAGTACTGCCATTCGTCGGTGGTGGGATGCCAGTGCAGCTCGCGCATCCCTCCCGGCTCGACCTCCACCAAGGCCGCGGCGGTGGTCACGGACGCGGCGAAGTTGGTCGAGTCGGTGATCCGGACCGTCCCACCCCGGAAACGCTGCGGGGTCTGCGCGAGCATCCGGTGCTTGAAGCTTCGCGGGATGTCGCCGGTCGGGCTGACCACCCGGTCCTGTTGCAGGGGTGGCGGGACGTCGCCCTGGAAGATGTACTTCTCCCGCTCCGGGAGGTTCTCCATCTGCTCCATCGTCCAGCCGAAGTTCTTGGCCAGGACGTGCCGAGGCGTGTGGGCGAAGAAGTCACTGAGCAGGAACGTGTTGTTCTCCGAGAACGCACCGTCGTCGAAGACCAGCAGGAACTGGCAGCCGTCCGCCAGCGCCTGGATGTTGTGCGGGACACCCTGCGGAAAGAACCACAGGTCACCCTCCTTGACGTCCTCGATGAAGTTGCGCCCCTCCTGATCGACCGCGCTGATCCGGCAACTGCCGCTGAGCACGTACGCCCACTCCGACTGCTGATGCCAGTGGATCTCCCGGTACGCGCCCGGTTCGAGACCGAACTGGACACCCGACAGCTGGCTGGCGACCGGCAGGTCCCGGTTGGTGACCTCACGGGTCCAGCCACCCTTCTCCACCCGGGTGTGCGCCTGGGAGAACGAGAACTTCAGATTGGGCACCAGCCGGCTGTCCGTCGTCGGTGGCACCAACAGGTCGGGGTTCTGCCGTTCGAGTTCGACGTTGCGGCCTGCGAAGGGCGGTCCGCCCTGATCGCCGCGCCGCGGCTGAGGATCGCTGTTCGCCATGATCGCTGACTCCTCACTCGGGTTGGATCGGACCGGACGCGGAAACGGATCCGCCCCGCAGCCGTAGCCGGGACGACAGCCCCAGCAGGGCACGCACCCCGGTCCAGCCGTGCTGGACCGCGATCGCGACCGGAATTGCCGCTGCGGTCGCCACCAGCACCAGGCGGGTCCACAGCGGGGCGTGACCACCGGCCCCGGTGCTGGCAAGGAGTACGAACATCAGCAGGACGACGCGGAGCCGGTGCAGGCCGGGAAGTTCGGTCGAGTGGGCCATGCCTTCGATGATCGGCGGCCGGACGTCGTCGTCGCATCACGTGATCGCGCCATTGCGGCACGGCCGATCCCGGACGCCGCGGGCGAATCACCGCAGTCCCGCCGGTTCGTCGATCTGGACGCCCGGCCCTGCCGCCGTGGCTAGGCTCGGTCGCAGGACGGCAATTCGACGCGCCGGGTAACAACCGGGGAGAACGCCATTGTCCGGATCATCCTTCGACGCCGGCACGTTCCCGGCCGACCACGACGACGCGGAGCGACGACGCCAGCAGGTGACCGCCACGGCGGATCAGCTCCGACTCACCGGACGCGGGACGGCAGCGCTCGCCGTCCTGGCGGCGGAGATCGCCGCGAACCGGCACGGCCAGCGCCACCGCGGCCATCTGCTCGGTCACCTCGCGCAGGTCGCGGCGCTGGAGCAGCCCACGGTCGCCCTCGCCGGTCTGCGCGAGGCGCTCGACCAGCGGCTGGACGCCCACAGCCACAGCACCCTGCTCGCGCTGATCGCCGCGATCGCCGCCCGCGTGGGCCATCCGGACGCCGACGCCCTGCTCCGCGACGCGGGAACCGCGCACGCCGCGTCGGGGGACCACTCGTCAGCCCGCCACCTCGCCCTCGGCCGGGCCGCTCGCTCGCTGTCGCACGGCGATCTGCCGGGGGCTCACGCCGTGCTGGCAGCCCTGGACCCGGAATCCCCGGCGGCACGACACGACGCTCCGTCCATCCGGGCCGAACGAATCCTCGTGCAGCTCGGCCTGGGCCGGCACCAGGACGCCCGGACCGCTACCCGCCAGGCGCCCGACGGGACCGGGTCGCCCGACGCCCGGCTCAGCAGCAGGCTGACCGCGTTGGACTGCCTGCGGATGGTCGCCGTGGGAGAGCTGCCCGAGGCCGCCGCCCTCGCGGTCACCACGCTCAGCTCAGGCCGGGCGGACCTGAGCCCGGAGGTGCGGGCCCTGTTCGTCGCGGTGATCGGCGAGGTTCGCTACCGCCGCGGCGAGCACGACGACGCCCGGGCGGTCCTCCGCCCGTGCCTCGCGGAGGGCCGCTGGCCCGACAGCACGCTGTGGACGCCCGCCTTCTGTGCCGCCGTGCGCGACCCTGCCCTCAGCGTGCCGGCGAACCTGCTCACCAGGGTCGTCGCCGACCTGCACCGGTCGGTGCGGTCGCTCCTGCCCGTGCCGCACTTCGGCCCCCGGCTGGTACGCGCCGCGGTGGCCGCCGGCGACACCCCGGCCGCCCGCCGGGTCACCGAACTGGTCGAGTTGGTCGCCACCCGCACCCCTGTTCCGCTGTGGCGGGCACTGGCCGACCAGGCCAGGGGGCTGCGCGATCGTGACCCCGACGCACTGCGGTCGGCGGTCGTGGGGCTGCGTACCACCGCCGCGTGGCCGGCGCTTGCCGACGCGTTGCTCGACGTGGCGAACAGCCCGGGGCTGCGGTCCGTGGAGGCACGCGACGCCGCGCAGGAGGCGGCGGCCCTCTACGCCCGGATCGGCGCACCGGGTGACCAGTCGACAGCCGACCGCCGGTGCGCCGAACTCGCCGGCACCCCGCGCCACCGACAGTCGAGTGACGAGGCGCCGCGCACGGGCATCGAGGCGCTCACCCCGGCCGAGGAACGGGTGGCCGAGATGCTCGCCTCGGGCGCCACGAAGAAGGAGGCGGCGAGGAGCCTCTTCGTCTCCTTCCACACCGTCGACACCCAGCTCCGATCGATCTACCACAAGCTGGGGATCCACAACCGGATGCAGCTGGTGCGGGCCTGGGACAGCACCAGACGGTGATCAGCGGCGGACGGACCTGGCTGCTGGTCGGGTCACTTCTCGCTGTCGAGGAGGGACATCATCGCGGTCGCGTACCGCTGACCGGACGCCGCGCCGGCCGGTACGGCACGCTCGATCTCGTCCAACACGTCCCGGTCCAGCACCAGGTCGACCGCGGCCAGCGACTCGGCCAGCCGATCGCGCCGCCGTGCCCCGACCAGTGGAACGATCTGCTCGCCCTGCGCCGCCACCCAGGCGATCGCCACCTGACTGGTGGTCGCCCCCAGCCGCTGCGCGACCCGGCCGAGCGCGTCCACGAGTCGCAGGTTCGCGGCCAGGTGCTCGCCCTGGAACCGGGGGCTGTTCGCCCGGAAGTCCGTGCCGGGCAGCTCACGCTCGGCCGACCAGTGCCCGCTCAGCAGGCCTCGGGACAGCACCCCGTAGGCGGTCAACCCGATGCCCAGCTCCCGCAGTGTCGGCAGGATCGTGGCCTCGGGGCCACGGGACAGCAGCGAGTACTCGATCTGCACGTCGCTGATCGGTGCCACCGCCGCCGCTCGGCGGATGCTGTCCGCGCCCACCTCGGAGAGCCCGATGTGCCGGATGTAGCCGGCCTCCCGCATCTCGAGCAGCGCGCCCACGGTCTCCTCGATCGGCACCTGCGGGTTGAGCCGTGAGGGTCGGTAGATGTCGATGTGGTCGGTGCCCAACCGGCGCAGCGAGTACGCGAGCCGGTCCTTCACCGCCGCCGCCGACACGTCGTACGGTGCTGCCTGGAACCCGCCCTGCGGCGTCTTGCGCGCGCCGAACTTCACGCTGAGCACCACCTCGTCGCGGCGACGTTCCCGCAGCACCCGCCCGATCAGCATCTCGTTGTGACCCGACCCGTAGAAGTCCGCGGTGTCGACGAGGTTCACACCGGCGTCGATCGCCGCGTGAAGTGTGGCGACGCCCTCCTCCTCGTCTGCCGGCCCGTACAGGTCCGACATGCCCATCGCGCCGAGCCCGATGATCGACACCTCCGGCCCGGAGACACCCAACCGTCGCTGTCGTAGACCCGCCATGTCTCTCGTCTCCTTCGGTGGTCGCCACACTGTGTACGCTGTGTCCATATAACCAGCATGAAGACATCCTGTCCATATAACCGGAGGACCAGTGGCCCAGCTCACCCCGGACGCCAACACGCCACCCCGCCGGGGTCGTGGCCGCCGGCCCGCAGACCAGGTGCGGACCGAGATCCTCACGGCCGCGGGTGGTCTTCTGCTGGCCGAGGGCATGGCCGGCTTCACCATCGAGAAGGTCGCGGCCATCGCCGGGGCCAGCCGGATGACGATCTACAAGTGGTGGCCCTCCAAGGGAGCGCTCGCCCTGGACGGCTACTTCACCGTCGTCGCACCCACCCTGGCGTTCCCGGACACCGGCGACATCGTCGCCGACCTGACCGATCAGCTCGTCGCCTTCGTCCACCTCGTCCGGGACACCGCCGCCGGACGGATCATCAGTCAACTCATCGGGCAGGCGCAGACCGACCCGGAGTTGGCCGCCGCCTACCGGGAGCGCTACTCGTGGCCCCGCCGCGCCATCGCCGTCGAAACCCTCACCCGGGCGATGGCCCGTGGGCAGCTACGCGCCGACGTCGACCCGGAATCCGTGGTGGACCAACTCTGGGGTGCCTGCTACCACCGACTGCTCATCGCCGACCTCCCGCTCACCGAGGACTTCGCCCGCACCCTGGTCGACAACCTCGTCCGCGGGCTGCGCTGACCGGCCGACATGAAGGCGACGTTCATCGGAACGACTCACCGGCATCGCGCCGACCGACGAAGAGGGCGCGGGGGCTCACTCGGGCAGCTTGGCCCCCGACTGCTCGCTGACCATGTACGTCGCGTACCAGTCGGGCCAGTTCTCGTCCCGCTCGCCGGTGCGCTCCTCGTGCCTGCCGTGCGCGGCGGCCGCGCGTCGAAGGGCGCTCGCCAGGTCGCTCGCTGATCCGAACGACGTCAGCCCACCCTCGATGCGCCCCGGCAGCCTGGTCGTGATCTCCTGCATGAGCCAGGTGTTGCCGTCCGGGTCGCGGAACGTTGCGCGCGAGACGTAGCTGCGCCGCTCGGGGTCGAGCCCGTCGACCGGTCCGTCCGGGCTGACGTGGAAGAGCCCACCCACCTCGACGCCGGCGGCGACCAGGGCGTTGCGGGCCGCCTCAAGGTCGGAGACGACCAGGTACGCCATTGCCGAACCGGGCGCCGCCGGAGTGAGACCCGGGCCGAACTGTACGGAGCATCCGGATCCGTGCGGCGTCAACTGGACGATGCCGGGCGGTGTCTGGTCGAGCCGCCACCCCAGGCTCACGTAGAACGCCTTCGCGCGGTCGACGTCCGACACCGGGATGACCATCACCTCGAGTCCGACGTCGACGTCCTCGATACTCGCCTCGCCCTGGGCGCTCTTCGGGCTCATCTCGTTCCCCTTCCGGTCGCTGTGCTGCTGGCTAGGTGGTCCTCGTGGCCCGGCGCACCCCGAAGAGGGCAACCAGGGCGAGGAGGATGACGGCGACGGAGTACTCGTCGGCGGTCTGTGGCAGGCCGCCCGCGTACACCACGAGGAAGCCGGCGATCACCGTCGGGAGGCCGAACCCGATGTAGCAGATGATGTAGAGCAGCGACAGCACGCTGGCACGCTCGTGTGCCTCCACCAGGGGTGTGATCGTCTTGAGGCTGCCCTGGAAGCCGCCACCGAAGCCGATGCCGCCGAGTGCGAGACCGACGAAGAATCCCGGGACGGACTCCGCCATGACCGACACCAAGGTGACGATCATGCCCAGCACGAGGGCGACGATCCCGGTCACGATCACCGTCCGGGCGGCGGCGTTGCGCATCAACAGGACGGCGATCGACCCGAAGAGGGCGAAGACGAAGAGGACCAGGCCGCCGACCACGATCGACGTGTTCATGAGGCTGCGCACCAGCGCCGGTCCGAGCGCCCCGAAGAAGCCGGCCAGCGCCCAGACCGCGAACAGCACCGGAACGACGACCAGCAGCGGTCCGCGTACGGCGCGCGGCAGCGTGATCTCGGGCCGCAGACTTCGTCGCGCTCCCGCCATCGGCGTGACCGTCTCCGGCATCAGCGCCACCCCGACGATCTGGACCAGGAGGATCACGAGGAGGACGACGTACACCAGCCGCGTCGGGGCGGGCAGGAAGTCGATGAGCAGCGCCGAGAGCAGTGCGCCACTCCCGGTGCCGATGCCGGGGGCGATCGAGTTCGCGAGCGTCCCGCGGGCCCGGTCGATGTCGAGCATCCCGGCGCCGACGGCGCCGGTGGCGGCACCGGCGGCGAGCCCCTGGAGCAGGCGGGCGGCCAGCAGTGTGGGTACGCCGTTGGCGAAGATGAAGACGACAAGCGAGAGCATCTGCACCGCGATCGCCACGGCCAGGACCGGTCGGCGACCCACATGGTCCGACAACTTGCCGAACGTGAGCAGCGACGCCAGCACCGCGAGCGCGTAGACGGCGAACACCACGGTCGTCGTGACCGGTGAGAAGTGCCAGCGTTCCTGGTAGATGCCGTAGAGCGGGGTCGGCGCGGCCGACGCGGCCAGGAACGACACGAGAATCGACGCCAGCAGGACCAGGGAGACGCTCGGCGAGAGTCGGGCCCTCCCTGCGATGGGCATGTCGGTGCTCCTCGGCTGCGCTGACGACGGTGGAACCCGGAGGTCCCGTTGGTGAGCGACGGCCGCGTACCCGCTCTGCGCCGTCACATGCGGGCGCGACGGGCGACTCCGTCTGCCGGCCTCCGTCGTGGCCACCGGCTCGCCGTGGGAGCGGCGCCGTCGCGACCGGCCGTCGCGGTAGCTTGCACGTCATGGCCAGCAGCGTCGACGTCCGTCGAGACCTCGCCGGCCTCGCCGACCCACGTCGCGCCGAGGCGTCGAGCCGGTTCCTGCAGATGGTCCCCGGCGGGTACGGCGAGGGCGACCGGGCCATCGGTGTCACCGTGCCGGACCAACGCAGGGTGGCCGCCCGGTACTGGCGCGACCTCTCTCTGGTGGAGACGACGGACCTGCTCACCGGTGACGTGCACGAGGAGCGGCTGACGTCGCTGCTCATCCTGGTGCGAAAGTTCGCCAAGGGCGACGAGCAGGAACGCGGCGAGGTCTTCCGCATCGTCCTGGCCAACACCGGCCGCCTCAACAACTGGGACCTGGTGGACTCGTCCGCGCCGTACATCGTCGGCCCCTGGCTGATCGACAAGGAGCGCGGCGTCCTGGATCGGTTGGCCGAGTCGAGCCTGGTGTGGGACCGGCGCATCGCCATCATGGCGACCTTCGCCTTCATCAAGGCTGGGGACTACGAGTGGACCTTCCGCCTCGGCGACAAGCTCCTGCACGACCCGCACGACCTCGTCCGGAAGGCGGTGGGCTGGATGCTGCGCGAGGTGGGCAATCGTGACCGAGCGGCGGAGGAGGAGTTCCTGCTCCGCCGCTACCGCGTCATGCCCCGGGTCATGCTGCGGTACGCGATCGAGAAGTTCGAACCGCAGCGACGTCGGGACTACCTGTCCGGCGCGCTCTAGGCGGCTGGCTCGGCAGGTGGGATCGGGAAGTTCCGGTTGAAGACGTTCTCCGGGTCGTAGGTGGCCTTGATGGCGCGCAGTCGACTCAGGGTGGGCTCGGGCCAGGCATCCAGCAGTCGCGCCGGATCCGTGTCGGACTCGAAGCTGAGATACAGGCCGTCGAGGTGCGGGTACAGCTCGGCCCAGAGCTTGTCGAGTTGGGGCCTCCGCTCCGGGACCGTGGCGGCGATCACCGAGAAGTTCTGGTCCCGGTGTGGGTAGGCCGTCGCGTCTCGGGCGACGTCGTTGACCGCCGCGCCGACGGACCGAAGCTGCATGATCATCACGTCGCCGGAGTTGATCATCTGTGCCATCAGGTCGGCCGCCTGCGGGGTGATGTGGTGCGACAGACCGCTTCGGGTGTCCCGGAGTCCCTGACCTCGATGCTGGTTGCCCGGCGGGACGACGATCGCCGGGTACGGCACGAGCTGCGCCTGTTGGTCGAGAATCGGGCCGATCTCCAGGAACGGGCTCAGGGCGGACTGCGCCGCCTCGATGTCGTCACCGGCGTGGACCAGGGTGACCTGGGCCATCGGCGGGTTGCCCCGCCGGCCCGGGAAGAGCGACAGGAAGCTCGTCAGGTCCCGCGGCGCGTCCTCGACGAGTTGACCCCAACGGTGGAGCAGGTGCGCGGAGTCGGTCGCGTCCACGACGAGTTGGGCGTAGACGATCTTGTCGACCTCGTACGCCTCGAGTTCGAGGGCGGTGACGACGCCGAAGTTGCCGCCGGCGCCACGGATGGCCCAGAACAGATCGGGGTGATGCTCTTCGTCCACGCGGAGCAGGCGACCGTCCGCGGTGACGATCTCGGCGGCGACGACGTGGTCGATGGTCAGACCGTGCTTGCGCGTCAGGTAGCCGACCCCGGCGGTGGTGGCGAGACCACCGACGCCCACGTCGCCATAGTCGCCCGAACTCATCGCCAGGCCGTACGGGGCGAGCGTCTGGGCCACGTGCCCCCACCGGGCGCCCGGCTCCAACCGGATCCGCCGAGTCGCCCGGTCGAGCACCTCGACCCTGTTCATCCTCGACATGTCGATGACGATTCCGCCGTCGTTCGTCGACCGGCCGCTGATGCCGTGCCCGCCACTACGCACGGACAACGGGACGTCCTGGGTTCGCGCATACGACACGGCCTCGGCCACCTCGGCGGAGGTCTCCGGGCGGAGCACCAGGGCTGGTGCTCCCTGCCAGCTGTAGCTGTGGCGCGCACCCTCGTACTCCCGGTCCCCGGGCTGCACGGCACGGGCGGCCAGCGATGCCGGCAGCGCCTCGCGGTCCGGACCCGGGCGACCCTCGGACCGGGCGGCGACCGCACCGGCCCGTCCGGTGTCCGGTTCGCTCGTCGCACGCTCCTTGGCGACCGCCTCCCGCAGCGCCGGGGCGATCTCCTGCCCGAGCGTCTGGATCAGTCGCGGGTCGTCGCGGCCGACCAGGAAGGTGCTGAAGCCCTCCTCGACGACCAGCGGGAGGAGTTGCTCGACCCACTGCTCCGGTGGCCCCTGGAGGAAGCCACGACTGCGCGACGACACGTCGACCTTGAACAGGTTGAGGAGCCGCCGGATCTGCCGTGGGTCGCGTCCTGCCGCGACCGCCGCCTCGTCGATGAGTCGGTTGGCCGTCACCCGGTCCGGGGACCGTAGGTACTCCAGCGTCGGCAGCCAGCCGTTCGCCTTCTGACCGGTCAACGCCAGCATCTTCGGCTGGTACGCGCCGAGCCAGATGTCGATGTCGTGTGCCGGCGCGGGGCCGCGCTGCATGCCGGGGATCGGGTAGTACTTCCCGTCGTGGCGCAGCGGCCCGGCTGCGGCGTCGTCCCAGACCCCGCGCAGGACGTCGATCGCCTCGCGCAGCGCCTCGACGCCCTGCCCCGCCGTCAGCCGGCGGGCGCCCATGCCCTCGACCCCGTCCCAGAACGCGCCCGCGCCGAGGCCCAGCTCGAACCGGCCGTGGGACAACCGGTCCAGGCTCGCCGCCGCCCTGGCCAGGACGGCCGGCGGGCGCAGCGGGAGGCTGAGCACGTTTCCCGAGATCCGCAACCGTTCCGTACGGGCGGCGACCCAGCTCAGCAGGGTCCAGGTGTCGAGGTAGTCGGCGTTGTACGGGTGGTCCTGGAAGGTGGTGAGGTCCAGGCCGGCCGCCTCGGTCAGCTCGGCGAGGGCCACCACGTGATCCGGGTCCTGGGCACTGGGTGTCAGGAACGTCCCGAACTGGATTTCGTGACCGTAATCAGCCATTGCGTCAGCATCTCCGTGGTCGTGGTGCCAAAATATGATCTGTTCAGCAGATCGTATGCCTCACAACGCAGTTGCTCACCCACGCATTCCAGGCGACTCGGAACGTCGTTTCGATCAACACATCGCCTGTTAGCGTCCGGTGCATGGCCGCCACCGACCCGTGCGAACTGCCGGCTGACCGCAAGCGCGGTTCGACCTTCGGCTGGTCCCTCGGGGTGGTGCTGCGCCGCTGGCACGAGTACGTCGAGGAGATGTTGAACGACCTTCCGCACGGCAGCCGGGGCTACCACATCCTGGCCGTCGTCGTACACGAGGACGTGCCCACGCAGGGCGCCCTGGCGACCCGCCTGGCCATCGACCGCAGCGTTCTGACGTACGTGATCGACGACCTGGAGAACGCCGGTCTCATCGAACGGAAGCTCGACCCCCAGGATCGGCGCGCCCGCCGGGTGGTGGCCACCGACCAAGGGCGTGCGGCGCTCGCCGACGCCGAGCTGCGGGTCGCGCACGCCGAGGACCACGTGCTGGGCGGGCTGCCCGAGGATCAGCGCGGCGCCTTTCGCGACTTCGCCGCCCGCGCCGCCGAGGCGATCCACGCCGCCGCGCCCGCGACGGACCCCTGCGTCGCGGTGCGCAGCGTCCTTCCGCCGGACGAGCAGTCAGCCGGGTAACGCGGAGCCGCCGCACGACCGCCACCGCAGCGAACGCCCCGGACATCCTCCCGGGGAGGTCCTCGGCGATGACCGCGGGTTGACCGGCTCAGCATGCTGGAACGAGAAGCCCTCCTTCCCGCAGCCCCGAGGATGTGCCATGCGAAAGCCAGTCAAGACCGCAGCCGTCCTCTTCGGACTCGGCGTCGGTGCGAGCGTCGGGCCGTCTCTCGGGCCGGCCGCCCTGTGGTCCGGAGTCGCGGTCGCCGCGGCCAGCGACCACCGCGCCGAAGCGAAGCGCGAATGCGAGGAGATCGTGGCTGCCGCCCGGCAGGAGGCGGAGGCCATCCTGAGTCGGGCCCACGACCAGGCCACCGGGATCACCGACGACGAGCGGGAACGGGATTCGGGGCAACCCACCTGAGGTCCGACAGTCCCTCCCGCGAGGGAGCACCCTCCCCTGCCGGCGGGAGCCGGCCCCGCCCCGGTGCCGCGACGATCAGAGGCACGACGACATCGACACCGATCGTCGGCCGGGCCGGCCACGGCCTGACGTACGCAGTGCTCGGCTGGGCCGTGGCATACGGGGGCGTGCGTCCGGCGTGTGGCCTGCCGGGTCCGACGAGGACGCCAGCCATCCGCTTCGGCTGGCCCGCCAGGTCGATGTGCCGCTGAGCGATATACCTCAGGGTCAATATTTATGACTCTGAGGTATATCGCTCACAGTCGCATCCGCCCCCCACGGAAGTGACCGACGGTCGCCGCCCAGCAGGTTGAAAACCAAGCTAGCGGTGGCAGCGCCACACCAAGGGCCGGTACGCCTCCTTCTCGTGGACGGCACCGACCACGGTCATGGCGTCGTCGCTGATCCCATGGGCCGAGTAGGTGCCCGCCTCGGTCGCCCGGACCTCGGCCCTACCCGGCAACCGGCGGGACGTGCCGTCCGGGGCGACGAGCAGCGGCGCACCGTCGTCGACCAGCACCTCACCGCTGCCGGCGACCCCGGTGATACTCGGGAACGGCATCAGGCTCACCACCCCGGTGGTGAAGTTCCACCGCACCGGGAGCATCCGCACGCTACCGCCCTGCCGCTCACCGGGAGCCATGCCGACCGCCCACTCGCCGCGCGCCGCCTCCACCGAGGCGTACGGGACACCGGAGGGCACCGCCAGCGCGATCGCGGTCCCCTCCGGTGTCCAGCGGTAGGGCAGATCACCCATCGCGCCGACGACGGAACCGTCCTCGGTGATCGCGGTCGCGGCGGATCCCGGCCGCCCGACCAGCCGGTACTCCTGCGGTCGGTCCGCCGACCACAGCACCGCCTGGTGAGAATCGCGGGCTCCGCGGGCGGTGCCGACGATGTCACCCCGGCCATTGAGCGCGTACACGAGAACCGCCTCGTAGCCGGGCGGAATGGCCAGGAAGCGCAGTTTCCCGGCGCGGTAGACCCAGCCGATGCCGTTGCCGCCGGTGCCGACCACGTCGCCCCGGGCGTTGACCGCCGCCGCGTGTCGCGCCCCGGCCGGCAGGACCGTCGCCTTACCGTCGGTCCAGAGCACGACCCTGCCGTCCTCGTTCCCGGTGCCGATGTCGCCGACGATGTACCGCCCGGTGGGGTCCACGCCGTTCGCCACCGCGACCGGCCCCCCGATCGGCTGCGGCAACCACGACGCCTCGCAGGTGACCGGCGGGGCCGTCGCGGTCGACGCGACGGCGGTCGGTGCCGCCACCACGGACGGCGTGTCCGGGGCCGGCGGCCTGGCGGCCCCGCCGAGCCCGACGGCACCCACGACGCCGAGCCCGGCCAGCGCGGTCACCGCGGCGACCACGCCGGTGCGACGGCGTCGACGGCGACGCCTACCGTCGCGGATCGCCCGCGCCACGTCGACCCGTGGCTCGGGAACCGACGCCGAATGCAGCAGCGTGGCGATCCGCTGCTCGTCCACCGTCATCTCGTACCCCTCCCGGACATCTCGGTGACGTCGAGCACCTGGCGGACTGCCGCCAGCGCCCGAGCCGTCTGCGACTTCACGTTGCCTTCGGAACAGCCCATCGCCGCTGCCGTCTCGACCAGCGACAGGTCGCACAGGAACCGCAGGACCAGTACGGTGCGCTGGCCGCGAGGAAGACGGGCCAGCGCGGTGACCACGCTGTCCCGCTCGGCCACCTCGTCGTGCGGTGTGACAGGCACCCGCGGCGGTTCTGGCACCGACCCGAAGAGTCGGACCTTCGCCCAGCTCAACCGCTTCTCGTCGACGAGTTTGTGGACCAGCATCCGGTGCACGTACGCGTCGACGTTGTCGACCCGGCTGACCCGACGCCAGTTCACGTACAACGCGGTTATCGTCTGCTGCACCACGTCGTCGGCCAGATGGGCGTCTCCGCACATCAGGAACGCGGTCCGATGCAGGCTCGGCAGTCGCGCGGAGACGTACTCCACGAACTCACCTTCGGCATCCGCCATCGAGGCTCCCTCCTCCGCACCCTCGACGGGTCAGGATGACCGTCAGGTTGCGTCGTGCCGGAGAAGGTTCTGACAACGACCAACGACGGACGGCCCCGCCGCGCCGGGAACCGGCGGCTGGGGCCGTACGTCGAGATGATCGGTGGGTTCGCGCGCCGCCCTGCCCGGTGTGCGCGAACCGGTCACGCCGGTGCTATCCAGCCCCGACGCCCCGCACCGCCTCGATGATGGACTCGGCGACCTCGCCGGGCTGGGACATCGACATCGCGTGGGAGGCGCCGGCGACCTCGCGGGTGCCCCGGGCACCGGCGCGTTCGGCCATGAAGCGGTGGGCGGCGACCGGGATGTTGCGGTCCGCGTCGCCGAAGACGAACCAGCTGGGCAACGACTTCCACGGCGGCGACGATGTCGCGAGTCCCCCGCCGAGCGCCTGCTCGGTGATCGGCCGCTGCGTCCGGGCCATCAACGCCGCCGTGTCCTCGGAGACGTCCGCGACGAACTGTTTGTGGAAGGCGTCCTGCGCGATGGCCACCTCGTTTCCACCGCTCGCCACCGGGTAGGAGACCAGCGTGTCGGCGAGCGTGCTGCCGGGAAACTTGCCGGACAGCGCTATCGCCGACTCACCCGTCTCCGGGGCGAACGCGTTGACGTAGACCAGGCCGCGCACCATCGGTTCGTCGGCTCCCGCCTCGGTGATGACCATGCCGCCGTACGAGTGGCCGACGAGCAGGACCGGTCCGCCGACCCCCCGCACCACGTCCTGGACGTAGGCGGCGTCTCCGGCGACGCTGCGGAGCGGGTTGGCGGCGGCCACCACGGAGTAGCCAGCACCGAGCCGCTCGATCACACCGTTCCAACTCGCCGATTCGGCGAACGCTCCGTGAACGAGGACAACGGTGATGTTCTGATCTGACACGGCCATCGGCTCCTTCGCCTGAGGGGTGTGCACCCCGTACGGACTGGGTGGGCGCGGCTGATTACCCACCGTGCGCCCGGGAAACGTCGCGTCGCGGGTGGCCCTGTTTCTTCACCCCGATGTCACCGATCGATCCCGTCGACGACGTGTTGCTGTTCGTCCGCACGGGTTGGCTCCGACTCGTCGCCCTTGTCCTGACCAGGAGCTGATCCACGTGCCTTCCTCTCGTCGTACCTTCCTCGCCGGTGGCGCCGCCGCCGGTGTGGGCCTTGCCGTCGCGGGCGGCCTGCCGTCCCTTGCGCAGGCCAGCCCGGGCCGGCCGCACCCGCCGGTCAAGTCCGGCCACGTGCCGTTCCCGCCGCTCGTGGACGACCCCAAGGGCATCCTCGCCCTGCCCAAGGGCTTCAGCTACACGGTGGTCACCAGGACCGGCGTCACCCGGCTGGACCGCGGTCAGGGCATGACCCCGGCCGACCACGACGGCATGGCCGTCTACGACGCCGGCCACGGGCGTTACACCCTGATCCAGAACCACGAGATCGACCCGGGGGCCGAGTTCGGGGTACCGCACGTGAAGGGGACGGTCTACGACCCGGGCGCCGTCGACGCCGGCGGTTGCACCGTGATCAAGACCGACGGTGCGGGCCGGAACCTGGGAGAGTTCGTCGCCCTCTCCGGCACCATCTCCAACTGCGCGGGCGGCCCGACCCCCTGGGGGACCTGGCTGACCTGCGAGGAGACCGAGGACCGCGCCGGCGACGAGTGGGAAGAGGGCGGCCGGACCGGCACCTACCAGAAGGACCACGGCTACGTCTTCGAGGTCTGGGCCGACGGCAGCGCGGACCCGCGGCCGATCAAGTGCCTGGGCCGCTACTCCCACGAGGCCCTGGCGATCGACAAGGACCGCACCAACATCTACCTGTCCGAGGACGCCGACGAGCCGAACGGGCTCTTCTACCGCTGGTCGGCGCCGCGCGGCGTCAAGGTCGGCCCCGGTGTGCTGACCCGCCTCGCGCCGAACGCGGGCGTCCTCGCCGCGATGCAGATCATCATGGACGACGGTTCGGTGCTGCCGGACGTCGCCTACCTGACCTCCGCCCAGCTGGGCCGGCCCTTCCCCGTCCGGTGGATCGAGGTGCCGGACCGCGACGCGCGGCACAAGCCCGTGCGCGAGCAGTTCACCGACGGTCAGGTCACCCGCGGACGCAAGTTCGAGGGTGTGTGGGGCACCAACGAGGGCGTGTACGTGGTCAACTCCTACGCCTGGGACGAGGGTGACCTGCCGTCCGACGCGGCGCCGCACGACGGCATGGTCTGGTTCTACAACTTCAAGGACCAGACCATCCAGCTGGTGACGTACTTCCCGCACCAGACCGCCTCCGAGGAGGGGACGCCGGTCAAGTACACCGACATCACCTTCGACGGCCCGGACAACGTGACCGTCACCCCGTGGGGAAGCCTGGTCCTCGCCGAGGACGGCAGCGGCGCGTCCCACGTGCTCAGCACGATCCCGGGCGGCCCGACGTACGCGATCGCCCGCAACATGCTCAACGACTCGGAGTTCTGCGGGCCGACCTTCAGCGCCGACGGCAGGGTGCTCTTCGTCAACATGCAGGACCCGGGCCTCACGCTGGCCATCACCGGCCCGTGGGAGAAGTACCTGGGCTGAACGGGTCGGGCGGCGGGGTCGGGCGGTCCGCCCGGTCCTACCGCCCGCCGGGCTCGTCCTCCGCACGCATCCCGTGCAGGTCGTAACTGAACTCGCCAGCCTCCAACCGGGCCCGCAATCCGGTCTCCTTGGCCATCCGGCTCCTCGTCGCAGCGGCCACGGCGTCCGCGCTCGTCCGCTGCACCACAACGGCCCCGTCGGCGTCGAGCACCACGATGTCCCCCGACTCGACTGTCGCACCGCCCACCGGCACCGGCACGTCGAGCGAACCCCGCTCGCGTTTGGTCGCTCCGCGCACCCGACACCAGCGGGCCCAGACCGGCAGTCCGAGCGCCCGGAGTTCGTCCACGTCCCGCACCGCGGCGTCGACCAGGACGCCGGCCGCGCCGGCGACCTTGGCCTGCGTGGCCAGCAGCTCGCCGATCAGCGCGACGGGGGCCGGCTCGGGCATGGTGAGCACGAGCACCTCGCCGGGGCGGACGAGCGTCATGGCCTCGTGCACGGCCCGGTTGTCACCCTGGCCGCAGACGACGGTCCGGGCGGCACCGGCGACCCGGGAACCCGGCACCACCTGCACGAGGTGCACGTCGATCAGGCCACGTCGGCCGGCGGCCTCGTAGACCGTGGCCACCCCGGCCGTGGTCAGCGTCCCGATCACCGCGGGGTCGACGTCCGCCGCGTCGCGGGCGGAGTTCACAGCGCCACCACGACGTTCGGGATCAACCGTTGGAACGCCTCCGCCTGCCGGATGGCCGCGTTACCGGTCACCCGGCGGGCGTGGTTGCCACGATGGTCGGCGCGCTGGGTGTAGTACTCGCGCAGGTAGCCCTGCGCCGCCATCGCCGCCATCGCCTCCCGCTTGGCCGGCATCGCCTCGGTGATGTCGACGAACACGGTGGGGACGAACCCGCAGAGTTCAGGCTGGTGTGGTTCGAAGGCCAGGAACTCCGAGGGCAGGACGGTTCGGAAGCCGCTGGAGACGCCGGCGCCCGCGGTGAGCTGCCGGGCGGTCGCCACCGCGGCGTGCGTCGCCGGGTGGTCCGGATTGAACGGGTCGCGCTCGGGGTGGGTGAGCACCACGTGCGGCGCGTACTCGCGCATCAGCGTCGCCAGCCGGTCGATGTCCTCGTCCCGGATCCGAAGCGGGTAGTCACCCAGGTCGAACGCCTCGAACCGGGCGCCGACCGCGGCGGCGGACCGCTCCGCCTCGGCGTGCCGCAGTCGTTTGACGTTCTCCACCGTCTGCTGCGGGTCCTTCCACAGCTCGCCGGACTCGCCCCGCTCGCCGTAGGAGAGCGCCAACACGACGGCCTCGCCGCCGGCCCGTGTGTGCGTGGCGATGGCTCCGGCGGCCCGCCAGACGAAGTCGGCCGAGTGGGCGCCCACCACCAGCATCCGCCGCCCGCTCATGCCGGCGCCGCTTCGGCCGGCGTCACCAGACGGCGCGAATTGACCACCGCCATGACGTGGATCTCCTCTTCGGTGAAGCCGGCGTCGAACAGACGGTCGGCGAAGAGCGCCAGACCGTCTTCCACCGGCGGGTTGAACGGTTGCCCCAGGTCGCTGGAGAGGACGGAGTACGCGACACCTACCGACCTGATGGTGGCGAACAGGTCCGCCCAGTCGACCTTGCCCGAGTGCGGGGTCGTGAAGCAGCGTTCCAACAGGGCGCCCGCCTCGGCCAGCTCGCGCTGGCGCGCGGGCGTCAGTCGCTGCGAGGTGAACTCGGGATGGGTGACCACGGTCCGGCGTACCCCCTCCTCCCCCGCGGCCCGGACCACGGCGGCGATCTCGGCGCCGCTCAGGTGCCCGGTGGCGAGCGTGATGTCGTGTCGGGCGATCACCCGCAGCACCTGGCGTACGCGGTCGAGGACCCGCCCCTCGGCGTCGACGACCTCGACCGGGTCCGGCACGATGCCCTGGCTGTGCAGGTCGGATTGGAAGGCTCCCCACATCGCCGGTGTGGCACCTGGCAGATCGGTGGCGGTGCTGCGCCGCTGGTTTCCGGAGTCCACCGTCGGCATCCAGACGATCCGGGCACCCTGGCGCGCGGCGACCTCGACCGCGACCGGGTTGATGCCGCCCATCGCGCCGTTGAGGGTGATGGCACCGAGGACGTCGACCTCGGGCACCACCTTGCGGACCACCGCTGCCCGCTCGGCCGTCGCCACGTAGTGGGACTTGAGGACGAAACCGGCGAGCCCGACCTCGGCGCAGCGGTGCGCCAGGTCGACGTCGTCGATGCGCCGGGCCATCACGTCGGGGGCCACGTGCACGTGCGTGTCATAGGCGCCGCGGACCACGGCACGGGCGCGGTCGGAGGGAACCAGAGGGTCAGGCATCGCGCTCCTCTGTGCCCTGAGAGCGGGGGTCGTACGGGTGCACTCGGACGAGTGCGCGGCGGTCACGAGCCGGGAACCGCCGAGCGCCAGCATATCGGTGCTCATGGCTATTTCAAGGTGCAAGCACGATAGCCCTCCACTGTGGAGTCGACGAATCCGTTGCCCGGCAATCCCTTTGCCGGGCGACGGGACTGACGAACACGGCCCGTCTGATCTAAAATCGTCTATCGATACCGGCCTCGCGTCGTCCCGCCGATTCCCGCCGACAGGGTTGGGCCAAGCCTCGCGAGCCCGAAAGCTGGAGGCACCGCATGGGTAAGCGCTTCTACACGCTCGTGGCGGCCTGGCTGACCGTGGCTCTCGCGGTCGGTGGCTGCGGCGACACCGGTGACAGCGGCGGCGACCCACCCGGCGGTGAAATCGACAAGGTCGCCTACATCACCGCGTTCGGCGCGGTGGGCCGGGACGCCTTCGCGTGGGTGGCCAAGGAGAAGGGCTACTTCGCCGAGGTCGGCATCGAGGTCGACATCAAGGAGGGCGCCGGCAACCAGCAGAACCTGACGGCGCTCAAGTCGGGGCAGGTCCAGTTCGGGGCTCTCGACTTCACCGGTGCCGTGATCCAGGCGGGCAAGGGCGAGTTCACCGACTGGCGGGCGATCGCCGCCGTGCACCAGCAGACACTGATCTCGGTGATGACCACCAAGGACACCAACATCACCACCCCGAAGGACCTCCGGGGCAAGACGATCGCGACCGGCACCGGCTCCGTGACGGAGCTGCTCTTCCCGGCGTACGCGCGGCTGGCCGGGCTCGATCCGGCGACGGTGAAGATCGAGGGCGTGCAACCCACCGCCCTCAACGGGCTCATGGCGAGCCGGCGGGTCGACGCACTGGGCACGTTCCTGCTCAGCCGCGGCGCCCTGCAGACGGCCGCCCGGAAGGACGTCGTCGTCCTGCCCTACAGCGACTACCTACCGGACCTGTTCGGCAACGCGATCATCACCACCCCGTCGCTCATCAGCGAGGACCCCGACCTCGTGCAGCGGTTCACCAAGGCCGCACTCAAGGGCCTGGCGTACAGCATCGAGCACCCGGACGAGGCAGCGACGATCCTCAACAAGGCGAAGCCCACCTACACGGTGGCGGCGGGCAAGGGCGAGATCGAGGCGATGACCCCGCACGTCCGTCCCGCCGACGGAGCCCCGATCGGGTTCATGGACGAGTCGCGGGTGGCCCAGACCATCGCCGTCCTCGAACGCGCCAACCTGATTCCGTCGGGCCTGGCACCGGCCGCCGTCGTGGACCCGGCCTTCGTCAAGAAGTCGTGACCGGCGACTCCCGGGCACAACGAGGCTGGCACACCCTCGGGCTGCCGGCCCTGGGCGCGGTGCTCGCGACCGGGCTCTGGTGGCTCTCCACCTGGGCCTTCGACATCGAACCGTTCTTCCTGCCGGCGCCCCCGGACGTGGTCGACGCGTTCCTGCGGCTCCCCGGCCACCTGGCCCAGCAGACCTGGATCACCTTCCTGGAGACGATCATCGGGTTCGGGATCGCGGCGGTGGGCGGGCTCCTGCTCGCTGTCCTGCTCGCCGCGTCGCGGACCGTCGAGCGGATGGTCCTACCGATGATCGCCGGCATCAACGCGGTGCCGAAGGTGGCGCTCGCACCGCTGCTCCTGGTCTGGATCGGCTTCGGTTATGAGGCCAAGATCGTGATGGTGGTGCTGCTCTGCTTCTTTCCGATCCTGATCTCGACCATGGCGGGCCTGACCTCGACACCGAACGACCTCGGTGAGCTGGCCCGCTCCCTCTCCGCCTCGTGGTGGCAGACCTTCCTCAAGGTCCGACTTCCGTGGGCCCTGCCGCAGATCTTCGTCGGTCTGAAGGTGGCGACCTCACTCGCCATCATCGGCGCGATCATCGGCGAAGTGATCAACCCGCAGGCCGGGCTCGGCGCGGTGATCGCAAGCTCCGGCCAGTCCGCCGACACCCCGCTCGCGTTCGCGGCGCTGATCCTGCTCGCGCTCATGGGCGCGCTGCTCTTCTACCTGATGGCCGGCCTCGAACGCCTCCTCGTGCCGTGGGCGCGGGCGATCACCTCCTGAAGTGGAAACCTCCGTCGGCTGCTGGGCCCTCCGCGCGAACTCGCGCCCGCGAGCAACCCCCCCTCCCCCGCGATCGGCTCCCCTGGCGTCGTAGTCAGTGCGAGTGCCGGGGCACGTCGCTGCCGCTGCCACCGACGAGGAAGTCCAGGTCCGCACCCTGGTCGGCCTGCAGGACGTGCTCGCTGTACAGCCGTACCCATCCCCGGTCGGCGACCGGCGGTGGTGGCTGCCAGGCGGCGCGACGTTGGGCGAGTTCCGCGTCGTCGACCAGCAGGTCCAGGGATCGCGTCACCACGTCGACGCGGACCAGGTCGCCGGTGCGCACCAACGCGAGCGGGCCGCCCACCGACGCCTCCGGGGCCACGTGCAGGACGCAGGTGCCGTACCCGGTGCCACTCATCCGGGCGTCGGAGATCCGCACCATGTCCGTGATGCCGTCGGCGAGCAGCCGTCGTGGCATGGGCACGTTGCCCACCTCGGGGAAACCGGGGTACCCCCGTGGCCCGGCGTTCCGGACCACGATCACCGTGTCGGGGGTGACGTCGAGGTCCGGATCGTCGGCGGCGACGACGTACTCCTCGATCCGGTCGAAGACCAGCGCCGGCCCGGTGTGCGTAAGGAGGTGCGCGGAGGCCGCGGAGACCTTCAGCACGGCCCCGGACGGCGCGAGCGATCCGCGCAGCACCACGGTGCCCGAGCCGGCGGGTTGGAACGGCTCCGCCATGGTGGCGATGACGTCCCGGTTCCAGCACTGGGCGCCGGCGACGTTGTCGGCCACGCTCTTCCCGCTGACGGTGACATGGTCCATGTGCAGCAGCGGGGCGATCTCCGCCATCACGGCCGGGACGCCGCCCGCGTAGGCGAAGTCCTCCATGAGGTACGCCCCGGACGGCATGAGGTTGACCAGCATGGGTACGTCGGCGGTGAGGGCGTCGAAGTCCTCCAGCGACAGCGGGACACCGAGGCGTCCGGCAACCGCGAGCAGGTGTACGACGGCGTTCGTCGAACCGCCGATCGCGGCGTTGACCCGGACCGCGTTCTCGAACGCCTGCCTGGTGAGCACCGTGGACAACCGTTGGTCCTGCTCGACCATGGCGACGATCCGGCGTCCGGCGGCGTGGGCGAGCGCGTACCGCCGGGAGTCGACCGCGGGCACGGCGGCGGCCCCCGGGAGCTGCACGCCCAGCGCCTCGGTCACGCAGGCCATCGTGGAGGCGGTCCCCATGGTCATGCAGTGCCCCCGGCTGCGGGACATGCCGACCTCGGCCTCCGCGCAGTCGGCCGCGCTCATCCGGCCCGCCCGCATCTCCTCGGTGAAGCGCCAGACGACGGTGCCCGAGCCGATGTCCTGGCCCCGGAACTTGCCGTTCAACATCGGGCCACCGGTCAGCATCAGGGTCGGCAGGTCGACGCTCGCCGCTCCCATCAGCAGGCCGGGGGTGGTCTTGTCACAGCCGGAGAGCAGGATGACCCCGTCGAGCGGGTTGGCCCGGACCGACTCCTCCAACTCCATGGCCAGCAGGTTGCGGTAGAGCATGGTGGTGGGGCGCATGAGAGGCTCGCCCAGGCTCATCGCCGGGAACTCCAGGGGAAGGCCACCGCTCTCCCACACGCCCCGCTTCACCGACTCGGCCAAGTCCCGAAGGTGGGCGTTGCAGGGGGTCAACTCCGACCAGGTGGTGGCGATGCCGATCACCGGGCGACCGTCGAAGACGTCGTCGGCGAACCCCTGGTTGCGCATCCAGGACCGATGGATGAAACCGTTGCGGCCCTCGGCACCGAACCACTGCCCGCTGCGCAGCGGTCGATTCGTCGTCGACATCAGCACACCTCTCTGTCATCCGTTCGCGCCGCGGGGGTACGCGGCGATCCTCTAGCGGGTGGTGAACTGGCTGGTGACACCTGCGCGGCCTAGCGGAGGCCTCCGACGGACAGTCCGCCGCGCCAGTGTCGTTGCAGGCTGAAGAACGCGATGATCAGCGGAATCACGGACACGAGCGAGCCCAGGATGATGAGGCTCCACAGTGAGGTGCCTCCCGCGTTGTTCGCCGACGCGATCCCCTGCCAGAGGCCGAGGCCGACGGTGACCGGGAAGAGCCGGTTGTCGGAGAGCATCGCCAGGGGAAGGAAGTAGTTGTTCCAGGACGCCACGGCGGACAGCAGCAGCACGGTGACCACCGCGGGGCGCATCATCGGGAGGGCGATCTGGACAAACGTGCGCACCTCTCCCGCGCCGTCGACCCGGGCCGCGTCCAGGAGTTCGTCCGGCACCGCGTCGCGCGCGTACACGTGCATCAGGTAGACGCCGAACGGATTGAGCAGCGACGGGAGGATCACCGCCCAGACCGTGTTCGTCAGGCCGAGCCGGGAGAACATGATGAAGGTCGGGATGACCAGCGCGGTGGCGGGGACCATCAACGCGCCGAGCACGACGGCGAAGCTGAAGCGCCGGGCGGCGAAGCGGTACTTGGCGAAGCCGTAGCCGGCCATCACCGCCAGGATCGTGGCGCCGATGCCGCCGGCGATGGCGTACAGCGTGGAGTTGAGGATCCACCGCAGGTAGATGCCCCCGTCGTAGGTGAAGAGCTGCCTGAGGTTGCCGAGATAGTCGACCTGGTCGGTGAACCACAGGGTGTTGCCGCCGCCGAACAGGCCCGGCGCGTCCTTGGAGCTGTTGACGATGACCCACCAGAACGGCACGAGGAAATAGATCACCAGGAAGCCGAGGAGGATCTGCAGAGGGAGATAGCGCTGCGGCCGGCGGGAGCCTGCGCGGACGCTCGTGGGGTCGGCCATCAGAGGAAGCTCCTCCGCTTGCGGGTGAAGAACAGGAAGACGTACACGCAGATGAAGACGATGCCGCCGAGGGCGAACGAGATCGCCGACCCGTAGTTGAAGTTGGCCAGCGAGAACGCCTGCTGGTACGCGTACATGTTGGGGGTGAAGTCCGCCCCGATCGTGCCCGCGGCGAGGTACCGCAGGATCTGCGGTTCGTTGAAGAACTGCAGGGTGCCGATGAGCGAGAAGACCAGAATCAGGATCAGCGCGGGCGCGATCAGCGGGATCTTGATCCGGGTCGCGATCTGCCATCGCCCGGCGCCGTCCATCCGGGCGGCCTCGTAGAGCGTGGGGTCGACGCCCTGCAGCGCCGCGTACAGGATGATCATGTAGTAGCCGGCCCACTGCCAGGTGACGACGTTGAGCAGGCCGTAGAAGATCAGGTCACTGCCCAGGAAGTCCGGTGCGGTGGCACCGAACAGCCCGAAGATGTCGGTGAGTGGGCCGAAGCCCTTGCTGTAGAGGAACCCCCACATCACGGCTCCGATGACTGTCGGAATCGCGTACGGGAGGAAGATCATGAGGCGGGAGAAGCGCGCGAACAGCGTGGTCACCGCGTCCAGGATGAGCGCCATCGCGAGCGCGAGGACGATCTGGATCGGGATGGAGACCAGCGAGAAGCGGATGACGAACCACGCCCCGGACAGGAAGCTCGGGTCGGTGAACGCCTTCACGTAGTTGTCGAAGAGGACGAAGCTGGTGCCGCCGATCAGCTTCTTCTGGAAGAGACTGAGATACAGCGCGTACGCCAGCGGCGCGATGAGGAACGCCAGGAAGACGACCCCGAATGGCCCGACGAAGAGCCACCCCATCAGGTGCTCGCGGAGGTGCACCTTGCCACGGATCTTGCGCGTCTCGTTACGGGCACGCGGTGCGCGCTTCTCGGTCAGGAGTGTCATCTTGGTCTCCGGGACGTGGACGCCGAGGGTCGAGGGTGGGCCGCCCGTTCGGTGACGGCGCGGCCCACCCCTCCGGTCACTGAACGGTGAAGCCTTGTTCCTTGGCGTACTTCGCCACGTCCTCCTGGAGCCGGTCGGCAGCCTGAGATCCGGTGATGGACCCCTTGATGACCTCGCTGACCTGCTTCGTCATGGCGTCGAGGTAGTACTGGCCGAACGGGGCGTACGCGACGCCCTTGTAGGCGTCGGCGGCGGGGACGTAGACCTCCTTGTTCGCCTGCTGGCCGTCGAAGAACGCCACCTTCAGGTCGATGAACGCGGGATCCTTGAGCGCCGTGAGGTTCAGCGGGAAGATGATCTGGTTGGTCCAGCCGTCGGTGAGCGACTCCTTGTCGGCGTAGAGCCCGTAGGCGACCTTCGCCGCCAGCTCCGGCTTCTTGGCCTGCTTGGTCACCGAGAACGCCGACCCGCCCCAGTTCACCTGCACCGGGTTGGCCTCGTCCCACTGCGGCAGCGGCGCCACCGCGAACTTGCCGGTGTCCTGACCCTTGCCGACGCCCGCGCCGGTGAGGTAGCCGGGCGCCCACGCCGCCGAGATGTACGTCGCGTAGTTGCCGTTGATCACGCCGGAGATGTACTCCGGGGTGAACTGGTCCTGCGTGCCGACCAGGCCCTTCTTGGCGAGGCCACCCCAGTAGTCCAGCACGTCCTTGGACGCCTGGTCGTTGAGCTTCACGCCGATCGACTTCGGCTGCGCCGGATCGAAGGTGAAGGGCGCGGCGCCCTTCTGGATCTGCAGGGCCATCAGGACCGCCGGGACGTTCGCGCCGAGGTCCCCGAAGAGCGGACCCCCGGCGTCCTTCATCTTCTGCGCGGCCTGCTCGTACTCGGCCCAGGTCTTCGGTGGAGTGATCTTGTACTTGTCGAAGATGTCCTTCCGGTAGATCATGCCCATCGGGCCACCGTCGACGGGAACGCCGTAGACCGCGTCACCGACCGACACGTCCTTCCAGGCGCCCTCGCTGTAGTTGGCCTTGACCGCGTCGAAGCCGTACTTCCTGATGTCGACGAGCGCGCCCTGGATCTGGAAGGTCGGGATCCGGTCCGCCTCGACCATGATCACGTCAGGCGCGCCGGTGCCCGCCGAGATCGCCGTCTGGAACTTGTCGTACTCGTCGCCGCCCTGCCCGACGTTGGTCCAGCAGACCTGCACCTCGTTGTTCAGCTTGTTGAAGTTGTCGACGACGAGTTGGGTGTTGGGGTACCAACCCCACATCGTCACGACCGGCAGGTCCTTCTTCGTGATGGTGTTCGTGCAGTTGCTCGCGTCGTTTCCGCCCTCGTCGGAGGAGCAGGCGACGAGGCCGGTACCGACCGCGAGCATGGCGACCGTGGCGAGAATCCGTCTTCTCTTCATTGAGGTGGTTCCCTTCGGGGTGGCGGTGCGGAGGCATCCGTGCGCTGGCGGGGCCACCGGGGCAGGAGACCTGCACCCGGTGGCGTCGCCTGGAACGGCTCCTAGCGCTTGAACAGTCGCGGCGCCAGGTCGATGAGGTTCTTCTGCCACACGTCCCAGCCGTGCGGCCCGGGGGTCACCCCGTCGAACTCGTAGCGGATACCGAGGTTGTCCAGCGTGGTCAGGGACGCCATGAAGCTCGGGTACACGAAGTCGGTCTGGTCACCGACGTACAGGCGCAGCATCTTCGTCCCGCTGTTGATCGCCTCCACGTCGACGCCGGTGCCGCTGCCGAACCCGGCCGAGAACGCCGCGACGTAGGCGAACTCGCCGGGGTACGCCCGCAGCACCCCGAACGCCTGCCCGCCGCCCATCGACAGGCCGGCGAGCGCCTGCTGCGACGACTCGCTGGAGATGTGGTAGCGGGCACGGGCCGTGGGGACGATGTTCTCCAGCAACTCCCGGTTGAAGTTGGACGAGTTGCCGTTGCCCATCACGACCACCATGGGCACCAGGTCACCGTCGAGGAACTGGTGGTCGAGGATCTGCTTGGCACGTCCCATCTCGACCCAGTCCGTGTAGTTCTGGCCCCCGCCGTGCTGGAGGTAGAGGACGGGGTAGGGCTCGGCCCGGCCCGGGTCGTACCCGGGTGGGGTCCACACCAGCGCCGTGCGGTCCTGGCCTGCCACGGTGCTGGCATAGGTCATGCTCTCGACCTTCCCGCCCTGGCCGGCGGGGACGTCCGACAGCAGGCGGGCACCCGGCCCCGGGATGAAGAAGGTGCTCCACATCGGTTCGGTGGTCACCTTCGTCGGGTTCGAGGTGTCCTTGAACGGAACACGGTCGACGATCAGCCGGTAGTAGTAGAACCAGGGGTCGAGGGGCCCCACTGTCGCTCGCCACCGGTCACCGTCGCGAGCCAGCGGCACGCGCAGCCAGCTACCGCCCGGCGCGATGTTCGCCCACACCGTGACGTGCTGGGCGTCCGCGAAGTCGGTGGTGGTCTCGAAGGTGACGAACCCGTCCTCGCTGACGAAGGGCGTCGGGGTGGTGCCTGCCGGCGGCGGGTTGAACTCCCGCTTCAACTGGCCGTGACCGGGGCTCGGCCCGTGGTCCGACACGTGCCGGAACAGCCGCGGCACGAAGTCGACGAGGTTCTCCTGCCAGGTGTCCCAGTTCGCGCCGCCGTCCGGGTTGACCCCGTCGGACTCGAACCTGACGTCGGCCCGACCCAACGCCTTCGCCAGCCGGAAGGTGGCGTTGTACGCCGGATCGGTCACGTTGCCCGTGTAGAGACGCAGCACCTTGACGGTGCGGTTGACCGTCCTGGCGTCCTTCCGGTCGACATCCGGGACCGACCGACCCGAGAACCAGCCGACGTAGCCGAACTGACCCGGCTTGGCCAGCGCCGCCTTCACCGCCAACGTCGCGCCGTCGGACACTCCGGCGATCGCCTGGTGTGCCGGATCGCGAAGGACCCGGTACCGGTCGGCGACCGCCCTGCGCAGGTCCTTCAGCTCCTTGTCACCCGAGCCGGCGCTGATCACGACCACCATCGGCCGCATGGCGCCGGCGGCGGAGAGGTTGTCGAGACTCTGCTTGGTCCGCCCGAGATCGAGCCAGTCGGTGGCGGCCACACCGTCACCCGACTGCAGGTAGAGCGCCGGGTAACCCTTCGGACCCTTGGCCGGGTAACCCGGTGGTGTCCAGACCAGGGCCGACCGCTGCCCGTCCTTGGTCCGGTAGGTGAGCGTGGCGACCGCACCGCCGGTGCCGGGTGGCGCGTCGACCAGCCACCGTGCCGAGTCGCCGGTGACGAGGAAGGTGCTCAGCAGCGGGTCGGACGCCACACTGGTGTCGTTCGTCGGATCCTTGATGCTCTTGGTGTCGTCGGCGGTGAACTGGTAGTGGTACAGCCCGGGCTCGAGCGCGCCGAGAACACCGGACCACACGTCGCCACGGCGGGTCAGTCCGAACTCCGCCGTGGCCGAGGACGGACCGAAGTTGCCCTCCACCACGACCTGCGACACCGTGCCCAGGTGCTCCTGGACGTAGGCGGCCGGGACGGTGAAGGAGGCGTAGCGATCTGGGGAGACGGTCAGCCACGGGGTATCGGCCGCCGCCGGTTGCGGTGTGAGCAGGACCGCCGCGGCGGCGATGACTCCGGCGGTGAAGACCGCCGCGAGCCGACGCCCGCCCAGTCGGCGTAAGCGCCCATGGTACGGTTCGGTTGTCACGCTCCACTCCTCTCTGCGCCGGCAGCGGATGCGACCCGACTGACCGGCTCGATTCACTGGTGGATCTGGCCGTGGTTCTGCACGGTCATCCCGTGTTCTTCGGTGGCGCGGTCGAGCTGCGGACCACGAGGCTGGTCGGAAGCACCATCCGGCGCGGCCCCTCCCAATCGCCGGTCACCAGTGACTTCAGCATCCGCGCGGCTTCGTATCCCAGCTGGTACATCGACTGGTCCACGGTGGTCAGACCCGGGGCGGTCGACGCCGACTCCGGAATGTTGTCGAACCCGACGACGGACAGGTCTGCGGGGACGTCAATTCCCAGCTCCCTGGCGACCTCCAGGACCTTGAGGGCCATCCCGTCGCTGGCCGCGAAGATCGCCGTCGGACGGTCGGCCCGTTGCAGGAGTGCGCGCGCCAACGGCACCGCCGACTCTGGGTTGAAGTCCCCTCGGCCGATCAACGTCGGGTCGACCGGGACGCCGGCGTCGGTCAGCGCAGCGCGGTAGCCCTCCTCGCGGGACCAGGCCGCCTCCAGGCTGGAACGACCCGCGATGAACCCGATGCGCCGGTGGCCCAGGGCGAGCAGATGCTCGACGGCGGTGGTGGCGCCCGCGAGGTTGTCGGCCATCACCGAGGGCCCGGTCGAGCCCCTAGCCGGGTCGATGGCCACCACGGGCGTGCGGCTCTGCACCTCACCCCAGGGCGTCACCACGATGCAGCCGTCGGTCAGGGTGCCCGACAGGCGGGTCAGATGCCGCCGCTCCCAGCCCTCCGAGTACGACCCGTAGAGGTCACTGTTGGCGTAGATGATCAGGTCGAAGCCCGAGCGGCTCAACGCCTTCATCGCTCCCTTGAGCACCTCCGCCGTGTACGACTGGAAGCTGTGGGTCACGAGACCGAGGACGTTGGTGCGGCTGCGCCGGAGGCTCGTGGCGACCAGGCTCGACTCGTAGCCGAGTTGCTCGATGGTCGAACGGACGTGGGCCACGGTGTTGGCGCTGACGCCGTAGTGCCCGTTGACCACCCGCGAGACGGTCGCGGTGGAAACACCGGCGACCCGAGCGACATCACTCATTGTCACGGGCGCATTGACCTCGGTCATGCCGCTCCCTCTGGACTGCAATCGTTATCGGTTACGTTTCCAGGGTGTTGCCAACGTAACGGACAAGTATTACGAACACAAGACCTCTTCACCCCCGCGTCAACCGTCCTACCAGGACGGCCGTACGGTCATGGTTCGTCCTTTGTCATCACCGTGGGCACGCTAACAACGATTGCTGTCGGTGACGGACGACAACATGGTCGGCGACCGTGGTTCGACCCGTTGGCATCGAGACGCCACCGTCCGCCAACAACCATTCCCCGCCGGCGGTGGAGTGGGCATGGCGCGCAATGCGCCGACCCGACGACTCGTCCGTCCACCCCGCCGCCGGACGTGCATCGGGACCCACCTGGCGCACTTCCCCGCGTCGCCGACTCAGTCGGGCAGGCCGCGAACCTCGGCCGCACCCCTGAGGACCTTCGACATTGGCGATCGTCCTGCCTGAAGGGACACGAGACACTCGACCCACACCGGGGCGACGCGGGACGGGCTGCTGGCACAGACATTGATCATGGGCATCGGATTCCCTTACGTAAACGTGATCGGTAACGTTTACATAGATCAAGAACGTAATCGGCGATCATCATGTTGTCCAGAGCTCGCATCGACCCACCACCCCCGGGCCCCGTCGCGACGTCCACGTCGGCGGCGGGACCTCGCACGAAGGGAGCCAGCCCTGAACACCCAGCTCGACGGAGCGCCGGAGCACCCGGCCGGCACGAACAGTCCACTCCCCTACCGCCTGAGCCTCGACCCGCGCCGCCGCGTCGCGCCGGTGCCGCGCCGGCTCTTCGGCTCCTTCGTGGAGCACCTGGGTCGTTGTGTCTACACCGGCCTCTACGAGCCGGGGCATCCGACGGCCGACCCGGACGGCTTCCGGCGCGACGTTCTCGCGCTGGTCCGGGAGTTGGGCGTCACCACGGTCCGCTATCCGGGCGGCAACTTCGTCTCCTCCTACCGGTGGGAGGACGGCGTCGGCCCGGTCGACCAACGACCCGCGAGGTTGGACCTCGCCTGGCACAGCCTGGAGACCAACCAGTTCGGGCTGGACGAGTTCATGCGCTGGGTCGACAAGGCGGACGTCGACCCGATCATGGCGGTCAACCTCGGCACCCGCGGCACCGCCGACGCCGTCGACCTGCTCGAGTACGCCAATCACCGCGGCGGCAGTCACCTCGCCGACCGGCGTCGCGACAACGGCGCGGCCGACCCGTACGGGATCAAGCTGTGGTGCCTCGGCAACGAGATGGACGGCCCGTGGCAGGTCGGCCAGCGGAGCGCGACCGAGTACGGGCGCCTCGCGTCGCAGACCGCGAAGGCAATGCGCCGCTTCGATCCCGACCTCGAACTCGTCGCCTGCGGCTCGTCGCACCTCGGCATGCCGACGTTCGGCAGTTGGGAACGTGACGTGCTCACCGAGGCGTACGACGACGTCGACCTGATCTCGTTGCACGCCTACTACCAGCCGGTCGACGACGACCTGCCCAGCTTCCTCGCCTCCGCCGAGGAGATGGACCGCTACATCGACGCGGTCACCGCCATCGCCGACTCCGTCGGGGCGATCCGCAGGTCGACCAAGAAGATCATGATCGCGTTCGACGAGTGGAACGTCTGGTACCAGTCCGCCGCTCCGTCCACCCCGCCGAGCGGCGAGGACTGGCCGATCGCCCCGCCCCTGCTGGAGGACCACTACAGCGTGGCCGACGCGGTCGTCGTCGGGGGTCTGCTGATCAGCCTGCTTCGGCACAGCGACCGGGTGACCGCGGCCTGCCAGGCCCAACTGGTCAACGTGATCGCACCGATCATGACCGAGCCGGGCGGGCCGGCCTGGCGGCAGACCATCTTCCACCCCTTCGCCCGGACCGCCCGGCACGCCCGGGGAGCCGTGCTCGACGTGCTCCGCGACGGCGGCACGACGTCCACCGACCGCTTCGGCGAGATCGACGCGGTCGACGCGGTCTCCACCTGGGACGACAGCACCGGGGAGATGACCGTCTTCCTCGTCAACCGCGTCGTCACCACCCCGGCCGAGGTGACCGTCGACGTCACCGGCGCTCGGCTGGCCGGCATCATCGAGTGCGTCACCGTCGGCGGCACCGACCTGCACGCGAAGAACACGGCCGATGGTCCGGACCACGCCGAGCCGCGCCCCAACGGCACGGCACACAGCGCCGACACCAGCGTCCAGCTGACCCTCCCGCCCGCGTCCTGGACCATGCTGCGGCTTCGGGCCACCGACGTGACCCCGTGATCGGCTGACGAACCACCCCGGCCGCGCACACCCTGGGTTCACCAGGGGGTACGCGGCCGGGGCTTCCCCACCACAGGGAGTTCGCCGTCGAGCCCGGGATTACCGGGCGTCGACAGGGGAGCTGTGGGAACCGTTGAAGAGCTTGTCGCCCTGGTACCGGGCGACCACCGGAGCGTCCAGTTCACCGTGCGAGCGTTAACATTCCGGCCCCTGTCCAGAACAGAACCATGAAATGCGATGACGGTCAACGACGCCTTTTGCCGGGCGGAACGACGACAATTGAGGGCACGTTCCGGCAGCACCAGGACGACCGGCGCGCGAATCCATTCGGGCTCAATTCGCGGAACTGCTCGCCGGCCGGCCTGGCGCCACCAGAAAACATGCGGCTGCGACCTACGTCGCGACTATTCCCCCTTCGATTCCAGCCTCCCGTCCACCCGGCGGGGAATGGCGGCGTACTCGTCTCGAAGCTCCTCGGGCAGGATCCACTCCGGGGCGTCCTGCCACGCCAGCGGGCGCAGGAATCGCCGGATCGCCGTGGCGCCCACCGAGGTGTGTACGGCGTTCGTCGACGGCCAGGGTCCGCCGTGGTGCTGGGCCCAGGACACCCGGACACCGGTGGGGTAACCGTCGAAGACGATGCGACCGGCGCGGGCCGCGAGCACGTCGACCAGCCGGCGTACCACCTCGGTCTGGTCCGTCGGTCCACGGTGGACGGCGCCGGTCAGCGACGGTGGAACGGTCACCAGAGCGGCGTCGAGTTCGGTGACGTCGCGATACCGGACCACGATCAGCAGCGGCCCGAAGCACTCGTCGGCGATCTCGGCCGTCAGGCCCGACAGGCTGACCTCCAGCAGTGTCGGCGCGACCGTGAAGCCCTCGCCGGGATCGACCTGGGATCGCGCCGATACCCGAGCGCCGGCTCGTTCGAACGCCGCCGCCTGGTTCTCGTAGGCGTCCCGGATGCGCTCGTTGAGCAGGACCGCGCCCCCCGCCGCGGCGACCCGCTCCCGCAGCGCGTCGACGAGCTGGTCGCCAGCCGGGTCGGACGGGACGAACGCGAGGCCGGGCTTGGTGCACAGCTGACCGCCCGAGGCCGTGAAGGAGGTGAACAGCCCTTCGGCGATCCGGTCGCTACGGTCCACGGCCGCGCCGGGCAGGACGACGATCGGGTTCACGCTGCTCAGCTCGGCGTAGAACGGAATCGGGTCGGGCCGTTCGTCGATGGCCGCCTGGATGGCACGGGCGGCTCCGACGGAACCGGTCAGGGCCGCCGCGCGGATCGCGGGGTGCCGCACCAGCGACCGTCCGGCCTGTTCCCCGTACACGATGCCGATCACACCGTCGGGCCCACCCAGGTCGCGGATAGCCGACTCGATCGCGTCGGCGGAGGCGTGCGACGTCAGCGGGTGCGACGGGTGGGCCTTCAGGACCGTGGGACAACCCGCCGCGAGCGCGGAGGCGGTGTCGCCCCCGGCGACCGAGAAGGCGAACGGGAAGTTGCTGGCCCCGAAGACCGCGACCGGTCCGAGGGGTACGAGCATCCGTCGCAGGTCCGGACCGGGCCCGAGGGGTGTGTTGGCGGCGTGGTCGATGGCCGCCTCGACGTACGCCCCGTCGCGCAACACGTCACCGAACATCCGGAACTGGAGTGCCGCCCGCGTGAGTTCCTGGTCGAGCCGCGCGGTGCTGAGCCCGGTCTCCGCCTCCGCGGCGGCGACCAGGTCCGCGCGGCGAGACTCCAGGGAGGCGGCGATGCGGTCGAGCATCTCCGCCCGGCCGAGTCTGCCCAGCCCGGACAGCCACTGCGCCGCCTGGGACGCCCGGTCGGCGATGGCTCCCAGCTGAGATTCGTCCGTCTCGCTGAGATCCGTCGAACGCCGCCGGCCGTCGCGTGGATCGACCGTGATGACCACGTTCACAGCAGTCCTCTCCTCACCAGATTGCCCATCAGATCGCGGACGCCGAAGTGCCAGGGCTCGCACTCCTCCGCGTGCCACACCCGGTTGACCAGGGTGCCGAGTGCCGGGCAGCCGATCCGCACCACGTCGTCGACCTTGTGGGTGAAGCCCTCACCGGGGCGGTCGCGGTCCTGGATCGGCGCGAACATGGTGCCGAGCATCAGGGCGGCACCGTCCGGATAGTGGTGGTGCGGGCCGATCAACTGCCGTACCAGCTCCTCCGGGTCACGCGACATCCGCGTCATCTCGGAGACTGCCTCCAGCAGGAAGCCGTCCACGCCGCGGACCTCCAGGCTGACCTCGAGCTGACGCACCTGGTCCATTCCGAACCGCTCGTCGAAGAGCCGGATCAGGGGACCGAGGGCGCACGAGGCGTTGTTGTCCTTCGCCAGCGGAAGCAGCAGCGCCGAGCGACCCTCCACGTCGCGCAGGTTCACGTCGTTGCCGAGGGTGGCGCCGACGATCCGCCCGCTGGACTGGACGATGAGCGTGACCTCGGGTTCCGGATTGTTCCAGGTCGACGCGGCGAGCACTCCGACCGGAACGGCCGTGCCGACGGCGGAGAGGACCTGCCCCTTGGTGAAGATCTCGGCGTCCGGGCCGATCCCCACCTCCAGGTACTGACTCCACATGCCCTCGGCGACCAGCAGGCTCTTGAGCCGGTCCGCCTCCGCCGAGCCCGGCACCAGGCTGTGCAGGTCGACGCCCACGTCGGCGAGCATCCGGTGACGAATGTCCGCCGCGAGTGCCAGGTCTCCCCGCGCCCGTTCCTCGATGACGCGTTCGATCATCGAGATGGGGAAGGTCACCCCGGCGGCCTTGAGCACCTGGAGGTCGACCGGCGCGAGCAACCACGGCCGGGTACGGTCCCGGGTCGCGGCCTCGGTGTTGGCCAGGATCTCCCCGAAGTAGCCGACCGGCGGCCCGTCGAGTCCGGCGACCACCGCGGCGGGATCGGGCAGTTCGCAGATGTCCCGGACGGTCGGGAACCGACGGCTGACATCGATGACGACACCGTCGCGGACGACCACCGGCGTCGGGCCGTCGACGGACGGATCCCAGATGCGACCGACGAGGACGCTGGCGTCGACGTCGTTCGGCAGCGCCTCGGCGGCGGTGCCGGACCACCCCGCGCCCGGGGCCGCCCCCCGGGGCCGTGGCACCGTCATGAGCCGCTCTCCAGGTTGAAGAAGGACCGCTCGTCCCGGGGGCGGATGTCGTAGACGGCGTCCTCGAACATCCGCAGCGGGTGCGGTGTGAACGGATGCTGCTCGATCGCGGCGAGGTCCAGCTCGATGCCCAGTCCGACCCCGGTCGGGATCAGCACGTCGCCCTCGGCGGTCAGCACCAGCCGCTCGTTGGTGATCTCGGGCCGCCAGGGAACGTCCGTCGCCATGATCTCCAGATACCTGAAGTTGGGTAGTGTCGCCCCGAGTTGCAGCGTCGCGGCCGTGCTGAGCGGACCGCTGGGGTTGTGCGGCGCGAACCCGACGTAGCTGGTCGCGGCGAGCGTCGAGATGAAGGCCAGCTCGGCGATCCCGCCGGCGTGCGTCACATCGGGTTGGACGAAGTCGACCGCCTGGCGGGCCAACGCCGGCGCGAAACCCTGCCGGCCGTACCACCGCTCCCCCGCCGCGATCGGCACGGGCGACGAGCGGCGGATGTCGACAAGCGCGTCGAGGTTGTCCGGTGGGCAGGGCTCCTCGAACCACACCGGGTCGAACTGGGCGATCTCCTTCGCCACCCTGATGGCGTGGCGGACGTCGAAGCGACCGTGCCCCTCGACGAACAGCTCGACGTCACGGCCCACCGCGGAACGGACGGCGTCGATCTGGGCGAGCACCCGGTCCAGTTGCTGGGTGGAGATGGTGAGGTCGTAGTTCTCGAACGGGTCCCACTTGAGCCCCCGGAAGCCGGACTCCACGGTCCGACGCGCCGCCGCCGCGTAGTCCTCCGGGGTGACGGCGCCGGAGAACCAACCGTTCGCGTACGCGCGGACCCGGTCCCGGGTCGCACCGCCGAGAAGCCGGGAGACCGGTACGCCGAGCTCGCGCGCCGAGATGTCCCAGAGGGCCATCTCCAGCGAGCTCAACGCCGTCATGATCACCGGCCCGCCGCGCCAGTACCAGTCCCGCGCGGTCTCGTAGAGGATCTTGGAGATGCTTGTCGGGTCCAGGCCCACCACCGCCTCGGCCAGCTCGGCGATGGCACCCTGGACGGCGCGCTCCTTACCCTCCAGGGTGGCCTCACCGAGCCCGAGGATCCCCTCGTCGGTGTGCACGCGCACGATGACGAGATTCGTGCGGTAGAAGTCGACGACCACCGTGTCGACGGAGACGATCTTCATGTTTCGGCTCAACCCTTCACCGCACCGGCGGTCATGCCGGACACCACGTACTTCTGGACCAGGAGATAGAAGGCGACGGCGGGCAGCGTGAACAGGAAGGCGACGGCCATCACCGTCTGGATCGGTGTACCCAGTTCGCCGATGAAGTTCGCGATGCCGACGGACGCCGGCTGCAGGTCCGGGTTGAAGATGAACGTCACCGCGAACACGTACTCGTTCCAGGCGTGGAAGAAGGCGATGACCGCGGTGGCCGCGATCGACGGCGCGATGAGCGGGACGTTGATGCGGGTCAGGGTGGTGAAGGGCCGGGCACCGTCGGCACGCGCGGCTTCCTCCAACTCCTTCGGGATGCCATCGATGGCGCCCTTGAGGATCAGCGCGACGATCGGCAGGACGAAGGCGGAGTTCACCAGGACGAGGCCGGTCAGCGAGTCGAGCAGGTCGAAGCGGCGGAACAGCGCGAACAGTGGCACGACCATGAGCGCCTCGGGGAGCATCTGGGTGAACAGCAGTACGACGGTCAGCGCGGCCTTGCCCCAGAACGAGAACCGGGACAGCGCGTAACCGAGCGGGATACCCAGCCCGACGGAGAGGACCATCGTCCCCAGGGCGATGACCAGGCTGTTGAGCAACCACCCGGCCGCCTTGCCCTCGGCCAGCGCGTCGACGAACACCCCGAACTGGCCGAGGTCCGGCGTGAGCCGGGGCCGATCGGCGAAGAGGTCGCTGTTGCTGGACAAGGCCGTGACGAACATCCAGTACAGCGGAAACACCGCGATGCCCAGCACGACGAGTACGGCCACGATCCGCGCGGTGACACCGAACCGGAAGCGCCTCATCGGACGTCCCCCTTCTCCACAGCACGCCCGACCAGTCGGCTGCCGATGATGACGATGAGCGAGATGACGACGCCGACCATCCCGATGGCCGCCGCCGATCCGAGTTCCTTCGAGTCGAACGCCTGCGAGTAGAGGTCGATGACGAGCGTCTCGGTGGCACCCACCGGCCCGCCCTTGGTCATCAGCCAGATGAGTTCGAACCGCCGTAGCGACCAGATCGTCATCAGCAGGGCCAGCAGTCCCACGGTCGGCTTGATGACCTGCCAGGTGACGGCGCGGAAGGTCGCCCATCGCCCGGCGCCGTCCACGCTGGCGGCCTCGTTGAGCTCCTGGGGCACGGACTGCAGTGCGGAGAGCAGCACCACCGAGGTGAACGGGAACAGCTGCCAGATGGTCGTCGCGAGCACCGCCGGGAGCGCGTAACGCGGGCTGTCCAGGATGGCGCCACCGGGCACGCCGAGGCCCACCGCGTCGAGGAAGCGGTTCACGATGCCGTACTGCGCGTTGAGCATCCAGGTGGCGATGAGCGCGACGGCGATGCCCGGAGCGGCCCAGGGGACGGTCACCAACGCCCGTGCCACACCACGGCCCCGGAAGTTCCTGTTGAGCAGGAGCGCGACGCCGAGCCCGGCGCCGATCGCGCCGAGGACGCAGGCGACGACGTAGACGAAGGTGATCAGCAGGGTGCGGTGGAAGTCGGGGTCACCGAAGATCCGGTTGAAGTTGTCCAGCCCGACCCACTCGCTGCGGGTGGGGTTGAGCAGCCTCGTCCTGGTGAAGCTGAGGTACACCTCCTGGGCGAGGGGCACCGCCTGGAAGACGAATATGAACAGCGCGGCGGGTGCCAGGAACAGGTACGGCGTCCACTTGCTGCCGAGAGGGCTGGGTCCACGCCGCGCCCCGGGTCGGCGGGATGTCTTCGGTGCTCCGGTCTGCTCGACCACAGTCATCGGGTTCGATCCTTCTGAGAAAGGACGCTGCCGGCGCACGGCCCTTCGCGCCGGCAGCGTCGCCTTTGTCGAGCCGTCAGCGGACCAGCTCGGTCGCCTGTTGCTGGGCGCGGTCCAGCGCCGATTTGAGGTCGGCCTTGCCCTGCAACGCCGCGATCACGTTCTGCACGACCACCTTGCGGATGTCCGGCGTCTTGGCTTCGAATCCCAGGACGATCTGCGGCAGGCTGGTCTCGGTGAGCCCGTCGAAGACCGGGAGGAACGGGGTCGCCTTGAGCGACTCGGCGCTGCGCTGCGTGGTGGTGGCGACGCTGCTCGCGCCGAGGATCTCCTGCAGCTTCACCTGGTTCTGCGGCTCCAACGCCCACTTGATGAAGGTGGCCGCCTCGTCCTTGCCCTCGCTCGCCTCGTTGATCACGATCGGCGCCAGGATCGCGCCCTGCTTGCGTACCGGGAACGGGATGGGCGCGACGGTGAAGTTCAGCTTCGCGTTCTGACCGCGCGTCGCGGTCACGTATCCGCCGTTGTTGAGCTCCATCCCGACCTTGCCCTCGGCGAACATCCGCCGGAACGTCGCGGCGTCGGCACCGCGCGGGATCACCTTGGCGTCGTACAGATCCTTGTACGCCTGCAGGCCCTTGAGGTTCTCCGCTGAGTTGATCGTCAGGTTCTTGCCGTCGGACCACGCGCCGCCGAAGCCGTAGACGTAGTTGAAGATGTCCTGCCACACGCCGGCCTCTTCGGCCTCCGTCTGGCGGAACGCCAGGCCGTAGACGTCACCCTTGGTGAGCGACTTCGCGGTGGACGTGAACTGTTCGTAGGTGGACGGCGGCGTCGGGATCAGGTCCGCGTTGTAGAACATCGCGTAGTTCGACGCCTCGAAGATGAAACCGTGCCGGACACCGTCGTGGACCATGAACTGGTCCGGCTGCTTGAGCAGGTCGTACTTGCCGGCGTCGATCAGCTTGTCCAGCGGTGCGACGAGACCGGCGTCCGAGGCGGCCTCGAACTCGGGCATGTCGAAGCGGACCAGGTCAGGCCCCTTGCCGCTGCCCATCTGGGTGAGCACCGTCTGGCCGAAGGTCGGGTACGGCACCGCGGCGGCGGAGACCTGGACCTTGTCCTGGCTGTTGTTGAACTCGTCGAGCCACTTCGTCAACTGGGGCCCGCGGCCCGGGTCGCCGAAGGTCGAGGCGGCGAAGGTCAGTTTGGTGACGCCATCACTTGAGCCACCGTCAGAGCCGCAGCCGGTCAGGAGGGCGGCGACCAAGCCGAGTGCACATGTCGCACCGGCAATGCCGAAGCGAGCGCGCTGATTACCCATAGTTACTCCACTGTTACGAGTCAGCGTCATAGGGATTAATTTGCAACGATCGTAGCGTCATGTGCAACGGTGTCAAGTAGCGGTTGCGCATCGCGTGAACTATATTGCGTAATACGCAATGGCAGCGGCGGCAACAGACCGGCGCAGCGAGGGGAGACAGGGCCTTGGCGCAATCGATTCGCCGCGCGATCGACCTCATCCGTCGATCGGCGGAGCACCCGCTGTCGCTCACCGAGGCGGCGGACGTGCTCGGCGTCCACAAGTCCACAGCCCTGCGCATCCTGCAGACGCTGGAGTCCGCACGCTTCGTACGCCGCACCGGCGCGGGCACCTATGTGCTCGGTAGCGGCGTCATCGAGTTGTCCGAACTCGCGCTCGGTTCGATGGACCTGCGCCAGTTCGCTGCCGTACACCTGCGGGCGCTGCAACGGGAAACCAGCCACACCGTGCACCTGGCGCAACTGACCGGCGACGAGATCATCTATATCGACAAGGTGGACAGCCCGGCGTTCGACGCCGTCAAGCTGCCGTCGCGGGTGGGGCGCGCGGTGTCGATATACGCGAGCGCCGTCGGTAAGACGATCCTGGCCTACCTGCCCTCGGCGGAGCGCGACCGTCTCCTCTCCCACGTCGTCTTCGAGAGGTTCACCGACACCACCTTCGCCGACCAGGAATCCCTGGAGGCCGAACTCGCCCGCATCCGCGAACACGGCTGGGCCACCGACAACGGCGAACACGACGCCTACGTCATGTGTGTCGCCGCTCCCATCAGGGACTCACGAGGGCAGGTCATCGCCGCCGCCTCGATGACGGCCATCGAGGTCATCGCGAGCCTCGACAAGTTGAAGAAGGCACTTCCGCTCCTGCTGGAGACCGCGAACCAGATCTCGTCCGAGCTGGGATACACACCCCCGCCATCCGCGAACGTGGACGACTCAGGCGACGACCGGTTGCTGGGCGCAACCCCCTGACGCGGTGCCCACTCACGGCTGGGTGTCCGCCGTCAGGTGCCCGGCTGCACCGCTCGCCATCCGCTTCGGCTGGCCCGCCATGTCGATGTGCAGGTGAGCGACGGTCATCGCCGGCCGCGCCCACAGCCCCGGTCAGGGTCGAGACCTGATCGATCCAGGCCACGTCCAGACCCGTCGGCCACGTTCCACCTCGCAATCTGGTTGCTCCGAGTGGGCGCACGGGTGACCATGGTCGGCATGGTGGGAACCCGGGTGTGAGATCACCACTTCAGGGCGGTATGCCACTCAGGGACGCCGTGGTCGGCGCAGTCGTGGAGATCGCCTGCGACGAGTCCGGATTCTCTGGCACCAACCTGCTGCGCTCGACCGCCCCGGTGATCACACACGCGAGTGTCGACCTGACCGTCGACGAGGCCGTCGCGCTCATCGCCACGCTGCGGTCGAGCTTCCGGTTCTCACCGCACGAGCTCAAGTCCGGGCGGTTCCTGCGCGGCTCGGGTGCGGACGAGGCCCTGGGGTGGCTCCGGACGGCGCTGACCGGCCGTGCGCACGTCCACCTGATCGACAAGGAGTTCTTCCTCGTCACCCGGATCGTCGATCTCCTGCTGGTCGAGCCGTCGTACGCGGCCGGCACCCGCCTGGCGGGTGAGCACCGTCCGGCCGCTCTCGCCCTGTACGACGCCAGACACGCGGCCGGAAACGACTGGGACGCCTTCCTGACCGCGTTCGTCGATTGTGTCCGGATGAAGCGGCGGCTCCCCGTCCACCAGACGGTGCGGCGGTTCTTCGAGGCCCGCGACGCGCTGCTCCGACACCGCCTCGGCGCGGCGGTCGACGACGTTCTCGCGGGGCTCAGCCCGGGCCACGTGCGGGCTGTCCTGGCCCGGCTCGACAACGACGACAGGGCGATCCCCCCACCGCTGGAACCGCTGCTGCCGGCGCTGGCCGAGACGGTCCTGTCCTGGAGCAGTGGCCGGCGGCAGGTGCTGGTGACCCACGACGAGCAGAGTGCCCTGACGGCCGATCGGTTGACCCGCCTTCAGCGGATACTGGCCGACGGCAGCAGCGCGTGGCCGGCAAACGCCGGCCGGGCCGGGGCGTTGCCGGACGGAGTGTCACCGCTCGCTGGGCTGGTGATGGTCGACTCCCGCGACGACCCGCGCGTCCAGGTCGCGGACCTCCTCGCCGGGGTGGCCCGGCGGATGCCGGGAATCATCGACGACGCCCTCCGGCAGCCGCCCCCGACGCCGCCACGCACCGGGCGTTGACTCGTGCAGACGCCTCGTACGCGGTCGTCAGTCGAGGCAGAACTCGTTGCCCTCGACATCCTGCATCACGAGGCACGACTCGTTCACGCCGTCGGCGCGCAGCAGTTGTACGCGTACCGCGCCGAGCGGGACCAATCGCGCGCACTCGGCTTCGAGTGCGGCCAGCCGATCCTCCCCCACGAGCCCGGTGCCGACCCGCACGTCGAGGTGCAACCGGTTCTTGACCACCTTGCCCTCGGGGACGCGCTGGAAGAACAGCCGAGGGCCCACGCCTGAGGGATCCTCGCACGCGAACGCCGTGCCCTGATGTTCGGCCGGCAGGGTGCGATCGAAGTCGTCCCAGGTCGCGAAACCCTCCGGCGGCGGGGGAACGACATATCCCAGCACCTCGCACCAGAAGCGAGCGACACGCTCCGGGTCCGCGCAGTCGAAGGTGATCTGGACCTGCTTGACCGTCGCCATCGGACCACCATAGTGGAGCCTTCCCTCCTTCACGGCCGGGCAACACATCGACGGGAGGTGTAGTCCACGTTTTCCGGGGGCAAGAACCCCCGCATGGAACGAACGGCGGGACGCGAGGAGCGACTGCTCGGCCAGCGGCACCGGCCCGGGAGATCGGGCCGGGCAGAGTTGGCGACACGACGTCCCGTAGCCCTCGCGCGATGCGCCTGACGCACAGTCTGCCCGCGGTGGCGCTCGGCGCGGTGGCGCTCGGCGCAACCCTGGGCGCTGACCCCGCCGACGCGCACGCGCCGTCGCCAGTGCCGTCGCCAACCGGTCTCCGCCCGGCGCAGGCCGCTGCCCCGCCGACCAGCGTCGAGGCACTGTTGCCCCGCGTGGTCGAGTCACCCCTGGCCATCGCCCTACCGCTGCCGTCGTCCATCCCGCTGCCGCTGCCGTCCGACAGCCCGCTGCCGCTGCCGCTGCCGTCCGACGTTCCGCTGCCGCTGCCGCTGCCGTCCGACGTTCCCCTGCCCTCGACGTCGGTGAAGCCCTCCGCCGTCATTCCCGACCTGCCTCGTACACCGCCGAGGTCCCCGTCACCCACCGCCCGCGTCGCGTCCCCCGCTGCTTCCCCGGCTGCCCGCTCTGCCTCGTCGCCGTCGCCGTCGCCGCTGCCGCCGTCATCACCTTCGACCTCCGCGACGGTGACGGTGTCCCGCGACGGCTTTGACCGCGCCGACGGGAACCGGACCCGGTCGGCGGACCAGTCGCAGGCGGTGGTGGCCGCTGCCGCAGCGCCGACTCCGGGCTCGCCGGCCCGCCCCGAACCGGGGCCACCGGCGTTCGTGTTGGCGCGGGCCTCCACACCCGGCGGTTTCGGCGCCAGCGGTGTCGACGCGCCGACGTCGACCGGCGAGTGTCCGCCGCACATCTCGCCCCTGTCCCGAGGGCTCACCGTGGCTGCCGTCGACATGCGCGCCACCAGCCGGCCCGTGGAGCGGGGCCCCCCACCGCCACAGCGACTCCTGATCACCCAGCCGCGTCCACGACGTTGATCAGGAGAGATCATGGAGATAGCCGTCATCTGGATCCCCGCCCACATCGAACCCTCGGAGCCTGCCGTCGCAGTGTGTCTTTCGCACCTTCGGCACCACGACTACCGGTTGAAGGGAATCGTCCGGGCACCCTGGGAGACCGTCGAGCAGAATATGGTCGATGGCGAAGTGGACGTGGTCGTGATCGCCGACCTCGCCCACCTTCCGCCGGACCGGTCACCCCGGATCGAGGTAGCTGGCGTCCCGACGTCGACGGCCGGCGAGAACCGATCGGTTTCCGACACACAGTCCGACTGACACGACGAAGCGCCCCGTCCGCAACGGACGGGGCGCTTGGTGCCCACTCGACGCCCGCACCCGCCACACCAGCCTGAACCGGCGACGCTCCGCCACCGACAAAATCCGACGACATCGGCGGCCATCGCCGCCAGGATGGCTCGGTATGGAGGAGGTTGAAGTCGTCGTCGCCCACCGGCAGCGCGCGACGCTCCGCGTCGGCGACGTGTTCCTCAAGGTCGACGGGAACCCGGCGCACGCCGACGTCGAGGTGCGGGCCATGGCGATGGCCCCGATACCGACCCCGGCGATCCTCTGGCACGAGCCGCCCGTGCTCGCGATCGCCGCCGTGCCCGGCAGGGCGCTCGGCCTCCTCGGCGAACCGTCGGCCGCGTCGCCGGAGGCATGGGCTGCGGTGGGTGCCGCCATCCGCAGGCTGCACGATGCGCCGTTGCCACCGTGGCCGGGGCGCAGGCTCGACGACGTGGCTGCGGAACTCGACGGCGAGTGCACGTGGCTGCTCGCCAACGCCGTTCTGCCCGCCGAGGTGATTCGACGCAACCGCGAGATCGCCGAAGCCGCGCTCCGGCCGTGGAAACCGGTGTTCATCCACGGCGACCTGCAGATCACCCACGTGTTCGTCGACGGCGACGAGGTAACCGGCTTCATCGACTGGTCCGAGGCCGCTCCCGGCGACGCCATGTTCGACCTCGCCACCTTGACGCTCGGGCACGAGGAACGCCTGGACGACCTGCTCGCCGGCTACGGCGCCGGCGCTGAGCGGGACGTGATCCGCGCCTGGTGGTCACTGCGCAGCCTGGTGGCGTCGCACTGGCTGATCGAGCACGGCTTCGATCCGGACAAGCCGGGGTGCGAATTCGACGTGCTCAGATCCCGGATGCAGGAACCCTAGTCGACCTGGCCGCCTTGCCGGGTGTTCCCCGAGGGCTGTCGCCTCGCGCGGCCGCAGCCCCGTCGGCGGGGTCACACTCGACCCTCGCCAACCACTATGGTCAGTTCCATTATGAGACTTACTGCTTTCTGGCGCTGGTGGGGCGCCGGCACGACGAGTCACCTCGGCTCGGCGGTCGGCGGGGTGGCCCTGCCGCTGACCGCACTGACCGTTCTGGACGCGTCGGCTTTCGAAATGGGTCTGATCACGGCGGCCGGCTATCTCGCGTACCTCCTGATCAGCCTGCCGGCCGGGGTCGTCGTGCAGCGCCTGCCGCTGCGCGGCATGCAGGTGACCCTGGACCTGATCCGAGCTCTGGCCATCGCGTCCGTCCCCCTGGCCTGGTGGTTCGACGCCCTGACGGTGGCCCAGCTCGTCGGGGTCGCCCTGGTCGTGAGCTTCGCCAACGTGCTGTTCGACGTGGCCAACCAGACCTTCCTGCCGGAGATCGTGCCCGCCACGCAGTTGCAGGCGCGCAACAGCCTCAACTCCGGCACCCACGCTGTCACCCAGCTGGGCGGGCCCTCCCTGGGCGGCCTCGCGGTGCATGTGCTGGGTGCGGTGCCGACACTGTTCGTGGACGCCGCCAGCTATCTGGTCTCCGCCGTGCTGCTGCGTACCCTCCCGGCCCGGCGGGTGCAACGATCGGCCGAACGTCCGCCGATGGTCACCATGATCCGGGAGGGCTGGCACTTCGTGCTCCGACACCCGATCATGGGGCCGGCCATGTGGGACGCCACCGCGACGAACTTCGTCAACGGCGCGCTGCTCGCCCTCTTCCCGTTCTACCTGGTGCGCGAGCTGCACGCCTCGCCACTCCTGGTCGGGCTGCTCCTCGCCGCCGACGGCCTCGGCACGCTCATCGGTGCCACATTGACGACCCGGTTCACCGATCGGGTCGGCACGGCGCGCGGCCTGATCATCGCGGCCTTCGTCGGCGTGGCCGGCGCGCTCGTCATCCCGCTGGGCACCGGCACCGCCGCCTACCTGGCCTTCGCCGCCGGAAACCTCGTCTTCGCCGGCTCCACGGTGGTGCTCAGCGTGACCACCCGCACCTACCGGATGCTCGCCAGCCCGCCGGAGCTCCTGTCGCGGGTGATCGCCACGGTCAAGTTCGTCTCCTGGGGCGCCATCCCGCTCGGCGGTCTGCTGGCCGGCGTCCTGGCCGGGCCGCTCGGTGCGCGTACCACCCTGCTGCTCTTCGGAGCGCTCACCGTGCTGTCCCCGATCATCTATCTGTCGACCCCGATCCGCCGGATGCGCGACCTGCCGCTCGACGCGGTCCCGAAACTTGCCGAGGCCAGGGTGTGAATCTTGCGGCGGAGCGGCGGGCTGCCGTGGGGAGGGCCTCACACGGCTACTGAGTGTCCACTTGTGAAATTGATCTCGCCTGTCGATCGGCGATCAGGTTGACTCGTCGGTGAGGTAGGCGGGCCCGCGCGGGCTCCACACGATGGGATGCGCGACATGGCGAAGTACCTGATCCTCATCCACGGCGACGAGCGGCAGTGGGCCGCGATGTCACCGCAGGAGACGCAGAGGCTCGACGAGGCCCACCGCACCTTCGCCGCGGCAGCCGGGCCGGCCGTCCTCGACGCCCAGCAGTTGGAGCCGGCGGCCGTCGCGACCACATTGCGCGTAGACCCGCATGGTCGGCTGACCATCACGGACGGGCCGTTCCTGGAAACCAAGGAGGCGGTGGGCGGCTACTACCTGGTCGAAGCCCCTGACCTCGACGCGGTGATCAGTATGGCGTCGCGACTGTACGAGGTCTCCGCCGGGCACAGCGGGGTGGAGATCCGACCGGTGGTCGACCACGGATGAGCGCCGAGGTCGTCGCGGCGGTCGCGCAGGCGCACCGCCGCGACTGGGCCCAGTTGCTGGCCGCGACGGCACGCCTGACCCGGAACCTGGATCTCGCGGAGGAGTGCACGCAGGACGCCTACGCCCAGGCGCTGCGGGTCTGGCCCCAGATCGGGATCCCCGATCGCCCCGGTGCGTGGCTGACGACCACCGCCCGCAACCGGGCGCTGGACGTGCTGCGCCGCGAGTCGGCGATGCGTCGGGCTCTACCGCTGCTGGTGACCGACCAGTCGGTGCCCGGCCCCGAGGACGGCCTCGATGACGACAGGCTCCGTCTCGTCTTCACCTGCTGTCATCCGGCCCTGTCCCGCGACGCTCAGGTCGCGCTGACGCTGCGGCTGGTGTGCGGCCTGTCCACGGCCGAGGTGGCCCGCGCGTTCCTGGTGCCGGAACCCACCATGGCCGCACGGATCACGCGGGCCAAGAAGAAGATCACCAAGGCTCGTGTCCCGTACCGTGTGCCGTCACCCGACCAGCTCGCCGGACGCGTCAGCGCCGTCCTCGAAGTCCTCCATCTGATCTTCACTACCGGCCACACGGCGCCGAGCGGCGCGCACCTTGTCCGCCGCGACCTGGTCGACAGCGCAATCAACCTCGCCCGCACGCTGCACCTGCTCATGCCGACCGATACGGAGATCAGCGGCCTGCTCGCGCTGCTGCTGCTCATCCATGCGCGCGACGGCAGTCGCCTCTCCGCCACCGGGCGGCTGCAACTGCTCTCGGAGCAGGACCGCAGGCGTTGGGACACCCAGCTCATCAGCGAGGGTGTCGCCCTGGTGACCGACGCGCTGCGCCGCAGGCCGCCGACACGGTACGCCGTCGAGGCCGCGATCGTCGCCGTGCACGCCGAAGCGCCGACCTGGCAGGACACCGACTGGGCGGAGATCGTCGGGTTGTACGACGTCCTGCTCCAGCTCTGGCCCTCGCCGGTGGTCGAGCTCAACCGTGCCGTGGCCGTGGGTCTTCGCGACGGCCCGCAGGCCGGTCTCGACGCGCTGACGCCACTGCTCGCCGAACCGGTCCTGGCCACCTACGGCTACCTCAGCGCCGCCCGTGGTGACTTCCTGCGCCAGCTGCACCGGTGGGCACCGGCGGCGGACGCCTACCAGGAGGCATTGATCCACACCGACAACGAGGTCGAACGCGCCTTCCTCACCGAACGGCTCGGTGACGTCCAGCACCAGGCGTCGGTGACGATCAGCTTCGAGGAGGCGTACCGGTGACGCGTGGTCAGACCGCGCCCGTCGCGGTGTCCCGGCGGATCGCCGCGCCAGCGGCCGACATCTTCCGGATCCTCGCGGACCCTCGGCGGCACACCGATCTCGACGGCTCCGGGATGCTGCGGGGTGCCGTATCGGGGGCGGTGGTCGGCGGCGTCGGCGAAGTCTTCGTGATGAGAATGCACTACTCGCGGTACGGCGACTACGAGATGGACAACCACGTCGTCGAGTACGAGGTGAACCGGCGCATCGGCTGGAGGCCGGAGCCGGGTCGAGGCCACCCGGACACCGCACCGGGTGCCACGCCTCCGACGCGATGGGGACACCGGTGGACCTACGAGCTGACCCCCGACGGCCCGGACGCGACCATCGTGACCGAAACCTATGACTGCTCCGAGCTGCCGGCCGACGAGCAGGCGGCGATGGACGGCGGCCGCAGCTGGGTCACGAGCATGACCGCGACGCTGGAGCGGTTGGAGGCACTCTGCACCAACGTGCGCGACTGAGGCAGCGGTGCCAGCGGCCCCTCCTACGAAGCCGCGAAGGCCAGCCCATGCTCGGCCAGCGCGGCAGCCAGGATGTCGACCGCCTTCGGCCCCACCCCGTGCACGGCCAGCAGATCGCGGCGGCTGTGGGTGGCCACCTGGGCGAGCGTGGTGATGCCGGCTTCGAGCAGGGCGCTGTTGGCTGGTCGCCCGATCGGCGGCAGGTCACCGACCTGCGGGGGCACGTGGCGGGTACTCACGGAATCACGATAGTCCGCCCCTGCCGCGAGGCCTCGGGTCACGAGCCGTCCGGAGGGTTGGCCGGCTGCTGGCCCGGCCAGAACGGCCACTCCTCGAACGACCGGCACCGTCCGTCGTCGGCGAACCGCATGACCCACAGGTCGCGGTACTCCTGTTCGACCGGGTCGCCGTAGCGGACCTCCTGGCGCGACACCGCGGTGTCACCCTCGACCGCGACGATCTCGCTGGCCATCTGGAACACCTCGTCGGGACCTTTGCGCTGCTTCTCCCACATCTGCGCGATGGCCGGCAGTCCGACGACGGGCGTCCAGTACGGTCCCTGCTGGTAGCTCGCATCCTCGGTGAAGAGGGTGACCAGGGCGTCCGTGCCCGGCGTCCGCCACACCCGCTCGTAGGCGGCGAGCCAATCGTTGACGTGCTTCCTGTCCATGGACATCACTGTGCCATTCGGTGGGCGGCGGGTAGCCGGAACCGACAAGCCGCAGGTCACCGCCGGCCGACCCCGTCGTAAGGTGCATCTCACACCCGAGGAGCTGGAGGCTGCGGTGACCGCTACGACGCCGACCGACACGGTGGTGGCCGAGGTGATGGCCGAACTGGCCGCACTGGCGGACCCCCGGACGCGCGAGGTGAACGCGAAGCACGGTGACGATCACGGCGTGCACCTCGGCAAGCTTCGTGCGCTCGCGAAGCGGCTGAAGACGCAGCAGGAACTCGCGCGTCAGCTCTGGAAGACCGACGACACCGCGGCGAGACTGCTGGCGATCCTGATCTGCCGCCCCCGGGCGTTCGGGCGTGACGAGCTGGACACCATGCTGCGCGAGGCACGCGCACCGAAGGTGCACGACTGGCTCGTGAACTACGTGGTGAAGAAGAACCCGCACTCCGAAGAGCTGCGCCCGGCCTGGTGCGCCGACCCGGATCCGGTGGTCGCGAGCGCCGGCTGGGCGCTGACCACCGAGCGCGTGGCGAAGCAGCCCGAGAGCCTCGACCTCCCGAGACTGCTCGACGTCATCGAGAGCGAGATGAGGGACGCGCCGGACCGCCTCCAGTGGGCGATGAACCACTGCCTGGCCCAGATCGGGATCGAGCACGCCGTGCACCGCGCCCGCGCGATCGACATCGGCGAACGCCTGGCGGTGCTCAAGGACTACCCGACCTCCCCGGGCTGCACATCTCCGTACGCGCCCGCCTGGATCAGCGAAATGGTGCGCCGAGCGCACGCCTGAACAGGGCCTCGACCGGGCGGATGGTGGCGGCGGCGCGGGGAACGCCCCCCGTCGTCGTCAGCCCTCGAGCACCCGGTTCCAGTCGACCGTGCTGGCCCAATCGGCGCAGCCGGAGCCAGCCGGCAACCACGGGACCTTGACACACATCGATGTTAACGCGAACATTGATTCGCCACCTCGACGTAACACCACCGTCATGTCTCCCGGCCCGCTCACGCTCCTTCCCGGCGGGATGCCGCAGGTCGACCGTCCCAGGGTGGCGTCGTCTGGACGCTCACCAACCGCACGGAGGACAGATGTCGCTGCCACTCCCCCGCACCGGGCCGGTCGTCCGCCCAGCAGTTGGTTCCGCGCCGGCCGGCCCCCGTGGCCCACGACGCCTCCGGTCTGCGCTGGCAGCGGTGTTGGTGGTGGTCGCGGTGTCGGCCGGGCTGCCGGTGGCCGGGCCGGCGCAGGCCGCACCGGCCGTGAACTACACCAATCCGCTGGTGAACCAGCGAGCCGATCCGCACATCGTCCGGCACACCGACGGCTACTACTACATGACCGCGACGGTGCCGCAGTACGACCGGATCGTGCTGCGACGTGCGACCACCCTGCAGGGGCTGGCGACGGCGGCGGAGACGACGATCTGGAACCGGCACACCAGCGGAGAGATGGGTGCCCATATCTGGGCACCGGAGATCCACTTCATCAACAACCGGTGGTACGTCTACTTCGCCGCGGGCCGGACCGATGACGTGTGGCGGATCCGGATGTACGTGTTGGAGAACGCCAACGCGAATCCGCTGAGCGGTTCGTGGACCGAACGCGGCCGGATCACCACACCCTGGGACACGTTCAGCCTCGACGCCTCGACCTTCGCCGCCAACGGGGTGCGCTACCTGACCTGGGCACAGCAGGAACCGAGCATGCCCAACAACTCCAACGTCTACCTCGCCCGGATGGGTGCCAACCCCTGGCAGATCACGGGCACGGTGACCCGGCTCGTCGTGCCGACGTACGACTGGGAGACCCGCGGCTACCGGGTCGCCGAGGGGCCGGCGGTGATTCAGCGCAACGGCCGCATCTTCCTGACCTACTCGGCCAGCGCCACCGACGCCAACTACTGCCTCGGGATGCTGAGCGCCTCTGCCACCGCGAACCTGCTCGACGTCGCCTCGTGGAGCAAGAGCCCCACCCCGGTGTTCGCCAGCAACGCGGCCACCGGCCAGTACGGCCCCGGTCACAACTCGTTCACCGTCTCGGAGGACGGGCAGAGCGACATCCTCGTCTACCACGACCGCAACTACCGCGACATCAGCGGCGATCCGCTCAACGACCCGAACCGGCGGACCAGACTCCAGAAGCTGTACTGGAACGCGGACGGCACCCCGAACTTCGGCATCCCGGTGCCCGACGGAGCCACGCCGGTTCGGCTGCGGGCACACGACCTGAGCGGCAGCTACGTACGGCACTACGACTACCGGGCCCGGGTCGAGCCGAACGTGACCAACCTGGCCGACTCGCAGTTCCGCATCGTCAACGGCCTCGCCGGCGGCGGCTCGGTGTCGTTGGAGTCGACCAACTTCCCCGGCTACTACCTGCGGCACCGTGGCTATGTGCTCTACGTCGAGAAGAACGACGGGTCTTCCCTCTTCGGCAACGACGCGAGCTTCCAACGCCGATCCGGCCTGGCCGCGAGCGATGGGCTCTCCCTGGAGTCGCAGAACTTCCCCGGGCGGTACGTGCGCCACCGCGACGGACTGCTCTACCTGGAACCGGTGACCTCGACCGCCGAGCGTGGTTCCGCCACCTTCCACCTCGAATAGCCGCCACCAGCAGGAGGACCCATGTCCCTCACCACCACGCCATCCAGCGCCGAGCCGGTCCGCCGTGCGGGGCGTTCCGGTCTGGTGCTGGCCATGATCACCACGTTGGTCGGCGCGGCCGGTGCCGTTCTGGTCGTCGCACCGCCGGCAGCGGCGGCAACCATCGACACCAACGCCTACTACGTCCTGGTCAACCGGCACAGTGGCAAGGTCCTCGACGTCCGGGACACCTCGACGCAGGACGGCGCTGTGATCCAGCAGTGGTCCCGCAACGACGGCGAGTGGCAACAGTTCCAGTTCGTCTCCTCCGGGAGTGGCTACTACCGCCTCAAGGCTCGGCACAGCGGCAAGGTGGTCGACCTGTGGGAGTGGAACGCGGCCGACGGCGCCGACTACCGCCAGTGGTCCGATCTCAATGCCGCCAACCAGCAGTTCCAGGTTCTCGACTCCGACGGTGGTCATGTCCGGCTGATCAACCGCCACTCGGGTAAGGCACTGGAGACCTGGGAGCGGTCCACCGCCGACGGTGGCCGCATCAGTCAGTACACCGACATCGGCGGCACGAACCAGCAGTGGCAGATGATCGCGGTAGGCGGCGGGAGCACCGGCTGCGGCAGCGGGTCGACAAACGCGGAGGCCGTCCTGAGCGGAAGTACCTGGACGGCTCGTAACGGCTCGTCGACGGTCTATTCGGGATCCAGCATGTTGTCGGCGATGCAGGCGGCGGTCAACTCGCTGTCGGCGGGTCGGACGTCCAAGCAGCGCGTGGTGGTGCGCGGCTCCGGGTCGATGAGCGCGGGTTCGCGGTTGTCGCTGCCGTCGTACACGACACTGGCGGTGTGCGGCACGATCAACGTGACCGGGTCGGGTTCGGGCGACCAGGCGCCGGTGTACTCGCGCGGAACCACGGACGTCGAGGTGCAGAACCTGACGCTGACCGGGTCGCCGCTGTACGGGATCTTCACGCGCAACGTGAACAACCTGACGCTCGGGCAGATCGACATGCGGCTCTCCGGCGGTCTGGGTGTGCGGATCGACAACCACGGTGGGGATCGGTCGGTCAAGGTCCGCAACGTACGCATCGACAACGTGTACGTGTCGGGAACCGGCGCGCACGGGGTGGAGACGTACGGGGTGGACGGACTGACCATCGGAACGGTCACGGCGCGGAACACCGGCTACTCCGGCCTGCTGCTCAACGACACGATCAACGCCACGGTGGGCACTGTCGACGCGCAGAACGCCGGTGCCGGGACCGGGTACGCGGCGTTCCGGATGGCCAACCGCAACGGCCGGGTGGACAGCTCGTATCCGACCAACATCCGGGTCGGGAACGTGATCGCGTCCGGGGGCGGCCGGGGGATCTTCTGCGTGTCCGAGTCCGGTGGCGCGGTCATCGACCGGGTGACGATCTCGAACACGGGAAACAACTCGATCCTGGTGGAGAACTGCTACAACGTCGTCATCGCCGGAGTGTCCGGGACGGTGACGGGCGGCGGCGAGATGAGGATCGCGTCGCGGACGGAGTTCCCGATCTCCTCCGGCATCCGGTTCCAGAACCTGAGCGTCAACGGCACCAACATCACCCAGAACCCCTGCGGTGGTGCGAACAACACGATCAGCAACGTCACGAGGGTCAACTCGACGCTCACGTGGTGTTGATGGCCGCCGCCGCGTCACCCCATTCCCTCCAGGACAGCGGCAACGAACCCGAGGCCGACCGCGTACGCCAGCGTCTCACCGCCATGGTGGACCACGTCGCGGCGTACCTCAGGAAGAACCCCGACCTCGTCGAGGCGACCGGCCTGATGCTCGACGCGGCCATCGCCCAACTGCCTCGACCAGCCGAACAGGATCTCGCCAAGGTCCTGCCCCTGTTCCCGCACCTCGTCGACGACGGCGGGACCATCCGACCCCTCAGTCAAGGAGGCTGGTTGCACAACGCTTTTCACGCCGCCGGCTGGACACACTGAGCGGGACCGCTGCTGGCCGACGGGTTCGGCCGGACGCGTCGACACGAGCGCGCCGCCCGGCGGTCACCCCGCCGGGCCGCGCGCTCGGTTACCGCCTCACGGGCAGGGCCTGCCCGGGCAGACGTCGACGACCTTGCCGGTGAGCAGGAAGACCGCCTTCTGTTTCTGGGCGCCGGCCTGGGCGCGCGGGAACTCGTGCGAGTCGTCACCGTACTCCGGTCCGGCCGGGGCGAGGTTGGTCGGCGGCGGCGCGTGGGCCGCCCCGCTGTTCCAGACCACCATCGCCGAACCGGTGTACGGGTACCTGCGGATCGGCGTGATCCCCCAGTACGGTCGCACGTCCGACGACCAGCCGTCGGCGAGCGCGGGAGTGTGCAGGCGGGCACCGATGGTGCGCGCCTGGACCTCCGCCGCGGCGGGCGACACCTGCTGGTCGGCGAAGGCCACGTGCATCAGCACCTGATGGGCCGGGGTACCCGGCAGCGGCCGGTCGGTCATGTGCTGCGCGTACCCGTTGGCCTCGGCCCGGTCCCACAACATCTGCAGCAGCGCGAAGACCAGCTGCTGGTCGGCCCTGTCCGGATAGTAGCCGTCCAGGACCGTCTGGAACGGGGCGAAGTCCACGCTGCGTTGCAGCAGCGTGGAGTAGTTCATCGCCGGTACGCCGAGGACGGAACGGGTCCAGTCCTGGGCGATGGCGGTGAGTGCCCCGCCGTTGATGCCGCCCTGGCTGTTGCCGTCGTAGTGCAGCCCACCAGCCAGGTCGATCAGCGGTCGCGCGGTGGTGTCCCGGAACGCCGGATGGGCGGCGAACCCGCCCGGGTGGATCATCGCGCGGCCCAGGAAGAGGAAGTTCAGGAAGCTCTGCTGCAACCGGTCCGCCACGGCGGGGAAGGCGCTGAGATCGGTGAAGGCGCCGGCCACATAGGGGACGTCACCGGCGGCCATGCCGATCCAACTGGTCGCGCAGAAGGTGAAGTTGTGGGTGTTCGACATCGTCCTGACGTTGCCGGCGTTGATCTCGGTCGGTTTGCCGAGCAGGCCGTGTCCGTAGAGCGAGAGATGCGCCGGCTTCGCGGCGGTGGCGCTGCGCGGGATGTTGCAGACGAAGTCCGCAGCGATGGTCGCGCCGGACGGCGTGGGCGGGGCGTTCGGCGTCTGCGGCGTCCCGGGGCCGCCGGCTGGCCCGTAGTGCAGCCGGGAGCCGGGCCCGCCGTCGCCGGTCAGATATGACGGTACGCCGATGGTGCCGGTCACCTGCCGGGCGATCAACGGCTCCTGCTCAGGTGGGTAGTCGGTCACCTGGGTGACGGTGATCGACGGTGCGGCCCGACGAAGGGCGGCGAACGCGCCGTCCCGCATCGCCAACATCCGCCCGGTCAAGCCGTGCCGACTGGCCACGGTGAAGTCCCAGGCCAGGTAGAGGCTGTGCCGCTTGACGCCGGCCCTGCTCAGGTCGGCGAGGATCCGTTTCATCTGCGGCGCGCGACTGTCCCGATGGCCGAGGCCCGCACCTTTCACGTACGCCGTGAACGCCTTCGGCGTCGGGATCGCCGCCCCGGTGCCGTCGCGCATGCCGCGCAGGCCGACGACGTAGCGGGTGCCCTCGGTCAGTGCCACCGCCGGACGGATGATCAGCACCTGCCGGTCCGGCTGGCCGACCGCGTGTGCGTCCAGTTCGGCCCAGTACGGCGTGCGCCTCCCGGTTCGCGCGTCGAGCAGGACGATCGGCGCGTCCGGCGCCAGCGAGCGACCGATGTCGGTGACCGGTGCGATTCCGGTCGCCGCCGCGTCGAGGCCGGGCACACGAACCAGGATGGGTGAGCCGGGGCTGAACCCGTCCTGCCGGTTCCATTCGGTCGGGTCGATCGGGGTCCCCTGCACATTGGCAGGCATGGCGGAGGCGGCCAGTCGGACCCGCTTGCCGGTGGGGCTGGTCCGATCCGGCACTGTGAAGTAGTCGTTCGGGAACGGCAGCAGGCAGGCCGTCGGGTCGATCGGGTCGCAGGACGGCCGCCCCGCTGGTCCGGGAGTCGTTGGCGGTGCCGCGGGGGCCGCCGTGCCGAGCAGGACGGCGCCCGCGGTCACCAGCACGGACACGGCGAGACGGAACCCTCTGAATGTGGTCACACGCATCTCCTTCGACGCTGGACAGCGGGTCGATGCAGGGCCGACGGTGGTGGATCGTGATGTTCTTCCTACGCTCGTGAAAGAAGCTCAGCAAGCGTCGATCCGTCTGCCCCGCACCCGGCCGCTGTCCGAAGGAGTACGCCACCCCCGTCAGGCGGTGATCACCGGCCAGGCGTACGCGAGCAGGGCGCAGGCCGCGCCCAGAAGCGCGAGCGAGACACCCCGGGTCGGCAGCGGCAGGGCTGCGAGCACGATCAGGATGACGGCGACGACGTAGAGAAAGGCCTGGGCGGACATATTGGTCTCCTCGATCGGGGAATGACTGGCGAGTGAATCTCCCCGCCGAGATGCCCCAGGCCGTGATCGCGGAAACGTCCTGCCGGTCACGATCGGGTCCACAGTGGCGTGCTCGGCGCTCGTCGTCGACCGCGATCGCCACGGAGGCGATCCGGACGATCCGGAGGGATTGACCCGCACAGACCGCGAGCTGGAAGCGACAGCCCTAGCGCAGTTCCACGATCCTGGCCCGGGTGTTGGCTGGGGCTTCGGGGTGCCCGCGTTCGACGTCGGCCCTGACGTCAGCGACGGTCTTGCCGGCCAGCTCCCGCCGCCAGGCCAGGTCGGCACCCCGCATGGCTTGGGCGAACGCGCAGGACTGTCGATAGTCGACGCCCGCGTGCTCCCCCGGCCCCTTGCTGAGGATCTGGTCGCACTGGAACAGTTCCTCCGGGCCCTCGATCGCGGCCACGATGTCCAGGAGAGAGATCGCCGCAGGGGCCCGGGCCAGTTGGAAGCCCCCGCGCGGCCCTGAGGTCGACGTCAGGATGCCAGCCCGGACCAGGGCCTGAAGCTGCTTGTTCAGGTAGGCCGGCGGCAGCTCGTAGAACGCTGCGAGGGTGCTGGTTGGCACCGGGGCGTCCACCCAGCTCAGGTTGAGGCACGTGTGGAGGGCCCATTCGACGCCCTGACTCATCCGCATGATCCTGGACTCTACATGTCCAGATTTTGTGATGCATGCCATGATCACTGGCGCCGAAATGATCCTGGATATCTAATATCCAGGAAGTGGCATACAGCGAAGGAGCCGACAATGACACTGGTACGCGCAGCCCAGGCCGAGGTCCTTGACAGCGACCCGGCCAGCGTGATCACGCTGCTCCTCGACCCCGAGCACACCGGCGGCGCCCTGACCAGCAACCGGACCCTGCTCAAGCACGGCACCGACGGCGCGCCGCCGCACCTGCACACCCACTCGGGCGAGTTGTTCTTCGTGCTCGACGGCGCCCTTGAGATGCTCGTCGGCGACGAACTGCACACCCTGCACAAGGGAGACGTGCTCTTCGTCCCGCCGAAGACCCCGCACGCCTTCGCCCCCGCCGACGGCCAGGACGCCGACTTCCTCGTCGTGATCACCCCTGGCAAGCCCCGGTTCGACTACTACCGCCTGCTCGACAAGGTGCATCAGGGCGAAGCCACCTGGCAGGAAGTCGGCGAAACCCAGGATCGCTACGACAACCACTACGTGGACAGCCCGTTGTGGGCAGGTCGACGCGGCTAACCGGCTCGACCTGTTCCTGCCGAAATTCGATGGCGCACGACCGGTGCCCCGTCGGCGCGGGTAGACCGCACCAACGGGGCACCGACTATCGGAAAGGCGCTACCTCGTGGCGATCCTGATCGTCGCCGTACGGTAGTTGTTGCGCTTGTCCTTCTTCGTCGGGTCGTAGTTCCGCTCGATGTTGCCGGCGCTGTCGACCGAGAACCAGCGGAACGTCGTCGTCTCGGTCACGTGGAACACCTGCCCCGGCTCGCGGAACTCGGTCGCCGCGTAACGGGGCGATTCGAGGGTGGGTCGGCTGCCGTCCGTCGTGTAGTAGACGGTGGCCGGTTCGCTGGTCTCGAAGCGCACGTCGACGGGCTTGGAGTAGCGTCCCGCGCCCGGGACGAGCTGGGACGTCGGGTCCTTCTTGTCCCGACCCCAGTCCGCCGCGACCCGGAACATCTCCATGATCCCGTTGGCGTACTCCATCGTCTCGGCGTGGCCACTGACGAGGTCGGGGTTACCCACCCACTCCGGTTGGAACGAGCCGCCCTGCCAGTCGCCGGTGGCCGGGTTGTAGACGGAGCCGCCGACCTCCCAGCCGAACGCGTAGATGCCGTAGGTGTGGTACAGGTCCTCGCGCACGTTGCCCGCCGAGGAGTAGAGGACGTCGGACGAGCCGCCGACGTTCTCCGGCGTGACGACGGTCTCCCGGTGTGCCTTGACCTGCGACAGGATCCGGGCGGCCGACTGCCAGTAGAACGCCTCGTCACCCAGTGGAGGACGTGGCGTGGTGATCCGGCCGTCCGCGATGTAGGCGCCGGGCTGCCAGAAGAGCTGACCGCCGTTGGAGTGCACCGACATCATGAACTTGATGTTCGAGTACTTCTCGACCAGCCAGATGATGTTCTTCGACTCGGGCTCGGACAGCTCCGCCGGCCCCTGGTAGGTGCCACTGACGCAGTTGGTCGACGCTCCCGCGTAGCCGTCGTGGCCCGACCCGACCCGGTAGTTCCGGTTCAGGTCGACGCCCCAGGAGTTCCGCTGCGCCGGATCGGCGCTCGCGTCCGGGCAGTGGTTCGTCATGTTCTTACGCTGCGAGGCGAAGTTGTAGAAGCTGTAGTTCGCCCCGTCCGGGTTGTTGGACAGGATGAAGAAGACGTCGGTGTTCTCGACGATCTCCTTCGTCTCCCGGTCGCTCCGGTAGTTGTGCACCAGACGCTCGGCCGACTCCAGACTGGTCGTCGCCGGCACCCACTCGCGGGCGTGGTCCTGCGCCTGGATCAACACACCAGGCTTCCTGCCGTCACGGTGCTTGCCGATCCGCAGGACCGGAATCGTGACCGGGCCCCGCGGCACCTCGCCCGCCGGTGCGCCGACGCGCTTCTGGTCGAGGAAGTCGGTCAGCGCTACCGGGCCCGTCGTCGGCGCGACGACGCCGGTGCCCTCGTTGGCGCGGTACGGGTGCGCCCGGTCGATCAGACCCTGGGAGCGGGTCCGCAGTGCCTCCGCCACCTCGGTGGCCGTACTCGCCGGCACGCCGGAGGCGTCCTTCGCGAGCAGGACGCGGACGGCCTTGCCCGCGACCTCCACCGCGAGCGGAAGGTCCGCACCCGGCCGGTCGACGAAGTCCACGGTGATGTCGTTGCCGCCTTCATGGCCCCACGCCGCCGAGGTGACGACGACCGCCGCCTGCCCCGTGCCGCCGATCTGGGCCTGCGCCTTGCGCTGGTACCCGTTCGTCTGGTTCGGCAGGTAGACGATCTCGGCGATGTCCGGGTACTGACGGGCGATCTCCTTGGCGCGGCTGTAGAGCTGCTGCGGGTGCTTGTAGCCGTCCACGAAGTCCGACTTGTAGGACGGGTTCGCCGTCAGCGGCGGCGGGGCGTTCTCCAACCAGTTCGAGACGACACCGGTGGCGATCCCACCGGTGGAACTCGTCACCTGGATCTTGGACGGGCGGGCGTCGAGCTTGAACAGGTTCCGGTGGAACATGTACTGCCCGGAATCGACGAACCGGCTCATCGTCCGGGTGAAGCCGAACGCGGTGCCCTTGCCCGAGTCGTTTTCGAGCTGCATCCCGACGATCGGCTCCGCCTGCTGTCCCTCGGTGGTCCGGGCCTCCACGTAGAGGAAACCCTGGCCCTTGGTGGTGAACCAGTCGGCGCGGACGATGCGGACCGTCGCCTGGTGACTCGACGGCTGGACCACCCGCGCGCCGGCGGCCCCGATGCCGCCGTCGGCCTGGTCGGCCCAGGCGAAGCCCGCGTCGTCGTCGAGCACCTCGACGCCCATCGCCGTCAGTGTGGCGACCTGCTCGGCGGTCACCACCGCCTCGGCCTCGATGCCGGTCGGCACGCGCCGGAGACCGTGTTCGAGGTCGAAGCCGGCAGCGGTCACCTTGTCCAGCATGTCCGCGCCGGTCAGTCGAATGTGTACGAGGCGTACCGAATCACGATCTTCGAGCTGGGACGGGCCGGCGGTCGCCGACGGTCCCGTGGGGTCCGCGCCCGCGGGCCCGGTCGCCACGAGGATGCTTCCCACCAGGGCGGGCAGTGCGAGAAGCGCGATGCGCTGTTGTATGCGCCGCATTCCCCCTCCTTCTGCTTGGACGGTGATCGGGTTGGGTGGCCGGGCTCCGTACGCGTCGCCCCCGGTAGGACAGCCATGCCGAACGCGCGGTGAGCCTGGATACGACGACGATCGCCGTCGCGAGAAGGGACGGGAGGGCGTGAGCGGGCCGGGTCCGGTGAGCGTATGTGCGTTCGAGGGTTCAGCGGCTCGCGTCGATCGAATTTGAGCAATCCTTGAGGAGAACGGCGGGTCCCGGCCCAAGGCCGCGGATCGACAGCTGGATACTCCTACTGACCAGAGCCGGCGAGCACCCGGTTCCGAGGCTCTCCACGGTCGCGCGGCTGGAGTTGCGGCCCCGTATGCGGAGGTGGGTGTTGGGCCGTCCGGAGAAACCGGTGGACCCGGAGGCAGGCCCGGTACAGCGGTTGGCATGGCAGTTGCGGCAGCTACGGGAGCGGGCCGGCAACCCGAGCTATCGGCTGCTGGCCCGGCGTGCGCACTTCTCGGCGAGCACCTTGGCGGACGCGGCGAAGGGTGACCGGTTGCCGTCGCTGGAGGTGACGCTCGCGTACGCCCAGGCGTGTGGCGGCGATCTGGCCGAGTGGCGGGCCCGGTGGTCAGCCACCGCCGCGCCGACGTCCACCTCCGGGACCACCGCGACCACTGTGGAGCACAGCCCCTATCAGGGGTTGACAGCCTTCCAGCCCGAGCAGGCGGAGATGTTCTTCGGCCGCACGGAGCTGGTCGAACGGCTGCTGACACAGGTCGATCGGCGGTGCCTCACCGCCGTCGTCGGAGCATCCGGAAGCGGCAAGTCCTCCCTGCTGCGGGCGGGCCTGCTGGGAGCCGTCGCCGCCGACCCCGGGCTCACGCAACGGTGGCGGACGATGTTGCTGACGCCGACCGATCACCCGCTGGAGGCATTGGCCGCTGAGGTCGCGAAGCTGACCGGCCAGGACGCGCATCAGATCCGGAAGGACCTGGCCACGGATGTCACCGGGCTCGACATCGCGGTGCGTAACACCTTGGCCGGCGGCCCGCCGCAAACCCGCGCGCTGCTGGTGGTGGACCAGTTCGAGGAGGTGTTCACCCTCTGCGCCGACAAGGCGGAACGGCGTCGGTTCATCGAAGCGTTACTGGACGCCGCACACGGGCCGCACCGCCGCACCACTGTGGTGCTCGGCGTACGCGCCGACTTCCTCGCCCACCTCATGCAGCATCCGGAACTGACCGACGCGCTGCACGACGAGGCGTACCTGCTGGTGCGGCCGGTGACGGCCGCCGACCTCCGGGAGATCATCCTCCGGCCGGCCGCCCGGGTCGACATGGGCGTGGAGCCCGATCTGCTCAGCACGGTGCTCGCCGATGCCGCCGACGAGCCGGGCGCGTTGCCGCTCGTGTCCCACGCGCTCCTCGAAACGTGGCAACGACGAAGCGGGGTCGCCCTCACCCTGTCGGCCTACCACGCGAGCGGCGGTGTGCGCGGGGCGATAGCCCAGACCGCCGAGCGGGTCTACGGCGACTTCGCGACGGCCGAGCAACAGGCCGCTCGCCGAATCTTCCTGCGGCTCGCCGCGTTGGGCGACGGCACCGAGGACACCCGCCGGCCAATCATGCGCACGGAACTCGACGGCATCGCCGACGAGGCCGTCACCGCCCGGGTCCTGGGCCAGTTGGCCGAAGCCCGACTGGTGGTCATGGGTGACGGAACGGTGGAGGTGGCCCACGAGGCACTCATCCGGGCCTGGCCACGGCTACACCGATGGTTGACCGACGATCGCGCGACTCTACTCACCCATCGGCGACTCACCGAAGCCGCACACACGTGGGCCGTGATCCAGCGAGATGCCGGGGCGCTGTATCGAGGAACCCAACTCCTGGCCGCGCGGGCCTTCGCCGAGGACCATCCAGAAGAGCTGAACCAGCTCGAAAGTGCCTTCCTGCGGGCCAGTTCGGCCCTCGTCGAATCCGAACAGAACAGCGCACGACGGCAGGCCCGCCTGTTCAAGCATCTCGTCGCGGGCATGTCCGCGCTGCTCGTGCTCGCCCTGCTGGGCGGAGCCATTGCGGTACGACAGCGTCAGGACGCCCGCCGGCAGCAGGTGGCCGCGCTGTCCAGTGAGTTGTCGCTGCAAGCCCGATCCCTGCTCGCCACCGATCCCGACCTGGCCGGTCTGCTGGCGGTCGAGGCCGACGAGCTGAACTCGACCACCGAAACCCGGGGCAGTGTGCTGAGCGCGGCCTCCGCGCCCCGCCGCACCGAACTCAACGTCGGCGGCCCGTCCATCTACACCGTCGCGTTCAACCCGGACCATTCCGTCCTGGCCTCGGCGGCGGGCGACGGCACGATCGGACTGTGGGACGCCGCACGTGGCGATCGGATCGCCACCCTCTCCGGGCACACCGGCCGGGCCGAGGACGTTGCCTTCGCGGACGACGGGAAGCTGCTCGCCTCCATCGGGATCGACGGCGCCACCGGGTCCATCATCGTCTGGGACGTGCCGACCCGCCGACAGAAGACCCGGTTGACCGAGTACGGCCTCGGGTCGAGCATGGCCTTCAGCCCCGACGGCACCAAGCTCGCCGTCGGTCTCGCGGGCGGCCCGGACGCCGCCACGAATGCCGGCAGGGCCGGCGACATCGCCCTGTACGACCTGCGGGCCGGAACTCGCACCCTGCTTCGCGAGCACCGGAGCACGGTCAGATCGCTCACGTTCAGCCACGACGGCAAACTCCTCGTCTCCACTGACGGGGTGGAGCACCCGGCCGCCTGGCGGGTGGACACCGGTACCGTGTACGCCAGACTGCCCGCCGAGCACGTGTTCTCCGTTGCCTTCAGCCCCTCCGGGTACGTCCTCGCGGGATCCGCCGACGACCGGGGGGTGTACCTGTGGGATCTCGCTGGCGTTCAGCCGGTCGGCCTTCCGTCGTTGCCGCTGTCCGGCCGCTACGCGTGGACGATCTCCGCGCCCGCCGACGGCAAGCTCGCCGTGGCCGACGAGAACGGCGCGATCACCATCTGGGACCTGTACCGCCGTGAATCCGTGCAGACCTATCAGGACCGGGGCCGCACCGAAACGGTCTCCGTCGCGCTGAGCCAGGACGGGGCGATGCTCGCCTCCGCCGGCTTCAACGGAACCATCGTGCTCCACAATCGGGCCGACAGCCCGTTCAGCGGGTTCGTGGCACAGGTGAAGGACGTGAAGGTCAGCCCGGACGGCAGCAGGGTCGCCTCGGCGGGTGGTGACGGCACCGTCCGGCTCTGGGACACCGATGGCAGAGCGGTGGCGGTCCTCGGTGGGCACCCCGACGAGGTGCAGGCCGTCGCATTCAGCCCGGACGGGCTGCGGCTGGCCTCGGTGACCCGGAACAACATCGTGACCATCTGGGATCTCCCGCGCCGACAACACGCCCTGCCACCGATCAGGTCCAAGGGGATCGGCGCCTCGACTGACGTCGCCGTCGATCCGGCCGGCCGGCTGGTCGCGGCCGCCACGCTGGGGCCCTTCGTCTGGGACGTCGGCGACATCGGAAGGCCGACCGAGATAACGGCGAGGTTCCGGTCCCAGATCGTCACCTCGCTGGCCTTCGCCCCAGACGGCCGCCGCCTCCTGGGAGCCAGCGTGGGTGGATACGTCAACACGTGGGACGTCATCACGGGCAAGCTCCTCAGCCGGGTCAACAGCCGGCAGGGCACGGTGCAGGACATCGCGGTCAGCCCCGACGGCGCACTGTTCGCGACCGCCGGGGACAGCCGCACCATCAAGCTCTGGGACGCCGTGACCGGGAGTGAACTCGCAGTTCTCCAGGGCCACACCGCGCCCGTCCAGGTCCTTGCGTTCAGTCGGGACGGCCGCAGGATCGCCTCCGCCGGTGACGACCGCACCATCCGGGTCTGGGATACCGGCACCCGGCAACACGTCACCACCCTCACCGGCCACAGCGCGAGAATCCGCGGACTCGCCTTCACGGCGAACGGAGCCCTCATCTCCGGCGCCGAGGATGGGAGGATCGTCCGCTGGTCCTTCGACCTCGATGCTGCGAAGGCCCAGATCTGCGCTGCCGCCGGACGTGAGCTGAGCCGGCGGGAGTGGACGGCGCACGTCCGCTCCCAGCCGTACAAGCCGTCCTGCGGAGCACCGCCGAGTCGCTGACGTGGCGTTCCGGCGACGATCGGCGCCGTGGCCACCTGGCAGCCCCGAGCTGGGCAGCCGTCCGACGATTGTTCGACGTTGATTGTCCGGTGCTACCGGCGCTGTCGGACAACCTCGCCCCGCCCCAGCCTGACACCGGGGCACCTGTCCTGCGACGGGTGTTCAGCGAGGACACGGGACAATCGAGGTGAGGGAACAACCTATGAAACGACTGACCGCACTGCTCACGTTGCTCGCGGCCATGATCGCGGGCGCGCTCGTCTCCGCCAGCCCCGCCCACGCTCGCAGCCAACCCGAGTGCGAGTCCTACACGTACGTCAGCAACCAGGCGGGCTACCAGGTCGCCGCACCGATCGGCCAGTACGGCGCCCTGCCGTGCTCGCTGGTCTGGGGCGACGGCGGGCCGGGCACGCTGGCGCTCCAGTGGGCTCTGAACGACTGCTACCTCGCACCCGCCGGCAAGACGCTACTCAACCAGGACGCGTCGTTCGGCCAATTGACCTACAACGCGCTGAAGTTCGCCCAGAGCAAGGCGGGCATCAGCTCGGACGGCCAGTTCGGGCCGACGTCACGCGCCACCCTGAAGTTCCCGTCCCTCTCGGGCGGCACCAACACCTGTGCCCGCCTGGGCCGTCCGTTGCCGTAACGGCCGACCGGCCGCCCGCCCATCGGCCACGGGGGCCAGTGGTCGCACCGGCTGACCGAATTGTCCGACATACCCACGTCGGCGGTGACAGCGCAATGGCTGTCACCGCCGGCGATGCTCGTACGGCGCGGTTGGGCGTTCGAGTGGCAGTGGGCCGAGCCTCCGCGGGACCGGTGTTCCGTATTGGGACGCGGGGTTTCGGCGGCTGTCACTTCCGGGTAGCGGACGGGTCATGAATCGCAATCTCGTGCAGGGTCTACAGGCTGCCTGGGGGTTGCCGGAGTTCCGCAGCGGGATACGCGAACTCGTCGATCTCGACGAGGTGGCGATGCTGCTGGCCGCGCTGTCCGACCCGGACCATGACCGCGAGGTCGAGGGCAGCCTGTTGAGCCTGTTGCGATCCGGCCTCGACACCACCGAGATTCGGGAGGCGGTGTTGCTGCTGTTGGAGCAGGACGAGGTGCGCCGGCCACTGGTCGCGGCGATGGCGGAACCCCTGGCAGACCGACCGCGCCAGGTTGCCGCCATCGCTTCGGCCTCCGAGGATCCGGCGGTGCGGCGCGAGCTGCGGGCGGTGCTGGACAGCGCAGAGGCGCGCGAGCTGATCTGGCAGGCTGTCGACAACCAGGTCAACGACAACCACTTCGGCCTGATCCACCGGGTGGCGATCCTGTTCGTACGACACCGCAGCGTCCGACGCCTCGCCTGGGCTCTGCGCCGGCACGGCGTGCTGCGCGAACTACGCCGCAAGCCGGACGAGCCTCCTCCGGCCCACTGAGCGGGGTGGACCTCGACTACGGTGACCATGAATGGGGGTGGCCATGGCGCCGGAGGTGTCGCCGCGACGGGCCAGAGCCGTGCTCGTCGCGCTCTCGCTCGGCGCGTTCGCGTTCATCACCACCGAGCTACTGCCGGTCGGCCTGCTGACGCACATCGCTCCCGATCTCGACCGGTCCCGCTCACAGGTGGGTCTACTGGTCAGCGGGTACGCCGTCGTCGTCGTGCTGGCCTCCATACCGTTGGCCCGGCTGACTCAGCGGATCCCCCGGCGGCACCTGCTCGGCGTCACCATGCTGCTGTTCGCCGCCGGGAACGCCACCGCCGCGCTCGCGCCGACGTACGCCGTACTCGCCGGCTCACGTGTCGTGACCGCCCTCGCGCAGGCGCTGTTCTGGTCCGTCGCCACGGCGACGGTGACCGGGCACTTTCCCGTCGCGGTACGCGGCCGGGTGGTGGCGCTTTTCGGCGCCGGGGCGACGCTCGCTCCGGTGCTCGGCGTACCCCTCGGCACCTGGCTGGGGCAGCAGGCCGGTTGGCGGGTGGCGTTCGCAGTGCTGGCCGGGGTGGGTCTGGTCACCGCCGCCGCGGTGTTCGTCCTCCTTCCCTCCTATCCCCCGGCCACCGGCGGCGCGGCGCGGGGCACGGCACCGGACGGGCGACGCTTCATCCTGTTGCTGGTCGCGACCGCGCTCGGCATCGGCGGCTTCATGACCCTGCAGACGTACGTCACACCGTTCCTGCTCGACGTGAGCCGCTTCCCCGACGCGATGTTGGCGCCGCTGCTGTTCGTCTCCGGTGCCGCCGGCGTCGTCGGCACCCTGGCTGCGACTCGCACTCTGGACCGCTGGCCGATCGTCTCCCTGCTGACGCCGCTGAGCATCGGCACCGCCTCGCTGTTCGGCCTGTACGCACTCGGCGCGCTCCGACCCGGCGTGGTGGTCCTCCTCGCCGGAATCGGTCTCGGTTACGCGGCGTTCGGTTCCGGGGTGCAAAATCGGATGCTGCACCTGGCTCCCGGTAGCACCGACATGGCGTCGGCCGGCGTCAGCACCGCGTTCAACGCCGGCATCTGCGGCGGTTCACTGCTCGGAGGTGCGCTCCTGTCCGCCTCGGGGGCACGCCCGCTGGCGCTCGTCGGCGGGCTGTTGACGCTGGTCGCCCTCGCGCTGCTCGCCGTCGACGCGCGGCGACCCAGGCGCTCAGGCCCATCCCGACCAGGCTCCGCCGAACCTGCGCCGACCAAGGCCGGGCTGCCCACCAGCCCCACGGCCGCCGGGCGCACGGCCTAACCGTTCGGCTGACTTCCGCCGCGTTGCACTGCGGTTGAGGGGGTCTGACTAGGGGTTATTCGCCGACGATATCTAGTGTTATCTATTCCACACCGAACCTCCTACCCCCATCGGAGCGCGACGTGCGGAAATCCCGTCTGGCAACCCTCGCCCTGAGCCTGGCCACGGCCCTGGGCACCACCCTCACCCTGGCAGCGCCCGCCGAGGCTGCCCCCGCCGACCACTACGTCGCTCTCGGCGACTCCTACTCCTCCGGGGTCGGCGCCGGCAGCTACACCGCCGAGAGCGGGTCCTGTCAACGCAGCACCAACGCCTACCCGGCGCTGTACAACACCAACGTGCGACCCGCGTCGTACCGCTCGGTCGCCTGCTCCGGTGCCACCACCACGAGCGTGGTCAACACCCAACTCAGCGCGCTCAGTGCCACCACCACCCTGGTCAGCGTCACGGTCGGCGGCAACGACGTCGGGTTCGCCAACATCATGACCACCTGTGTGCTCTACGGGACCACCGAGTGTGTGAACGCCGTCCAGACCGCCGAGAACAAGGCCCGGGCTGACCTCCCCAACCTGTTGGCGACCGTCTACAACGGAATCCGCAGCCGGGCCCCCTCGGCCCGGGTGGTGGTCGTCGGCTACCCGGTCTTCTACCAACTGGGCACAACCTGCCTCGGGCTCAGCGCCACCTCGCGCGCGAAGATCAACGAGGGCATCAACCTGGTGGACGACATCATCCGAAGCTCTGCCCTGGCTGCCGGCTTCACCTTCGCCGACGTCCGCTCCCAGTTCGTCGGACACCAACTGTGCAGCTACGGCGAGAAGTGGCTGCACGCATTGAACATCACCAACATCGGTGTCTCCTACCACCCGACCGCGGCTGGTCAGTCCAGCGGCTACTACCCGGTCTTCCGCTCCGTCGCCGGCTGACGATCGGGGCACGCGGGGCTCTGCCCGGCGCCCCGCGTGCCCACAGCTCCTGCCGCCTGGCTTACTGGCGGTCCCGCTCGGCCGTAGGCAGGCGGGGCTCAGTGGCCGCGGAACGCCTCCTCCAGCCACCAGGAGCCACGCGCCGAGCTGACCTTGGCGTCGACCACCAGCGGTCGGGCACGGGAACCGGCAAGCCACTGGCGTACCGGCCGGAGGTCGTCGACGGTCCGGACGGTCAACCCGTCGCAGCCGTAGCCACGGGCTATCGCGGCCAGGTCGGTCTCGGGGAAGGTGACCGTCTCCAACGGGTGCCCGTCCGGGCCGAAGTGGTGCACCTCGGCGCCGTACGCCGAGTCGTCGTAGATCACCACGAGGAGGGGTAGCGCCAGCCGGACGGCGGTGACCAGCTCGGTCGCGGACATGACGAACCCGCCGTCGCCGACCGCGGCGACGGTGAGCCGGTCCGGACGGGCGACCGCCGCGCCGAGCGCACTGGCCAGGCCGAGCCCGACCGACTGGAACGCCTGGGTGAAGCAGAACCCCGCCACGTCCGGCACGTCGAGCCACATCGACGGGTAGCCCATGAAGTTGCCGGAGTCGACCACCACCGTCCGCTCGGCCGGAAGCAGGTCGTCCAGGGCCGCCGAGAGCGTCCTCGGGTCGATCGTCGCCGGGCCACCCTCGTCCCGGTACGGGACCGTCCGCCACCGGCCGTGGTCGCGAATCCGCTGTGCCAGCTCCGGCGTTCGCCAGCCGCCGGCGTCCACGGTTCCCGTGGTACCGGCCTCCAGGCGGCCGAGCACCGCCTCGGCGACGGCCGCCACCTCGCCGGCCACCGTCACGTCGACCGGACGGTTCACCCCGAGCGCAGCCGGATCGTGGTCGACCTGGACGACAACGGCGGTCTGTGGGATCAGCTCGCCGTGCCGGGTGGTCCACATGTTCAGCGTGCTGCCCCAAGCGACGACCAGGTCCGCCGTGCCGATCAGCTCGGCGGCGAGCGGGGTGGCGAAGCCGCCGGCCACGTCGAGGTACCACGGGTTGCCGGCGAACAGTCCCTTCGCCGCAGCGGAGACCGCGAGCAGCGCACCACACCCGTCGGCGAGTCGCGTCAGCGGCTCCCGGGCCGACCGGGCGCCTCGACCCGCGATGAAGACCGGTCGGCGTGCGGCCCGGAGCGCGGCCAGTAACGGCTCGACCTGCGGTTCGGCGGCCGAGGTCGGCACCACCCCAGGCATCGGGCCGGACCACGGTTCGGTCACCGCGCCCTGCACGTCCAGCGGGAGGCCCAGCACCACCGTCGCACCCCGGGCGGCAGCGCGGTACGCCGCGCCCGCGTCCTCGGCCGCGTGCGTCGCGCGTACCCGACGGAATTCGGCCCCGACCGCGGCGGCGAGCGCCGGCAGGTCGATGAAGAAGTTCGACCGGGGCGCGGTCGCCTCCGGGGCCAGGACCACCATCGGGGTACGACTCTTCGCGGCCTCGGTGAGGCCGGTCAACGCGTTGGTGACGCCCGGGCCCTGGTGCACCGAGAGCAGGCCCACCGACCCGGAGGTGCGGGCGTACCCGTCCGCCATGCTCGCCGCGCCGCCCTCGTGGGCCGCCGCCACGAACCGGGCGCCGGCCGCCACCAGTGCGTTGGTGACATGGAAGTTGCCGCTGCCGACCACTCCGAAGACGTACCGTGCGCCGTGTCCATAGAGGACCCGCCCGACCACCTCGGCTACCCGCATAGGTGGACCGGTCCTACCGTTCGACGAGCGCGAGGACCCGGCACGGGCTGCCGGACCCGGAGACGATCGGCAGTGGCCCGGCGATCACCACCGCGCCGGTCGCCGGCAACTGCGCCAGGTTACGGAGTTGGGTCAGGCCGTACTTCTCCTGGCCGAGCAGGAACGAGTGGCACGGGAACGGCGGGTCGAACGAGTGCGCGGCGCCCGCGTCGGTGCCGACCGTCTCCACCCCGACGCCCTGGATCGGCGACTCCTCCGCCAGCCAGCGGGCGCACTCGACCGAGATGCCCGGAGTACGGCCGGCGTTGGCGTACCGCTCCGGGTCGTCGCCGTACGCGTCCCAGCCCGTGCGGTAGAGCAACCAGCCGCCGGTGGGCAGAGCGCCGTGTTCCGCCTCCCACGCCTTGATGTGCTCGACCTCGAGCAGGAAGTCGGGGTCGTCGGCGGCGTCGGCAGCGTGGTCGATCACCACCGCCGGTGCGATCAACTGGCTCACCGGGACCTGCGACACGTCCGCGCCCTGTCGACCGGTGACCCAGTGCACCGGAGCGTCGAAGTGGGTGCCGGTGTGCTCGCCGGTGGAGAAGTTGTTCCAGTACCAGGCCGGACCACGATCGTCGTACCGGCTGATCTCGCTGAGCCGGAACGGCCAGGTCTGGCCGAACTGCTCGGGCAGGCCGAGGATCGGGGTCTGGTCCGAGAGCGGAGCGGTGAGGTCGACAACCTGGATTCGGCCGCTGGAAAGAGCGGCGACAAACTCCTGCAGCACCGTCATGCGGCGACGGTACACCCCGCTTCACTCCACGATGGACCTTCGAACGGACGGTGTCGGAGACCGTCGCCACCGATCCGGGTCAGTGAGTGCCTGCGGTGCCTGGGCCACACAAATTCCGTGTCGATGTGGCACCGCGACGGCTAGCGTACGCGGATGAGCACTGTCCCGATGGCCGGGCTGCGGCTGCGGTTCCTCACCGATCCCGAAGAGTTCCTGGCCGCGGCGGATGACTACCTGCGCGCCGATCCGGTCGTCTGCACGGTCGTCACCACCATATCGCACCGGCTGATGTCGCAGCGTGCCGAGGGGATCGACCAATCCGACCGCAACTGGTGGCTGGTGGTGGCCGACGACTCCGGCGCGGTGGTCGGTGCCGGAATGCGCACGGCGCCCTATGCCCCCTTTCCGCCTTTCCTGCTGCCCATGCCCGACGAGGCGGCCGTTGCGCTGGCCCACGCGTTGTACGGGCGGAACGAGGAGGTACTCGCGGTAAACGGGGCCCTGCCCGCCGTCGACCTCTTCGCCGCCGAGCTGACCCGGCTCGCCGGGGGTCGAGTCCAGGTCGCCCAGCACACGCGGCTGCACGAGCTCGGCGAGCTGGCATGCCCACCACCTGTGCCCGGCCACCTGGTGGTCGCGACCGAGGACGAATTGGGCCTGGTCACGCAGTGGTTCACCGCCTTCATGGGCGACGCCGACGAACAGGCCGGTCGCCCGCGCAGTACCAGTGCGCACGACGTGCCCGAGCGCGCGGAGATGCTGCGCCGGCTCCGAGCCGGACGGATGTGGTTCTGGGTCGACGAGACTGGGCAGCCGGTGCACCTCATCGGCGCCAACCCACCGTCGTTCGGGGTGGCACGCGTGGGCCCGGTGTACACACCGCCAGGCCAGCGCGGGCGTGGTTGGGCCAGCAACGCCGTCGCCGAGGTCTCCCGGCGGATCCAGGCCGAGGGGGCGCGGGTCTGCCTGTACACCGACCAGGCCAACCCGACGTCGAACAAGATCTACGCTGCCCTCGGCTACCGACCGGTCGTCGACATGGCCAACCTCACCATCGTGCGCTGACTCCGGATGCTGGACCGTCAGTCCGCCCGGGGTGGCATGTGCGGACGCTCACCGACCGGGAGTCAGGAGGTCCTCGCCACTGATCACGAGGCACCCAGCGACCTGCGCTGCACCGGCACCGTGAGGTCGAATCGGGTGTTCAGCCGCTGGGGTGCTCGAAGACCGCGCGTTGCGTGAGCACGTAATCCGCGTCATTCAAATATTGGACGTGGTGCCCTGCGGCGAGGTGACCAGCATAGGCGGTGTTGCCGGCCGCGGCCTGGGTCCGCATGAAGTCGACGAGCGCGTGCAGCCTGGCGACCACCGTGTCGACGAGCCCGGAACGTTGGGCGTCGTCGAGCCCGTACTCGTCGCAGAACACCCGGAGCCGGATCGCCTGCTCGACCGGGTCGCCGAAGCCGTCGGCGTTGCCGGGCGCGGTCAGCGGGACCCAGCGGTACGCCGCGTAGGCGACGTCCCACAGCCGAGGCCCGGGCTGCGCGTGGTCGAAGTCGATGACGCCGACCACCCGGTTGCCGTCGAGGACGCAGTTGTGCGGGGCGTAGTCGCCATGGCAGATGACCTCGACGGGTTCGGTGGCGGCGACCTGCCAGCCGTCGCGTGGCGCGCGGCGGGCGTACTCGACTGTGGCGTCGTGGTACGCGCGGAGCAGTTGGGCTGCGGTGGCCAGCGCCTCGGCCGACGCCGCAGCCGGGGTGGCCGGATAGTTGGAGACCTCGCCGGGCAGGAAGTCGAGGATCTCGTGACCGTCGTCGGTGACCCGGTGGAAGCGGGGCGCGCCACGAAAGCCACGCGCGGCCAGGTGTCGCAGTAGATCGTGCACCCGAGGCGACCACGGTCCGGTGGGCCGGCGCACTGTCGCACCGACGCGAATCACCTCGTTGACCCCACCGCCGGCCAGCACTTCCTGATCGACCATCTCCGCCCGTCTCCCGTCTGACCGCGTGACTGTCATCGGGACGATGATGTCCGAGTCGACCGGCGCCCGCGTCGGAGTGGCTCCCCCTCCGTGAAGGCGTGTCGGAACACGTGGAAGGGCACGCCTCATTCCGTCAGGCGGTGGCCAGCCGGACCATGAACTGGCAGCCGTCGGGGGTGTTGCGCACCTCGACCCGACCTCCGTGCGCCTCCACCAGGCCATGGACGATGGCCAGGCCGAGCCCTCCGGAGGCTCCACCGTCACCGGGGCCGGGGGTGCGGGCCGGTTCACCGCGGAATGCGATGTCGAACAGTCGGGGAAGGTCGTCCGGGGGGATGCCGCCACAGGTGTCGGCGACCGACAGCCAGGCGTGGTCCTCCTCGCGGCCGGCTTCGATGCGTACCGTGCCGTCCTCTGGGGTGTAGCGGACCGCGTTGAGCAGCAGGTTGGCCACGACACGAGCCAACTCCGGTTCGCTCGCGGCAACCGTCGGCCATCCCGACTCGCTGGCGACGAGCTTGATCCGGCGAGCATCGGCCAACGGGAAGGTGGTGGCCAACGCGTCCGACACCACCTCTCCGAGCGGCACCGCCGTCAACGACAACCGCAGCGCCCCCGCGTTGATCCGGGACAGCTCGAACAGGTCGTCGACGAGTCGGGTCATCCGGTCGGTCTCCAGCCGGATCCGTCGGTGGTAGTCGTCGACCGTGTCCGGGTCACGGACCACCCGGTCCTCCAGCGCCTCGGCCATGGCCCGCAGCCCGGCGAGCGGGGTACGGAGGTCGTGGGAGACCCAGGCAACCAGGTCACGCCGGCCCTTCTCCAGTTGCCGTTCCCGCTCGCGGGCCTGGTCGCGCCACACCGCGGCGCGGGCCAGCCGGCGGCCGAAGTGCCCTCCGACGGCGAGGCTGACCACCGCTGCCGCCGCGACGGTGATCAGGACGACCTCGAGGTCGTGTGGGGAGAGGAACATCGCCTCCGCGACCGCCATCACCCCGACGGCGACGGCGATCACAGTGGTGGTGAGCAGCACGCTGAGGTGCACGGTGATCGACCTGCGCCGAAGCGCACGGAGCAGCAGCGCGCCGGCGAGTCCGATGCCCAGCGCCGCGCCCAGGGCGATGGCAAAGATCAGCAGTAGGTCACGCATGGGCCGGCTCGTAGCGGTAGCCGACGCCCCAGACGGTCACGATCCGCTGCGGATCGGCCGGGTTGGCCTCGATCTTCTCGCGCAGTCTGCGTACGTGCACGGTCACGGTCGAGTGGTCCCCGAAGTTCCATCCCCAGACCTGCTCCAGAAGTTCGGCCCGGCCGAACACCGTGGACGGGTGCCGCATGAGGTGGACGAGCAGGTCGAATTCGCGCAGCGTCAGAGCCAGCTCTCTGCCGGCGAGGTGGGCGGTTCGGGAGGTGGTGTGCACCACCAGGCCACCATCGGTGAGCGCCTCCGGCCGCTCGGGCGGCGACCCGCCGCCGGCGCGACGGAGCACCGAACGGACCCGCAGCACCAGTTCCCGGGGGGAGAAGGGCTTGGTCAGGTAGTCGTCCGCGCCGAGCTGCAACCCGAGGATCCGGTCGGACTCGTCTCCGCGCGCGGTCAGCATGACGATCGGTACGCCGTCCGGCCGTACCCGCAGTTCCCGGCACACCTGCAGACCGCTGATCCGGGGCAGCATCAGGTCGAGCACGACCAGGTGCGGGGCCTCCCGCTCCACCGCCGCCAGCGCCTCCGCGCCATCCGCCGCCAGGCTCACCTGGAAGCCGTCGTTCTCCAGGTAGCGACGAATGACGTCGCTCACGGTCTGATCGTCGTCGACCACCAGCACCCGCTGTGTCACGAACCTCCCCCGTTCCAGCCCGTCAACTCTTCCCCCGCAGGTCCATCGGCCCAGCGTAGCCACGCACCGAGCTGCGCCCCCACCACGCAAACCTTGCGAGGTTCTTACGGCCGCGTGCATACCACCACCTGGGTGTACGCGAGGTCATACGGTGACCGGAATGCGGATACTCGTCACTGGTGCGGCCGGCTTCATCGGCTCACACATCGCCGACCTGCTCACCGATCACGGGCACGAGGTCGTGGGCGTCGACGCGCTCCTGCCGGAGGCGCACGGTGCGACAGCACCGCCCTGGACCGATCGGCACGACCTCGTGGTCGGCGACGTACGCGACACCGACCTGCTGACCCGGCTACTGGCGGGGGTCGACGCGGTCTGCCATCAGGCGGCCATGGTCGGCCACGGCATCGACCCGGCCGACGCCCCCCGGTACGCCGCGCACAACGACCTCGGCACGGCCACCCTCCTCGCGGCGATGCACGCCACCGGGGTGCGCCACCTCGTCCTGGCCAGTTCGATGGTGGTCTACGGCGAGGGCCGCTACCACTGCCCGTCCCATGGAGTCGTCCGGCCTGCCGGCCGTCGGGCCGCCGATCTGGCCGAGGGCCGGTACGAGCCGACCTGCCCTCGCTGCGCCCAGACGCTCTCCCCCGGTCTCGTTCCGGAGGACGCGCCGTTGGAGCCGCACAGCACGTACGCCGCCACCAAACTGGCCCAGGAACATCTCGCCGGAGCCTGGGCCCGGCAGACCGGCGGATCGGTCTGGGCACTGCGCTACCACAATGTCTACGGAGCGCGAATGCCCCGTGACACCCCGTACGCCGGGGTGGCGTCGATCTTCCGGTCGGCCCTGGCCTCCGGGCGACCGCCCCGGGTCCTGGAGGACGGCCGGCAGCGGCGCGACTTCGTGCACGTGACGGACATCGCCGAGGCCAACCTGCTGGCCCTGACGACACCGGCACCGGATCCCATCGTCCCGATCAACGTCTGCTCGGGTGAACCGCACACCGTCGGCGAGTTGGCCCAGGAGCTGGCTGCGGCGATGGACGGGCCACTGCCCGTAACGGTCGGGGGCGGGCGGGCGGCGGACGTACGGCACGTGGTGGCCGATCCGGCCCGCGCCACCCGCCTGCTCGGTTTCACCGCCCGAGTCGGCTTCGCCGCTGGCATCGCCGACTTCACCACCGCCGTGATGCGGGATCCGGCATCGGTCAGGACACCGTCCACAGTAGGTGGTTGACGGCGAGGGCCGTGGCTGCCTGGCCCGCCAACCACCACCGTCGGTGCGCCCTGGGCAGGTGTGCGGTCGCGACGAGCAGCCAGACGGCGAACGGCAGCCAGATCCGCTCCACCTCGGCCTTGCTGAGCGCGGACAGATCCGCCGCGAGCACGGCCACCGCCGCCGCGACGGGCAACCACACCGTCGGTCCGGCGGTGGTGATCCACTGGCGGAGGGCCGTTGCGCGCGGCGGGTGCGGTGCCCGGATCGACATGGCGGACACCGTCCGCCGGATCGACATGGCGGCGACCGCCCGCCGGATCGACATGGCGGCGACCGCCCGCCGTAACGCCGGCCCGGCCACCGGGCCGGCCGAGAGCAGCAGAGCGGCGAGATTCGCCCAGATCCAGTAGCCGTACGGGCGATCAGCCGCCCAGCCCTGGTAGTAGCGCTGTGTCACCAGATGGTAGCCGTCCAGCCACCAGAAGCCGGACAGGGTGAACGCGGCGACGACGGCCGCGCCCGCCGTCGCCGCGACCAGGAGGACGGCGAGGCGATCCCGTGCCCGGAGCAGCACCACGGTCAACGCGAGCAGCCCGACCAGGACGAAGCCGTACGACAGGTACAGCGCGAAGCCGAGCAGCAGCCCGCCGAGTACGGCCCCGGGTCGGCCGCCCACCGCCAGCAGTGCCAGCCCGGCCGCGACCACCGCTGCGAAGATCCCGTCCGCGGACACGCCCACCCAGACCGCCCCCGGGAAGAGAACCAGGAACGGCCAGACCGCCCGAGCCGCATCCTCCGCGCCGAGTGCCCGCAACGTCACCGGAACCGATACCGACACCGTGGCCCCGATCAGCACACAGGCGAGCCCGGCGGCGGCCCCACCGCCCAGGCCGATCCGGTCCAGGCCGACGAAGAACAGCAGTGCCCCCGGCGGATGAGCGGCGGTGTGGGTGGACCACGAATTCGGTTGGAAGTCGAGGATGCGGTCGGCGAAGCCGGACAGCATCATGCCCACGTCCGCCACCCGGGGTACCTCGTGCAGGTACTCGGCCTGCACGGTGAGCCGCTCGGTCAACCCGGCGGACCAGCCGTCCACCAGGGCCAGGGACAACGTCCAGAGCACCGAGGCGAGATAGCCGACGACCAGCAGTCGCGGCCAGCGCGTGTCGGTACCCCAGCGCGTACCGCGCCAGACGAACAGCGCCCCGACGAGAAGCGCGACGGGAGTGCCGAAGCCCAGATGGGGCTGCCAGGTGGCGTAGAGCGGAGCGGCGTCGGCATAGAGTCGCACGCCCCGGTGGTTGAGCAGCGCGCCGACGCCGACGGCGGCGGCGAGCAGGGCCACCTCGGCGCCGAGGACGATCAGGTCGGCGTTCCGGGATCGTCCCGGCCGGGTCATCATGGTCATGGTGACGGCCGACGATACGACCCGCGACCAGGGATTCGACAGCCGAACGGCGGGACGTCAGGGACTTGTAAGATCCGTTGCCGCGTAAGCGATTCGTAAGGCGGCACCACGGCCCGGACGGCCCATCGCGGGCCTAGCGTCGCCGGTATGCGCACAACGATCGACGTGGTGCTGCCGTGTCTGGACGAGGCGGCCGCACTGCCTGCCGTACTGAGCGGGCTGCCGCCCGGCTACCGCGCCATCGTGGTCGACAACGGCTCCACCGACGGCTCGCCGGGGATCGCGGCCGAGTACGGGGCCCGGGTCGTCCACGAGGCACGACGCGGGTACGGCGCGGCCGTACACACCGGCCTGCTGGCGGCCGAAGCCGAGATGGTCTGCGTACTCGACGCGGACGGCTCGTTCGACCCCGCCGAGTTGCCCAGGCTCGTCGCGACGGTGCTCGACGGTCGGGCGGATCTCGCTGTCGGGCGGCGTCGACCGGTCTCGGCAGACGCCTGGCCGTGGCATGCCCGTACCGGAAACGCCCTGGTTGCCGCGCTGCTGCGGCGCCGTGGCGTACCGGTGTACGACATCAGCCCGATCCGTGCGGCCCGCCGGGCGGCGCTGCTGGGACTCGGTGTCGACGACCGCGCGTTCGGCTACCCGTTGGAACTGCTGCTCCGCGCGTCCCAGGCAGGCTGGCGAATTCTCGAACTGGACGTCGCGTACGCCCCGCGGGCTGCCGGCACCAAATCGAAGGTCTCCGGATCGGTCCGGGGCACGTTGCGGGCGACCCGGGACTTCGCCGGAGTGCTGCGCGCCGGTGGTGGCCGGTGAACGTCCTGCTCCTGGTCGCGAAGGCACCGGTTCCGGGGCTGGCCAAGACGCGACTCTGCCCGCCGGCGAATCCCACGCAGGCGGCCCGGATCGCAGCGGCGGCGCTGTTGGACACCCTCGCGGCGGTACGCGCCACCCCGTCGACCATCCCCGTGCTGGCCTACACCGGCCGGTTCGCCGACGCCGAGTACGGCGCGGAGCTGACCGCCGCGCTGGCGGGTTGGCATCTCCTTCCACAGCGCGGCGACACCTTCGCCGGCCGCCTCGCGAACGCGCACGCCGACACTGCCGCAGCCTTTCCGGGCCGACCGGTGCTGCAGATCGGCATGGACACGCCGCAGATCCGGCCGGCTCTGCTCACCACCGCGCTGGAGCGGCTCGCCGACCACGAGGCGGTGTTCGGACCGGCACTCGACGGCGGCTGGTGGGCACTCGGGCTCCGTGATCCGGCGTGCGCGACGGTGTTGCGCGACGTGCCCATGTCGACCGACGACACCGGTCGACGTACTCTCGCCGCGCTTCGCGGCCACGGCACCCAGCCGGCGATCCTTCCCGTTCAACGCGACGTCGACGACTGGCCGACCGCGTTGGCGGTCGCGGCCGACCTGCCCGGCACCCGGTTCGCGGACGCCGTCGAGTCGGTGGTCGGCCACCTGTCGAGCGGACGCCTCAGGTGACCTCGACGATCACCCTCGATGGTTTCGATCTCGTGTGGGGCAGACGCGACAGCCGGTCCACCGACCATGACGCCTGCGGTACGCCGGTAACACCGCCACCCCACGTCGACCACTGGCTCGTGCACACCGACGGGCGACGTGACCCGTTGCCGGTGCGGCGCTGGCACGGCCCGCCCGAACCGGCCATCACGTCCATCGCCGCACGCTGCTCCGGCCCCACGATCGATCTCGGTTGCGGCCCCGGGCGGCTGACCAGGGCACTCGCCCAGCAAGGGCTCGTCGCGCTGGGCGTGGACATCTCCGCCGAGGCGGTACGACTGACCCAGGGCCGAGGTGTGGTCGCCCTGCGGCGCGACATCTTCGAACCACTTCCCGGCGAGGGCCGCTGGGCGCACGCCCTGCTCGTCGACGGCAACATCGGCATCGGCGGCGATCCGGTCCGACTGCTGCGCCGCTGTGGCGCGCTGATCGCGGCGGACGGAACGCTTGTGGTCGAGGTCGAACCCCCGGGCGTCGGGCTGTGGCAGGGGCAGGCGTACGTCCTGTCCGGAACCGCCGACGAAGGGGCACGACAGGGACCGACGTTCCGATGGGCGCGAGTCGGGGCGGAGGCGGTGGCCGGTGTCGCAGCCACTGCCGGCCTGCGGGTCGCGAACACCTTCCGACTCGGTCCACGCTGGTTCGCCGAGTTGGTGAGCGCATGACCCGCCGGCCACGCATCCCCGTCTCCGAGGACTTCACCGCACCGTCGCACTCGCCGCTGGTCGCCGCCCGGCTCGGACTCTGGCTCGGGGTGGCGTTCGGGCTGTGCTTCGTCACCGGTCTCCTCAGTCACTACATCCAGCACCCGCCGGGCTGGTTCACCTGGCCGAGCCGACCGGTCAACCTCTACCGGATCACCCAGGGCGTCCACGTGCTCTCCGGAATCGCCGCGATCCCGCTGCTGCTGGCCAAGCTGTGGAGCGTCTATCCCCGACTGTTCGTCCGTCCGCCCCTGCGCCACCCGATCCGACTGTCCGCGCACGCCCTCGAACGGATCTCCGTCCTGGTCCTGGTCTGTGCCGCGTTCTTCGAACTGGTCACCGGCCTGTTCAACGTCGCCCAGTCGTACCCGTGGGGATTCTTCTTCCCGGCGGCGCACTACGCGGTCGCCTGGCTGCTGGCGGGCGGGGTGCTGCTGCACATCGCGGTGAAGCTCCCGATCGCCCGCGCCGCGCTGGGCACTCCGCTGCGACGGGACGACCGGGACTCGTCCGGACGGCGTGCGTTCCTGCGGACCTCGGCGGGTGTCGCCGGCGTGGCCGTGCTGGCCACCGCCGGGGTCACCGTGCCGTGGTTGCGTCGGGTGTCCCCGCTGGCGTGGCGCTCCGCAGCCGGGCCGCAGGGCGTCCCGATCAACCGTACGGCGGCAGCCGCGCGCATCGTCGTTCCCCCTGACTGGCGGCTGGAGATCGTCTGGCCGGGTGGCCGGGATGTCTTCTCCCGTGCCGAACTGGCAGCCCTGCCCCAACGCACGGCGAATCTGCCGATCGCCTGCGTCGAGGGCTGGAGCGCCTCCGCCGACTGGACGGGTGTGCCCGTCGTCGATCTGCTCCGGCTGGTCGGCGCGCCGACCAACCGAGCGGTCCGGATCTCCTCGCTGGAAACCGACGGCCTGTACGCCACCAGCACACTCCCGGCGACCCACGTCGGTGACCCGCTCACCCTGCTCGCGCTGAGGATCAACGGCCAGGAGCTGTCCGCCGACCACGGTTACCCCTGCCGCCTCATCGCTCCGAGCCGGCCGGGTGTCCTCCAGACCAAGTGGGTGGCCCGGCTGGAGGTGCTGCGGTGAGAGCCGTCCGGCTGCTCCTGCTCGTGCTCGGTGCCGCGGCGGTGGCGTACGGCGGTTGGCTGCTCCTTCCGCAACTCGGCACCACCCTGCCGTGGCTGATCGGCGGTCCGGTGCTGCACGACCTCCTGGTGGCGCCGCTGGTCGGGCTGGTCGGTCTGACGCTGGGCCGACTGGTGACGAACCGGCTGCGGCTGGCCTGGATCACCGCAGGCCTGCTGGCGAGCGCCACGTTGCTGCTGATCGCGGTGCCACTGCTGTGGCGACCGCCCTCGGCACCGCCGAACCCGGGCCTACCGGACCGCGACTACCCGCTGGCGCTCACCACCGGGCTGGCCGTCCTCTGGGCCGTCATCGTGATCGTGTTGGTCGTCGACGCCATCGTCGGTCGCCGCGACCCGGCCCGGGCATCCGAGCATCCCCCCGAGGCCACGTGAAGGAGAAGTCCCATGTCTGACGGAGGAACCCCCACGACCGGTCGTCCGCCGATCGGCGTGATCGGCGGATCCGGGTTCTACGAGTTCCTCGACGACATCACCGAGGTCACGATCGACACTCCGTACGGACCGCCGAGCGACTCGCTCTCCATCGGGAACCTTGCCGGGCGGACGGTGGCGTTCCTGCCTCGCCACGGCCGCCGGCACACCCTCCCCCCGCACCGCATCAACTACCGGGCCAACCTGTGGGCGCTGCGAACAGTCGGCGTCCGCCAGGTCCTCGCACCGGGTGCCGTGGGCGGGCTGCGACCGGAGTTGGGCCCCGGCACCCTCGTCGTACCGGATCAACTGGTCGACCGGACCACCGGACGCGAGCATACCTACTACGACGGGAAGGTACGCCCGGACGGGCAGCTCCCCCGGGTCGTCCATGTTCCGTTCGCCGACCCGTACTGTCCGGTCGGACGGGCCACAGTCCTCGACGCCGCCCGGACCAACGGCTGGCAGCCGGTCGACGGCGGGACCATGGTCGTCATCGAAGGGCCCCGGTTCTCCACCCGCGCCGAATCACGGTGGTACGGCCAGGCGGGCGGGTCGACCGTCGGCATGACCGGCCACCCCGAAGCGGTGCTGGCACGCGAACTGGCCCTGTGCTACACCGCGCTGTCCCTGGTGACCGACCTCGACTCGGGCGTCGAGGTCGGCCACGGCGTGACCCAGCAGGAGGTCTTCACCGTCTTCGCGCAGAACATCGAGCGCCTGCGCGTCCTGCTCGGCGACGCGGCGCAGATGTTGCCGCCGGGGCAGGACGGCTGCTCGTGCGGACAGGCACTGGCGGGCACGGAGATCGGCCTCACGCTGCCGTGACGTCGGCTGGCATCCACGCCGTAATGGTTCTGCAAGGGTTCGCGACCGGTTCGGTGGCGGTGCTGGCCATACGCTGTGGACGTGGGAAAATGGATCCTCCGGTCGCCGCTGGCGCGGGCCGGTCTCGCCGCCGCTGTCGTCGTGGCCATCGTGGCCCTCTACTGGTTCCAGCCGTGGAAGCTGTTCACCGACACGTACGTCGACGACGCGCTTCCCCCCGCCGGGACGACATCGGTCACCTCCGCTCCCGCGTCCACCCCGGCGTCCGCGACCCCGACCCCGACCCCGGCGGCCTCGGCGACCGCAGCAGCGGCGGACGAGATCCTGGCCGCCGGCGAGTTCGTCACCCATGAGCACGACACCACCGGCAGCGCCGAGATTCGTCGGCTCGCCAACGGGCGTCACCAGCTCGTCATCCGCGACCTGAACACGTCGAACGGCCCGGACCTGCGGGTGTGGCTGACCGATCAGCAGGTCATCCGGGGCACGGCCGGCTGGCGGGTGTTCGACGACGGGAAGTGGGTCGAGCTGGCACGGCTCAAGGGCAACAAGGGCAACCAGGTGTACGAGCTGCCGGCATCGGTTGATCCGGCCGACTTCCGCAGCGTCTCCATCTGGTGCAAGCGATTCGCGGTCTCCTTCGGCGCGGCGGATCTCACGACCACCTGACCGGTCCGCCTGCGTTCAGTGCCCGTACGCGGGGTGCGCCTGCCAGTTCTCGACCGCGGTGAGTGGAACCGGCGTGGGCCGCTCCGCCACCGTCGTCAGCTCGATCCGCCGGCCTTCGGCTGCCGAGCGGAGCAGGGTCGTCATCGTTTCGAGTACGTGCAGCGCGACGTCGCCGCCGGCGCGCGGCTGACGCTGACTGTCGGCGCTGACCAGGTCGATCAGGCCGATGCCCCGTGTTCCCTCGGCGTAACCGGCCTGCGGTTCGAGTACGCGCCAGCCGGTGCCGCCGAGCGTGAAGAGTCGGACCTCACCGTCGAAGTAGTTCGGGTCGGGCACGGCGAGCGTGCCGGTCTCCCCGTGGACCTCGATCGGCGCGGCCGTCGTCGTGACGCCGTCGAAGCTCGTGGTGATGGTGGAGAGAGCCCCGTTGGCGTGTTCGAGCACGCCTGTCACGTGGGTGTCCACCTCGACGGGGATCCGCTGACCGAGGCGTGGGCCGGAACCGATGACCCGCTCGGCGCGGAGGCGGCTGGCGGCTCCGGTCACCGCGCGTACCGGCCCGAGCAGGTGGATGAGCGCCGAGATGTAGTACGGCCCCATGTCCAGCAACGGGCCGCCGCCCGGGGCGTAGTAGAAGTCGGGGTGGGGATGCCAGCGCTCATGCCCCGCCGTGACCATGACGGCCGACGCGGACATCGGGCGCCCGATGAGCCCGCCGTCGATTGCCGCCCGCGCCGTCTGCGTACCCGTGCCCAGGACGGTGTCCGGCGCGCATCCCACGAGGACGCCGGCCGACGCGGCCCGTTCGATGATCGAACGGCCGTCCGGAAGCGTCACGGCGAGCGGCTTCTCGACGTACACGTTCTTGCCCGCGTCGATCGCGCCGAGCGAGATGTCGGCGTGGGCTGCGGGGATCGTGAGGTTGAGCACCGTCTGCACGTCCGGGCGGGCGAGCAGGCGCTCGACGCTCACCGCCTCGGCACCGGGAATCATGGCTGCGGCCTCGGCCGACCGGGAGGCGTCGAGGTCGGCCAGCGCGACGATGCTCACCGCGGGATGGTTCGCGAGAGTGTCCAGGTACGCGCGGGAGATGACCCCGAGGCCTATGACGCCGACGCGGTGCGAGTCGCCCACACCATCCCCCTCTCGATCACGGTACGGACGCTTGCGTGCTCCAGCACGTCGAGGCTGTGTCCCGGGGTCGTCACGACGATCCGCCCGGCACCCCACCGTCGGGTCCAGATCGCCGGCGAGGTGACCGGCCGGTGCCACGGGTGCCATTCCCGCGTGGGGTGGGTGGTGACGGCCAGCACGTCGACCAGGTCGTCGTGCAGCACCCAGTACTGCTCGGTGACCAGGTCGAAATCCTCGATGCCCGTGGTGATCGGATGCTCCCGGCCGAGGTCGGTGATGTGCACGGTGTGCGGCAGGAAGTTGTCCTCAGCCTCACCGTGACGCTCGCACGGTTCCTTACCCGGGTGGGTCGCGAACTGGCCGCCCACCAGGTGCAGGTATTCCGACGACGCCCGGAACGAGTCCACGATGCCGCCGTGCCAGCCGGTGAAACCGGTGCCGGCGATGACCGCCGCGCTCAGGCCGGCCGCCTCGGCCGAGGTGATCTGCGACATCGTCACGCACTGCACGACGAGGTCGGTGTCGGCCATCTCGGCCGCGTCGGCGTAGACCTCGGTCGACTCCTCGACCCGCACGGCATAGCCGCTGCCCTCGAGGAAGGGGATGAACAGTTCCGTCGCCTTGACCGGCTGGTGTCCCTCCCATCCGCCCCGAACCACCAGTGCCCTTCGCTGCGTCACCCGCGCTCCCTCCCACGACCCGTCGCCACCGGACTGGCGGCTCCCGCCCCGCAGGGGGGAGCCGCCGACACCCGTGCTTGTCGATCACCGAAACCGTACTCGGTCATCGACGAAGTCGACATCTGTCGGCTCCGGTGTCACCTCGCCCGGCCATCCACTCGGGACCGTGCGGCCGTGGAGGTGGGTCTTCTGGACATCCGGTGTCGTCCGTCAGACGGCGGTGCGCGACCACTGCTGGTTGGCTCCGGTATTACACGTGTACTGCTTGAGGATCACGCCATCGGCGGTCGACGCGGCCGGCACGTCCACGCACTTGCTGCTGTGTCGGGCGCGGAGCTGGAAGTAGCTGCCGTTGGAGACCATCTGGAACTGCTGGTTGGTGCCGGTGCCGCAGGTGTACTGGACGAGCTCGGCGCCGTCGGCGGTCGACGCGCTCACCACATCGAGACACTTGCCGCTGTTTCGGCTGACGATGCGCCAGTAGCCGCTGCCGGCGTCCTGGAACTGCCACTGCTGCCAGGCGTTGCCGCCGTAGGTGTACTGGCCGACGCGTGCGCCGTTTGCGGTGTTCGGTGACTGGACGTCCATGGCCTTGCCGCTGTGCCGCACGTTGATCCGGTAGAACGTCCCCGTGGACGGCGGAGGCGTCGTCGGGTCGCCGCCGATGGCGTCGCCCCACGCGTACCGGATCCGGTCCGCACCGGAGGTGTTGCGGACGGTCAGGTTGAGGTCGGTGCCGCTGCCGGTGAGGGCGAACATCGAGTACCAGTCGTAGCCGATGGTGCCGGTCTTGCCGCCGAGGGCGGGCCAGTAGGTGCCGCCCATCTGGTTGTCCCGCATGACCTGGGCCATGGCACGGATGTAGCGCACGAAGTTGTCGGTGCTGCCCGCGTCGGCGTAGTTGCGACCGTCGTTCATGGGCGCGCCGAACTCGGTCGCGACCGCGCGGGAGGCGCAGTTGCCGAGGCGGGCCTGGATGTGGCTGCGGAAGGCGTCGTAGGTCATCGCGCCGTAGAAGAAGGCGTAGTAGTGGAAGGACAGCAGCGTCGCGTTGAAGCGGCTGTCGTTGCAGATGTCGCGGAGGTCCTGGCTGAAGCCGGTGCCACCGATCAACACCCGGCCGGGCACCGCCGAGTAGTGGTAGCTGAGCCAGTTCGCGGCGACGTTGCGCCACTCCGCCGAGCTGTAACCGTGCGGCTCGTTCATCGGCTCGAAGTAGACGTTGCTGTTCGAGCCGTACGCGTTGGTCACGGTGGACCACATCGCGTTCCACGCGGCGAGGTTGGTGATCCTGCCGCCGGAGGCGGCGCCGTCCTCCCAGTAGGCGAGGATGACCTTGAAGCCGCGGGCGGTGGCGGCGTCGATGGCGCCTCGGTACGCCTCCCACCACGCCGTTCCCACCGTGTGGGTGTTGATGGGGAGCCGGATGGTGTTGACGCCCATGGTGGACGCCATGTCGTCGTAGAGGGCGTTGGCCTTGGCCCGCACCGTCGCGTTGCTGTCCGACGAGCTCAGGCCCTGCACGACGAGCGGGCCGGTCGTGAAGTTGTCGCCCAACACCGCCCAGTTCATGCCTCGGAACTGGTTGGTGGCGGCGGTGGCCGGCGACGACGCGACGACCATGACGCCGGCCATCGCGGTCAGCGCGGTCACCAGGACGATGAGCAGCCGGCGCATCGACCGGCTGCTCGGTGCTGCTGGTCCCGATCCGTAATCGTCAGTCGACGTGCTTCGTGTCATGAGATGTCCAATCGACCTGGTGCCGTTGTCGGGGTTCGCTTGTCGGGTCGGGTTCAACTGGTCACCCGGAACGTCGCGTCGGCGCGGCTCTGCGCGTCGGCCACCGGATCGAGCCGAAGCAGGTAGCTGTGGTGCCGGAGGTAGCGGTCCGGGTGGCTGTAGGACTGGAACGACGTCCAGGAGGCGTTGGCCAGGCCGGCCACCTGCCGGAAGGTGGCGTCGGCGGCGAAGGTGGTGGTGCCGTCGTTGGCTTCCAACCGGAAGTCGAATCCGTAGTGACGCAGGTAGTAGCCCGGGTAGTTGACCGACTGGATCGAGACCGTGCCGGAGCCGGCCAGACCTGGCACGAGCCGCCACTGACCGTCCTGGGCCGGGCTGACGTTCGGGTCGATCCGGGCGTCGTAGTCGGCGTGCCGCACGTACCGGTCCTGGAAGTTGTACGACTGGATCCGGTTGACCGCGGCGTTGGGCCAGCGGGCGAGCACCCGGCTCTGCTCGGCCGCCGTCAGGTTGAGGACCGAACCGTGCCGCTTCTTGGTGCCACCCAGGCTGTACGAGCCGGATGCCGGCAGCCGGAAGTCGCCCGGGTTCGACGGGTTGGTGGTCAGCACGGGCAGGTAGCCGCGCCCGCTGGAATACTGGTCCAGGTAGAGAACCCACTCGTTGCGGGTGTTGAACCTCATCCACATCGGGCCTTCCACCTGGGCTCCCGTCAGCCCGATGCCGGACAGGTTTCCGAGGGTGGTCCAGGTGCCGAGGATGGAGTTGCTGCCTTCGATGGTGATCTGGCCGTCCCGGGACGCCCGCACGTAGCGATAGGCTCCGACGCCGGCCGGCACCTCGACGATCTGGGTGTCGATGAGCTCCTGGCTGCCAGGTCGATTGATGTACGTCTGTGGCGCGGTGATGCTGCGGAAGTTCGACGTACGCGCGTAGTAGATGCGGTGCTTGGTCACCCCGTTGAGCGGGACGTTCGTCGCCCAGTAGAGGACGTAGTCGCCGGTTTCCGGGTTCCAGATCGCCTCCGGCGCCCAGGCGTTGCGTCCGTCCGGGATCGCGCCGGCTACGTTCAGCAGCCACGGCGCCGACCAGTTGACCAGGTCGGTGGACTCCCACACGACGAGGTTGCGACTGCCGTTGTTGATGGCGGCCGACCAGTCCTGGCCGCAGCCGATGCACAGGTCCGTGGCGACGATCCAGTACCGGTCGCCGGCGGGCGAGCGGACCAGCACGGGGTCGCGGACTCCACGGGTGCCGATGGTGGAACGCAGGACGAGACCACCGTTGTTGAGGTCCGTCCAGCGCAGGCCGTCGGTGCTGTGGGCCAGGTAGATCTGTTGGTCGGTCGAGGACTCGCCGGTGAAGTGCGCCATCAGGTACCCGACGGTCGGGTCGAGCGCGGTGGCCTGCTTCGGTGTCGCCGCCGACCACGTGGTGAACAGCAGGAACGCGGTGACCGTAACCGCACAGAGCCGGGAGAGGACTCTCGACATGGGTCTTTCTCCTTCGCGCAGGGGCGTACGAGTCAGCTAGAGAGTCGGTACGACGGGGCGGATGGCGCCGTCGGCGTTGAACTCCATCCGGTCGATGGCGGTCTCGCGGTTGGTGCCGTTGCCGGCGGGTACGGCGAACCGGTGGTAGGCGATGTGCCAGGTGTCGCTGTTGGGCGCCCGAACCACCGAGTGGTGGCCGGTGCCCCTGATGCCGGCCTCGAGCCGCTTCTGCAGCACGGCCCGGACCCCCCTTCAGGAAGATCATCAATGTTAGCGCTAACAAGATCAATGCGTGCATGACGCGGGTCTTTCCGACTGCGGGAGGCAGCGAGCTGACGGGCGGGGCAGCCCGGGCACACCACGCGCGGGTGTCGGTGCACATGTTTTCTGTTCGTTAACGTCGCGTTGCGGACAGTGTTAGCGATAGCATCGATGAGTGTCAAGGAATCGAGCGTCGACACCCCTGCCGCTCGGAGAGCCCTGCCCACCCCCACCCCGGGAGTCGGCCCGCAACCTGCCGGACACGGCATTGACACACTTCGCTGCCTGATCTAGCGTCGGGCCGAATCGATTCGACAGTCGACCGACCGGTCTCGCGTGGGCGGCGAGGCCGGTGCCGGGATCGTGTGCCGACGAGCCGGCCGGGCGTCGTGGCGCATCGCATCTCCCCGAGGTTTCGCCGGCGGCGAATGTGGTCGCCGGGATGGCCGGGAGCGGCGCGCGTGGATCGCCGCGGTCCCTTCTACCTGCATCAATTCGTGCCGAGTGGCGGGAGCCCCATCATGACAAGACGTAGACCCATCCTTGCTTCTCTGGCGACGGCGGCGGTCGTCGTCGTGACCGTGGCCGCGGCAGCGCTGGCCGGCGGCGTGAGCACCACCGCGTCGGCCGCAGACGTGGTGCCGGCCGCAGCGACCGCCGGGTGCGGCAAGGCCCCCACGCTGACCAGCGGTCAACGGTCCATCCAGAGCAGCGGCCAGAACCGCAGTTTCATCCTGCGGATCCCGGACAACTACGACCGCAACCACCCCTACCGGTTGATCTTCGGATTCCACTGGAACGGCGGCACCGCCAACGACGTCGACGGCGGCGGGTCGGACGGGGCGGCCTGGTCCTACTACGGGCTGCGGCAGCAGGCGAACAACAGCACCATCTTCGTCGCCCCCCAGGGCAACGGGAACGGCTGGGCCAATCCCGGCGGCCAGGACGTCACCTTCGTCGACGACATGATCAGGGTGATCGAGGCAGACCTCTGTGTCGAGACGACGCAGCGCTTCGCGCTCGGCTTCAGTTACGGCGGAGGCATGAGCTATTCGCTGGCCTGTTCCCGGGCGGACGTCTTCCGCGCCGTCGCGGTCTACGCCGGCGGGCAGCTCAGCGGCTGCAGCGGCGGCACCCAGCCGATCGCGTACATGGGCATCCACGGCATCGGGGACTCGGTGCTCAACATCTCCGCCGGACGGTCCCTGCGGGACAGGTTCGTGCGGAACAACGGATGCACCGCACAGAACCCGCCCGAGCCGAGGTCCGGCAGCCTGACCCACATCACCACCACCTACTCCGGCTGCCGGTCCGGCTATCCGGTGGTGTGGGCAGCCTTCGACGGCGGGCACACCCCCGGCCCGGTGGACGGCGGCGGCGACAGCGGCGCCAGGACCTGGACCAAGGGCGAGGTGTGGAGGTTCTTCACCCAGTTCGGCAGCACCGACCCGACCACCCCGCCGACGACCCCGCCGCCGACCACCCCGCCGCCGGGCAACACGTCGTCCCTGCGCAACGCGTCCTCCGGACGGTGCCTGGACGTCAACGGCGCTTCGCAGTCCAACGGCGCGACGGCGATCATCTGGGACTGCCACGGACAGAGCAACCAGAGCTGGACCTCGACCGCAGCCCAGGAACTGCGCGTCTTCGGTGGCAAGTGTCTTGACGTGAACGGCGCCAGCACCGCAAACGGCAGCTCGGTGATCATTTGGGACTGCAACGGCCAGTCCAACCAGCGGTGGCAGTTCAATGCCGACGGTTCGATCACCGCAGTTGGCTCGGGCCGGTGTCTGGACGTGGTCAGCAACGGCACGGCCAACGGCACACGCCTCCAGATCTGGGACTGCAACGGCGCTGCCAGCCAACGATGGAGCCGGACCTGAGCCCCGGCTCCGCCGCCGAGCTGCCCGGCACCGATCTGATCGATGTTCCTTCACCAACGAGGAGGCTGAGCTGTGCGACTTCGCAAACTTTCCACCCCCTGGATAGGGGCCGCCATGGCGGTCATGGTCCTAGCCGTCGTCGGCGCGTACGTCGTCACGACCGTCGGATCGGCGGTGGCGGCCACCACCGCCGGCTGCGGTAAGGCGCCTGGACTGAACAGTGGCACCCACACCATCCAGAGCGGCGGGAAGAGCCGGAGCTTCATCCTTCGGCTCCCCGACAGCTACAACAACACCTACGCCCACCGGCTGGCCTTCGGGTTCCACTGGTTGGGCGGCACCGCCAGTCAGGTCGCGTCGGGCGGAAGCGACGGAGCCCCGTGGGCCTACTACGGCATGCTCTCGCAGGCCAACAACACCACCATCTTCGTCGCCCCGCAGGGCCTCAACAACGGCTGGGGCAACTCGAACGGCGAGGACGTGACCTTCACCGACGACATGATCCGCACGATCGAGAACGCCCTCTGTGTCGACACGACGCAACGATTCTCAGTCGGGTTCAGCTACGGCGGCGCCATGAGCTACTCGTTGGCCTGTTCCCGACCGACGGTGTTCCGGGCGGTCGCGGCAATCGCCGCCCCCGGGGCGATCAGCGGATGCAGCGGCGGCACCCAGCCAGTGGCGTACCTGGGTATTCACGGCATCAACGACAACATCCCCAGCGGACGCTCGCTGCGCGACAGGTTCGTCCGCAACAACGGTTGTGCCGCGCAGAACCCGCCCGAGCCGAGGGCGGGCAGCCTGACCCACATCACCACCGCCTACTCGTGCCAGGCCGGATATCCGGTGGTCTGGGCCGCGTTCGACGGCGGCCACCAGCAAGGTCCGGTGGACGGGTGTGCCGGCTGTGAGAGCGGCGCGCGGAGCTGGGTCAAGCAGGAGGTGTGGCGGTTCTTCAGCCAGTTCGGATCCACCGTGCCGCCGACCACACCCCCGCCGTCGACCCCGCCGCCCGGCCAGCAGAACGTGCTGATCGCCGGGAGCCAGTCCGCCCGCTGCGTCGACATCCCCAACTCCAGCACCAGCAACGGCGCACGCCCGCAACTGTGGGACTGTCACGGTGGCACCAACCAACGCTGGACCCATACCACCAACCGCGCCCTGACCGTGTACGGCAACAAGTGCCTGGACGCCAGCGGAGGCGGCAGCAGCAACGGCACCGCCGTCATCATCTGGGACTGCAACGGCCAATCCAACCAACAGTGGAACCTGAACTCCAACGGCACCATCACCGGAGCCCAATCCGGGCTCTGCCTCGACGCCGTCGCCTCCGGCACGGCCAATGGGACGCAACTGCACCTGTGGGCCTGCCACGGTGGCGCCAACCAGCAGTGGAGCACGCGCACCTAGGGTCTTCGGGCACCTGAGACGGCCGGGAAGGACTCCTACCGGCCCTCAGGTGCCCGCTGATCCGTCCGACCGACCGAGGGGCCGGCCCGGAAGGGCCGGCCCTCGCCGTTCTCGGCGACGTTACGCCGACAGTGCCGCGTCGATCGCGCCGATGAGGATCTGCTCCACGCCGTCGGGAGATGTCGCTGTCGGTTTTCCTTTCAGGTGCCCCAACCAGCCGTAGACAGTCATCGAGCCCCCGGCGATGCCCGGGAAGTCGGCGTCGATCCCGCCGGCGTACGTCGCGGTCCTCCGCAGCAGCTCGTCGCTGGGAAGGTACGCGCTCACCTCGTTCGCGTAGCCCGCGAACAGCAGCTGGCTGGACGTGCCGTATCGCGCCCGGAAGTAGACGGCGTATCCGGACACGATCTCGCCGCCGGCCAGCAGCAGTCGAAGGTCTGGGCTGCCGGTGAACCTCCAGGACTGCACGGGGACCGGAATCGACGTCGCGAACGTGCCGGCGTCGATCTGCGCGCTCATCTGCCGCGCGTGCCGCTGGTAGTAGCCCGGCAGGGAAAGATCGTGGAAACGCGCGGCGTAGGCCGCGGACACGTCCCGAAGATTGTCCTCGGTCGGCGTCACATCCAGCGGCAGGCTCACCTCCCGGTAATGGGTCGTCGTCGGACCAGCGACCGGCCGACCCGGCCGCAGCAGCGCCGTCGTGACGGCCTGCGCGAGTTCGGCGCCCCGCAGGCTCCGCTGGGCCCAGCCCCGCGCGCCGGCAGGGTTCTGGTCACCGGCCGGCCCGAGGAGGAACTGGGCGAAGGCCCCGGTCGCCTGCTCGATCCGGGTGACCGCGTCCCCCGGGTAGTCCGGGTCGAACATTGTCTGGGACCCGGCTGTCACCGGGTGGCACCCGTAGCTGAACAGCACGGCCAGAGGCTCACCACCCGGCGTACGAGCCGTCAGGACCGGCACATCCGACTCGACGTACGGCAGGCTCTCCCGGTTGTACGAGAAGTTCTGCTTGACGACCTGGTAGTCGAGGGTGCACGCCGTTCGCGGGCCGTCGAGCGTGTCACGGACCAGCTGCACAATGCGCGTGGCCAACTGGTCGCCGAAGGCACGCACCTGTGCCCGCACAGTGGAATTCATCGCGTACGCGATGAACGGGTCCAGTTTGTCGGGGAGCACCGGACCGTTGTGCGTGTGCGTGGCGGTCAGCGCGAAGTTCTCCGACGCCAGGCCAAGAGCGAGCACCTGGCTGCGGATCGACTGGTGCAGGCCACGCGCGAAACCGAGGACGTCGGCGCTGACGATGACGTGGGGCACACCCGCATGCCACAGGATCGTGCACCGCGCGAACAGCGCGGCAGCGGTCCCGGTCGACCTGCGTGGCACGTCCACGCCGTAACCGGCCAGGTACGTGCCCACCGGTGGAGTGATCTCCACCTTCCCGACTGACAGCTCGGTGACCGCCGCGCCCAGTGCGGCGCTCCCGACGAGGCCCTGGCCGACCAGCGACGCGGCGACGATGGACCCGCCGACGAGCAGGCGGCGACGACCGACGGTCAGTCGCCGATCATTCGGTTTGTCGTGCTCGGCCGCCTGCGCCCGGATTTCGGGCGTGGTGGCAGCGCTGATCCTGGACATGGTCATTCGGCAACGATCTCCCCCGTGAGACGCCGACGCATGCCCGCCGCCTCGCATCAGCAAATGGATGCACGAGCGACGGGCATCAGTATCAAGTTGAGGGTGATCATGGCGTACGCCACGACCGCGGTCAATGGGTTCGCGGGCAACCACGGGGCGGGCTACGACGGCACCGACGCGAGTGTGGCGAGAAGTTTGTCGACACGCTCGGTGCCCGGCTGATGACCGCGCTGCAAACCCTCGCGGCGTGATCCGGCACCTCGTCACGGCCATCGCGCGACAGCCACAGTTGTCGCGCGATGGCGGTGCCTCCTCGAAGGTGCCGGGAGCCGGCTCGGCGCGCGTCCGGGCAACGGGTCAGGGCGTCCAGCGCACGCCCGGGTTCACCCGCCGGACCAGTCGAAGACGGCCATGTTGTCCCACTGGTTTCCGGTGCCGTTGATGTTGGCCGGGTCCCAGCCGTTGCCGCGGACGGCGTACCAGGTCGGTTCCCAGTAGAAGACGCCCATGGCCCCCGCGTTGCGGGCCGTGTTCTGGACCCAGTCGAACTCCTGGGCCTGCCCGGCCCAGGTCGCGCTGATGCCGTCACAGGTTGCGTCACCGATGGCGTTCGGCTCACTGTCCGCGTTGTCGCGGGTGAAGGGGTACGCGGTCTCCGCGGCCGACGCGCCACTGACGGTCACCGAACGTGAGGCGCCCACGCCGGGGCGGGCGAGGTCCTCGTCAGCCGCGGCGACACTTGCCAGCCTGGCACCCGACGGCTGGCTCGTGTTGTGTGGATACGATCCGGAGCCGCTGACCCTGCCCACCCAGCAGATGGTCCTCAACCGACTGCACGTCATGGTCAACCCGTCCGGCTCCCCGCACGACCTCCGCGACCCCCTCGCCTTCTCGGTGGCGCACGGCATCCTCCCCGACATCGAGGAGGTCGACCTGCGAGGGGCCAACGCGGTTCTCGACACCATGGCCAAGGGCATCCCCGGCAGGCGGTCGGTCATCACCTTCGACCGACCGCCTGCCGCCGCCGTCACGTCGCGTCGCCGTCGAACCTCGCTCGGTTCGGGTCCGGTTCGATCCAGTCCTGGGCTCGACGCCACCACACCTCGGCGAACGGCTCCAACCCGGTCGAGTCATCGAGGGTTCCGGCCTTGACGATCATCAGTTCGGGTCGTTCGTGAAGGACGGTGAGGATCGGAGTACCGCAATCACCGCAGAAGAGCCGGTCGCGCAGGTTGCCGTTCTCCACCCCGACGGTCCGGTACGACCTGGGCGTACCCCTGACTTCCAGGGCGTCGCGCGCCACCAGAACGTTGACCGAGAAGGCGGCACCGCTGTGGCGCTGACAATGAGCACAGTGGCACAGGACGACAGCCTCCGGCTGCCCGTCGAATCGGTAGCTGATCGAGCCGCACAGGCAGCTTCCGGTCCGGATACTGCCGCCAGGGGCATGATCGATGGTTGTCATTTGGCTACCTTCCTCATTCGGCATCAGGCGTTCCTGGGGAACGCGTGCTTTGCGCCGCCGATGACGGTTGCGGCTGCGGCGACCAGGAGGATCAGTGCTCCCCAGGTGATGGAGGCGGTGCCCAGGCCGGCGAGCAGAAGACCGCCGATGAAACCGCCGACCGCGATGGAAGCGGAGAAGACCGTGATGGTGATCGACTGAGCGACGGTCGCCGCTCCTCCTGTCGCGTTGATCGTGGCACCCACGAACAGGCTCGGGGAGCTGCCGAACGCGAGGCCCCATGCGGCGACGGCGCCGTAGACCAGCATCGGCGTATCCGCGAGGACGCCCAGGACGAGCACGCTGGCCCCGAACAGCAGGGTGCTGCCCACGACGAGCTTGCGCAGGTGTCGGTCGATGTGCGCCCCGACCACGAGAACGCTGAGCACGGAGGTGACCCCGAAGGCGAACAGCACCCAGCCCGTCTGGTCGGCCATCTCCGCGTGCAGGAGGAGGTCGGTGATGTAGGTGTAGAGAAGGTTGTGCGCGATCATGTACGTGGCGAGCGCGAACAGGATGGGCCGCAGTCCGGGAATGACCAGGATCTGCGAGATCGTGAAACGTGCGTCGACCGGCTGGCCGGGCAGATTCGGAAGCGCCACCAGGACCCAGACCATGGTCAGGACGCTCACGGCGGCCGAGGCGTAGAAGGCGAGTTGCCAGCCGCCGAGGCTGCTGAGCCAGGTCCCCAGCGGGACACCCAGAGCCAGTCCGATCGGGGTTCCGGCCAGAGCGATGGCGATGGCACGGCCCTCTCGTCCCGGTGGTGCGAGGCGGGCGGCGTAGCCGCCGAGAAGGGGCCAGATGAGTCCCGTTCCCAGACCGGCGATGAAGCGGAGAACCATTGTCAGCGTGAAGTCGCTGGACATCGCGGTGAGCGCATTGGTGACGGCGACCACGGCCAGAGCGAGTTGCAGGACGTGTTTGCGCGGCCAGGTCGCCGTCGCCCGCGCAAGAGGGATGGCGCCGAGCGCGGTGGCGAGCGCGTAGAGGGTGACGGTCTGACCGGTCAGTGAGACACCGGTGTGCAGGGTGCGGCTCATTTCCGGCAGGAGACCCGCCGGGAGGCATTCGGTGAGGATGCTGATAAAGCCGGCCAGGAAAAGGCCGAGCAAGGCGTTGCCCGGAAGGCGGTTCCGCCCAGTGGTCGCCGCCATCGAGGCTGTTGATGTGGTGACGATTTCAGTCATGGTGCTCTTTCAGGAACGGAACGGACCCCGCCAGGGATCGGCCAGGGGCTTGCGGCTCTTTTGCTCAGAACACGTCGAGCGTGCTTCAGCTGTGCGGTGTCAGCCAGCCACCCGCTTCGTCTACGTTTCGTGTGGCTATCACTGGCAGGGACAGGCTGGGCTGCGTAATCGGTGGGATAATCGAGACATGACCACCCGTCACGCTTCCTGGGCCGGCCGCTCAGCCGATTCAGGGTCGGATCCTGCATCCAACCCGCAGGAAAGGCTCGACCCCCGCGCAGAACTGAGCGACTTTCTGCGTACTCGCAGGGCCCGGCACAAGCCGGCGGATGTGGGGCTCACCGACTACAGCCGACGGCGCCGTGTCCCGGGGCTGCGGCGGGAAGAGCTCGCGCAGCTCGCCGGAGTCTCCGCGGCGTACTACACGCGATTCGAACAGGGCAATGCCCGCAACGTCTCACGTGAGGTGCTGGACGCGGTTTCCCGCGCACTCAAGCTCTCCGAGGCCGAGCATGCCCACCTATTGAGCCTGGCCCAGCCCGAGCGACAGCAGCACCAGCCCGCGCCGCCACGCCAACGGGTAAGGCCCGCGATACACGAACTGCTGGCCGCGGTGGAGGGCGTGCCCGCCTACGTATGGGGCCGCCGCACTGATGTGCTGGCCTGGAACCAGACCGCCTCTGCCCTCTTCGGTGACTGGGCAGCCCGTACCCCGGAGGATCGGAATTGGGCGAGGATCATTTTCCTCGACCCGGCCTCCCGGACGCTGTTCGCGGACTGGGAGTCCAAGGCGTACGACGTGGTAGGACAATTGCGGCTTGGGGCCGGCCCGCAGACAAACGACCCGCTGCTCGTCTCGCTGATCGGCGAACTCTTTATCAAGAGCGAGGACTTCCGCAGGCTGTGGGCCACCCACGACGTCAAGAAGAAGACGCACGGCATCATGCTTCTGTCACACCCACTGGTCGGTGAGCTGACGCTGCGCTACGAGACACTCGCGCTCCCCGGTGATCCGGAGCAGTTGCTGACCACCTACCACGCCGAGCCCGGCTCGCTCTCCGAAGAGGCGCTGCGGCTGTTGGCCAGTTGGGGAGCAGACGCCGCACAAGAGGCGGCTGCGGGCACATCCCATCAACGGATACCACGATAGGCGGACGACGAAGGTCCCCTGCCGACCTCGTGCGTTTCGGCCCGGGCGGGATGACCGTTGTCGTGCGACCGACGGCGTGGCGGATCAGGAACGATCAAAGGGGTTGTTCGCCCAGGGCGCGGAGGAAGTCGAAGCTGTCGGCGGCGGCCGTGCCGGGCTGAGGTCGAAAGATGACCAAGCGCTGACCCGTGGTGGTGCTCAGGACGAAGTCGCACTGTACGTCCAGACGTCCGGCCTGCGGATGGACGAGGATTTTGCGGGTGGCCTGTAGTGGGGCGACCTGCATGTCGGACCAGTACTGGGCGAATTCGGCGCTGGCGATGGTGAGATCGGCGATCAGTTGGTCGGCTACCGGGTCGGGGCCGATGCTGGCGGCGGCTGCGCGTAGGTCGGCGACGTAGCCGCGTCCGATCGCCTCGTGTTCCTCCGGCACGTTGAGCGCGCGGGATTCGGGGTGGGTGAACCAGCGCCAGGTCACGTTCGAGTGGCGGGCGTCGCCGTCGGTCCATGAGCCCAGCAGCGCGCGGCTGAGGGTGTTCTGGGCGAGGATGGCAGTACGGTGGTCGATGACGTGCGCGGGCACGGTGGTGAGTGCGTCGAGTAGGAACATCATCGCGGGGTCGACGTACCCGCTGAGGGTGCTGGGCGTCGGCGCCGGATGTCCGGCGAGACGGTAAAGGTAGTCCCGCTCGTCGACGGAGAGGCGCAGCGCCCGGGCGAGGCTGCCGAGCAGAGCCTCGGAGGGGTTGCTGTTGCGCGACTGCTCAAGTCGTTCGTAGTAGTCCACGGACAGACTTGCCAGGAGTGCGACTTCTTCGCGGCGTAGGCCAGGGGTGCGGCGTCGCCCGCGCGATGGGAGCCCGACGTCGGCCGGGCGGAGCGCCTGTCGGCGAGCTCGGAGGAAGTCGCCGAGTTCGGTTCGTGCCACGAACTACCCTTTCCGGATCGCGGTGCCACCAGCGTCGCGGGGGGGGCCCCGC